>NZ_CP024902.1:3009504-3619008 GCF_003330765.1 Burkholderia pyrrocinia | reverse complement strand
CAAGTCGCTGTCGTTTTTTGCATGCACGGTGCGGCTCGCCGGCGCCCTTGTCGCGGTTGCGCAACAAGGCCCGAAGCGGTCGTGCGAGCGTGCCTCGGACGCCTGCGTCACAGTCGTGGAGAGGCAGGCGCGAGCCGAGGCGGCGTGCGGGATTCTTGGAGATAAGGCGAGATTCTAACGCCAAACGCAGCCACAGCGGGACTTATCCACAGGCTGCGATTGTGGGGCGCGGGGCCGGATCGGCCGGGGCGGGCACAGGCGAGTGACTCCTAAAGTATTGACCGTCAAGAGAAAAACGGTTTAAATAGCGGGTTCCGCGAAAACCAATCCTGTATTCCCGGCGATTGCGTTCGCCCGAATGCCTCCGGTTAAGGGCACGCGGTCCCCTGAATTTCGACATTCTCGAACAAGTGAGAACATCATGAAACGTACTTACCAACCGTCCGTGACGCGCCGCAAGCGCACCCATGGCTTCCGTGTCCGTATGAAGACGGCAGGTGGCCGCAAGGTCATCAACGCTCGCCGCGCGAAGGGCCGCAAGCGCCTCGCCATCTAAGGCAGGTTGCGCGCTGTGTCCGCCGTCCGCAGTGCTGCGGAAGGGGCCGTCGAGCCGGGTGCGAATCCGTCGCAGACGAAAGCCGCCTTCCCGAAAGCTGCGCGACTTCTGAAAACGGATGAATTTTCATCCGTTTTTCGTTTGCGCCCCTGGCAGCGGTCCGCGCACTTCGTGATCTACGGCAAGCCGACCGGTGAACCCGCGCGTTTGGGGCTCGTCGTCGGCAAGAAGTACGCGCCGCGTGCAGTCACACGCAATCTGGTGAAGCGGCTGGCGCGCGACGCGTTTCGTTTGCGCCGGGCCGAATTCGCCGGTTACGACCTGCTGCTGCGGCAGCACACGCGCTTCGACAAGAAAGCGCTGCCGAGCGCGGCTTCCGCCCCGCTCGCGGCGATGTGCGCGGCCGAAATCCGCGAACTGCTCGACAGGGCAGTCCGGGAAATCGCCCGCCGCGCGTCGAAGCCCGCGTCCGAGTGACGCATCCGTCCGCGGTGCGGCGTTCGCGCCCGCCCGGCCGGTTTTGACGCGGCGCCGAACGGCGCCGCCCAAGGTATGGAAACGGTATTGATCGCCTTGCTGCGCTTCTACAAGGTTGCCGTGAGCCCTCTGCTCGGCAACCGTTGCCGTTTTTATCCTTCCTGTTCGGATTACGCGCGCGAGGCAATCCAGTATCATGGCGCCGCGCGCGGCACGTATCTCGCCGTCAGGCGCGTGTGCCGATGCCATCCGTTTTCCGCGGGCGGCATCGACCTCGTCCCGCCGCCCAACTCCGACACTCGCGCTCGCGGCGAAGCCGACGCGCGGTCCCATCGACTCTGAGACAACGCATGGATATCAAACGCACCGTCCTATGGGTGATCTTCTTCATGTCAGCTGTCATGCTGTACGACAACTGGCAGCGGTCCCATGGGCGCCCGTCGATGTTCTTCCCGAGCGCCACGCAGACGGCCCCCGCGGCCGCTGCCGGCGGCGCATCGGGCACGGGCGCGACGACGACGACCGCAGGTGAAGTGCCTGCCGCCGCAGCCGGCGCCGCACCGACGACGACGGCACTGGCCGCCCAGGCGCAGCTCGTGAAGTTCTCGACCGACGTGTACGACGGCGAAATCGACACGCGCGGCGGCACGCTCGCCAAGCTGACGTTGAAGAAGCAGGGCGACGGCAAGCAGCCCGACCTGTACATCACGCTGTTCGACCACACGGCCGGCCACACGTACCTCGCGCGCTCGGGCCTGCTCGGCGGCGACTTCCCGAACCACAACGACGTCTACTCGCAGGTGAATGCCGGCGCGACGTCGCTGACGGGCGACCAGAACACGCTGAAGCTGTCGTTCGAATCGCCGGTGAAGGGTGGCGTGAAGGTCGTGAAGACCTACACGTTCACGCGCGGCAGCTACGTGATCGGCGTCGATACCAAGATCGACAACGTCGGCACGGCGCCTGTCACGCCGACGGTCTACATGGAACTCGTCCGCGACAACACGGCCGTCGAAACGCCGATGTTCTCGCACACGTTCCTCGGGCCGGCGGTCTACACGGACGCGAAGCACTTCCAGAAGATCAACTTCAGCGACCTCGACAAGAACAAGGCCGACTACGTGACCTCCGCCGACAACGGCTGGGTCGCGATGGTGCAGCACTACTTCGCGTCGGCATGGATTCCGCAGACGGGCGTGAAGCGCGACATCTACGCTGAAAAGATCGATCCGACGCTGTACCGCGTCGGCGTGAAGCAGCCGGTCGCCGCGATTGCACCGGGCCAGTCGGCCGACGTGCAGGCACGCCTGTTCGCCGGTCCGGAAGAAGAGCGCATGCTCGAAGGCATCGCGCCGGGCCTGGAGCTCGTGAAGGACTACGGCTGGGTGACGATCATCGCGAAGCCGCTGTTCTGGCTGCTCGAGAAGATCCACAGCTACGTCGGCAACTGGGGCTGGGCGATCGTGCTGCTGACGCTGCTGATCAAGGCCGTGTTCTTCCCGCTGTCGGCTGCGAGCTACAAGTCGATGGCGCGCATGAAGGAAATCACGCCGCGCATGCAGGCGCTGCGCGAACGCTTCAAGAGCGATCCGCAGAAGATGAACTCGGCGCTGATGGAGCTGTACAAGACCGAGAAGGTCAATCCGTTCGGCGGCTGCCTGCCGGTCGTGATCCAGATCCCGGTGTTCATCTCGCTGTACTGGGTGCTGCTCGCGTCGGTCGAAATGCGCGGCGCGCCATGGATTCTGTGGATTCACGACCTGTCGCAGCGCGATCCGTTCTTCATCCTGCCGGTGCTGATGGCCGTGTCGATGTTCGTGCAGACGAGCCTGAACCCGACGCCGCCGGACCCCGTCCAGGCGAAGATGATGAAGTTCATGCCGATCGCGTTCTCGGCGATGTTCTTCTTCTTCCCGGCCGGCCTCGTGCTGTACTACGTCGTGAACAACGTGCTGTCGATCGCGCAGCAGTACTACATCACGCGCAAGCTCGGCGGGGCCAAGAAGAAACCGGCCTGACGCCTGTCGCACGCGGGCGGCCCTCCGCCCGCTGCGTACGCAAAAAAGCCGCATGGTTCGATCCATGCGGCTTTTTTGTTTCCGGACGGCGGCGCGCGGCGTGCGATGCGCGTGCCGTTTCCGTTCAGGCTTTCTTCGCTTCGACTTTCGGTTCGCCGTAGAACTGTTCGATCAGTTCCTGGACGAGGTAGCGCTGATGCGGCGACAGTGCCTCGATCTTCGATGCGAGTTCGATCGTCTCGGGCGTCGGCGGATAGCGTTCGTCGCGCGGCAACGGTTGCGGCGTCGGGTGTTCGATCACGCTCGGCGACGGGCCGTAATGTAGCCAGTGCTGTTCGACGCGCAGCCATTCGGCGAGCGTTTCGAGTTTGTCCGACGTCGGAATCGTGCGGCCCGTCAGCCATTTGTGCGCGGTTTGCGGAGAAACGGGATGCGCTCCGCGGTGGCGCAGATTGAATCGGTTCGCAAGTTCCGTCGCGCCGGCGACCTTCTCCGGGCTGCGCCGCAGGGCGAATTTCAGGCGTTCCGAGAACGCGGCTTTTTCTTCGGATGTCGGCATGGGGGAGATTGTGCAATTCCACCGCCGCACTTAAGACAACCATATGGGATAAACATATCCCATTCAGACGAATCCCGACCTTGCCCGGGATGGGCGATGGAATTGAGGGACGCAGCGTAAGGCCGCTCCGGCAGGCATACTTGTCCGAAACGGCCGCCGTGACATTGCGCTGAACTGATACCCGGCTTATCCCCGTCGGGATAAATTCGGGCGAGTCCGAATCCTGCGTGGCGGCCGGTGGCGTGTGGGCCGGCACGCTACAATGCCGGCGTCCCGATGCCCGAACTGTTGCGCGGGCGCACCACTCACTGCCTGATCACCCGATTCATCCGATTCCCATGCTCGCTACCGATTCCGATCCGATCGTCGCCATTGCCACTGCTGCTGGCCGGGGTGGCATCGGTGTCGTCCGCGTGTCGTTCGGGCGCGGCGGCGAGGCGGCCGCGCTGCCGCTGATCGACGCGTTGTGCGGGCAGAAGCTTGCGCCGCGTCATGCGAGCTACGTGCCGTTCCTCGACGAGCACGGCGCACCGCTCGACCGCGGGATCGCGCTGTATTTCCCGGCGCCGCATTCGTACACCGGCGAGCACGTGCTCGAGCTGCAGGGGCATGGCGGGCCGATCGTGATGCAGCTGCTGCTGCAGCGCTGCCTGGACGCGGGGCGGGGCTTCGGCCTGCGGCTCGCGGAGCCGGGCGAGTTCACGCGGCGCGCGTTCCTGAACGACAAGCTCGACCTCGCGCAGGCCGAGGCCGTCGCCGACCTGATCGAGGCGAGCACCGAAGCCGCGGCGCGTTCGGCCGGGCGTTCGCTCGACGGCGCGTTCTCGCGGCAGATCCATGCGCTGGTCGACGACGTGATCACGCTGCGGATGCTGGTCGAGGCGACGCTCGATTTTCCGGAAGAGGAGATCGATTTCCTGGAAGCGGCCGACGCACGCGGCAAGCTCGCGAAGATCCGCGCGCAGCTCGTGCACGTGCTCGGTGACGCGAGGCAGGGCGCGCTGTTGCGCGAAGGGTTGTCGGTCGTGCTCGCGGGGCAGCCGAACGTCGGCAAGTCGTCGTTGCTGAATGCGCTGGCCGGCGCGGAGCTGGCGATCGTCACGCCGATCGCCGGGACGACGCGCGACAAGGTTGCGCAAACGATCCAGGTCGAAGGGATTCCGCTGCATATCATCGATACGGCCGGGCTACGCGAGACGGAGGACGAAGTCGAGCGGATCGGGATTGCGCGCACGTGGAGCGAGATCGAGCGCGCGGATGTCGTGCTGCATCTGCTCGACTCGCGCACGGGGATGACGCCGGATGACGGGACGATCGCGGCGCGGTTTCCGGGCGGCGTGCCGGTGGTGCGCGTGCTGAACAAGACGGATCTGACCGGCGTGCCGGCTTGCGTCGAGCATCCGGTGGCGGCAGGGGATCTGACCGAGGTGCACCTGTCGGCCAAGCGCGGCGACGGGATCGACATGCTGCGCGCGGAGCTGCTGCGGATCGCAGGGTGGCAGGCGGGGGCTGAGGGCGTGTATCTCGCGCGCGAGCGGCATCTGATCGCGTTGCGGGCCGCGCAGGAGCATTTGGCACAGGCGGCGGATCATGCGGAGCAACGGGCGCAGTCGCTCGATCTGTTTGCCGAGGAGTTGAGGCTCGCGCAGGAACAGCTCAATGCGATTACCGGGGAGTTCACTTCGGATGATCTGCTGGGGGTGATTTTCAGCAGGTTTTGTATCGGGAAGTGATTGGACGGTGAGGGGTGCCGAGGTCTGGCAGCGGATGTCGTTGGGCTACTGTCGCCAGCATGGTGGGCTGAGGTGCCTGCTTTGGCGTTCTTCCGTTGAAATTCTCCGGGGCGCTTTGCGGATCGATTGGCGAAGTCTTGCCAAGGCGGGGGCATCGGTCCGAGCGACGGGTTCGGGAAAAGCATATTTCACGGCATCAACCGGGAGAATGCGTGGACCGAGGCGCTAGTAGAACCGTTGCAAATGCTGCAGGTCGGGCTCGAGTTGGGGGAGCGAGTCGATGGCTTTCACTGGATCATTCTGCTTCGCGGCGTCACGCGCGGGTCGTCACAGAGCTTTTGACATCCACCCCGGCAAAGCGGGGCTAGTTCGATATCGATCTGATACAAGTCTAGCGTTCCATCGCTATTTCGTACCATGTCATCAGTGAACGTCTTTTTTTCGATGATGATGTTTTCACTCTTGACTCCTAGTTGCGTTAGATATGCGGCCGCAACTTTGGCGCGCTCGTCTTTAAGGCGTTCGCCGTTCCGTTCCTTCGTATAAGCACCGGATATGACGACGGCTTGAATTTCAACGTTCGGCCACGTCTTCGCCTCGATTGCAGCGTCAGCAATTTTTAGTCTGTCAGAATTAGAAAAATCGGTGTTGTTTAGCGGTAGCGGGATTCGAATTGATTCCGCAATGGTGCATGCCGATGCGGGCGCGATGCTAATGCATGCGGATACCGTGAGCGCGACCCATGTACGTCCGACGATGTCTTTGAGATGAGCTTTCATTTTGCGATGCGCGGCGGCGCGTTGTCTGGGACCGTGTGGTGTGCCCCGATAGGCGCACCGCCCGAGTGCGTCATGCATCATTGATGTGATTGCCAGCAGTGCGAGATTACATGCCGTCACAGCAGTTGTTGGGGCATCCAGGACTCACTTGAACGGTAACTTCACGAGTTTCCGCGCTTGATTCGGTGGTGCTATTAGTTGGGTTGATTTGCATATTTATCTGAATCGGTGCGTTTATCAAGCCGTCATCTATGATGGTTTTTGCCACTGCGGAAGCGCGCTTTGTTGCAAGTTGATAAGGTTCGATTTCATTTCTTGAGGCGCCGCCAATTACGGTGATCCAGTTTTGAATTGGATATTTTGAGTTCATTTCAGAAGCCCACTTACTTAGCTGATTTCTTTCCAATTCGGCAATTGTGTGGCTATTTGATGCGAAGGCTACGAATGATTGCCGCGACGGCAAATTTTGCGATCCTTGGCACTCTGCCATAGCATTTGCAGACAGAAGAGATGAAGCTGAGATCGATGCGGTTAATGATATGGTTAAAATTTTCACGTTACCTCCAACGGCTTATTCTTTGGAATGCCACGGGTGGCTAAAAGGTGATGAGGGGCAAGTCGAGAATAGATTTTGGCATTGTCTAATTGATGAGCTTTGTTGTCGGTGTGACCCGTGGATCATTGCATAATCTCTCGCATCCATTTTTGCAAAGAGGTAAAAGGCTTACGCCAAGTTGCAGGTACCCTCCATGGCCGGTACTATCGACCGGATATACGGTTCGATTTATGTGTGTGTCAACATAGATATATTGAGACTTGATGCCGAGTTGCATCAAAAAATTTTTCAGTTGTTCGCCTCTTGATTGAGCTAGGCGCAAGGCGTTATGTTCACCGGCGTACGCACTAGCAATGATTTGTGCTTGTATTTCAACATCAGGCCATCGTCGTGCGGCCAATACCATATCTGTCATTTTTAGTCGATATGCATTAGGTATGCCGGCGTAATTTAGAGGTACACTCTCAAGCATATTTTCAGATATCGTGCAGGCGCTAGCGTGTTGAATGCAAAACGCGCTTATTAATGCAGCGATGGAAAGTGGAATTTTTGACATGCGGTCACCAAATATTCTTTCTTCTAAATTCGTCCATGTCGTCAAAATGTGCGACATAGCACGCAATGTTATCTGCATTTCTGCTTGCGCCGTCCGAATCGTTTTGTGCCCAGTAACCAATTCCACTGGCAAAACCATAGTTGACGTCATCTGCATCGAATGTGTCAATGTAGTGTGAGCATTCATGGATAAGGATTTTTAGTTTGCAGTTTCCGGCAACATAAACATCCTCGACGGTGCAAAAATGTGGATAGATCGCGATGATGCGGCGTGCCGAATCAGGCTTGCACACGGCTGCATCGTTGGTGCCAGTATCAGGTGCCACTGAGCACGTGAGTTGCCTCTTGTGCTGCTCATCCCATCTAATGATCTTCTCTGGCTTAAGCTCGTGCATGGCGGCCGCGAGTTTCGGGAGGCCGGATTGTAGTTTTTTGCGTATTGTCTCATCACTTCGACCGAACCAAAATTGCACTCGATCTTTTGCTCCTTTGTCCCATTTGATTAAATCAGATATGCGCTCTGAAATTAGAATTAGCGCTGTATCTCGAAGTCGCATTATTAGCGAGCGGAAATCATTGTTTCTCATGTTGGGGCAAATGGGCGTTGTGTTGATGGACACATAGACCATTGACCCCGGGTTGGTGTTGGTAACAGCACCCGAATGAACGAGAACCCATTCATCGTTTTCGTCAACTTTGAAACCGTATCTGTTTTTTGGGGAAAAGTCGTTCATTGCTTCAGTATCCTTTCGTATAGATTTTCAAGGATGCCGCTGCGTCGGTGGCGATTCGAGACGTTCGTCCGGCCGCGTCCGTGATGCCGGTGAAGGATTGCCCGGTTTGGGTAACGATTCGGTAACGGACGTTTGCGAGCGGGCGGCGCGCGTCATCGAGCAAGGTAAATTGCTCGTCGTGCGCGACATCCGATGGCGTGGGCGACAAGTGAGCAGCGCCGGGCTTGCCTCCGTTCAACGTCGCGACCTGGGCGGCGGTGAAGGTCATTTGCATGCCGCGTTCGGCGTAGAAGACGGGCGGCGGACTGCAGCCGCAGACATTGATATCCCCGCTCAATGCCCATTGCTTGCCGTTTGGGCCTGTACCCGGCCAACGGGGCCCCAGCGGTGCGATGTATCCCTCCCGCTTGCAGGCCGTGCAGTAGGTTTTCATGTCGAGCGTGGCGATATTGACGCTCGGCGGCGGGTTCGAACAGGTTACGGAGTCGAGCCCTTCGATAATCACCGCATCCCTGGCGCGATCGCCTTTTGCAAGAAAGTAGCGAATCATCGCGGCCACCTCAGCCGGCTTGGGGCGAATGGGGGACGAGGGTGAATACGACGGACGACGCCTCACCGTGTCGCTCGGGACTGTCGGTGATCGTGTCGCCGTTATCGAGTTCGCTGCCGACGAATGCGAGCGGCGCGAAGTCAGGGCGGTCGGCTAAACCCAAGCCATTCGCAATGCGCGCGGTCGAGCCATCCGGATAGTGGATCAGGTCGCCTACGGCGCCTGCCTTGCCCAAGTGCTCTGCTACTTCCCACGTGCCGGACGGCTCGCGCAACACGCCGCCGCGTGCCGTCGTCGCGCCGCGTACCGCCAGTCTGTAGGTGGGCGGTGCGGGCGGCGGCACATAGGCCGGATCGAATAGCCCCGGAATGCTTCGTCCCTCGGGCACATGAATGCCCCATGCGGTGCGCAGCGTTTCGGTAATGCGATCGCCATTGCTCAAGCGGCTGCCAACCAATGCAAAGGGCTTGTCGCCGCTATGGACGTGTCCCGCCCCATCAATGATCACGGCCTCGCTGCCGTCGTCGTAGGTCACGACGTCGCCCACGCGGGCTACTTCCAGCCCGGCCAAGGTGAGTCCGCTGGTTGCTGCGGTGACGCGTCCGCCGCGTTCCGTGAGAGCGCCAATGGTGGCAAAAAGATGCGTCGGTGCTTCGTGCTCGTTTTTCATCCGGCTTCCCTGTCTCAGTAAATGGAATAACCCGCCTAGAGACGCTATTCCAAGTAAGAAACGTGGATCAATCGGACGAATATGATTCGGTATCCGTAACTAATATGAATTGTTCGATTTTACCGATTGCGCCAACCGAGCGCGCGCGATTGCGCTGGCCGAGCAGCGCGGTTGCTTGATTTCTTCAGGGGGATTTCCGACCGGCCGACGGCCGGGAACCCCGTGCCCCGTGGGTGTCCCGGTCGTTCGATTTCAAGTTGGGAACAAGGAAATGTTCTGCGCGTGATGTGTCTGCGCGTGATGTGGCGTATGGCCTGGACGATGTCAGTCGGTAGACTTCCTGTCATCCGACCAGAATTCAGGCCAACGCGGCGTGCGACGGCCGACGAAATCGTCGCCCTATCCGAACGGCGCATAATCGGGACGACGCCTGCCTCGGCCATCCTCCCGTCGAAGCGCCTCACGCTTCACGACATCAATCCCAATGACGGTGATGGTAATACCCGCCACCACCACCGTAATACCCGCCACCATCAGGCACCACGATGCAGCCGCTCAACAATACGGCGACGCCGGCAATCAGCAAAAGGGTCTTCTTCATCGCGGTCACCTGCTCGGGTTCAATATGAAACCCAGCATAGCGAGCGCCCGCAACACCGGCTGTAAGCGTTGGTATCCCTGTTGCGCAATCCGTAACGGCAGATTATTCCGGTCAAAATGACCGGAACAAATGCCCGAAACAGCAGACGTATTCAGGCGACGACGACCCTGTTTCGCCCCGTATCCTTCGCACGATACAGCGCGGCATCGGCGGCTTCGATCAATGCATCGGGCGTCGACAGATCGTCGGCCGACACGGTCGCACAGCCGACGCTCACGCTGACGCGCCCGGCCGGCGAAGCAGGCATCGCGAGATCGAGCCGCAGCACCGCTTCGCGCGACTCGTCGGCGACCACCCGCGCGCCGCGCGCACCCGTGTTCGGCAGCACGATCGCGAACTCCTCGCCGCCGTAACGCGCGACGATATCCGCGGGCCGCCTCACGGCGCCGGCCAGCGCATTCGCGACCGCGATCAGGCACGCATCGCCCTTCACGTGACCGAACGCGTCGTTGTACGCCTTGAAGTGATCGACATCGACCATCAGCAGCGACAGCGGTTCGCCTTGCCTTCTGGCCTGCAGGAACAGCGTGTGGAAATGATCGTTGAAGTGGCTGCGGTTGAACGCGCCCGTCAGCCCGTCGCGCGCGGAAGAACGAATCAGCGTCGCGTGCGCCTCGAACAACTGCTGGTACAGCGTCGTCACTTCCCAGGCGAGCACACACACGAGCACGCCGGGCGTGAACATGCTGAACACGCGTGCGACATACCAGCCGACCGTGAAGCGGTTTGCGGTCAACAGGTTCAGCGTCGTGTCGGTGAGGCACGCGAGCACGGCGATCGCGAGCCACAGGTCGAGCGTCGTGCGCAGCCGGCCCGTGACCAGCACGGCAACGAGCGCGAGCGCATTGAGTATCCACACGGCGAGCGCGACGCCGCTGACGGGCAGCACGGCCGTGTCGCCGGGCGAATGGAACGCGGGCGGCAGCGACACGTTCAGCGCGAGCGCGCACAGCAGCGCGGCCGCGGCGGCAGGCCCGCCGACGAGCGCGACCGTCCACCGGCGTGTCTGCTGCGTGCCGACCGGTGTGCGCGTCAGTCGTTCGCGCGCGAGCAGCGCGGCCATCACGAAACACGGAAAGCCCGCGTGCCAGAAGATCCACATCCACGCGGCGCTTTGCGGGCGCGCACCGAGCAGGCCATGCGGCGCGAACACGCCGGGAAAGGTGAGCAGCTGCAGCGCGACGGCGAGTGCGGTGAACGCATAGGCGCCGCCGAGCGCGCCGAGCACGGGCTGGCGCGTCACGGTGAACTGCGCGCCGAGAAAGAACGCCGCGATGCTCGCGGTCGTGAACACGGTGAGTGCGCACATCGGCATGAACGGCTCGACGGCCGGCAGTGCGACGTTTGCGTGCGGCGCGGCGATCCCGAGCACGAGCACGATGACGAGCGTCGTCAGCGCGCCGAACCAGAGCTGACGTCGCGTCGTATGCTGGATCAGGATGCCTTCCATGGAGTCCCCCGGGCACGCGTGCTGAAACGCCCGGTCTTGCGCCGGGCGCCACGCATCCGGCCGCGGCGCGACCGGTGCGGTCCGATCCTATCGCGTTATTCGCTCGCGCTCAAATGCCGAGCCCCGGGCCGAAGTTGCCGGCGACCCAGTGCGTGACGGCGTTGACGTCCGCGTAGTCCTGTTCGGGCAGGCCGTCGAGCATCGACAGCACTTCGTTGCTGGCGCCGGCGTCGCGCGCGGCATCGACGATTGCATCCTTGTTCGCCGGGTAGCGGACGGCCGCCAGCACGTCGGCGATCTGCAGATCGATCGTTTCGTGAGGGATATCGTGCGGAGGGAGAGCGGGCTTGTTGTTCACGTCGGCGTCTCGCGGGTTGAGCGGGAATGGGATCGAAGCGGAATAGGGGTGCACCAAGGGGCACGCCACGCGTTGCACGACTCGGGGCGGCCCGACCTGGGCGCCCTGCGGATGGACGGCGATCGACTCAATGCCCGCGTCGCACGCGGCGCCACGGATGCTTCCAGTCGATGTGCGGTGCGTTTTCGTCGCGCGGATGCTGACGCCGATGCTCCTGCCAAAGTTCGTCGGAGAACAGCGCCGCCACGATGACGAGCGGCAGCACGAGGAAAATTCCGAGTATGACTTGCTCCATCACGATAGCCTCCTTGCGGTGGCAGGAACCCTTGCTCCCATTCTAGGCTCTGAACTTCGCCCGCGTTCAACTTCTTACAGTGCGGAACGGGCCCGAACACGGGCGTTCCGCACGTGCGCCGGCATCAAAAAAGGACATGAACATGCAACTCCAGAACGATACCAACACGCTCGCGCTGCGGCCGCTGGAGCGCCAGGACCTGCGCTTCGTCCACGAGATGAACAACGACGCGAAGATCATGCGCTACTGGTTCGAGGAGCCGTACGAAACCTTCTCGGAACTGTCACAACTGTACGATCGTCACGTGCACGACCAGCGCGAGCGCCGTTTCGTCGCGGTCGATGCGCAAGGCGAACTGGTCGGCCTCGTCGAGCTGATCGAGCTCGACTACATCCATCGCCGCGGCGAGTTCCAGATCATCATCGCGCCGCAATGCCAGGGGCGCGGCTATGCGGGCCAGGCGACACGCCTCGCGATCGAGTACGCATTCAAGGTGCTGAACATGCGCAAGCTGTACCTGATCGTCGATACGTCGAATGCAGCGGCGATTCACGTGTACGAGAAATGCGGATTCCAGCACGAGGCCGAATTGAAGGAAGAATTTTTCGGAAACGGCGCGTATCACAATGCTTATCGCATGTGCATCTTCCAGCGCGATTATTTCGAGCATCAGCAATCGGCCTGAATAAAGCCGGGTAAAACTCCGATGAAAGATGCGTGCGGCAGGACCGCCACGGGCGTCGGCCGTATGCGGGGAAATACGGATAAATACGGGTGCGCTTATACCTGGCATTTTTCTTGTATCAGGTAAGTGCGATTCCGCGCTGCGGTAAAGTCGGATCGTTTCGGATGACTTTATGTGCAACGCATCAAAATGGTCGGGATATCGAAATGGATTATCCAAACCGTTCAACCGGTGCGTTGTAATTCTGCTGAAAGCCTTGCCGGGCAACGTTTTCCGCCCGACGTCACGGGCCTGTCCACTGCGCGGCAGGCAGCGCACCCCGCGCGCATTGCGCGTAAAACGGGCTGCGTGCGGGGTGCGACAATCCGCCGCTATTGCGGTCGCACAACAAATGTGCTTGCTATCGCTTGCCGGTCTTCTAAAGTGAAAAACGCGGGTTCACGATCATCTTTAAACACATAGCTAACCCAAGCCTGGTGCCCGCAAGCCTGGAGACAGAACATGATGAAACGAACCGGTATCCTTTTTGCCCTCGTCGGCGCATTTGCCGTGGTGTCGATTGCCCAGGCAGGCGGCGATTCGGCCGTCAAGCCGAAGCAGGAAATCCAGCTGACGAAGAACGCATGGGGCTGCCTGTCGAAAGACAATCTGGACTCCGTACTGGGTCACGAGCGTGACGGCAAGTCGCAGGCGAAGCAGCAGTACTTCGACGACTACCGTTGCCTGTCGGTGCCGGAAGGCCAGCGCTTCCGCGTGGTGTCGGTCGACCAGGGCGACGTGCAGTTCGTCAGCGCCGACAACAGCGACCAGCAGGGTCTCTGGACCGATTCGCGCTTCGTCAAGCAATAACCCGCGCAGTCGCACGACGCGCGAGCGCGCCGGCCCGATGAGCCGGCGGCGCGAACCGAACACGGCCCGGCCGATGCCGGGCCGTTGTGCTGTGGGTCGCACATGACACGCGCCGGACGGCGCGCATTCGGTATCATCACGGCCCGACCGAACCGAATGCCCGCCCGGGCCGCATCCGCATGGCGCTGAAATCCACGATCTACAAAGCCGAACTGCAAATCGCCGATATGGATCGGCATTACTACGCCGATCACGCGCTGACGGTGGCGCGCCATCCATCGGAAACCGACGACCGGATGATGGTGCGCATCGTCGCGTTCGCGCTGTTCGCGCACGAGCGGCTCGAATTCTGCAAGGGGCTGTCGGACGTCGACGAGCCCGATCTGTGGCAGAAGGACCTGACGGGCGCGATCGACGTCTGGATCGAGGCCGGCCAGCCCGACGAACGGCGCATCTCGAAGGCGGCCGGCCGCGCGGGGCAGGTCACGGTGATCGCGTACGGCGGCAAGGCGTCGGATATCTGGTGGCAGGGTGTGCGCAGCAAGGTCGAGCGGCTGCGCAACGTGCAGGTGCTGTTGCTTGCCGACGGCGTCGCGACCGCGCTCGGGCAGCTCGCGGAGCGCACGATGCGCCTGCAGTGCACGGTGCAGGACGGCACGGCGTGGATCTCGAGCGCCGACCACGATCCGGTCGCGGTCGAATGGACGGTCCTGAAGGCGCGCGCGGGCGCGTGACGGCCCGCGCACCGGCCGCGTTCAGCCGATCGCGGCCGGCGGCCCCTTGAATTCCAGCATGTTGCCTTCCGGATCGAACAGGTAGATCGACGGCCCGTAGCCGCCGGCGCCATAGCGTTCCGCGGGAGCGCCCGGCTGCGCGCCATGCGCGGCGAAATGCGCGATCAGCGCGTCGGGATCGAACGGCTCGACGCGCAGGCACAGGTGATCGAGGTTGCGTCCCGTGCCGGGCGGGCCGCTGTCGGGACGGTCGATCGGGCCGCCGACCGACAGCAGGTCGATCAGCGCATCGCCGGCGCGCAACTGCACGAGGCCCAGATCGGGCTGTTCCTTCTCCACGTGGCAGCCGACGGCGTCGCAGTAAAAGCGCGTCATCGCCGCCATGTCGGTCACGCGCAGCACGATGTGATCGATCGCGCGGATGGTGGGTTTCATGGGCGGATACTCCTTCGCGGTCATCGAGCATCGAGTGTAGACGCATCGCGCCTGCGCCGCCCGCCGGAACGCGGCACAATCGACGGACGAAAAAAAGCCCGTTCACGCAGAGCGGAACGGGCTTAATCCATATCAGGAGGAGACATGGAGGAGACAGTTCCAACTATACACACGGCGATGGTGCGACGCAATATTTCGAGTGTAAAAAAACGTCAGGACGGCGATTTGTCGCATCCGCACTGCAGCAAAATGGTGACGGGTCGATGACGAAACCCGCGTCGGAGCGGCCGGCGCACGCGGTTTGTCCGATTGATTGTCGATTGATGTGACCCCGATTCGCCGGCACGAATCACAGAGCAAGATTCGGGGCGCGACGGCACGTGCCGATGTCTAGAGTAGGCACATCTACACTAGAGAGTGCGAGGTTCAGATGAAAACCGCCTATCCGACCGACGATGCCCGCTGGGGCGCCGTGACCGAGCGCGATCCGCATGCGGACGGCGCGTTCTTCTATGCCGTGCGCACGACCGGCGTGTTCTGCCGCCCGACCTGCGCGTCGCGGCTGCCGCGCCGCGAGCATGTGTCCTTCTTCGTCGATCCAGCCGCCGCGCGTGCGGCCGGCTTCCGGCCCTGCAAGCGTTGCCAGCCGGAAGGGCTGCCGCGCGAGCTCGAGATCGTCAACCGCGCGTGCGCGGTGCTCGACGCGCATGCCGAGCGGCTCACGCTCCAGCAACTGAGCGATGCCGTGCACGTCAGCCCGTTCCACCTTCAGCGGCTCTTCAAGCGCGTGGTCGGCGTGTCGCCGCGGCAGTACCAGGCCGCCCAGCGCGGCGCCGCGCTGCGGCAGGCGCTGCAAAGCGGGCAGCCGGTCACGCAGGCGGCCGTCGACGCGGGCTTCAACTCGCCGTCGCGGCTCTATGCGTCGGTGCCGCGCGAACTCGGGATGGCGCCGTCCGCGTTCCGCCGCCAGGGCGCTGGCCTGCGGATCGACTATGCGACCGCATCGACGTCGCTCGGCACGGTGCTCGTCGCCGCAACCGAACAGGGCATCTGCCGGATCGCGTTTGGAGACGAGCCGGCGTTGCTCGTCGGCGAATTGAAGGACGCGTTCGCGCGCGCCGAACTGGTTGAATCGTCGGCACGGCTCGCGCCGTTCGTCACGCAGATCCGCGCGTACCTGGGCGGCACGCGGCATGCGTTCGACCTGCCGCTCGACATCGCGCCGACCGCGTTCCAGCAGCGCGTGTGGGAGGCGCTGACGCATATTCCATACGGCGAAACGCGCAGCTACTCGGAGATTGCCGAGGCGCTCGGCTCGCCGCGCGCGGTGCGCGCTGTCGCGTCCGCGTGCGCGTCGAACCCGGTCGCGCTTGCGATCCCGTGTCACCGCGTCGTGCAAAAGGGCGGTGCGCTGTCCGGGTATCGCTGGGGCGTGCGCCGCAAGGCCACGCTGCTCGCGTCCGAGGCACGCCATGTCCACCACGATGAAAACGAAGCCGTGACGGAGGGCAGCGCAGTTTGAGCATCGACAAAATAACGATCACGTCAATCGTGAACGGCGGCCATGTGCCGCCGTCCGCGCAGATGGAGCTGCGCTTCAAGGCGCCCTACGACTGGGCACGCGTGCTGCGCTTTTTCAGCGGGCGCGCGATTCCGGGCGTCGAGCAGGTCGCGGACGGCGTGTATCGCCGCATCGTCGACCTGCATGGCGACTCGGGCCGGCTCACGGTCACGAAACATCCGCGCAAGCATTGCCTGATCGCGACGGTCGAAGGGGCGGTGGCCCGTCACGTCGACGATGCATTCGCCGCGCGCGTCGCGACGATGTTCGACCTCGGCGCCGATCCGGCCGCGATCGGCGGCGGGCTCGCGCGCGATCCATGGTTCGCGCCGCTCGTCGAGGCCGCGCCGGGGCTGCGCGTGCCGGGCGCATGGTCGGGCTTCGAACTGGCCGTGCGTGCGATCGTCGGCCAGCAGGTGAGCGTGAAGGCCGCGACGACGATCGTCGGCCGGCTCGTCGAACGGGCCGGCGAGCGTGTCGTGCCTGAAGACGGCATGCCTGCCTGGCGGTTCCCGACGCCCGACGCGCTGGCCGCGTGCGATCTCGAGAAGATCGGGATGCCCGGCAAGCGGGTGGCGGCATTGACGGGCGTGGCGCGCGCGGTGGCGGCCGGCGACGTACCGGTCGACCGCGCACATGCCGATCTCGCGACGCTGCGCGGCGCGTGGCTCGATCTGCCTGGTATCGGCCCGTGGACCGTCGAATACATCGCGATGCGCGCGTGGCGTGACCCCGATGCGTGGCCGGCATCCGATCTCGTGCTGATGCAGTCGATCGCCGCGCGCGATCCGGCGCTCGACCGGCTGGCGAGCCAGAAGCGCCGCACCGAAGGCTGGCGGCCGTGGCGCGCGTATGCGGCGCTGCATTTGTGGAACGAGGTGGCCGACCGGGCGGGCGGCGCGCGCGGCGGGTGATGGTGGGCGACGACGACGGCCCGCGGTCGGGTGCGACCGCGCGAGGTCTGCCAGCTCTTGAGGTTCCGTAGGACGAATGCGCGTGACCGACGCGCCCATCGGCGCCGCCTGGAACCGGTGACACAAGACACGACAGCCGCGATCGGCCCGTCCGGCGGCCCGCTCCGGCCCGCGCGCCATGCCCGGGGCCACCTCAAGCGCGTGTTCCGGCGAGATGTTAAAGTGCCCGCTACCAACGAAGCGACCAACAATCCAGCCGGCCGCGCGCGGCGTTCTGCGCGCGGCCGTCACGCACTTGCGTCTCCATGTCGAACACCATGACTCACCGCCAGTCCGAACTGCTGCTGAATCGCCTCGAAGCGCTGAGCTCGGGCCCGACGCGGCAGCATCTGCCCGACGGCCTGCGCGGCATCGAAAAGGAAAGCCTGCGCGTGACGCGCGACGGGATGATCGCGTTCACGCCGCATCCGCGCACGCTCGGTTCGGCGCTCACGCATCCGGCGCTGACGACCGACTACTCCGAAGCGCTGATCGAGTTGATCACGCCCGCGGAAAGCGACGCCGCGATCACGCTCGAACGCCTCGACGATCTGCATCGCTACGTGTATGCGTCGCTCGGCGACGAGATGCTGTGGAACGAATCGATGCCGGGCCTGCTGCCGGCCGACGACCAGATTCCGATCGCCGACTACGGCACGTCGAACATCGGCCGCCTGAAGACGGTGTACCGGCGCGGCCTCGCGTATCGCTACGGCCGCACGATGCAGTGCATCGCCGGCATTCACTACAACTACTCGCTGCACGAGGAAGTGTGGCGGCGCCTGCATGCGGAAGAAGGCTCGACGGCCACGCTCGTCGATTACCAGTCGGAGCGCTATCTCGCGCAGATCCGCAACTTCCGCCGCCGCAGCTGGCTGCTGATGTACCTGTTCGGCGCGTCGCCCGCGCTCGACACGAAGTTCCTGCGCGGCAAGCCGCACCGGCTCGATACGTTCGACGCCGATACGCTGTACCTGCCGTATGCGACGAGCCTGCGGATGAGCGATCTCGGCTACTCGAACACGACCGCCCAGGCCGCGCTGCAAGTCGACTACAACACGCTGCCCGGTTATCTCGACGCGCTGTCGACGGCCGTGAGCGAGCCGTATCCGGCGTACGAGGCGATCGGCACGCATCGCGACGGCGAGTGGATCCAGATCAACACGAACGTGCTGCAGATCGAGAACGAGTTCTACTCGACGATCCGGCCGAAGCGCGTCACGTATTCGGGCGAGCGCCCGCTGCATGCGCTTGCATCGCGCGGCGTGCAGTACATCGAGGTGCGCTGCCTCGACATCGATCCGTTCGAGCCGACCGGCATCGCGCTGGAGACCGCGCGCTTCATCGACGCATTCCTGCTCGCGTGCGCGCTCGACGAGAGCCCGGCGCTCGACTGCCCCGCGTACAAGGAAGCGAACGCGAACTTCGGCAGCGTGACGATGGAAGGCCGCAAGCCGGGGCTCATGCTGTCGCGCGACGGTGAGTCGATCACGCTGCAGGCGTGGGCGGACCAGCTGATGGCCGATATCGAAACCGTCGGCCGCCGTCTCGACGAGATCCGCGGCGGTGACGAGCATGCGCGTGCCATCGCCGCGCAACGCGAGAAGCTCGCCGATCCGGAGCGCACGTCGTCCGCGCGCGTGCTGCGCACGATGCGCGAGAACGGGCAGTCGTTCCTCGGGTTCGCGCTGGCGCAGAGCGAAGTGCATGCCGAGTATTTCCGCGCGCATCCGCCGTCGGCGGAGACGCTGCGCACCGAGCAGGCGCTCGCCGCGAAATCGCTGGCCGAGCAGGCCGAGATCGAAGCGAAAGAGGCCGGATCGTTCGACGCGTTCGTCGCGGCCTATCGCGCGTACACGCTGAACCGCTTCAGCGTCTGACGATCGCGCACGGGCACCGCGTCGGTCGGCGCGGTGCGCGGTGCGCATCTGCGTCGCCGGTTGCACCCGCGCCGTGACGCGTTCAATCCGGTTCAGTCAGCCATCAGTGATGGGCGTATGTGCCGCGACCGGTCGCGGGCGGCAGCGCCGGCTTGCCCGATTCCACGTTCGCCCGGCCGTTGCTCCCGTAACCGGCATCCTCGCCGCGCGCCTGCGCGGCACGCTGCATGATCGCCTGCATGTTCTCCGGAAAGTCGGGACTGCTCGCGAGGCTCGTCCGGTAGCCGGCGGCCTGCAGCTCCACGAGTTCCTGGCGGACCTGCGCGCGCGTCAGCGTCGATGCGGCCTGCGCGTGGGCGGCGAAGGCCGCGCCGATCAGCAGGCACGCGCCTGCCGCGTGTTTCATCGTCTTCATCGTGTTTGCTCCGTGAGGGTCCGGTGCCGCGCCGTTGTCGGCGCGGGCGGAATCGATGCGGCCAGTCTAGGCTTCGGACGCCAAACGAAACACCCCGCCCGCCGGCAGGCACCTTGGTCGCACGTGCAACATTGCGCGGGTGATGGCGTCGTGCACTCCGGCGAACCGTTCGCGACGGGGTTCCTGTCGAGCGCGACAGTTGCCCGCCATCTGCCGGCCACCTTGCGGCGGAGGGGGGCTGTGTCGGGGCGCCGCGTATCGGGCTTGTCCCCCTTGTACAAGCGCCGCGCGCCTCCTAACCTCTTTTAAGCGACTGATCGGTTGGCCGTGCAACGTAGTTGCGTGCGCAAGCGACCGATCGTTGTCGCGACTGCTGAACGCCGCTTTGCACCGAATCCGGGGGGCTGAAGCGCTAACCCGGGCCGACCGCGCAACGCATGGGGATCGGTGCAAAGCATGGGGTCCGAGTAAGTGCTGAAGCACTCACTCGGTCCGACATAAGCGCTAAAGCGCCAACCCGGGCCCACATTGGAGACACGATGAATCCCACCGACGCCCTACCGCCCGGCATCGTCTTCGCGCAGCCGTTGACGTCGGTCGCCAACTCGCTGCTCCTGTCCTTCCTCGTCGCCGCGATCCCGATCGCGGTCGCGCTGATCGCGCTCGGCGTGCTGCGCCGCCCCGCGTGGCAGGCGTCGCTCGCCGGGCTCGTCGCCGGCCTGGCGGTCGCGATCGGCGCATGGGGCATGCCGGCCGCGCTCGCGTTCAACGCGGTCGGCGCGGGCATGGCGCTCGCGGTCGTGCCGGTGATGTGGATCGTCTTCAACGCGCTGCTGCTGTACAACATCGCGGTGAAGTCGGGCCGCTTCGACCAGTTCCGGCAGTGGATGCTCGACAACCTGCCCGACGACCGCCGCCTCGTGCTGCTCGTCGTCGCGTTCTCGTTCGGCTGCCTGCTCGAAGGGATCGCGGGATTCGGTACGCCGGTCGCGATCACGAGCGCGCTGCTGATCGCGCTCGGCTTCCCCGCGCTCGAAGCGCTCACCTATACGCTGCTGTTCAACACCGCACCGGTCGCGTTCGGCGCGCTCGGCGTGCCGATCACCGTGCTCGGCGCGGTCACGTCGCTGCCGCCCGCGACGCTCGCCCAGATGGTCGGCCGCCAGCTGCCGTTCTTCGCACTGCTGCTGCCGTTCTACGTGGTCGGCGCGTACGGCGGACTGCGTTCGATCAAGCAGCTGTGGCCGGCGCTGCTCGTGTCGGGCGGCAGCTTCGCGATCGCGCAGTTCGTCACGTCGAACTTCCTCGGCTACCAGCTCACCGACGTGCTGTCGTCGCTCACGTCGCTGATCGTCACGATCGGCTTCCTGCAGCTGTGGAAGCCGCAGCCCGATCCGCAATTCGCGCTTGCGCGCAGCGTGCCCGCGGCCGCCGGCGCCGCGCGCGCGGGCTTTGGCGGCTGGTTGCCGTGGCTGGTCGTGTCGGTGGTCGTGATCGTGTGGGTGCACGCGAACATCGCGATGATCGGCGACGTGAAGATCAAGTGGCCGGGCCTGCACAACGCGGTGTTCGTGTCGCTGTACCACAAGCCGTATGCGGCGATCTGGGACTTCCAGCCGCTCGGCACGGGCACCGCGATCCTCCTGTCGGCGATCATCACGGCCGCGCTGACGCGCACCGGCCCCGGCGCGTTCCTCGAATGCGTGGTCAAGACGTGGCGGCAGACCTGGATCGCGATCGTCACGGTGATGATGATCGTCGGGCTCGGGTACCTGCTGAACTACTCGGGGATCAGCTACACGCTCGGCACGGGCGTCGCGTCGACGGGCGCGCTGTTCCCGCTGGTATCCGCGTCGCTCGGCTGGATCGCCGTGTTCCTGTCCGGCAGCGACACGTCGGGCAACGCGCTGTTCGGCAACCTGCAGGTTGTCGCCGCCAGGCAGCTCGGCCTCGATCCCGTGCTGATGGCCGCGACCAACTCGTCCGGCGGCGTGATGGGCAAGATGATCTCGCCGCAGAACATCGCGACGGGCGTGTCGACGACGGACCTGAAGGGGCAGGAAGGCGTCGTGTTCGCGCGCACCTTCTGGCACAGCGTGATTCTCACGCTGCTGCTCGGCGTGCTCGTGTTCCTGCAGCAGCACGTGCTGACGTGGATGATTCCGGCGCTGCCGAAGTGACGCGTGGCCGGACGCGAGAAGGAAGGCACGAGGAAAAGACGAGGGAAGGCGCGAGGACAAGCGCCAAAAAATGCACGAAAAAAAGCGCGCAACCGGTGAACGCGTGGCGGCTCAGCGCGCGTTCACCCGCCGCGTTGCACGCTTTGCATCGATCGTTGCGTGCTCCGCCGGCAGGATGCACGCGAGGAACGCATCGATCGCCGGGCTCTGGCGGCGCGCCTTCAGGTAGTACACATATTCGTCGATCGTCGTGTCGACGCCGCGCAGCGCGACGACGCGCAGGTCCGGATGGCGTTCGGCCTCGCCGAGCGGAAACAGGCTGCCGCCCACACCATGCAGGATCGCCTCGCGGATCGCTTCGCGGCTGCCGATCTCGGCGACCGACGCGGCCGCGATGCCGGCCGCCGCGAGGATCGTCTCCGTGCAGCGGCGCGTAACCGAACCTTCTTCCCGAATCAGCAGCCGCACGTCGGCGAGCTGCACTGGATCGATCGCGTCGAAACGCGCGAGCGGATGGGTGCGATGCACGACGAGCACCAGCGGATCGGTCGAGATCACCTTGCGTTCGAGGCCTTCGGCGTCGTTGCGCTGCGACGAGACGGCGAGATCGATGCGGAATTCCTGCAGCGCCTGCAGGATCTCCTCGGAGTTGCCGATCCGGCACGTGAGCGCGATCGACGGATGCGCGTTCGAGAAGCGGCCGACCGCGTCCATGATGTAGTACGGCCCCGTCGCGCCGATCCGCAAGTGGCCTTCGAACAGGCCGCCGACGTTGCGCAGCATGATGTCGGCCTGCGCCTCGAGCGCGATCATCTTCTCGACGAGCGGCAGCAGCTCGATGCCCGTCTCGGTGACTTCGAGCTTGCGGCCGCTGCGGTAGAACAGCTCGACGCCGTACAACTGCTCGACCTGCCGGATCTGCGCGGCAATCGTCGGCTGGCTCACGCCCAGGTGGCGCGCGGCGCGCGTGATGCTGCCCTGCCGGACGGTCGCGTGGAACGCCTTCAGCTGATCGAACACGACTCGACTTCTCCCCCCTCTTCATCGCGCGTCAGCGTAGCGCAGGCATGTGTCGGCCGCATGAAAGACGCGTCGTGCGCCACTTCGAAAAAAAGCTGGGGGTGACCGCAAGAAACCTG
The DNA here is from genome assembly GCF_003330765.1 of Burkholderia pyrrocinia. Lineage (NCBI taxonomy): Bacteria > Pseudomonadati > Pseudomonadota > Betaproteobacteria > Burkholderiales > Burkholderiaceae > Burkholderia > Burkholderia pyrrocinia. The sequence goes on along the minus strand of NZ_CP024902.1, from coordinate 3,596,226 downwards.
TTGGAACCGGTCACGGCCGGGACATGCCGGTGCGGGGTAATAGCGGCAACGCACCGACCGCCGGCCCCGCTCGACCGGCGCCCCACTCCTACCGACCACAGGGTCCTCTCCATGTCCTCGAACAATCGACGCGATTTCCTGCGCCTCGCTGCCCAGTCGGCCGGCGCGATGGCCGCCTACGCGGGCTTCCCGCCCGCGATCCGCAACGCGCTGGCGATGCCGGCCGCCTATCGCACCGGCACGATCCGCGACGTGGAACACGTCGTGATCTTCATGCAGGAAAACCGTTCGTTCGACCATTACTTCGGCGGGCTGCGCGGCGTGCGGGGCTTCAACGACCCGCGCCCGCATCTGCTGCCGAGCGGCGCACCGGTGTGGCAGCAGCCGCCGGCGTCGGCGTTCACGAAGAACTACCATTCGCGCGGCCTCGATCCGTCTGCGCCGTACGTACTGCCGTTCTACCTCGATCCGAAGCAGACGACCGAATTCCAGCCGGGCACGAACCACGGCTGGAGCAGCGGCCACCTGTCCTGGAACAACGGCCAGTGGGACCAGTGGGTGAACCAGAAGCAGGACGTGCTGACGATGGGCTACCTGAAGCGCCAGGATCTCACGTACCACTACGCATTGGCCGACGCGTTCACGATCTGCGATTCGTACTTCTGCTCTGCGCACGCCGACACGGCGCCGAACCGCATCTACCTGTGGACCGGCACGGTCGACCCGCGCAACATCTACGGCAATCCGCCGAACGGCCCGGGCATCGGCGAGCGCGACGACGTGAACGGCTACACGTGGACGACCTACGCCGAACGCCTCGAGAACGCGAAGGTCAGCTGGAAGGTGTACCAGGGCGGCACGGGCATCCCGGGCGACCCGACCGACAACTACACCGACAACTCGCTGATGTTCTTCAAGCGCTTCCAGGTGAAGGAAGGCGCGAGCGGCCCGCTGGTCGACAAGGGCGCGTCGGACCATACGCTCGCGGAGCTGAAGGCCGACGTGCAGGCCAACCGGCTGCCGCAGGTGTCGTGGATCGTCGCGCCGTACAAATACAGCGAGCACCCGCAGGCGTCGCCGACCGACGGCGCGTTCTACATCAACACGGTGCTCGAGGCGCTGACGTCGAACCCCGAGGTGTGGGCGAAGACGGTGTTCATCCTCAACTACGACGAGAACGACGGGCTGTTCGACCACGTCGTGCCGCCGGTGCCGCCGGTGACGAGCGGCGTCAACGGCCAGGGGATCGTGTCGTCGAACCTGCTGTCGAACCTCGGCGACGAGCTGCTCGACCTGAACAAGTACCCGGGCGAGATGAGCCCGCTCGTGCCGGGCGCGGACCCGGGCGGCATCCAGCCGATCGGCCTCGGGCCGCGCGTGCCGCTGATCATCATCTCGCCGTGGACGAAGGGCGGCTGGGTCTGCTCGGAGACGTTCGACCATACGTCGGTGTTGCGTTTCCTCGAAGCGCGCTTCGGCGTGCAGGAGCCGAACATCAGCGCATGGCGCCGGTCGATCTGCGGCGACCTCACGTCGGCGTTCGACTTCTCCGCGCGCCCCGACACGCGCACGGTGAGCTTCACGGTGCCGCAGCACATCGCGACGGCCGGCCAGGCGTACCAGGTGCCCGCGCAGCAGTCGATGCCGGCGCAGGAGCCCGGCACGCGGCCCGCGCGCGCGCTGCCGTACGAGTTGTTCGTGCACAGCCGCGTGAGCGGACACGACGACACCGTATCGCTCGACTTCGCCAACTCCGGCGATGCGGGCGCGGCGTTCTACGTGTACGACCGCCGCAACCCGGCGACGCCGCCGCGCCGCTACGCGGTGTCCGCGCACGACCGCTTCGTCGACACGTGGAGCACGTCGGCCGCGCGCGGCGATTACCATCTCGCGGCGTATGGCCCGAACGGTTATCTGTGCGAGTTCCAGGGCAACACGCGGCTCGCGGCGGACGGCCGCCACGCGAACCCCGAAGCGAAGATCGGCTACGACGTGAGCAACCGCCACGTGTACCTGCAGCTGCGCAACAGCGGGCGCGCGACGTGCCGCGTGACGGTCGACAACGCGTACAGCCATGCGCACGCGAAGACCTACACGCTGGAGCCGGGCGAGCGCGTCGAGGATCACTTCGAGCTGTCGTCGAGCCACGGCTGGTACGATCTGACGATCACCGCGACGACGCTGCGCGGCGGCGACGACAAGGTCGTGCGCCGCTTCGCGGGCCACGTCGAGACGGGCCGGCCGAGCCACAGCGATCCGGGGCCGGTGAAGCACCCGGCCTGACGGCCGGCACACGTCGCGCGGTTCGGGCGAGGTCGGCCTGACGCGCGACAGCCGCCTGCCGGTTGCATGCCGGCAGGCGGAATTGGTTTTTGGAAACTGAAAACTGTTGACAATGTGTCGGGCCGAGGGTATATAACGATCATTCGCCGATATGGCGCCCTCGTTTTCACCCGCAGCCCCGCTGCCTGCCCGACCATGACTGCCTCGAACGCGCTCAGCGCCATCGAACTCCTGCAAAGCCAGTCGCTCGCGATGATTGTCCAGGACATGCTCGAGCGCGCGATCGTCTCCGGCGAATACGCACCCGGCGAGAAGCTCAACGAAGTCGAGATCGCGACGAAGCTGAACGTGTCGCGCGGCCCCGTGCGCGAAGCGTTCCGCGCGCTCGAACAGGCCGGCTTGCTGCGCAACGAGAAGAATCGCGGCGTGACCGTGCGCGTCGTGCCGCTGCGCGAGGCCGAGGAGATTTACGAAGTGCGCGCGATGCTCGACGAATCGGTCGCGCGCGCGCTCGCGAAGCGCATTTCTCCCGACACGCTGAAGGTGCTGAAGGGCATCATCCAGTCGATGAAGGACGCCGCGAAGACGCACGACGTCACGCGCTATACCGAGCTGAACGTGCAGTTCCACGACGCGATGGTCGTCGGCGTCGGCAATACGCACCTCACCGACACCTACCGCCGGCTCGTGCGCCAGCTCGGCCTGCTGCGCCAGGCCGCGATCGAGGCCGAGGAGGATGCGATCGCCGTGTCTGCGGCCGAGCACGACAAGATCGTGCAGGCGCTCGCGGGCGGCGACCAGGAGAAGGCCGTCGCGCTCGTGCGCGAGCACGTTGCGCACGGCCTCGCGCGGATGCGTCGCATGCACGAGCAGGGGCTGCCCGCGACGGGCAAGGCGGCGCGGGAGAAAACCGCGCGCGCGTAAGGCCGGCAAGGCCCGCGCGGGCTGCCGCCCAAGAGCAAAGGGACGTTTCGCAGCGTCCCTTTTTCATTGCTTCGTTACGTCAAACGCATCGTCACGCCTTGTCGGCCTTCCCGGCCGCGCTCGCGAATTTCGCGAGCCACGTATCGACGGCCGACGGCTGCCGGCTCTCGTCCTCCGCGCGCTCCTTGCGGCGGATCGCATTGCGCACGACGTGCGCGCCGACATAACGGATCGGCTCCGGCGGGAAATGGCCGAGCGGGCCGCGCACGATCGGGCTGCGCGTCCACGCGTTGTCGAGGCCGAGCACCAGCGACGACAGGATCTGCCCGCCCATGTAGGTCGGCCCGACGCCGTTGCCCGAATAGCCGAAACCGTAGAACACGTTCGGCGCGTCGTCGAGGCGGCCGAAGAACGGGAAGCCCGTGACCGAGCGATCCGACGGGCCGTTCCAGCTCGCGGTGACCGGCACGCCCGCGAGCGACGGAAAGAATTCGCGCAGGCTTTGCGTGAGCTGCGCTTCGTACGGCGAACGCCGGTCGAACACGGGCGCGATGCGGCTGCGCCACGAGAACGTGTTGCCGCCCTTGCCGAGCATCAACCGGCCGTCGGCGGTGGTGCGGTAGTAGTAGACGAAGATCCGCGAATCGAGCACCGACACGCCGTCCACGAGTCCGGTTTGCTCGAGCAGCGCCGGGCATTTCTCGGTGATGACCATGTCGCTCGACACGACCGCGATGGTGCGCTCGAACTGCGGGAAGCGGCTCGCCATCCACGCGTTGATCGCGAACACGAGTTTGCCGGCCGTCACGCTGCCGGACGGCGTGCGCACGACGGCCGGCTGCCCGGGCGTGAAGTCGAGCATCGGCGTGCGCTCGTAGATCCGGATGCCCATCGCGAGCGCGGCGCGGCGCAGCCCGCGCACGAGCTTGCCGGGATGCACGGTCGCGGCGATCGGCGAGTAGACGCCGTCGAGATTGCGCGCGGAACCCGAGCGGCGCGCGACTTCGGCGGGCGGCAGCGGCTCGTAGCTGTGGATGCCGCACGCGGCGAGCGCGTCGAGCACCGGCGCGAGCGTGCCGACCTGCGCGCGCGACGTCGCGGTGTACAGCGTGCCGTCGAGCCGCAGCTCGGCGTCGATGTCGTGCGCGCGGCAGAAATCGGCGATGTGCTGGACGGCCGCTTCCGACGCCTTCACGAGCCGGATCGCCTCGGTTTCGCCGAACAGGCGCCGCAGCGTCAGGAATTTCGCGGACCACGTGAGCAGACAGCCGCCGTTGCGGCCGCTCGCACCGGCGCCGCACAGGTCGGCCTCGACGATCGCGATGTCGAGCGCGGGGTTCTGCTGCTTCGCCTGGATCGCGGTCCAGAGCCCGGTGAAGCCGCCGCCGACGATGCAGACGTCGGCTTGCGTCGCGCCTTGCAGCGCGGGGGCGAGATCGCCGTCGTTGAACAGCGCTTGTTCGATCCAGAAGGGTCGCATCGAATGTTTCGTCAATATGGTTCGGGGCCATGCCGTGCACGGCCGGATCACTTGGCCGCCGTGTGCGCACGCGCACGCGGCCGGGTGCATCACGTCAGGTCACGTCAGGCGGCCGCTTCGGCCGACACGCGGCGCACGCCCATCGCCCGCAGCGTGTCGGCGATCGCGGCGACGGCGCCCGGAATGCCGGCTTCGCCGAAGTGGCCGATGCAGCCGATACGGAACGTCTCGACTTCGGTCAGCTTGCCCGGATACAGAATGTAGCCGCGCTTTTTGACCTCCTGATAAAAGGTCCTGAAATCGTAGTTCGGATCGTCCGGCGCATGGAACGTGACGATGATCGGCGCCTGGATCACCGGATCGAGGAACGGCCGGAAGCCGAGCGCGAGCATCCCGTCGATCAGCGCGCGATAGTTGCGCTGGTAGCGGCCGCCGCGCGCGGCGAGCCCACCTTCGTCGACGTATTGCGCGACGGCCGCGTCGAGCGCCGCGACCACATGCGTCGGCGGCGTGAAGCGCCACTGCGTCGTGCGCTGCATGTAGGCCCACTGGTCGTACAGGTCCATCGCGAGCGAGTGGCTGTTGCCTTCGCAGCGTTCGAGCGTGCTGCGCTTCGCGATCACGAAGCCGAGCCCCGGCACGCCTTCGAGGCATTTGCCGGACGCCGCGATCACCGCGTCGAACGGCGTCGTGCGCGCGTCGATGTCGATTGCGCCGAACGAGCTCATCGCGTCGACGATCAGCCCGCGCCCGTGCTTCGCCGTGATTTGCGCGATCTCATGCAGCGGATTCAGCACGCCGGTGCCCGTCTCGCAGTGCACGAGCGCGACATGCGTGATGGTCGGATCGGCGGCAAGCGCCCGTTCGACGTCGGCCGGATCGACGCGCTGTTCCTCGGTGTAGTCGATCGTCGTCAGCGTGCGGCCGAGCACGCGACAGATCTTCGCGATGCGCTGGCAGTACGCGCCGTTGTTCGGCACGAGCACGTGGCCGTCGCGCGGCACGAGCGTGCCGAGCGCCGCTTCGACCGAGAACGTGCCGCTGCCCTGCAACGGTATGCATTCGTGCGTGCCTTCGCCGTGCACGATCTGCAGCAGGCGTTCGCGCAGCCGCGCGGTGATCGCGTTGAAGTCGCTGTCCCACGACCCCCAGTCGCGCAGCATCGCGTCGCGCGTGCGGGCGGCGGTCGTCAGGGGGCCGGGGGTGAGCAGGATGGGCTGGGCGGCGAGCGTCATGGTGTCTCCTCGATGAAGTCGGGACGTCACGTGAATGCGGCGAAAGGATCAGCGGCGATGCGGGTTGCGCCAGGCCTGCGTACGGCGCAACAGGCGGTGCGAGATGCACGCGAACAGCAGGCACGCGCACGACGACGTCGCGAGCACGAGCGTCGCCATCGCGGCGGCCGGGCCCATCTGGCCCGCGTCGTCGAGGTTCAGGATCGCGACCGAGGCGGGCTGCGTGTCCGGCGAGTAGAGGAACGCGACGGCCGACACGGTCGTCATCCCGTTGACGAACAGGTAGCGCGCGATCAGCAGGATCGCGGGCAGGCACACGGGCACCGTCACGCGCAGGAAGGTCTTGTAGAACGGCACCTTCAGCGAGGCGGACACGGCCTCGAACTCGCTGTCGATCTGCCTGAGCGCGGTGACGGCGGTCAGGTGGCTCGACGCGTAGTAGTGGACCACCGTGACGATCGCGAGCAGCCACATCGAACCGTACAGCCCGTTCAGCGGATTGCCGGGCGCGTTGAACAGGAAGATGTAGCTGATGCCGAGCACGAGGCCCGGCACACCCATCGGCAGGATCGCGCAGAGGCTGATGAAGCCGCGCAGCCAGCGCGCGCCACGCGTCTTCTCGATCAGGTACGCGCTGCCGAACACGACGATCGTGCCGCCGACCGCGACGGTCGCGGCCATCCGCAGGCTGTTCTTGTACGCGTCGAAGATGCCGGCCGCGATCAGCCCCATCCGGTAGTGCTGCAGGCCAAGGCTCATCTGGTACGGCCAGAACTTCACGAACGACGCGAACACCGAGATGCCGACGACCGCGACGAAGAACGCGCACACGAGCGCGCAGTACGCGAGCATCGCAGCGTCGAAGCCGCGCGACGGCTTCGGCTGGTACGGCGTCGAGCGCGCGCCGAGCTGCGACTGCTGGCGGCGGCGGATGAAGAAGTCGACGCCGAACGCGACCAGCGCCGGGCACAGCAGCATCAGGCTCACGACCGCGCTGCGGTTGAAGTCCTGCAGGCCGATGATCAGCTTGTAGATGTCGGTCGACAGCACGTTGTACGAGCCGCCGATCACCACTGGCACGCCGAAGTCGTTGATGCACATCGTGAATGCGACCATCGTCGCGCTGATCAGCCCGTACTTCGCGCCGGGCAGCGTGATCGTGAAGAACTTGCGCGTGCGGCGCGTGCCCATCGCGTCGGCGGCCTCGTAGAGCCGGCCGTCCGCGAGCGACAACGCGGTGACGAGGATCATCAGCACGTGCGGGAACGACGCGTACACCATGCTCGCGACGATCCCCGGCAGCCCGTAGATCGAATGGCCGTGCAGCAGCGGCTTCAGCAGCCCCGCATTGCCGAACCAGTAGATGAACGACACGGCGGACAACAGCGTCGGTGCGAGCAGCGGCAGCAGCGCGATCGTGCGCGCGGCGTTCTTCAGCGGCATGCACGAGCGCGTCAGCGCATACGCGAACGTGAACGCCATCGGCACGACGATCGCCGTGACGAGCGCGCCCACCGTCAGCGAATGCAGCATCGAGCGCAGCACGCCGCTGTCCTCGAGATACTCGACGAAATTGTGCGCGCCGACGAAATGCCCGTCCGCGTCGACGAAGCACTTCTGCACGACGAGCGCGAGCGGCAGCAGCAGGAACAGCGACATCAGCGCGGCCATCGCGACGAGCGCGAGCTGCGCGAGGCGGTCGTGCCAGTGCGTGATCTGCCGCACGTCGGCGGGGGCGGAGGCGCCGCGGCGGCGCTCGGTCAGCACGGTGCTCATTGCAGTCGCTCCTTCGCGCTCGGGAACACGCGGACATGCTCGCGATCGAGCGCGAGATCGATGCGCGCGCCGGCCTGCACGCCGGTGCGGTCGACGTCGTGATACGACAGGTCGGCGACGATTTCCTGGCCGTCGAGCCCGTCGATCCGGAAGCTCACGCGGCAGAACGCGCCGAGGAATTCGAGCTTCTCGACGCGGCCGGCCAGCACGTTGTCGGCCGTTTCGCCCGGCACGCGGATGCGCAGGTCCTCGGGCCGCACGTAGACCGACACCGCCGCGCCCTGCACGGGCCGTGCGGCGCCGTGCCGGCAGTCGAGGCCGACGGCGCCCGCGCGCAGCGTGCCGTCCTGCGCGACTTCCGCGGGAATCGTGTTGACGCGGCCGATGAAATCCGCGACGAACGGCGACGCGGGTTGCCGGTAGATTTCGAGCGGCGTGCCGATCTGTTCGATCACGCCCTGGTTCATCACGACGATGCGATCGGCCATCGACAGCGCTTCTTCCTGGTCGTGCGTGACCATGATCGTCGTCACGCCGAGCCGCTGCTGCAGCGCGCGGATCTCCTGGCGCAGCCGCACGCGCACGCGCGCATCGAGCGCGGATAGCGGCTCGTCGAGCAGCAGCAGGCCCGGCGACGTCGCGAGCGCGCGCGCCAGCGCGATGCGCTGCTGCTGGCCGCCCGACAACTGGCCCGGATGCTTGCGGTGGCTGTCGGGCAGGCCGACCAGCGCGAGCAGCGTGTGCACGCGCTCGTGGATCGCCTCGCGCTTCATCTTCCGGTTCACGAGCCCGTACGCGACGTTGTCGTACACGGTGAGGTTCGGGAACAGCGCGTACGACTGGAACACGATCCCGTAGTCGCGCAATTGCGGCGGCAGCCGCGAGATGTCGCGGCCGTCCTGCATGATCTGGCCGGCGTTTTGCGCCTCGAGCCCCGCGATGATCCGCAGCAGCGTGGTTTTCCCGCAGCCGGACGGCCCCAGGAAACAGATCATCTCGCCCTTCGTCACGCTCAGGTTGATGTCGGTCAGGACCTGCGTGTCGTTGTACCGCTTCTCGATGCGTTCTACGCTCAGATAAGGTGCCATGCGCGCCTCCATGCTGGGGCGGCCCGGAGGCCGGATTCGACGATGGAAAGGGTGGCGCGGGGCGGCGCGCGGCGCGGCCCCGCTGCCGGTCGCGGCGTTACTGCTGCGTTTTCGCCCCGTAGCGCTTCTGCCACGTGTCGAGGATCGACTGGCGGTTCCTGGCCGACCACACGAAGTCGTTCTTCACGAGCAGGTCCGAATAGTTGTCGGGGATGCCGGCCAGCTTCCGCGCGACGCCCGGATACGCGACGATTGCCCACCAGCGCGCGGTGATCTGGTTCGCGTCCTTGCTCGCCATGAAGTCGGCGAGCTTCTTCGCGGCATCGGGTTGCTTCGTCGTCTTCATGATCGCCGTGCCTTCCATGTCCCAGCCGAGCCCTTCCTTCGGGAACACGAGATCGATCGGCGCGCCCTGCGACTGCAGTTCGTGGCCGCGGAACTCGAACGAGATGCCGATCGGGAATTCACCGGTGCCGGCGAGCGTGCACGGCTTCGAGCCCGAGTGCACGTACTGCGCGACGTTCTTGTCGAGCGCGTCCATAAATTTCCAGCCGCGGTCGTCGCCGAAGGTCTGCAGCCACGCGGTCACGTCGAGGTAGCCGGTGCCCGACGACACGGGGCTCGGCATCACGATCGCGCCTTTGTAGACCGGCTTCGTCAGGTCTTCCCACGATGTCGGCTTCGGGATGTTCTTCGCCTGCGCGGCGATGCGGTTGTAGCAGATCGTCGCGCCCCATACGTCCATGCCGACCCAGCGCGGCGGATTGTTCGCGTCGCTGTATTTGCGTGTGAGCTGGTCGAAGCCCTTCGGCGCGTACGGCATCAGCATGCCCTGCAGGTCGAGCAGCGTGAGGCTCGACGCGGCGAGGCCGAGCACGACGTCCGCGCGCGGGTTGTTCTTTTCCGCGAGCAGCTTCGCGGTGACCGAGCCGGTCGAGTCGCGCACCCAGCGGATCTCGATATCGGGGTTCGATTTCTCGAACGCGTCCTTATAGGGCTTCATCGCCTCGTCTTCCAGCGCGGTATAGACGAGCAGCGACGTCCTTGCGTGCGCCGCCTGCGCGGCGCCGAGCGCGACCGCCGCGGCCAGCGCGAAGCGGGCCGCGCCCGCCGCCCATGCGTTCAAACGCTTGTTTACCGGCACTTCGTTCATCTTCAGACCCCTTGACTGTGGCGCCGCGGCACGCGGCGGATGAGTGGAGACCAGCCCTCTTGCTGCTACGTCGTTTTGCTTTCTGTTCTCTGCATGTTGTTGACAATCTACAAATCATCAATTTTAATGTCAAGCATGGAAAACACCTCCCTTCGGCGCGGCGCGGGCGCCGACGGCTCAACCCCTTCGATCTGAAAGGAATGAACGTCATGACTGAAACGCCTGTATCCGTGGAAGTGAACGGCCGCCGCTACAACTGGATGAGCCGGCCCGTGGTGGTCGTCTGCGTCGATGGCTGCGCGTACGAATATCTGGAAATGGCGGCCGAGGCCGGCGTCGCGCCGTTCCTGCGCACGCTGCTGAAGCCCGGCACGGCGCTCAAGGGCGAATGCGTGGTGCCGAGCTTCACGAACCCGAACAACCTGTCGATCGTGACCGGCGTGCCGCCGGCGATCCACGGGATCAGCGGCAACTACTTCTACGATCGCGACACCGGCGCCGAGGTGCTGATGAACGATCCGAAGTACCTCGTCGCGCCTACCGTGCTCGCGACCTTCGCCGAACAGGGCGCGCGCGTCGCGGTCGTCACCGCGAAGGACAAGCTGCGTCGCCTGCTCGGCAAGGGGCTGAAGGGCATCTGCTTCTCGTCGGAGAAGGCCGACGAGGCGAGCATCGACGAGAACGGCATCGACAACGTGCTCGAACTGGTCGGAAAGCCGGTGCCGAGCGTGTACAGCGCGGATCTGTCGGAATTCGTGTTCGCGGCCGGCGTGCGCCTGCTCGAGACGCGCCCGATCGACCTGATGTACCTGTCGACGACCGACTACGTGCAGCACAAGTGCGCGCCCGGCACGCCGGGCGCGAACGCGTTCTACGAAATGATGGACAAGTACCTGCAGCGGCTCGACGAACTCGGCGCGATCGTCGCGATCACGGCCGACCACGGAATGAACGCGAAGCACGACGACGAGACCGGCGAGCCGAACGTGATCTACCTGCAGGAGCTGTTCGACGAATGGCTCGGCCACGACGCGGCGCGCGTGATCCTGCCGATCACCGATCCGTACGTCGTGCACCACGGCGCGCTCGGCTCGTTCGCGACCGTCTACGTGCCGGCATCGGCCGATGCCGATGCGTTGCGTGCGCGGCTCGCCGCGGTGGACGGCATCGAGGTCGTGCTGACGGGCGCCGAGGGCTGCGCGCGCTTCGAGTTGCCGCCCGCGCGGATGGGCGACCTGATCGTGATCTCGAAGCAGGACGTCGTGCTCGGAACGCGCCGCATCAAGCACGACCTGTCGGGCCTCGACGTGCCGCTGCGCTCGCACGGCGGGATCTCCGAGCAGATCGTGCCGCTGATCTTCAGCAAGCCGGTCGCCACCGACGTCACGGGCCGCGCGCGGCTGCGCAACTTCGACATCATCGACATCGCGCTCAACCATCTGCAGTGATGCGCACGCATCCGCAAGGGGACACACTCATGAACGCCATTGCAGCATCGACGGCCGTCCGCGAGATTCGTCGCGAAGCACTGCGAATCGACGGCGAACGGATTCATCGGGACGCGGTGATCGACGTGCGCAACCCGTACGACGGCTCGCTGGTCGGCACCGTGCCGAAGGCGACGCTGGAAGACGTACGGCGCGCCTTCGCGGTCGCGCATGCATACCGGCCGACGCTCACGCGCCACGATCGCGCGGCGATCCTGCGCCGCGCGGCCGACATCGTGCGGTCGCGCACCGCCGAGATCGCGGCGCTGATCACGGCCGAAGCCGGGTTGTGCATCAAGGATTCGACGTACGAAGCGGGCCGCGTGGCCGACGTGCTCACGTTCGGCGCCGGTGAAGTGCTGAAGGACGACGGGCAGATCTTCTCGTGCGATCTGACGCCGCACGGCAAGAAGCGCCGCGTGTACACGCAGCGCGATCCGCTGCTTGGCGTGATCTCGGCGATCACGCCGTTCAACCATCCGATGAACCAGGTCGCGCACAAGATCGTGCCGTCGATCGCGACCAACAACCGGATCGTCGTGAAGCCGTCGGAGAAGGTGCCGCTGTCGTGCTACCTGTTCGCGGACATCCTGTACGAAGCCGGTTTGCCGCCGCAGATGCTGCAGGTGCTCACCGGCGATCCGAAGGAGATCGCCGACGAACTGATCACGAACCCGGCGATCGACCTCATCACGTTCACCGGTGGCGTGTCGATCGGCAAGTCGATCGCGTCGCGGATGGGCTACCGGCGCGCGGTGCTCGAACTCGGCGGCAACGATCCGATCATCGTGATGGAAGACGCCGATCTCGACGAGGCGAGCACGCTCGCGGTGTCGGGCTCGTACAAGAATTCGGGGCAGCGCTGCACCGCGATCAAGCGGATGCTCGTGCACGAAGCGGTGGCCGATCGCTTCACCGAACTGGTCGTCGAGAAAACCCGCGCATGGTCGTACGGCAATCCGGCCGATCCGTCGGTCGACATGGGCACCGTGATCGACGAAGCGGCCGCGAAGTTCTGCGAGCAGCAGGTGAACGACGCGATCGCGCGCGGTGCGCGGCTGCTGGTCGGCAACGTGCGCGACGGCGCGCTGTATTCGCCAACCGTTGTCGACTGCGTGACGCCCGACATGCCGCTGGTGAAGTACGAAACGTTCGGCCCTGTATCGCCGATCATGCGCTTCCGCGACATCGACGAAGCGATCCGGATGTCGAACAGCACCGACTATGCGCTGTCGTCGTCGGTCTGCACGAACCGCTTCGACAACATCACGCGTTTCATCACCGAGCTGGAAGTCGGCAGCGTGAACGTGCGCGAGGTGCCGGGCTACCGGCTCGAACTGACGCCGTTCGGCGGTGTGAAGGATTCGGGGCTCGGCTACAAGGAAGGCGTACAGGAGGCGATGAAGAGCTTCACGAATACGAAGACGTATTCGCTGCCATGGTAAGCGGTGGGTGATGCGGACGCGCCGGCTCGAAGGCCGGCGCGCGGAATGCCCCCCGGCGGGATGCGGCCGCGACGGCCGCCAGGCGACGGTCAATCGTCGTCGTGGTGATGTCGCCAGCCGCGATGCCAGCCGTTGTCGTGCCGGTAGCGGCGGTAGCGATATTCGCCGTAGTACGGGCCGTAATAGGCGGGCGCCGGCTCGTACACGACGGGCGGCGGCGAGTAGTAGACAGGCGGCGGCGCCTCGATCACCGGCCCCGGCACGCCGAGGTACACGCCGATGTCGGCGTGCGCGAACGCGCTTGCCGACAGGCAGGCGGCCGCGATGCCGAGGGCACCGGACAACAGGATGCGTTTCATTTGCCGTTCACTCCGTTCGTGGGCGGCAAGGCCCGCGAGCAATCGGTTCACGTGCCTTCATGGTACGTAGCGTGTGCCGAATGGGTGATACCGCGGTGTCGCTTCTGTAACCGACGGTAACGGATCGTCGGACGATTGCCGCGCTGATCAACGTGCGACAGTGCGGCCGTTGTACGTGGTTCTTCGTCGATCGCGGCCGCGGCGTCGGGCGCCGATGGTGCGACATGCGCACGTGCGGGAATCGCGCGAAGGTGGAGGCGTTCAGGGAACGGTGAAGCGCGCGCCGTGACGGTGCCGCACCTCGTGCGGCCGGCGCGCGAGCGTCATGGAACGGCTTCGTGCGGCCGATGTTCCGGCCACAGCGTCGCGGCGACGAACAGCCCGGCCGCGAGGAACGGCGCACCGATCGCGAACAGGATGGCGGTGAGGCCCCAGCTATCCCAGAAGCGGTCGACGACCGCGCGCTCGGGGGTGACGGGGTCGTACAGCACGTTGACCGCTTCGCCTTCGTGCAGGCCCGGATGCGACGACGCCGAACCCTGGGCGAACGTGATCTGGCGTCCGCTGTCGGTCGTGAACGCGACGATCGCCGAATACAGCGACGCGCGTGCCAGGGGCGACCGGGCATTTTTCGCGATCTCGACGACATGGCCGGTCGAGCGCGCATAGTGGTGGGCGATCTGCCACTGACGCAGGCCGGCCGCACCGGCGCCGGCGAGGAAGCCCGTGCCGATCGCGATCGGAATCAGCACGATCGCGATATCCCAGCGGCGCCGCGCCTGCTTGCGTGCGGCCCGGGTCGGCGGTGCGTCGGATTGCCGGCGGCGGCGCTCGCCGACGGTCAGCAGGCCGCCGATCGCGAACGACGCGATGGCGAGCAGCGCCAGCACCGCCGCCGGAAACCAGCGTTGCGCGAAATCGTCGATCAGTGCGGGGCGGTCGGAATGGGCGGGGTCGAGCAAGACGTCGACGTTCTCGCCGATGTCGTACGCGGGGACGGTCGATGCGGTATTGCCGGCGACTTCGCGGCGCTGGCCGTCATTCGCGAGGTACGCGACGATCGGCCGGTACGCGCGCATCGCGTCGCTGTCCTGCACGATGCGCACGACCGTGCCCGGTGTACGGACCAGCTGGCCGGTCGCCCGGCCGGCCGTGACGGCGAGTACGCCTGCCAGCACGAGCAGCACGACGCCGAGCGCCAGCGCGACGCGCGCGTTCTTACCCGGCATGACCGGATCCGGTTCGTGCGTCGCGCGGCGGATTCGGGTGTGCTCGGGTGAGCGGCGTGCCTCGTCGGACAGGCCGATATCGGCGCAACCATGCCCTCTGAATGGTCGCGCCTCGTTCGCATGCTTCCATGTGTGACGTCCCATGTTCTCTCAGTGCCGACGGACAAACGACAGTGCCTGCGCCGGTCATGTGATATTTGTCGGACGATTCTAGCGGAAACGATGCGGAAGGGGCGTGCGGTTGCTTGCCGCGATGGGCGCGCCGCCGTGAGCGGGCGGCGGAAATGAAAAAGGCCGGTCAGCTTGCGCTGACCGGCCTTTTGAATTCCTGGTGGGACGTGAGTGACTCGAACACTCGACCTACGGATTAAGAGGCATGCGTAAACTCGTTTGCGATCAATGCTCTACTTGCCGTTCACGTCTACAAATCGCCGCTTGTGCAATGGGCTGGAATCCGCACCAGGCCTGGGCCTCGCTCCAAATTGCAGATCGCGATCTAGATCAGTTCGGCCGCTTCGCGAATGCGCTGCGCGGTCGCCGGCAGGCCATTGCGTTCAAGCGCCTGGGCGAAATCCTCGGGGCTCGCTTTCGGATTTCTCCATCGTCTCCGCATACCTTTGAATGCCGACATGGTGGCGATGTAGTCCAGGTCCCATTGATTGATGATGAAGCGGTCGGGATGGATTACTTCGATTCCATACGGGCCGACGATCTCAGCCGGGAAGTCCTTTAGATTGGCCGTCACGATGCAATCGGCGTGGCCCGCGATGGCCGCTGCCAATACGTGCTTGTCGTCAGGATCGGGGAGACTCATATTTGCAACGAGTGGGGTCCATGCGGATTCGGGCACTTCCCAATCCAGCACCGCGTCCCGCATGCCATCTCGCCGCACTTCGAGCCTGCCCGCGAGCTCCGGGCGAAGCGCTTCCAGGTTGGTGATCCATTCTTGCTCGATGCATTGAGTCCACTTCGCAGCAAAGAGCCCTGCGGTTGCCAGACTCATGAGGGAGTCGGCAACCGCAATCGGAAACAGCACGCACGCATCGAGCAGAGCCGTATAACGTACGTGGCCGGCCATGTCAGTAATCCAGTCCCAGTTCCTGGGCGTTTTCTGCCAGCCGGTCCAGCGCAGCCACTTGCTTTTCGCGCATTTGACGTGCGTACTCGCTAAGGTCCTCAAGCGCGATCCGCCGGTGCGTGCCGACCATGCGATGTTTGAGCCTGCCCGCCTCGATTTCCTTGATCACGAATGGGCGCGACACGTTGAGGAAGTTGGCGGCTTCCACGGTCGTAAATTCGCGATCCGCGCGCATGATGGTGACCGGCTGGCCCTCGCTTATGGCTCCGAGCAATTGTCCGATGAGTTTCAGTGAGGCCGGCGGGAGGGCGATGGTTGGATGGTCCCCGGTATCAGTCGTCAGGGTGATTTTTGCCGCGCACGAATGATCCAGGGCCTCCATGATGCAGCGCTGTGCAACGCTAGCCATTTCAAGGTCCTTCTTGGTCATCTCCGGTGGCGTCATCTCCCGAATCCGCTCTACGGTGCGCATATATTCCTCTCTCAAAGTAAAAAAACCAGATAGGCACTAGGCTTGCAACCGCGTGCGCTGCGGTTGCAAGCCTAGTGCCTATCTGAAATAAATGCAATATATGCAATAACTGTTGGTTGTCGGCTACGCTCGCAACCTGGTCGCCAGCTCGCCCCTTGTCCGCCGCCGGCGCGCGGGCGCAGCGCGGGGAGGTCGATCGCCGACGCGTACGGACGCCGGGCGTGGGAGGGTCGGTCGCCGCCGGCGCGCGCATCGATCGCGGCTGCGTGCGGGCGCGGGGCATGGGAGGCGGGTCGCCGCCAGCGCGCACGGGCTGGCGATTAGCCGTGAATCGCGGCGAATCGCAGGCCCATCCTATGCCGGTTGGATGTTTCTGAATGGGTTCTTGCGGAGACGTTCCGCGTCTCGCAGTTCAGCGCAGTCAAAGCTATCGCCGCTTCAACCCAATTGAGTCGCTGCCCGTTTTGCGAGAAGCATCGGTAGATGCGACCTGCTCGGCGGGGGAGGGGGATCGTTGAAGGGCGCGCGCTGCAAGTTGTGTTGCCTGTCTCGGACAAAGCAAAAAGCCCGGTCAGCTTTCGCTAACCGGGCTTCAAAATGCTTGGTGGGGCGTGAGTGACTCGAACACTCGACCTACGGATTAAGAGTCCGCTGCTCTACCAACTGAGCTAACGCCCCCAACAGAAGAAAGATTATGCGTGAGTATTTCAGGCTTGGCAAGCCCTTTGTGCAAATATCCTGAAAATATTTCATCACGACAACGGTAGCTGTCGGCGCGGTAACGAGCGGTCGCAGTTTGCGCGCTCCCGGTATGATGACGCCACACGCGTTGCGCGGCGGTCGCGTAACGTTTTCTGGACATTCGAAGATGGACGAAAACGCAGTCCGCGAATTGCTGGATCGCCTGCTGGCCCCGTGGGTCCGCTCGCTCGGTCTGGTTCCCGTGTCGATCGGCGACGACAGCGTCACGATGCGCCTGCCGTTTTCCGGCGAATTCCGCCATTCGGGCGGCGGGATCTGCGGCCAGGTGTTCACGGCCGCCGCCGACACCGCGATGGTGGTCGCGATCTCGGCCGCGCTCGGCGAGTTCCGGCCGATGACGACCGTGTCGCTGAACACGAACTTCATGCGTCCCGTGCGCAAGGGCGACGTGCTCGTCACTGCGCGCGTGCTGCGGATGGGGCGCAACCTCGTGTTCGGCGAAGTCGAGCTGTTCGACGAGGACGGCAAGATGGCTGTCCACGCGACGTCGACCTACGCGCTCGTCAGCTGAGCGGCGCGATGTTCGACCAGATCGTCTTTGCGGGCGGCGGCAATCGCTGCTGGTGGCAGGCTGGCTTCTGGGACGTCGCGCAGCCGGCACTCGGCCTGCGCCCGCGCGTGATCGCCGGCATCTCGGCTGGCGCGGCGACCGCGTGCATGCTGTATACGCGTGACGCCGCGTGGGTGATGCGCTATTACGAAGAGGCGCTGCGCCACAACCGGAAGAACGCGTACTGGGGCAACCTGTTCGGCCGCGAGCCCGTGTTTCCGCATTACCGGATTTACCGTCAGGCCTTGCTCGACATCTACGGCGAGCCGTTCGCGAAGCTCGCCGCGGCACCGGAGATCCGCATCGGCGTGTCGCACGTGCCGCGCTGGCTCGGCGCGCGCAGCGCGGTTGCCGCTGGCCTTGTCGCGTACAACATCGAGAAGTACGTGCGCAAGACGCTGCACCCGACGCTCGGGCGCACGCTCGGCTTTCGGCCCGAATTCGTGCGCGCGCAGGCCTGCACGCAAGTCGACGAACTCGCCGACCTGATCCTGCAGTCGTCCTGCACGCCTCCGTTCACGCCGGTGCTGCGCCGCGGCGGTCGGCCCGTGCTCGACGGCGGGATGGTCGACAACGTGCCGGTCGACGCGCTCGACCCATCGCCGGGCGACGTGCTGGTGCTCGTCACGCGGCTGTATCCGCGTCCGCAGATGTTCACGGTCGCGCACGGCGACCAGCGGCGGCTGTACGTGCAGCCGTCGAGCAAGGTGCCGATTTCGAGCTGGGATTACACGAGCCCGTCGCAGATGCGGCATGCGTACGACCTCGGGCGGCGCGACGGCGAGCACTTCCTCACGCGCGTCGGCGCGATGACTGGCGGCCGCGTGGTCGCCTGAAGGCAGGGAACGGAGAGGCGGGGCCGCGCGGCGCGCGCAGCCCGCGCGGTCAGCGCTTGCGGATCGGCGTCAGCGCTTCCGGGTTGGCGACGCTCGACATGTCGCCCTCGTCGAACGCGAGGATGTTCTTGAACGCCGCGCTGAAGTAGAGCTCGTAGCTTTCGCGTTCGACGTAGCCGATGTGCGGCGTGCAGATCACGTTTTCCATCCGCAGCAGGCTGTAGCCCTGCAGGATCGGCTCGCTCTCGAACACGTCGATCGCGACCATCCCCGGACGGTTGTGCGACAGCGCGTTGACGAGCGCGTTTTCCTCGAGCAGTTCCGCGCGGCTCGTGTTGACGAGCAGCGACGTCGGCTTCATCCGCATCAGGTCTTCCTGCTTGACGATCCCGCGCGTGTCGTCGTGCATGCGCAGGTGCAGCGACAGCACGTCGCTCTGCTCGAACAGCGCTTCGCGGCTCTCGGCGGCCGTGTAGCCGTCGGCGCGCGCGGCCTCGAGCGAATGCTCGCGGCCCCAGATCAGCACGTTCATCCCGAACGCCTTGCCGTAGCCGGCGACGAGCCGGCCGATCTTGCCGTAGCCCCAGATGCCGAGCGTCTGGCCGCGCAGCACCTGGCCGAGGCCGAAGTTCGGCGGCATCGCCGACGTCTTCAGGCCGGACTGTTGCCATGCGCCCTGCTTCAGGTTCGCAACGTACTGCGGGATGCGGCGCTGGGCGGCCATCACGAGCGCCCAGGTCAGCTCGGCGGGCGCAACCGGCGAACCCGTGCCCTCGAGCACGGCGATGCCGCGGTCGGTACAGGCTTCGAGATCGATGTGGGTCGAGACCCGGCCGGTCTGGCTGATCATGCGCAGGTTCGGCAGCTTGGCGAGCAGTTGCGACGAAATCGGGGTCCGTTCGCGAATCAGCACGAGCGCCTCGACTTCCGCCAGACGGCTTGCGAGCTGTCCCAGTCCGCGCACCGTATTGTTGAAGACCTTCACGTCGTGGTCGGCAAGCATCTCGAAGCAGTTCAGCTTGCGGACGGCGTCCTGGTAGTCGTCGAGGATGGCAATTTTCATGGTGAGCGGATGTCGCGCGTTGAAAGCGGCGGTGGCGGCGGCGCACGTCGCGCACCCGTCCCGCCCGGCCGGGGCCGACATGATGCTACGTCGGCCGTCTTCGTGGTGTCTTTTTAACAGGTTGTTACGCTCCGCCGCAATCGGCGGCAGCCTTACCCGGAGCCGCTCGCGTGCGGGGCGGCAGGGTGCGCTGTTGTGTCGCATCAAATACGTCCTTCCTGATTCGACCGCTTGTTCGACGAGGTTCACCCAATTGTTGCTCCAATCAGAATAGTTGGATCAACTATCCGCAAAGGGCGAGGATTTTTGACTATTTTTATCGTCAACCGGGGCCTTGTTGAGCAACTCTGCATCATTTCCGCTGTCGTAGGAGAATTACGCATTTGCTTCATCTTTTTGAAGTTGTAACAGCGGCAGGAGTCGTTTATGGATCATTTGCAGTCGATGCGCGTGTTCGTCAAGGTTGCAGATCTCGGCAGTTTCGCGCGGGCCGCGAGCGCAATGGATATTTCCAACGCGGTTGCGACGCGTCACGTCGCCGATCTGGAAGGCCGGCTCGGCACGCGGTTGCTGAACCGCACCACGCGCAGCCTTTCCCTGACGGAGTCGGGCCAGGTTTATCTGGAGCGTGCTCGCCAGATCCTCGATGAGCTGGAGGACGTCGAGCAGATGGTCGTCGCGCGCAATCACGAGCCGGTCGGCACGCTGCGCATTGTCGCGCCGGTCGTGTTCGGCCTGCATAACCTCGCGCCCGTGTTGCAGTCGTACACGGAGAATTTCCCGAAAGTGGTGCCGGATCTCACGCTGGTCGACCGGCAGGTCGATCTCGTCGAGGAAGGCTTCGACGTCGGTATCGTCGTCACGCGCCAGATGCGCAGCGCGAGCATCGTCACGCGGCGCCTGACCACGGGCTGCATGACCGTGTGCGCGACGCCGAGCTATCTGGAGAAGCACGGCGTGCCGACCCATCCGGAGCAGCTCGCCGCGCACCCGAGCCTGAGCTTGCCGACCGAATACTGGGGCGACGAGCGCGTGTTCACGGGGCCGGACGGCGAAGTGCGCGTGCGGCCGACCAACGTGATCGTCGCGAACAACACCGCGATGCTGCGCCAGTGTGCGCTGCTCGGGATGGGTGTCGCGATCCTGCCGAGCTACCTGATCGGCAGCGACATCACGCGCGGCGCGCTCGTGCGGCTGCTGCCGGATTTCCGGCTGCCGCAGGTCGAGATCAACATCGCTTACCCGAGCCGGCGCCATCTTCCCGCGAAGGTGCGCACGTTCATCGACCACCTCGTCGAGCATTTCAGCCACTCGACCGACGCGATGATGGGCGAACAGTGGGCCGCGCAGAGTTCGGCGCCCGCGCCGATCGGTGTCGAGACGCGCGCCGAGCTACCCGAATCGGCCGACCCGAACCTGTCGCCGCGCCTGCCGCGTTCGCCGCGCACGCGCGTCGCGGTGCCGTCGCCGCTGTAACGGCGCGACGGCCGGGCGGCGGTTGCCGCCGGCACAAAGAAAAAACGCGGATCGAGCGATCGATCCGCGTTTTTTTATGGCTGCCTGCCGGAGCCTGATGCGCCGGGGTAAGCCCCCGGCGGTCGCGCCGTTACGAACCCGTCTTGCGCGCCGTCGTCTTGCGGGCGGCGGTCTTGGTCGCTGCGGTCTTGGCGGCGGTCTTGCGGGCCGGTGCCGGTTTCTCTTCGGCGCCTTCCGTCACGGTTTCGGCATCCTTCGTCGCCGATTTTGCCGTCTTCTTCGCGGCGGCGGCCTTCGGTTCCTTCTTCTCGAACTCGAAGCCGATCTTGCCGTCCGGCTGCTTCACGAGGAACGCCTTGAAGTTGCGGCCGGTACGCGACGACTTGAAGTTCGGCAGCAGATCCGTGCGGCCGTCGGCAAGCAGCTTGCCCATCTGCTCGCGCGCAATTTCCTGCTGCAGGATCACCTTGCCCGAGCGGAAGTCGCAGGTCTTCGGGTTGGCAACCGAGTGCTCGCACACGTAGCTCATCCCGTGCTCGAACACGCGGCCCTTGCACTTCGGGCACGCGCCGACCGGTTCCTGCGCGGAGAAGTCGGGAGCTTCACCTTCCTCGCCGCCCTGGTCCTGGCCGAAATCGAACTCGAGCTTGTAGTTCTTCGTTTCGTCGTCGAAGGACAGCTTGAGGATCGCCGAGAACGGGCGGCCCATCTTGCTGCGGAACCCGGACAGCGGACCGATTTCCTTCTTCTGCAGCAGCTCCTCGACTTCCGGGATCTCGAACTGCCGGCTGCCCGGGATCTTCGAGATCGAGAACTCGCACTTCGTGCACGCGAAGCGGCGATAGTTTTCCTTCACCTGGCCGCCGCAGTTCGGGCACGGCGTCTCGAGCGTCGCGTAGTCGCCGGGGATCGTGTCGGAATCGTATTCCTTCGCGCGCTTGACGATCTGCTGCGTCATGCGGGCGATTTCCTGCATGAAGGTGTCGCGCGCAAGGTTGCCGCGCTCCATCTGCGACAGCTTGTATTCCCATTCGCCGGTGAGCTCGGGCGCGGTCAGTTCCTTCACGCCGAGCCCGCGCAGCAGCGTCATCAGCTGGAACGCCTTCGCGGTCGGGATCATTTCGCGGCCCTCGCGCAGCAGGTATTTCTCGCCGAGCAGGCCTTCGATGATCGCCGCGCGCGTCGCCGGCGTGCCGAGGCCCTTCGCGGCCATCGCCTCGCGCAGCTCGTCGTCCTCGACGAGCTTGCCCGCGCCTTCCATCGCGGACAGCAGCGTCGCTTCCGAGTAGCGGGCGGGCGGTTTCGTCACGAGCGCCACCGCGGCGATCTCGTCCGTCTTCACCTTCTCGTCCTTCTGCACCGGCACGAGGTTCGCGTCCGCGCCTTCGGCGTCGCGGCCGTACACCTGCAGCCAGCCCGGCTCGACGAGCACCTTGCCTTCGGTCTTGAAGTGATGGCCGGCAACTTCGGTGATCCGCGTCGTGACGCGGAATTCGGCCGCCGGGAAGAACACCGCGAGGAAGCGCTTCACGACCAGGTCGTACAGCTTCTGCTCGGGCTCGGACAGCGCTTTCGGCGCCTGCAGCGTCGGGATGATCGCAAAGTGGTCGGTGATCTTCGAGTTGTCGAAGATCCGCTTGTTCGGCTTCACCCAGCCCTTGTCGAGCACCTTTTTCGCGTGCGGCAGGTAGTTGTGGCTCTCCTTGAGCATCTCGAGCGTGGACTGGACCGTCGACAGGTAGTCTTCCGGCAGCGCGCGTGCGTCGGTACGCGGGTAGGTCAGCACCTTGTGCTTTTCATACAGCGCCTGCGCGAGGCCGAGCGTGTTCTTCGCGGAGAAGCCGAAACGGCCGTTCGCTTCGCGCTGCAGGCTCGTCAGGTCGAACAGCAGCGGCGACAGCTGCGTCGACGGCTTCGATTCCTCGGAGACCGTGCCGACCTGGTCGCGGCATGCGGCGACGATCGTTTCGGCGGCAGGCAGGCTCCACAGGCGGGAGTCGCGCTTCTCCGGATCGAATTCGTCACGCTTGAATTTCGGGTCGTACCACTTGCCTTCGTAGAAGCCGCCCGCGCACGCGAATGCGGCCTTCACTTCCCAGTAGTCGCGCGGGATGAAGCGGCGGATTTTCTCTTCGCGTTCGACGACGATCGACAGCGTTGGCGTCTGAACGCGACCCACTGTCGTCAGGAAGAAGCCGCCGCCCTTGCTGTTGAACGCGGTCATCGCGCGGGTGCCGTTGATCCCGACGAGCCAGTCGGCTTCCGAGCGACAGCGCGCGGCGTCGGCGAGCGGCTGCATGTCCGTGTCGCTGCGCAGGTTCGCGAAGCCGTCGCGGATTGCCTGCGGGGTCATCGACTGCAGCCACAGGCGCTGGACCGGATGCTTCGCCTTCGCGTGCTGCGCGATCAGGCGGAAAATCAGCTCGCCCTCGCGCCCCGCGTCACATGCGTTGATCAGGCGGTCGACGTCCTTGCGCTTCATCAGCTTGGTGAGCACCTTGAGGCGCGACTCGCTTTTTGCGATCGGGTTCAGGTCGAAATGCGGGGGGATGACGGGCAGATGCGCGAAACTCCATTTCCCGCGCTTGACCTCGTATTCTTCCGGGGCGGCGATTTCCAGCAAGTGGCCGACCGCGGACGAAAGGACGAATTCGTCGCTCTCGAAGTATTCGTCATGCTTGGTAAAGCCGCCCAAAGCGCGTGCGATGTCGTTCGCGACAGAAGGCTTTTCCGCAATGATCAGTGCTTTGGACATGACAGGTGTGTGTTGGTGGACAGGGTTCGCCGGTTGTGGGTCCCTTTTACGACCGCTTTATAGCACACGCCGCAGCAACGGCGGCTCAGCGCGTAAAAAGCGGCCCATCATAGAGGGGGGTTGCAACGGCGGCAAGCGCCCGCCGCGGCGGGGCGCGCAAACGCACGAAAAACCGCCGGGCCGGCTCGCGAATTCAGGCTTCGACGTTCAGCACGTTGCGCAATTTCGGTGCGTGCGGCGCACCGGGTACCGCGCTCAGGTCGGACAGCATCCGCTCGACGATCGCCGCGTGCGGCAGCACCGTGCCGAAGAAGCGTGCGGTGTTGGTATCCTCGATCAGGATCGTCGGGAAGTTCTCGACGTCGAGATCGTCAAGCTGGTCGGCATGCGTTTCGATGTCGATCCAGGCGAAGCAGGCGTCCGGATGCGCGTCGGCGAGCTGGTCGAAGGCCATCCGGTAGTCGCGGCACGTGCCGCACCACTCGGCGCACAGGCAGGCGACGAGCAACGTGCCGGGATCGGCGAGGCGCTCGGCGATCCGATCCGCATCGGTGTCGAGATTCAGCGCGGGCATGGATTTCCTTGGGTATCGTTGGCGGCGCGGCCGCCCCTATGCGGGGAAATGTAGCACGCCGCGCGCAGGCGGAGTGGGCGCCGCGTCAAGCTGCGCGAAGCGTCCGCCGGGGAGGCTTGCGACGCGGCCGGCCAGTTCCAGCGCGAGCAGCGCGCGGTGCAGCACGTCGTCAGGCAAGCCGCTGTGTTCGGCGAGCCATTCGTACGTGACGGGGCCGTATCCCAATGCGGCAAGCACGGCCTGTTCGGATGGGTTGCCGGATGGTGGCGGCAGTGGCGGTGCTTCGATTCGGGGTGGCGCGGCGGCCGGCGCGACGGAGTCAGCCTGCATGATGCCGGCGGCTGCGGTTTCGCGGAGGTCGCCGCCGTTCGCGCCCGCATTTCCGGAGCACGACGCGCCACTCGCCGCGCGAGCCGCCGGTTCGCCCAGCCCGTATTCCTCGAGCACATCGAGCGGCGCTGCCGTGAGCTTCGCGCCGTCGCGGATCAGCGCGTGGCAGCCCTGCGCGAGCGGCGCGTGGATCGAGCCCGGCATCGCGAACACATCGCGCCCCAGTTCGTTCGCGAGCCGTGCGGTAATCAGCGAGCCGGAGCGCGGGGCCGCCTCGACGACGAGCGCGCCGATCGCGAGCGCGGCGATCAGCCGGTTGCGTTGCGGGAAATGCGCGGCGCGGGCCGGCGTGCCGAGCGGCCATTCCGACACGATCGCGCCGTGCGCGGCGATCTCGTGGGCGAGCGCGCGGTGCCGCGCCGGATAGACGAGATCGGCGCCCGTTGCGATCACCGCGACCGTGCCCGAGCGGCCGTCGAGCCCGCCACGATGCGCGGCGCCGTCGATCCCGAGCGCGAGGCCCGAGACGATCGAGAGCCCTGCGTCGGACAACTCGCGCGCGAAGCGCGTCGCGTCGGCGAGCCCCTGCGGTGTCGCGTGGCGGCTGCCGACCACGGCGAGCGCACGCGTGTGCAGCAGGTCGAGCCGGCCCTTTACATATAGCAGCGGCGGCGGATCGTGCAGGTCGCGCAGCCGCGGCGGGTAGGCCGGATCGTTGAGCGTGACGAGCGCGTTGCCCGGCGCATCGAGCCACGCGAGCGCGGCGTCGGTGCGCGCGTCGAGATCGTCGCGCTCGCTCGCGCGCATGGCCTGTGCGGCGGCGGGGCTGCTCACGGCGGCGATGGCCTGGTCGGACGCGCGCAGCAGCGCCGCCGGCGAGCCGAATGCATCGAGCAGCACCTGCAGCACGGCGGGCGCGAGGCCGGGCGCATGCGCGAGCTGCAGCCATGCGCGCAGCGCGGAGGTGGTCAGCGCTTGCGGCGACATGAGGCTCCCCTCGAATGCGGCGGCCAGCGGACCGCGTGGCGCCATGATAAAATTTTCATCATCCGAAATACTCGACAGGGCCGCGCGCGCAGGCGCCCGGCCAATTGCAGGAGGCGCGATCCGCGGCATTGATACGCCGCGTATCCGCCTTATCTTCATTGCATCGCGGCGGCGGCGCCAGCCGGCCGGATGGCCGATGCGGCACGTCGCTCTACCGAATACCGAACACCATGGCTTTGCTCAACATTCTTCATTACCCCGACAAGCGGCTGCACAAGGTCGCCAAGCCCGTCGACAAGGTCGACGACCGGATCCGCAAGCTCGTCGCCGACATGGCCGAGACCATGTACGCGGCGCCCGGCATCGGCCTGGCGGCCACGCAGGTCGATGTGCACGAGCGCGTGATCGTGATCGACGTCTCCGAGGAGAAGAACGAGCTGCGCGCGTTCATCAACCCCGAGATCGTGTGGTCGAGCGACGTGAAGCAGATCTACGAAGAGGGTTGCCTGTCGGTGCCCGGCATCTACGACGAAGTCGAGCGTCCCGACCACGTGCGCGTGCGCGCGCTCAACGAGCAGGGCGAGACCATCGAGCTCGACTGCGAGGGCCTGCTCGCCGTGTGCGTCCAGCACGAGATGGATCACCTGATGGGGCGCGTGTTCGTCGAATACCTGTCGCCGCTCAAGCAGACGCGCATCAAGTCGAAGATGAAGAAACTCGAACGCGCGATGTGATGCGCGTTCGCCCTGCCCGACCCCGAACGCTGTCATGACCCATACGTTGCGCGTGATTTTTGCCGGTACGCCGGAATTTGCCGCGGCTGCCCTCGCCGCGATCCACGAGGCCGGTTTTCCGGTGCCGCTCGTGCTCACCCAGCCCGATCGCCCTGCCGGGCGCGGGATGAAACTGCAGGCGAGCGCCGTGAAGCGCTACGCCGTCGAGCACGGGATGCCCGTCGCGCAGCCGCCGTCGCTGCGCCGCGCGGGCAAGTACCCTGCGGAGGCGGCCGACGCGATCGAGCTGCTGCGTGCGACCCCGCACGACGTGATGGTGGTTGCCGCGTACGGCCTGCTGCTGCCGCAGGAGGTACTCGACATTCCGCGTGACGGCTGCATCAACATCCATGCGTCGCTGTTGCCGCGCTGGCGCGGCGCCGCGCCGATCCATCGCGCGATCGAGGCTGGCGATGCCGAGACGGGCGTCACGCTGATGCAGATGGACGTCGGCCTCGACACCGGTGCGATGATCGAGGAGGCGCGCATCGCGATCGCGCCCGACGATACGACCGCGACACTGCACGATCGGCTCGCTGCCGAAGGCGCGCGGCTGATCGTAGACGCGCTCGTGCGGCTCGAGCGCGACGGCACGCTGCCGGCGACGCCGCAGCCGGCCGACGGCGTGACCTATGCGGAAAAGATCGGCAAGCATGAAGCGGCGCTCGACTGGCGCAAGCCCGCCGATGTGCTCGCGCGCCAGGTGCGTGCGTTCGATCCGTTCCCGGGCGGCGTCGCGACGCTCGACGGCGCGGCGATCAAGCTGTGGGCGGCCGAGCCCGTGGCGGCGCGCGGCGACGCGGCGCCCGGCACGATCGTCGAAGCCGCACCGGAAGGCGTGGTCGTCGCGTGCGGCAGTGGCGCGCTGCGCGTCACCCAGTTGCAGAAGCCGGGCGGCAAGCGGTTGCCCGCGCGCGAATTTCTGGCCGGCTCGCCGCTCGCCGCGGGCCAGCGTTTCGCGCTGCCTGACGCTGCCTGACCGCCATTCGACACGACCTGCCGGCCGTGCGCAATTGGCCGGACGGCCGAGTCGCGCGGCACGGCAGGCGCGCGTAGAATTTCCCTGCGCTCTCCGGTTTCGAGGTTTTCATGTTCGGCATCACCCATTTCGGCTTCTTCGTGCTCGCGGTTTTCCTGCTGAACGTCACGCCCGGCCCCGACACGGCCTATATCATCGGCCGCAGTGTCGCGCAGGGGCGCGGCGCGGGGCTGATGTCGGCGCTCGGCATTTCGGCCGGCTGCTGCGTTCACGCGCTCGCGTGCGCATTCGGCCTGACCGCGCTGCTCGCGGCATCGGCTGCCGCGTTCACGGTGATCAAGCTGGTCGGCGCCGCCTACCTGATCTACTTGGGCGTGCGCATGATCGTCGCGAAGCAGGCCGCCACGCCGTCGGGCACCGAGGCCGCGCAGGCCTCGGCTGCGAAGCCGCTGCGCCAGCTGTTCATGCAGGGCTTCTGGACGAACGTGCTGAACCCGAAGGTCGTGCTGTTCTTCGTGTCGTTCTTCCCGCAGTTCGTGTCGGCCGACAGCCCGCACAAGGCATTGGCGTTCCTGACCCTCGGCGCTGTGTTCGTCGGGATGAGCACGGTCTGGACCAGCCTGGTCGCATGGGTCGCGGGCAGCGTCACGCAGCGCTTTTCCGGCAAGCCGGGCGTCAAGAAGTGGCTCGACCGCACGGTCGGCAGCGCTTTCGTCGGCCTCGGCCTTCGTCTTGCAACATTGCAACGCTGAGATTGAATTTTTCCGGCAAGACCTTATCTAACAAATCGCTTACAATTTTCCGCCGTGCCCTGTGATGCACGGCGGGTCCCCTGACGGATAAGGAGTGGGTATGTTCAATTGGGTCAAAACGGCGATGTTGATGGCCGGGATCACGGCCCTGTTCATCGTGATCGGCGGCATGATCGGCGGTTCGCGCGGCATGACGATCGCGCTGCTGTTCGCGCTCGGCATGAATTTCTTCTCGTACTGGTTCTCCGACAAGATGGTGCTGCGCATGTACAACGCGCAGGAAGTCGACGAGAACACGGCGCCGCAGTTCTACCGGATGGTGCGCGAGCTCGCCACGCGCGCGAACCTGCCGATGCCGCGCGTCTACCTGATCAACGAGGATGCGCCGAACGCGTTCGCGACGGGCCGCAACCCCGAGCACGCGGCGGTCGCCGCGACGACGGGCATCCTGCGCGTGCTGTCGGAGCGCGAGATGCGCGGCGTGATGGCGCACGAGCTCGCGCACGTGAAGCACCGCGACATCCTGATCTCGACGATCACCGCGACGATGGCGGGCGCGATCT
Source organism: Burkholderia pyrrocinia (assembly GCF_003330765.1). Lineage (NCBI taxonomy): Bacteria > Pseudomonadati > Pseudomonadota > Betaproteobacteria > Burkholderiales > Burkholderiaceae > Burkholderia > Burkholderia pyrrocinia. The sequence continues at coordinate 3,567,817 of NZ_CP024902.1, read as the reverse complement.
CGGCACTCGCGAACTTCGCGATGTTCTTCGGCGGGCGCGACGAGAACGGCCGGCCGGCCAACCCGATCGCGGGTATTGCGGTCGCGCTGCTCGCGCCGATTGCCGGCGCGTTGATCCAGATGGCGATTTCGCGGGCACGCGAGTTCGAGGCCGACCGCGGCGGCGCGCAGATTTCCGGCGATCCGCAGTCGCTTGCGACCGCGCTCGACAAGATCCATCGCTATGCGGCCGGTATCCCGTTCCAGGCAGCCGAGGCGCATCCGGCCACTGCGCAGATGATGATCATGAACCCGCTGCACGGCGGTGGCCTGCAGAACCTGTTCTCGACGCACCCGGCCACCGAGGAGCGCATTGCGCGCCTGATGGAGATGGCGCGTACCGGCCGCTTCGATTAAGCCTCGGCGCGCCGCCGCGCGGCTGTTGCCGCGCGAGGGGCTGCCACGCCACCCCGCACGCTTCGCGCTGCGGGGTGTTTCATTTGTGCGCGCCGTAAAGGGGCCAAAGGGGCCGCATGGTCGCACGCTACAATGCTCGGTTTGGAGTCGCAGGGCCACGCGGTCGTTGCGATCCCGACGTTTGCCGCATTTGTTTGCTGCGCCTGTTTGCCGCGCTTGTTTGCCGCGCTTGTTGCCGATTCCGCTCCGATGACACGAACCCGTTCTTCCGCTCCGTCTTCTTCCGGCCGCCCGGCGCGCCTGTCCGCGCTGCATCTTGCGCCCGAGTCGCTCGGCTTCGCACTCGACGCGGCCGCGCAGGCGGTCGATGCGGTGCGGCGCGGCACCGCGTTGCCGGCGGCACTCTCGACGGTATTCGCGCAGATGGCTCCCGGTGCGCAGGCGCTCGCGCGCGGCGCGACGCAGGACGTCGCCTACCGGACGATGCGTCGCCTCGGCAGCGCGGACTGGCTGATCGGTTGGCTCGTCAGCAAGGCGCCGTCCGCGCACGTGCACGCGGTGCTCGCCGGCGCGCTCGCGCTGTTGCTCGACCCGGCGGACGCCGTCGCGTATCCGGCGTTCACGGTGGTTGACCAGGCTGTTACCGTGATCGGCGCGCGCCGCGAATACGCGTTCGCGAAGGGGATGGTCAACGCGGTGCTGCGCCGTTTCCTGCGCGAGCGCGACGCGCTCGTCGCGGCGATGCAAGGCGACGCCGTCGCGCGCTGGAATTACCGCGCATGGTGGGTCGATGCGGTGAAGCGCGCATGGCCCGACGCATGGCAGGCGATCCTCGCGGCCGGCGAGCGCCAGGGGCCGCTGACGCTGCGCGTGAATGCGCGCCGCGCGAGCGTCGACGCGTATCTCGACACGCTGCGCGCGAGCGGGATCGAAGCGACCGCGATCGGCCGGCATGCGGTGCGGCTCGCGTCGGCGCTGCCGGTCGAGCGCATTCCGGGATTCGCCGATGGCGTGGTGTCGGTGCAGGACGCCGGCGCGCAGCTCGCGGCCGAATGGCTCGGCGCACGCGACGGCATGCGCGTGCTCGACGCATGCGCGGCGCCCGGCGGCAAGACCAGCCATATTCTCGAACTGGCCCATGCGGAAGTCGTCGCGCTCGAAAGCGACGCGACGCGCGCGGCGCGCATCGGCGAGAACCTCGTGCGCCTGTCGCTCGAGGCGGACGTGTGTGTCGGCGATGCGGGGGCGCCCGACGCGTGGTACGACGGGCGCCCGTTCGACCGTATCCTGGCCGACGTGCCGTGCTCGGCCTCCGGCATCGTGCGGCGGCACCCCGACATTCGCTGGCTGCGCCGCGAGGCCGACATCCCGGCGCTCGTCGCGGAACAGCGCCGCATCCTGTCGGCGCTGTGGCCGCTCGTGAAGCCGGGCGGCGAACTGCTTTACGTGACCTGTTCGATCTTCCCCGAAGAAGGCGAGTTGCAGGCCCGCTGGTTTGAAGCGGCCTGTGAAGATGCGGTACGATTGGACGCCCCCGGCCAACTGCTGCCGGGCGGCGTGCAGGGAGGGGCGGCCGCCGGCGCACTCGACCAAAACACCGATCACGACGGATTTTTCTACGCGCGGTTTCAGAAACGGTGACGATCAAACACCTTTTTCCACTTCGGCTCGCGGCCGTCCTGATGGTCGCGTTGGCGCTGTGCCTGGCCTTCGTCCGGCCGGCGCATGCCGAATCGGCCGCCGTGCAGCGCGCGTCGCTCCAGGCCGACGGAAGCGGCTGGAGCCTCGACGCCCGCTTCGATTTCGAGCTGAATCCGAACCTCGAGGATGCCGTCAACAAGGGCATCCCGCTTTACTTCACGACCGACTTCGAGCTGAGCCGTGCGCGCTGGTACTGGTTCGACGAGCAGCCGGTGTCGGTGACGCAGACGATCCGCCTGTCGTTCCAGCCGCTCACGCGCGAGTACCGCGTGTCGACGGGCGGCCTGCAGCTTGGCTTCCCGTCGCTGAAGGACGCGCTTGCGGTCGTCAGGCACATCACGTCGTGGCACGTGATCGACCGCAACCAGGTGCGCGCGGGCGAAACCTACGTGGCCTCGGTGCGGATGCAGCTCGATACGGCACTGATGCCGAAGCCGTTCCAGGTCGACGCCGTGAACAACCGCGACTGGACGCTCGGGTCGGACTGGAAGCGCTTCAACTTCACGGTGACCGAACGTGCTAAATAAAGTGCGCCGCGCGGCCAGCGGGAAGAGCCTCCTCGTTCGCGTGATCGTCTCGACTGTCGCGCTCACCGCGCTGCTGCTGCTCGTGCTGCTCGCGGCCGCGAGTGCCAACACCGAATTCTTCGATCGCTACTACTCGTGGCTGTACGCGACGAACATCGTCGTCGCGCTCGTGTTCCTGCTCGTGGTGCTCGGGCTGATCGGGATGATCGTCGTGCGCCTGAGGAAGGGCAAGTTCGGCACGCGGCTGCTCGCGAAGCTCGCGGTGTTCTTCGCGCTCGTCGGCGTGGTGCCGGGCGGGATCATCTACATCGTGTCGTACCAGTTCGTGTCGCGCAGCATCGAGTCGTGGTTCGACGTGAACGTCGAGACGGCGCTGACGGCCGGCCTGAACCTTGGCCGCGGGATGCTCGATGCGTCGCTGTCCGATCTGCAGACGAAGGCACGGATGATGTCCGACCAGCTCGCGAGCGTCGATGCGAACACGAACGGCACGACGCTCACGCTGCTGCGGCTGCGCGACCAGTTCGGCGTGCAGGACGCGACGATCGTCGAGCCGAGCCGCGGCGGCTCGGGCGCGGCGCCCGACCTGCATATCGTCGCGCAGGCGTCGGGCAATTTCGCGGCGCTGATTCCGGACGACCTGCCGACGCCGCTGATGCTGAGCCAGGCGCGCGAACACGGCGCGTACGCGGCGATCGAGGGCGAAGTCGACGGCGATCCGCGCTCACACGGCGCGAAGGGCGCGCTGCGGCTGCGCGTCGTGCGGCCGATTCCCGATGCGTCGACGTCGCTGCTGCAGCCGGCGGAGCGGTTCCTGCAGCTCACGCAACCGGTGCCGCCGACGCTCGCGCACAACGCCGATGCCGTGCAGCGCGCGTATCGCGAGTACCAGGAAAAGGCGCTCGGCCGCACGGGGCTGCGCAAGATGTACATCGGCACGCTGACGCTCGCGCTGTTCCTCGCGACCTTCATCGCGATGATGCTCGCGCTCGCGCTCGGCCAGCAGCTCGCGCGGCCGCTGTTCCTGCTCGCGCAGGGCACGAAGGAGATCACGGAAGGCGACTACACGCCGAAGCGCGAGATCAAGACGCGCGACGAGCTCGGCTTCCTCACGCAGTCGTTCAACGCGATGACGCGCCAGTTGTCCGAGGCGCGGCTCGCGGTCGAGAAGAACCGCGTCGCGCTCGAGCATTCGAAGACGTACCTCGAGAGCATCCTCGCGAACCTGACGGCCGGCGTGTTCGTGCTCGACCGCCAGTTCCGGCTGACGACGGCCAACCGCGGCGCCGAGCGGATCTTCCGGCAGCCGTTCAATTCGCTGATCGGCACGACGCTCGACCGGATCGGCGTGGCCGCGGGCTTCGGCGCGATGGTGCGCAAGGCCTTCGCCGATCGCGAGGCGGCGTCCGACGCCGGCAGCGGCGATCGCGGCCACTGGCAGCAACAGTTCGCGATCGAGGTGCCCGGCGAATCCGATCCGCTGACGCTGCTCGTGCGCGGCACGCGCCTCGTATCGACGGTCGAGGGGCAGGCCGACGATCCGCAGACGTCCGGTTACGTCGTCGTGTTCGACGATATTTCCGACGTGATTTCCGCGCAGCGTTCGGTGGCATGGGGTGAGGTCGCGCGCCGGCTCGCGCACGAGATCAAGAATCCGCTGACGCCGATTCAACTGTCGGCCGAGCGGCTGCAGATGAAGCTGTCCGACAAGCTCGCGCCGCCCGACGCGGACGTGCTCAAGCGCGGCGCGACGATGATCGTCAACCAGGTGGCCGCGATGAAGCGGATGGTCGACGATTTCCGCGAATACGCGCGCACGCCGCCGGCGGTGCTCGCGAACCTGCAGTTGAACGAACTGGCGAGCGAGGTGCTCGGGCTGTATGGCGTAGGCGAAGGCAAGAACCCGATCGTCGCCGAGCTCGCGCCGTCGTTGCCGGTGATTCGCGGCGACGCGACGCAACTGCGCCAGGTGATTCACAACCTGCTGCAGAATGCGCAGGATTCGGTCGCGGAGTCTGCGCATCCGCGTGTGTTGATCGAAACCAAGACAGTAGAATATGGCGATCCCGACGCCGAGGGCAAAACGCGCGTCGCGGTACGTCTTACCGTGTCCGACAACGGGCCCGGTTTTCCGGCGCGCATCCTGACCCGCGCGTTCGAGCCTTACGTGACGACGAAGGCGAAGGGCACGGGGCTCGGGTTGGCCACGGTCAAGAAAATCGTCGACGAGCACGGCGCGCGGATCGATCTGCGCAATCGCATGCACGGCGAGACCGTCGAGGGTGCGCAGGTGTCGATCCTGTTCCTGCAGATGGCGAGCGATGCGCCAGGCGCCGAATCTGGCGTGCAGGGCGGGACGGCCCCCGCTAAGACAAAAGCAAGTGTGCAGACAAAGGCAGCGTAAATGGCAACCATCCTGGTGGTAGATGATGAAATGGGCATCCGGGAATTGCTCTCGGAGATCCTCAGCGATGAAGGGCATGTCGTCGAGGCGGCGGAGAACGCGCAGGCCGCGCGGGAATACCGGCTGAATCAGGCGCCCGATCTCGTGCTGCTCGATATCTGGATGCCCGATACCGACGGCGTGACGTTGCTCAAGGAATGGGCGGCGCAGGGGCTGCTGACGATGCCCGTGATCATGATGTCCGGGCACGCGACGATCGATACGGCCGTCGAGGCGACGAAGATCGGCGCACTCGATTTCCTCGAGAAACCGATCGCGCTGCAGAAGCTGCTGAAGTCCGTCGAGCATGGTCTCGCACGCGGCGCGGCGCCCGCGTCCGCCAACGCCGCGGCGAGGGCCGGTGCTGGGCAGGCCGCCGGGCCCGCGGCGGTTGCGTCCGCGGCTGCGCTGCCGACGCTCGGCGACGACATGGCTTCGGCACTCGGCCTCGCGGGCCAGACGGCCGCGATCCCGTTCGACATCCCGTTGCGCGAAGCGCGCGACGCGTTCGAGCGCGCGTACTTCGAATATCACCTCGCACGCGAGAACGGCAGCATGACGCGCGTCGCGGAGAAGACGGGCCTCGAGCGCACGCACCTGTATCGCAAGCTCAAGCAGCTCGGCGTCGAGCTCGGCAAGAAGCCGACCGAAGGCGCCGTGTAAAAAATTTCGCGAAAACACTTGAGCACCTTCAGGAACCTCGCTATAATCGCTTTTCTTCGTTGGCCCGGTAGCTCAGTTGGTAGAGCAGCGGATTGAAAATCCGCGTGTCGATGGTTCGATTCCGTCCCAGGCCACCAGCAGTTCCAACCCCAAGAATCGGAAGGTTCTTGGGGTTTTTCGTTTGTGGTGGGCATCGCGTGCCCGGCAGCGTTCGCGGGGGCGTGATAAAATCCGTGCCCGCTCAATGACTTAGCGCATCGCTTCATGCGCACGGCAGGCCGCCAGCGTGGCGCCGCCGTGGCGCGCGGCAACGATGCCGCGCGATGGGCGGTATAAGCGCTCCGCCGCGTTCGTGGCCGACCGCGCTGCCTATACTGGTCGAGCCGGCGCAGGCCGGCACGCGTCGGGCCGCCCGGTGGCAGCCGGCCCTGGGGCGCAGTGCGACGCGAGCCTACACATTCACGGAGTATCACGGTGATTCGGACAGACGCTAAAGACGGCGCGCTCGTGTTGTTTTCCGGCGGGCAGGACTCGGCCACGTGCGTGGCATGGGCCCTCGAACGCTACCAGACGGTCGAGACCCTCGGCTTCGATTACGGCCAGCGCCATCGCGTCGAGCTCGAATGTCGCGAAGGCGTGCTTGAAGCGCTGAAGCACCGGTTTCCCGCCTGGTCGGACCGTCTCGGCGACGATCACATGATCGACCTGTCGGTGCTCGGCGCGATCAGCGATACGGCGATGACGCGCACGATCGAGATCGAGACGGCGGCGAACGGCCTGCCGAACACGTTCGTGCCGGGCCGCAACCTGCTGTTCATGACGATCGCCGCGGCGATCGCCTATCGCCGCGGGCTGCGCGTGCTGGTCGGCGGGATGTGCGAGACCGATTTTTCGGGCTACCCCGACTGCCGCGACGACACGATGAAGGCGTTGCAGGTCGCGCTGAACCTCGGAATGGACACGCGCGTCGTGCTCGAGACGCCGCTGATGTGGCTCGACAAGGCGCAGACGTGGCAACTCGCCGAACAACTCGGCGGCGAAGCGCTCGTCGAACTGATCCGCGTCGAGACGCACACCTGCTACTTGGGCGAGCGCGCTGAACTGCACGACTGGGGTTTCGGCTGCGGCGAATGCCCGGCCTGCAAGCTGCGCAAGCGCGGCTACGAGGCCTACCTGAAGGGCGAGCGGGTGACCGAAGCGCCGCTGTGATGCGGGTGCGCCGGCAGCGCTTGATGAATAACGGATTCTGATCGACAACGAGCGGCGCGAGCCGGACGAAGGACGATGACTTACGCGGTCAAGGAAATTTTCTACACGTTGCAGGGCGAGGGCGCGAATGCGGGCCGGCCGGCCGTGTTCTGCCGGTTTGCCGGCTGCAACCTGTGGTCGGGCCGCGAAGAGGATCGTGCGGAGGCCGTGTGCCGCTTCTGCGATACCGACTTCGTCGGCACCGACGGCGAGAACGGCGGCAAGTTCAAGGACGCCGACGCGCTCGTCGCGACGATCGCCGGCCTGTGGCCGGATGGCGAAGCGCACCGCTTCGTCGTCTGCACGGGCGGCGAGCCGATGCTGCAGATCGACCAGCCGCTCGTCGACGCGCTGCACGCGGCGGGCTTCGAGATCGCGATCGAGACCAACGGCTCGCTGCCGGTGCTCGAATCGATCGACTGGATCTGCGTGAGCCCGAAGGCCGACGCGCCGCTCGTCGTCACGAAGGGCAACGAACTGAAGGTCGTGATCCCGCAGGACAACCAGCGGCTGGCCGACTATGCGAAGCTCGACTTCGAGTATTTCCTCGTCCAGCCGATGGACGGCCCGTCGCGCGACCTCAATACGAAGCTCGCGATCGACTGGTGCAAGCGGCATCCGCAGTGGCGCCTGTCGATGCAGACCCACAAATATCTGAACATTCCCTGAGCCACGGCTTTTGACATCGTGCTGATTACCCGAAAACTCGAATTCGACGCGGGCCACCGCATTCCCGATCACCGCAGCCAGTGCCGGAACCTGCATGGCCATCGCTACGTGCTCGAAGTCACGCTGCGCGGCGATCTCGTCGATACCGAGGGGGCGCCCGACCGCGGCATGGTGATGGATTTCGCCGACGTAAAGGCGCTCGCGGTCGAGCACCTCGTCAGCAAGTGGGACCACGCGTTCCTGGTCTATGCGCGCGACGAGGTCGTGCGCTCGTTCCTCGAGCAGATGGCCGACCACAAGACCGTCGTGCTCGACCGGATCCCGACCGTCGAGAACCTCGCGGCGATCGCGTTCGACCTCCTCGCGAGCGTGTATGACGCGCACTACGGCGTGAACCTGCGCCTCGAGCGCGTGCGCCTGTACGAGACGCCGAACTGCTGGGCCGACGTCGAGCGCCAGCCCGGCCGCTGATCCTGCCTTCCCGGCAGCCCCGCCGTCCGGCGCGGGCTGCCTGCCACCGCGCCCCGCGGCCCTGTCCGGCGACGGTGCGGTTCCCCGCCCGTTCCCACATTCCGCGTAACGCCGCGCTATGATCGTTGCGTGGCACCGGAAAACGCGCCCGTGCGCCGTCGCGCGGCCGGCGTTGTCAGATCGGCCGCCCGCCACCGACTGACGTTCCAGGGCCCGGCCTGGCGTCGCCGTCGTGCTTCGACTGCCCGGCGTGTTGCGCTTCGCTTCGCCTGTTGCTTGTCCCGTTCGATTGCCGTTCCGTCCAGGAGGCCGTATCGATGAGCACGCTCACCAATTCCCTCAAACAACGCCTGCACGACGGCGACGAGCCGCTGTACGGCCTGTGGCTGTCGCTCGGCAGCGACTCGGCCGCGGAAGCGCTCGCGCACGCCGGCTACGACTGGCTCTGCATCGACATGGAACACGCGCCGAACGACAGCCGCGACGTTGCGTCGCAACTGCGCGCGATCGCTGCCGCGCACCTGCCGAGCGAGCCCGTCGTGCGCGTGCCGGCGCGCGAGCCGTGGCTCGTGAAGCGCGCGCTCGACGCCGGCGCACGCACGCTGATGTTTCCGTGCATCGAGACGCCCGACGACGCCGCACACGCGGTGCGGCTCACGCGCTTTCCGTCGCCCGAATCGCCTGACGGGCTGCGCGGCGTCGCTGGCATGGTGCGCGCGGCGGCGTTCGGCATGCGCCGCGATTACCTGCAGGGCGCGAACGCGCAGGTCGCGGTGATCGTGCAGATCGAATCGGCGCGCGGCGTCGACGAAGTCGAGCGGATCGCGGCGATGCCTGGCGTCGACTGCCTGTTCGTCGGCCCGGCCGATCTCGCGGCGAGCCTCGGGCATCTCGGTGACATCCGCCACCCGGATGTCGAAATCGCGATGGCGCGCGTGCTCGCGGCCGGCAAGCAGGCCGGCGTCGCGGTCGGCATCTTCGCGGGCGATACGGCGGGCGCGCGCCAGTACCGCGAGGCCGGCTACCGGATGATCACGCTGTCGGCCGACGTAAGCTGGCTGTTGCGCGCGACGCGGCAGGCGCTGCAGGAGGTGCGGTCATGAACGGCGACGGTGCGTGCCGCAGGCGCGCGCAGGGTGCGACCGGTGCGCGCGGGCGGGTCGGCGCAATGCTCGGCCTGTGGGTCGTGTGTGTCGCGGCCGCTGCGCAGGGCGCGCCGCAAGCGAAGCCCGATCCGTCGCACGAGACGCAATCGGCAGTCGCCGACTACAACGCCGGCGACTATCGCGCGGCGCTGGTGCAGTTCCACGACGCGGCCGAGCGCGGCGACCGGCTCGCGCAATTCAACTACGCGATGATGCTGCTGACGGGCGAAGGCGTGACGGCGAACGTCGACGAAGGGCTGCGCTGGCTGAAGCGCGCGGCCGACGCGAACATGTCGCATGCGCAGTACGTGTACGGCCGGATGTTCGACGACGGCGAGTTCGTCGCGCGCAATCCGGCCGAAGCGCATCGCTGGTTCCTGCGGGCGGCGAAGCAGGGGCACGTGCAGGCCGAGCTGTCGCTCGCGAACCAGTTCCTCGACGGGCGCGGCACGCCGCGCGACAACCGGCAGGCGTTTGCGTGGTACAAGCAGGCCGCCGACGCGGGCGAGCCGACCGCGCAGTACGTGACCGCGTCGTTCTACGAGCGCGGCGGCGACGGCGTCGCGCAGAACCTGAACATCGCGCGCGCGTATTACGCGGCGGCGGCCGCGCAGGGCGACGAGACGGCCGGGCTGAAATTCAAGGAGTTGAGCGCGCGGCTGAAGGCGCAGGGGCCTGCATCGGGCAGCGGCGCGGAGCAAGGGGGCGCGCACTCGCCGCCGCAGTGAGCGGGCGCTGCGCTGCGCGGCCGCGTTCGGCATGCCCAATGCAAAAGCGGCGCCCCGGGGCGCCGCTTTCTTTCCGCGGTGCGTGCCGCGCGGTCAGCTCTTCATCAGCCGCCGCTGGCGCCCGACGCTCATGATCATCCCGATCGCGATGCCGAGCGTCGTGAGCGCGGTGCCGCCGTAACTCATGAACGGCAGCGGCACGCCGACGACCGGCAGTACGCCGCTCACCATCCCGATGTTGACGAACGCATAGACGAAGAACGCGAGCGTGAGCGAGCCCGCGAGCAGGCGGCCGAACAGCGTCGCGCCCTGCGCGGCGATGTAGAGCCCGCGCGCGATCAGCGCCATGTACAGCGTCAGCAGCACGAGCCCGCCAACGAGCCCCCATTCCTCCGAGAACACCGCGAAGATGAAGTCGGTGTGCTTCTCCGGAATGAATTCGAGGTGCGCCTGCGTGCCTTTCAGGTAGCCCTTGCCGAGCACGCCGCCCGAGCCGATCGCAATCACGGCCTGGATCGTGTGGAAGCCCTTGCCGAGCGGGTCGGAGGTCGGGTCGAGCAGCGTGCACACGCGGTGCTTCTGGTAGTCGTGCATCAACGGCCACTGCACGTCGGGCTGGCAGATGCGCTGCTCGAACACGGCGATCGAACCGACCGCGATCACGCCGGCGACGAGCACCGGCACGATCAGCTTGAACGACAGGCCCGCGAGATAGATCACGAAGAAGCCGGCCGCGAACACGAGCAGGCCCGTGCCGAGGTCGGGCTGCTTCGCGATCAGTCCGACCGGCACCAGCAGGATCCCGAATGCGGCGAGGAAGTCGTACCAGCGCAACCCGCCTTCGCGGCGCTGGTAATACCACGCGAGCATCAGCGGCGTCGCGATCTTGAGGATCTCGGACGGCTGGATCACGACGCCGACGTTCAGCCAGCGCTTCGCGCCCTTCTTGGTCATCCCGAACAGCGCGACCGCGACCAGCAACGCGACCCCGAACGTGTAGAGCGGGACCGCGAAACGCATCAGCGTGGTCGGCGGGATGTTGGCGATCACCCACATCAGCACGAACGTCAGCAGGATGTTGCGCAACTGGTCCTCGACGCGGCCCGGCATGTCGATCGCCGCGCTGTACAGCGTGACGATGCCGACACACAGCAGCAGGAACACGATGAGGGCGAGCGGGCGGTCGAAGCCCGCGAACATCTGCTTGATCTTGTCGAGCCAGGCGCGCTTGTCGAATTGCATGCCTTTCTCCGTTAATGAGCGGTGCCGGCGTCCGCCGCTTTCGCGGGAGCCGTCGCACGGTGGTTGTCGTCCCGCGGCGTGGCGACGAGCGGCTGCGCGTCGCTGGCGGGCCGGCGCGGCCGGTGCGGGCGCCGGATCGGCGGCAGGCTCGCGGCCATCGGCGCCGCGGCGCTGGCGCCGGCCGCACCGGCCGCCCCCGACGCATCGGGCGCCGATGCGGCCGATGCCGCATCCGCCGCGCTGGCCGCGGACGGCACGACGGGCTGCGGCAGCGTAGTGAAGCCGGCCGCGACGGCGGCGGGCCTGTTCGCGTCGCCGATCACCGGCGCGTTGACGGGTTCGGTCGCCGACGCCGCGGCGGCCACGGCCGCGGCCTCGTTGGTCGGGTTCTGGCGGTCGACGAGGTAGAAGTCGAGCACGCGGCGCGCGATCGGGCCGGCGGCCTGCGCGCCCCAGCCGCCGTTCTCGACGACCAGCGCCACGGCGATCTTCGGATGGTCGGCTGGCGCGTACGCGATGAACAGTGCGTGGTCGCGCAGGTGCTCGGCGAGCAGGTGGCCCTTGTAGTTGGCGCCCTGCAGCGAGAACACCTGCGCGGTACCGGTCTTGCCGGCGGCGAGGTACTGCGCGCCGCGGAACACCTTGTACGCGGTGCCGGACGGGTTCTCGATCACGTTCTCCATCCCGCGCTTCACGACGTCGATGTCGGACTGCTTGAGCGGGATCACTTCGCTTTCCTTCGGCACGGTCAGGTGGCGCCCGCGCGAGATCGGATCCTCGACTTCCTTCACGAGGTGAGGCTTCATCACGATGCCGTTGTTCGCGAGCGTCGCGGTCGCGTGCGCGAGCTGCAGGATCGTGAACGAGTTGTAGCCCTGGCCGATCCCGAGGCTGATCGTCTCGCCGTCGAACCACTTCTGCTGCGCGGCCTTCTTGAATGCCTTCTTCTTCCAGTCGGTCGACGGCAGGATCCCGCGCGCCTCGCCCTGGATGTCGATCCCGGTGATCTGGCCGAAGCCGAACGGCTTCATGAAGTTCGCGATCGCGTTCACACCGAGGTCGCGCGCGAGCATGTAGAAGTAGGTGTCGTTCGACACCATGATCGCCTTGTTCATGTCGACCCATCCCTGGCCCGAGCGCACGTCGTTGCGGAACGTGTGGCCGCCGAACGTGAAGTAGCCGGGATCCTGGAAACCCCAGCCCGGCGAGCGCTTGCCGAGCGTCAGGCCCGCGAGCGCCATGAACGGCTTGTATGTCGAGCCGGGCGGGTAGGTGCCGTGCAGCGGGCGGTTCAGGAGCGGCTTGTCGGTCGAGGTGTTCAACTCGTCCCAGGTCTGCTGGTCGATGCCGTCCACGAACGAATTCGGGTCGAAGCTCGGTGACGACACGAACGCGAGCACGTCGCCCGTTTTCGGCTCGATCGCGACGAGCGCGCCGCGCTTGCCGGCGAACGCCTGCTCGGCGACCTGCTGCAGCCCGATGTCGAGCGACAGCACGAGGTTGTTGCCGGGCGTCGCCTGCGTGCGCGACAGCGTGCGCACGGGCCTGCCGCCGGCCGTCACCTCGACCTCCTCGAAGCCCGTCAGCCCGTGCAGTTCGGTCTCGTAGCTCTGCTCGACGCCGATCTTGCCGATGTAGTCGGTGCCCTTGTAGTTGTTCGCGTCGCGGCGCGGATCGTAGTTTTCCTGGTCGCTATCGTTGTCGTCGCTTATCGCGTCGATACGATCCTGGTCGCGCTTCGAGATCCGGCCGATGTAGCCGATCACGTGCGCAGCCGTCGTGCCGAGCGGGTACTGCCGGAACAGCCGCGCGCGCACGTCGACGCCGGGGAAGCGGAAGCGCTGCGCGGTGAAGCGCGCGACTTCCGCATCGGTGAGCCGCGTGCGGATCGGCAGGCTCTCGAAGTTCTTCGAGTCTTCCTGCAGCTTCTTGAAGCGGCGGCGGTCGCGTGCGTCGATCGGGATGATCTCCGACAGCTTGTCGATCGTGTTGTCGAGCGTGTCGTCCAGCTTCGATGGTGTGATCTCGAGCGTGTACGCGGAATAGTTCTTCGCGAGGATCACGCCGTTGCGGTCGGTGATGATTCCGCGGTTCGGCACGATCGGCGCGACCGAGATGCGGTTTTCCTCGGCCTGCAGCGCGTATTTGCCGTGCTGCATCAATTGCAGGTAGAAGAAGCGGCTCGCGAGCAGCCCGAAGCAGACGAACACGAACACGCCCGCCGCCGCGACGCGCAGGCGGAACTTCGAGAGCTGCTGTTGGGTGTCGTTGAATTCGGTCATGCGGTCAGGGTCGGTCTGACCCGCGCACTGCACGCGTGCACGGGCGAGGTGCCGCCCCGAGGCGCGGTGCGCGGCGGGCGTGGGGGCGGCGGGTAGTCACGGTCGGTCTCAGATCGGGCGCGTATCGTCCGGATCGACCGGGCGGCGTTGCGGCATCAGCAGCAGGTGGCTCGCGATCGGCCACAGCGCGGCTTCGACGAAGCCGTCGACCAGGTAGCGCCAGCCCGGGAACGCGGCGCCCATCACGAGACGGATCACGAACGGCACGAGCTGCGCGACGACCAGCAGCGGCGTGACATACAGCACCTGCACGCCGATCGGCATCCACAGCACGCGGCGGTGGATCGTGATCGCGCCGTACGACAGCAGCGTATAGGCGAGCGCATGCTCGCCGAGCAGCCCCGCGTCATGCACGTCCATCAGGATGCCGAGCGCGAACGCGACGCCCATCCCGACCTTGCGCGGCTGGTGGATATTCCAGAACAGCAGCACGAGCGCGACGAAGTCGGGCACGCCGGGCAGGCGGCCCCACGGCATCAGGTTCAGCAGGAACGCGGCGGCGAGGCTGAAGACGATGAAGTACGGATTGACCGGCTGCAGGATGTATTGCGGGCGGTTCATCGCTGGGCTCCTGGTTGCCCGGCCGCCGGCTTCGCGGGCGCGGCGGCGGGCTTGCCGGGGGCGGCAGGCGCGGGCTTCGCGCTGGCGGCCGGCTTCGCATTCGCGTCGGCCTTGTCGGCTTTCTCGCCCTTTGCGGCGGTCTTCGCGCCCTTCTTGCCGCCCTTCGCGTTCTTGTCGGCGGCCGGATCGAGCTCGGCCGGGCGCGGCGGGATGTCGTTCTGGTAATGCAGCACGAGCATCTGGCGCGCGCCGCGCACGGCGGCGATCGGCGCGCAGGTCACGCGCGCGAACGCCGTATCGGCGAGCTTGTCGACGTGTACGACCTTCGCGACCGGCAGGCCGGGGGGATAAACGCCGTCGAGGCCGCTCGTGACGAGCTCGTCGCCGACGACGAGATCCGCGCTGGTCGGCACGAAGCGCAGGTCGAGCGAATCGCCCTTCGGCGTGCCGTAGATCACGCTGCGCAGGCCGGTGCGCAGCACCTGCACGGGAATCGCGAGATCGCGGTCGGTGACCAGCGTGACCTCGGACTGCAGCGGGAACACGCGCGTGACCTGGCCGATCACGCCGTTCTCGCTGACGACGGGCGCGCCGTTCTGGATGCCCTGCTGCAAACCTTGCCCGATCACGATCTTCTGCGTGAACGGATCGCTCGTGTCGTACTGGATCTCGACCGGCGTCGATTGCGTCGCGATGTGCTGGCGCAGTTCGAGCACCGCGCGCAGATGCACGTTTTCCTGCGCGAGCACGGCGGCCTGGTTGGCCTGCGTGGACAGTTGCAGGTTGCGCTTGCGGAGGTCGTCGTTCTCGTGGCGCAGCGACGAGCCGGTGACGGCGATGTCGGCCGCGCCCATGAACAGGTCGCGCGGCACGAGCGCCGCGCGCTGCAGCGGATAGAGCACGGTGCCGAGCACGCCGCGGACGATTTCGAGCGTGCTGAAGCGCGCGTCCGACACGAGGAGCGCGATGGCGAGGGCAACGAAGAAGATGAGCCGCGCGAGCGCGGGCGGACCTTGCTTGAAGAGGGGCGGCGGACTGTATTCCATGGTCGGCGCCGGGCGCGTGTGATCGGTTAAATGATGCTCAGACGCGCAAACGGCGCGGCGGTTCGTTCTAAACGAGCGATCCGGCCACGCCGCGGGTGCGTCATGTCAAGGAACTGCCTAGACGATCACTCGTACGAGAAGATGCTGCCCAGCTTGTCCATGCGCTCGAGCGCCATACCCGAACCGCGTACGACGCAGGTGAGCGGATCTTCCGCGACGAGCACCGGCAGGCCGGTTTCTTCCGCGAGCAGGCGGTCGAGGTCGCGCAGCAGCGCGCCGCCGCCCGTCAGCATCATCCCGCGTTCGGCGATGTCGGCGCCGAGTTCCGGCGGCGTCTGTTCGAGCGCGATCTTCACCGACGACACGATCTGGTTCAGCGGATCGGTCAGCGCTTCGAGGATTTCGTTGCTGGAGATCGTGAAGCTGCGCGGAATGCCTTCCGACAGGTTGCGGCCCTTCACTTCCATTTCCTTGACTTCGGAGCCCGGGAACGCGGAGCCGATTTCCTTCTTGATCGCCTCGGCGGTCTGTTCGCCGATCAGCATCCCGTAGTTGCGGCGGATGTAGTTGACGATCGCCTCGTCGAACTTGTCGCCGCCGACGCGCACCGAGCCCTTGTACACGATGCCGCCGAGCGAGATCACGCCGACTTCCGTCGTGCCGCCGCCGATGTCGACGACCATCGAGCCCGTGGCTTCCGACACCGGCAGGCCAGCACCGATCGCGGCCGCCATCGGCTCCTCGATCAGGTAGACCTGCGATGCGCCGGCGCCGTGCGCGGCTTCCTTGATCGCGCGGCGCTCGACCTGGGTCGAGCCGCACGGCACGCAGATGATGATGCGCGGCGACGGCGAGAACATGCGCGACTCGTGCGCCGTCTTGATGAACTGCTTGATCATCTGCTCGGTGACGGTGAAGTCGGCGATCACGCCGTCCTTCATCGGGCGGATCGCCTCGATGTTGCCCGGCACCTTGCCGAGCATCTGCTTGGCTTCCTTGCCGACCGCCTGGATCGTCTTCTTGCCGTTGGGGCCGCCTTCCTGGCGAATCGACACGACGGACGGCTCATCGAGCACGATGCCCTTGCCGCGCATGTAGATCAGGGTGTTTGCGGTGCCGAGGTCGATCGCGAGATCGTTGGAGAAGTAGCTGCGCAAAAAACCGAACATTCAGAATCCTGTTTCGCTCTGAGCCGGCCCTGTGTAGCGAGGAGCGCTGAGGGCGGCAGCGGAAAAAATAACAGCCTCGGGAAGCGTGGCGGAAGCGGCCGCCGCGGCGCACGAAGCTGCGAGTGATGTCTACCGGGGATCGCACGAAGCACGCACGGCTTGCCGAAGTGGGGCGAAACGGTGCGGGAAAAGGCTGCCGGGTTTGGGTCGAACGCGTAATGATACCTTATAATTTCACGGTATTTGAATCGAAACGGGCGGTATTTTTGCCGCTTCGGCCCCGATTTTTGAGGGTGGGATCGTACCCTCCAACCCCCCGCCGCAGCGCTGCTTTTGATGCGCTGCGCAGCCTTGTTTTTCCGGTGATCGCATGGCCCTGACCCTGACCGATGTGAAACGCATCGCGCATCTGGCGCGACTCGAAATGGCCGACGCCGACGCCGAGCATATGCTCGGCCAGCTCAATGAATTCTTCGGCCTCGTCGAGCAGATGCAGGCGGTCGACACCGCCGGCATCGCGCCGCTCGCCCACCCGATCGAACAGATCCAGGAAGTCGCGCAGCGCCTGCGCGACGACGCCGTGACGGAAGTCGTCAATCGCGACGACAACCAGCGTCCGGCGCCGGCCGTCCAGGACGGCCTCTATCTCGTGCCGAAGGTGATCGAGTAAGCGTTCGATGACAAGCGTGCCGGCCGGCTAGCGCCGCGCGCCACCCAGAATTCCAGGAAAACCACTCAATGCACGCAAAAAGCCTGACCGAACTGCGCGCCGCGCTCGCCGCCAAGGAATGCTCGGCCGTCGAGCTCGCGCAGCACTACCTGAAACGGATCGACGCCGCGCGCGACCTGAACGCGTTCGTCCACGTCGACGCCGATCTGACCCTCGCGCAGGCGAAAGCCGCCGACGCGGAACTCGCGCGCGGCGCGGGCGGCGCGCTCACCGGCCTGCCGATCGCGCACAAGGATGTATTCGTCACGCGCGGCTGGCGCTCGACCGCCGGCTCGAAGATGCTCGCGAACTACGAGAGCCCGTTCGACGCGACCGTCGTTGCCCGCCTGCAGGCGGCCGGCATGGTCACGCTCGGCAAGACCAACATGGACGAGTTCGCGATGGGCTCGTCGAACGAGAATTCGGCGTTCGGCGCGGTGAAGAACCCGTGGGACACGAACGCGGTGCCGGGCGGCAGCTCGGGCGGCAGTTCGGCCGCCGTCGCCGCGCGCCTCGCGCCGGCCGCGACCGGCACCGACACCGGCGGCTCGATCCGCCAGCCCGCGTCGTTCGCGGGCGTGACGGGCATCAAGCCGACCTACGGCCGCGTGTCGCGCTACGGGATGATCGCGTTCGCGTCGTCGCTCGACCAGGGCGGCCCGATGGCGCAGAGCGCGTCCGACTGTGCGCTGCTGCTGAACGCGATGGCCGGCTTCGACGAGCGCGACTCGACCAGCCTCGAGCGCGACGACGAGGATTTCACGCGCCACCTCGGCCAGCCGTGGGCGGCCGGCAACGATGCGGCCAAGCCGCTCGCGGGCCTGCGCATCGGCTTGCCGAACGAGTATTTCGGCGAGGGTCTCGCCGACGACGTGCGCGCGACGATCGACGCGGCACTTAAAGCTTATGAAGCGCTCGGCGCGACCCTCGTGCCGGTGTCGCTGCCGAAGACGGAACTGTCGATTCCCGTGTACTACGTGATCGCGCCGGCCGAGGCGTCGTCGAACCTGTCGCGTTTCGACGGCGTGCGCTTCGGCCACCGCGCCGCGCAGTACGGCGACCTGCTCGACATGTACAAGAAGTCGCGCGCCGAAGGCTTCGGCCCCGAGGTGAAGCGCCGGATTCTCGTCGGCGCGTACGTGCTGTCGCACGGCTACTACGACGCGTACTACCTGCAGGCGCAGAAGATCCGCCGCATCATCGCGCAGGATTTCCAGCAAGCATTCGAGTCCTGCGATGTCATCATGGGCCCGGCTTCGCCGACGGTCGCGTGGGATCTCGGCGCGAAGGGCGACGATCCGGTGGCGATGTATCTCGCGGATATCTACACGCTGTCGGTGAGCCTCGCCGGCCTGCCCGGCATGAGCGTGCCGTGCGGCTTCGGTGCGGGCGCGAACGCGCAGCGCCCGGTCGGCCTGCAGATCATCGGCAACTATTTCAACGAAGCCCGGATGCTGCAGGTCGCCGACGCGTTCCAGCGCGCGACCGACTGGCACAAGCAAGTTCCGGCAGGAGTGTGAACACCATGACTCAATGGGAAGTCGTTATCGGTCTCGAGACGCACGCGCAACTGTCGACCGTCTCGAAGATTTTCTCGGGCGCGTCGACGCAGTTCGGCGCCGAGCCGAACACGCAGGCGTGCCCGGTCGACCTGGCGCTGCCGGGCGTGCTGCCGGTGCTGAACCGCGGCGCGGTCGAGCGCGCGATCCGCTTCGGCCTCGCGATCGGCTCGACCATCGCGCCGCGCAGCATCTTCGCGCGCAAGAATTATTTCTATCCCGATCTGCCGAAGGGCTATCAGATCAGCCAGTACGAGATCCCGGTCGTGCAGGGCGGCACGATCACGATCCAGGTGCCCGCCAATGAAAAGGCCGGCAAGGAAGCGTACGAGAAGACCGTCAACCTGACCCGCGCGCACCTCGAGGAAGACGCCGGCAAGTCGCTGCACGAAGACTTCGCCGGGGCGACGGGGATCGACCTGAACCGCGCGGGCACGCCGCTGCTCGAGATCGTCACCGAGCCGGAAATGCGCAGTGCGGCCGAGGCCGTAGCCTATGCGAAAGCGCTGCACGGGCTCGTCATGTGGCTCGGCATCTGCGACGGCAACATGCAGGAAGGCTCGTTCCGCTGCGATGCGAACGTGTCGGTGCGCCCGGTCGGCCAGGAGAAGTTCGGCACGCGCGCGGAAATCAAGAACCTGAATTCGTTCCGCTTCCTCGAGGAAGCGATCAACTACGAAGTGCGTCGCCAGATCGAGCTGATCGAGGACGGCGGCCAAGTCGTGCAGGAAACGCGCCTCTACGATCCGGACAAGCGCGAGACGCGTTCGATGCGCAGCAAGGAAGACGCGCATGATTACCGCTACTTCCCCGACCCCGACCTGATGCCGCTCGTGATCGGGCAGGACTGGATCGACCGCGTGCAGTCCGGGATGCCCGAACTGCCGGCCGCGATCCAGCAGCGCTTCGTCGAGCAATATGGCGTGTCCGCGTACGACGCGGGCGTGCTGACGTCGAGCAAGGCGATGGCCGCGTACTTCGAGGCGGTGGTCGCGAAGGCTGGCGAAGCGAACGCGAAGATCGTCGCGAACTGGTTGATGGGCGACGTGTCGTCGCAACTGAACCGCGACGGCATCGAGATCGACGCGATTCCCGTGTCGGCCGCGCAGCTCGCGCTGGTGCTGCAGCGCATCGCCGACGGCACGATCTCGAACAAGATCGCGAAGGAAATCTTTGCGACGATCTGGGACGAGAAGGCGGATGACGAAGGCGCGGCCGACCGCATCATCGACGCGAAGGGGCTGAAGCAGATCTCCGACACCGGCGCGCTGGAAGCGATCATCGACGAGGTGCTCGCGGCGAATGCGAAGTCGGTCGAGGAATTCCGCGCGGGCAAGGAAAAGGCGTTCAACGCGCTGATCGGCCAGGCGATGAAGGCGACGAAGGGCAAGGCCAATCCGCAGCAGGTCAACGAACTGCTGAAGAAGAAGCTCGGCTGAACATGATCGCGCGCCTGAACCGCGCTTGACGACGGGCCGCCTCGAATCTGTTCGGGGCGGCCCGTCGCGTTTGGTGGGTGCGTTATCGTATGCACCACACCGCCCAACGGAGGAAGGTATGGCGAAACAACCGTCGCTCGACGATTTCCGCGTGCCGTACAGCACGCGCGACAAGGAAGCCGCCGCATTCAAGCTCGATGTGTTCGACCCGGGCGCGAAGCCGTTCTCGTCGGGTTCGAAGGAAGCCGACCGCGAGCGGCTGTCGGCCGTGTCGACCGAACTCGACGTGCAGCAGGAGCGCCTGCACACGCAGCAGAAGAAGCGCGTGCTGCTCGTGCTGCAGGGGATGGATACCAGCGGCAAGGACGGCACCGTGCGCGCGGTGTTCCGCGAGGTCGATCCGCTCGGCCTGCGCGTCGTGTCGTTCAAGGCGCCGACGCCGATCGAGGCCGCGCACGATTTCCTGTGGCGCGTGCATGCGCAGGTGCCGGCCGCGGGCGAGCTCGCGATCTTCAACCGCAGCCACTATGAAGACGTGCTCGTGCCGCGCGTGCTCGGCGCGATCGACAGCAAGGAATGCGAGCGCCGCTACCGGCAGATCCGCGATTTCGAGACGATGCTGTTCGAGAACGGCACGACGATCATCAAGTGCTTCCTGCACATCTCGAAGGACGAGCAGCGCGAGCGGCTGCAGGCGCGCATCGACGATCCGGCCAAGCACTGGAAGTTCGACATCGCCGATCTCGATGCCCGCAAGCACTGGGACGCGTACCAGTCTGCGTACCGCGACGCACTCGCCGCGACGTCGGCCGAGCATGCGCCGTGGTACGTGATCCCGGCGGATTCGAAGACGCACCGCAACGTGATGATCGCCGAGCTGCTGCTGCGCACGATGACCGACATGAAGCTGGAATTCCCGCCGCCGAAGCCCGAGCTCGAAGGCGTGAAGATCCGTTAAGCTGCCACCCTGTAAAACATCGAACTGAACGGAACCCGACATGATGCGAGTGATTACCGCCAACCTGAACGGCATCCGCTCCGCCGCGAAGAAGGGCTTCTTCGACTGGCTCGGCGAGCAGAAAGCCGATTGCGTGTGCGTGCAGGAAATCAAGGTCTCGGCCGACGACCTGCCGGCCGAATTCGTCGAGCCGCATGGCTTCAGGAGCTATTTCCACCATGCCGAGAAGAAGGGCTACAGCGGCGCGGGCGTGTACAGCCGCCACGAGCCCGATGACGTGATCATCGGCTTCGGCAGCAGCGAATTCGATTCCGAAGGGCGCTACGTCGAAGCGCGCTACGGCAAGCTGTCGGTCGTGTCGGTGTACGTGCCGTCCGGCTCGAGCGGCGAAGAGCGCCAGCAGGCGAAGTACCGCTTCATGGACGAGTTCATGCCGCACCTCGCCGCGCTGAAGAAGAAGCGCGAGGTGATCCTGTGCGGCGACGTGAACATCGTCCACAAGGAAATCGACATCAAGAACTGGAAGAGCAACCAGAAGAACTCGGGTTGCCTGCCGGAAGAGCGCGAGTGGCTCACGAAGCTGTTCGACGACGTCGGTTATGTCGACGTGTTTCGCACGCTCGACCCGCGCGCGGAGCAGTACACGTGGTGGAGCAACCGCGGCCAGGCGTACGCGAAGAACGTCGGGTGGCGGATCGACTACCAGATCGCGACGCCGGGCGTGGCCGGTACCGCGAAAAGCACGTCGATCTTCAAGGACATCAAGTTCAGCGACCATGCGCCGCTGACGATCGATTACGACTATAAGAAGTGATGTTCGGGGCTGCGCATCAAGCGCGGTAGCGATGCCGGTTCGCCGGATGCAAAACGGGCCGCATGTCTGACATGCGGCCCGTTTCATTTGTGGTGGTGATCACGCAGGCCGCCCGGCGGCTTTTCTCCTTCAGCGTTTGACGAATGCCACTTCCACGGAGCACTGATCCGTTCAAGTAGCGCTCGCATTTTCGAACTCATCCCATATTCACGGCCCCTCGTTTTGTGGAGACTGCTCGACGGATATTCGCGTGTTGTCCGAAAGCGCGAATCACTCATCTCGGCCGTTCGTAGGCCGCGATGGTCCGTTCAGACAGGAGAACTCCGCATGTCGAAACAAGCAATCAACGAAACGACGCATCTTTTCGCAACTATCGGCGCGCGAACCGAGCGTGGTGGGAAGGTTACGCGCGTGTCCACCAATGCGACGGTCGACGATCTGGGTCTCGCAGTAGTTGGCGATATCGTTGCATACGAGGACGGTACAGAGGCCACTATCGTTGATGGGGCCGGCTTTGCTGCCATGTGGGGTAACAGGCCGGTTGCACTCGTCGGATCACATTTGAGTAATGGCGATCGTATCGTGACCGCCGCACAGGACGCGTTCGGCATTACGGTTCGCGATGGCGAGGAAATTCCCGGGTTGTTTGATTCGGCGTATTCGCCGACTTTGGCTGATGCTGTTCGTACTGGAGACGGTCGTGCGTAAGGCTGCGATTCGGCATGGCGACCCTACAACGACACGTGGAATCGTGTTCGCCTATTCCTCCACGATTTATGACGATCGAAAGCACGTGGCGCTGAGCGGCGATGAAGCGACGTGCGGCAACTGCGAGGGGATATTCAAAATATTTGGAACCGGCAAAGGGATGTCGGAAAAAGGACGAGACGTAGTTGTTGAAGGCGACCTCGTACTCTGTCCATGCAAAGCGAATCGGGTCCTCGCCGGCCGCAATCCAGGAATATTTCTGGAGACACGTAGCGATGGTGTACCGGCTGTTGCGCACGCGACGGCTTCGAGTGCAGAACTGATGTCGGACACCTCTGAGGACGATATCGAGCAATTTTTCGAGATTGTCGACGCAATCACCAGAAAACCTGTCGAAGGATTGCGCTGCAAGGTGCTGAGCAATGGATACACGCTCGTTGATGACGTGCCTCTTGTACACGGTAGAACGCGCTCGTTTTCGATGAAAATGCACCCCAATATTTCCGTTGTGGCGTGGCGGACAGGGGGGGCACGATGAGCGACGTGATCAACGAGGACCTGCGATTGCTTGCTGCGATCGCATACGGTGAAGCGTCCGTCGCAAATGATTCGGACGAAATCGGAGGAATCGCTTTTGCTGTCGCAAACCGGTGTCGGGCATGGGGCGGGAAGAGCGTATCCCAACTACGTGCAGCGGACCGGAACTATGCCTATGCGTGGAATGGCACCAATCAGCGGTTCAACAAGCTGATGTCTACCCCGGACGACAACCTCGATGCTGACCCGGGGATGAAGTTGGCTGTCGAGTGGGCGCGCAAAGCGCTGGCAAATGAAGGTCCGGACCCATCGAATGGTGCGTTTTGGTGGGATGGTCGTGACTTCATGACGGTGTACGCATCACACCCGAAAGTCAAAGACACGTTTAAGTGGGGGGCGCCTTCACACAACATTTTCGAGGTACAGGAGAATCCGGGGTCGTTCGTTACGCGATGGAGAGTGGTGAACAAGAAGACCGGGAAAACGGTCGATGGGGCCGAACGAGGCCGCTACGATTCGGTATGGGTTTCAACTGCGGCCTACGGAAGCACAATTTTCTGGAAATACAATCCCGATTTTCTGGGGGCGACGGGAGCGAAGGCACACCGATGAAAATCGTAACGATACTGGTCACTGCCGTGGTCGTCTTGTCATGCGATGCCATGGCTGAGTCGTACGACAGCTACGATGCGTTTTACGCGGCACGGCCAGGCTCGGTATTTCACGCTCCGGTCGGGCGAGAGGTTGACCCGAATACGCCGGGCGCGCATGTGCTTTATGCGTACCCGGGAAAGCCGGGCCAATTTGCGGCGCTGCACGCCGAGTTGAGGCGACGTGCACTTGATCTTGAACTTTGGCAAGACCGCATCGTAGTCAACGGCCGAGTCTATCGGTTTGCGCGTGCGACGGCGTTCCCGGGCGAGCGTGCGTCCGACATATATCCGGGCTCGGCCGATGTGTACGTCGCCGAGCGAACCGGTGCCCACCCGCCGCTGATCTGCGTGGAAGGTAACGGCAGTGCGTCGGGCGAGGCTGCCAGCCGATACCGGCAAGTTTTCCTGGTGATGAATCCGTTGGCGCGTAAGCCAACGTTTCTGCAATTGCCCGGACTGCTTTCGTCATGCCGGGCCGTTGCGGCGACGAGCGACGGGAAGCTCACATTTCCGAAGAATAGCTATCTGTTCGACGACACGCATGCGGTGCGGACCGGATTACTGGTCGAGTACTACACGTTCGAGGGGCGGCGCTTTGCTCAAACCCGCGATGCGCTCCGGCTCGGATTCAATACGCCGGAGAATCCGTTTCAATTCTCGCTGCAGGACAGGGACTGACGTACCGATCGATATCGTGGGCACTACCAGGGTGTCGTGCCCGCGATCTCGATTCGGCGCACTTGCGGGCCTGCGCAAGGCCACGCAAGCCCACCTTCTCGCTCAGTGCTTGATCGACGCCATGTCGATCACGAACCGGTACTTCACGTCGCTCTTCAGCATCCGTTCATAGGCCGCGTTGATCTGCTGCATCGGAATCGTTTCGATATCCGACGTGATCCCGTGCTCCGCGCAGAAGTCGAGCATTTCCTGCGTCTCCGCGATGCCGCCGATCAGCGAGCCCGCGAGGCGGCGGCGCTTGAAGATCAGGTTGAACACCTGCGGCGACGGATGGTCGTGCTCCGGCGCGCCGACCAGCGTCATCGTGCCGTCGCGCTTCAGCAGGTGCAGGAACGGGTTCAGGTCGTGCTGCGCGGCGACCGTGTTCAGGATGAAGTCGAAGCTGTTCAGGTGCGCGTTCATCTGCGCTTCGTCCTTCGAGATCACGACTTCATGCGCACCGACGCGCTTGCCGTCCTCGATCTTCGACGGCGACGTCGTGAACAGCACGACGTGCGCGCCCATCGCGCGCGCCAGCTTCACGCCCATGTGGCCCAGGCCGCCGAGACCGACGATGCCGACCTTCTTGCCGGGGCCGACGTTCCACTGCCGCAGCGGCGAGTAGGTCGTGATCCCCGCGCACAAGAGCGGCGCGGCGCCGGCCGGGTCGAGCGTCTCGGGCACGCGCAGCACGAACGCCTCGTCGACGACGAGCTGCGTCGAATAGCCGCCGTACGTGACGTCGCCCGTCACGCGATCCTGGCCGTTGTAGGTGCCGACGAAGCCGTTCTCGCAATATTGCTCGAGGCCGTCGGCGCAGCTCGGGCAGGTGCGGCACGAATCGACGAGGCAGCCGACGCCGACCAGCTCGCCGACCTTGAAGCGCGATACCTGCGGGCCGGTCGCGGTCACGCGGCCGACGATTTCATGGCCCGGCACGACCGGATAGATCGTGTTGCGCCATTCGTTGCGGGCCTGGTGCAGATCCGAGTGGCAGACGCCGCAGTAGAGAACGTCGATCTGGACGTCGAGGTCGCGCAATGCGCGACGCTGGAATTCGAACGGGGCGAGCGGCGATTGCGAATCGGTTGCCGCGTAGGCATAGGTTGTGCTCATGCAATGGCTCCTTGTCCGGAAAACATCCGGCGAAACAGACTGCCGCCGCACCATGTGGCGATGCGGCGAGACAGGTGCCTATCGTAAGGAGCGCACCGCCGCGGCGAAATACACGAAGGTCTGGAAGATTTGCCTATTCCTCTCGAATTGCCCGCGAACAGCCGTCAAAATACGTTCATGGTGCTACATTGCGAGCCAGATTCTCTTGCCGGACAGGACCATGCCCATGAGCTTCCAGCCCCTTTTGGCCGACGCGGCCGAGCGCGTGCAGCGTCGCATGATCGAGCTGCACACGCGCCTCGCGCCGAACGAGGGCGACACGCTCGCGGCGCTCGATGGCGTGCGCTTCATCCGTGTGACCCATCCGGCGCCGCGCATGCCCGTGCTGTACGAGCCGAGCATCATCGTCGTGTGCCAGGGGCGCAAGCTCGGCTATCTCGGCGAGCGCTCGTTCGTCTACGACGCGCAGCAGTATCTCGTGCTGTCGGTGCCGCTGCCGTTCGAATGCGAGACGTTCGCGAGCATGGACGAGCCGTTTCTCGCGATCTCGATCCGCGTCGATCTCGCGGTGATCGCCGAACTCGCGATCCTGCTCGACGAGACGCTCGGCGCGGCCGTCAGCGAGCCGCTCGGCATCTATTCGACCCCGCTAGATGCGCCGCTGGCCGATGCGGTCGTGCGGCTGCTCGAAGCGCTCGCGTCGCCGCACGACACACGCGTGCTGGGGCCCGCGATCATGCGCGAGATCGCGTATCGCGTGCTGACGGGCGCGCAGGGCGACGCGATGCGCGCGGCGCTCGTGCAGCAGCATCATTTCGGCCGCATCGCGAAGGCGTTGCGGCGCATTCATGCGGAACTGAAGGCCGATCTCGACGTCGAGACGCTCGCACGCGAAGCCGGGATGAGCCTCGCGGTATTCCACGCGCAGTTCAAGCACGTGACGGCGACATCGCCGATGCAGTACGTGAAGACCGCGCGGCTGCACCAGGCGCGGCTGATGATGGTGCGGGACGGGGTGGGTGCCGGCACGGCCGCTGCCCGCGTCGGTTATGCGAGCGCGTCGCAGTTCAGCCGCGAGTTCAAGCGGCTGTTCGGCCGCAGCCCGGGTGACGAAGTGCGCTGGATGCGCGAGAGCGGCAGCCGTCCGGCGGGCGCGGCGTCGGCCAAGCCGGCCGCGGCCGACGTCGGCGCATGAAACGATCGCTTCGCGCGGCGCTCAGCGCCGCACGACCTTGCGCCGCTGCGCGCTGATGCCCGCATAGTCGGGCAGCATGTCGACGCGCTTGCCGATCGCCTTCGCGTACAGCGGCATCAGGTCCGGCAGGCGGTTCAGCAGATCCTGGCGCCGGGCGGTGCTGTACGGGTGTGTGTAGATGAAGCCCGTCGCCTTGTTCGCGCGCGTCGCGACCGCGAGCTTGTCCCACAGCGTGACCGCCGCGCGCGGATCGAAGCCCGCGCGTGACGCGATGTCGCCGCCGATCACGTCGGCTTCGGTTTCGTCGGTCGGGTCGTAGTGGAGCGCCTGCAGGCGCTCGCCGAGGTTCAGTGCCTGCGGCAGCGGATCGCCGACGCCGAACAGCGGCGGCAGCGTGGCCGCGCGCAGCGACGTCTGCGAGGTCGCGCTGAAGTTGCTGCGCGCGTGTTCGCGCAGCGCATGCGCGATGCCGTGCGCGAGCAGCACGCCGAACTCGTCGTCGTTCAGGCGGATGCGGTCGAGCATGCCGCCGTACACGAGAATCTTGCCGCCCGGCAGGCAGGTCAGGCGGATGTCGCGCGAGCGGATCGCGTTGACGTCCCACGCCCAGCTCTTCACGCGGTCGTTCCATTTCACCGAATACGGCGCGAGCTTCGCGACGATCGCGCGCAGCCGTTTCACGCGCGGCTGGTTCGCGGGCAGCAGGCGGTTGCTGTCGGCGGCCGTCTGCACGATTTGCGCGTATTCGTTCGCGGTGAGCTGCTCGAGCAGCGGCGACGGGATCAGCGTGCGGAAGGCGATCGCGTTGCCGTAGCGGACCTGCTGCGGCGTCGGCGTATAGGCCTTCGCCTGCACGGCGCCGCCGGTCGGCTGCGCGGCTTCGGCGGCGGACGGCGGGGCGGGCGCGGCGGAATTCGAAGGCGCGGGCGGCGAAGCCGGCGCAGCGGTCGGCGCGGAGCCCGCCGCGGTCGCGCTGGCGTCGGCCGCGTGCGCGAACGTCGCGGCGAGTGCCGCGGCACTGACGCTCAACGTAGCCGCAACGCGCGCGAGGCCGTGCAGGCGGTTACTGCGCACGGCTGGCCTCGCCGTTGCGCGCGGTACCGTTCCACGGCGCGATCTTGAACAGCAGCAGCATGCCGGGAATCGCGAGCGCGGTGCACACCAGGAAGTAGTCGAACCAGCCGATCTTCGCGACGACGAAGCCGCTCGCGGCCGACGCGAGCGTGCGCGGCACCGACGCGAGGCTCGTGAACAGTGCGAACTGCGTGGCCGTATAGCGCGGGTCGGTCGTGCTCGCGATATACGCGACGAACGCGGCCATCGTCAGGCCGGTGGTGAAGGTTTCGGCGCCGTAGACGAGCGCGAGCGCGACCGTCATCGGGCTGAATTGCGGCGTGACGGTAATGCCGAACATCGACAGCCCCGATGCGATCGCGTGGCTTGTCGAAACGGTGAAGTCGTAGAGCATCGCGAGCGCGGGCGAACCGGGGCCGAGCTGGGCGAGCCACGCAAAGCCGAGCGTCGACACCATCTGCAGCGCGCCGAAGATCCACAGCCCGCGGCCGATGCCGATCTTCACGAGCCAGACGCCGCCGATGATGCCGCCGGCGACGCTCGCGACCAGCGCGGTGGTTTTCGCGACGATGCCGATCTCGGTGCGCGTGAAGCCGATGTCGAGGAAGAACGACGTCGACAGCGTGGTGGCCATCGTGTCGCCGATCTTGAACAGGAAGATGAACGCGATGACGAGCAGCGCGCCGGCCCAGCCGTCGCGCTGGATGAATTCGCGGAACGGCAGCACGATCGCGTCGCGCAGGTTGCGCGGCGGCGTGCCGACCACTTCGGGCTCGCGCACGACGAGCGTCATCAGGATGCCCGGCAGCATGAACGCGCCGGTGATCGCGAACACGACGTCCCACGGCATGTGATCGGACAGGATCAGCGCCAGCGAGCCGGGGATCAGCGCGGCGAGCTTGTACGCGTTCACGTGCACCGCGTTGCCGAGGCCCTGTTCGGTGTCGCGCAGCAACTCGCGGCGGTACGCGTCGATCACGATGTCGGAGCTCGCGCCGAAGAACGCGACGAGCGTGGTGAGCGCGGCTACCGTCCAGATCGAATCGCGCGGCGACACGAAGCCGAGCGCGGCGATCGCGCCCGCGACCAGCACCTGCGTGAGCAGCATCCAGCCGCGCCGGCGCCCCGGCCGCCAGCCGGGCAGGCGCGGGAGATAGCGGTCCATCAGCGGCGCCCACAGGAACTTCCACGTATACGGGAACTGGATCAGCGCGAACAGGCCGATTTCCTTCAGGTTCACGCCCTCGGAGCGCAGCCATGCCTGCACCAGGTAGACGAGCGTGAAGAGGGGCAGGCCCGACGTGAAGCCCAGGAACACGCAGATCAGCATGTGCGTGTTCAGATAGGCGCGCCAGCCGGGGTGATCCTCGTGAGCGGTGAGTGCGGGCGCCTCGTGTGGCGTTTTCGACATGGACTGGAACTGGGTAGCGTTGACTGATTGCGGCGGCAGCGCAGGCGGCGGCGCGGACGGCGCAGGGGGCACGGCCGCCCGTGCGTGCGGGCCGGGCCAGCCCCGGCCGTGCTTCCGTCAACGGCTCCCCGGCTCAGCTGCGCTTGACGCGGTAGACAGCAAGACTACCACGCCAGTTCGCTCCCCATCGAATCGGCTGGCCTTCGTGCAGCACGACGCGGTCGAGGATCGTGACGCCGACCTCGGGCGCGAGCGCCTCGAAATCCTTGATCGTCAGCACGCGCACGTTCGGCGTGTTGTGCCACTGGTACGGCAGCGATTTCGACACCGGCATGCGGCCGTGCAGCACCGACAGCCGGTGGGTCCAGTAGCCGAAATTCGGGAACGACACGATGCACTCGCGGCCGACGCGCGCCGTCTCGCGCAGGATCGCGGCCGTCTGGTGGATTGTCTGCAACGTCTGCGACAGGATCGCGATGTCGAAGCTGTGATCCTCGAACAGGCGCAGGCCGTCCTCGAGGTTCTGCTGGATCACGTTGATCTTGTTCTTCGCGCTCGCGAGCACGCCCGCGTCGTTCAGCTCGATGCCGTAGCCGGTGACATCCAGCTCCTCCATCAGCAGCGCCAGCAGCGAGCCGTCGCCGCAGCCGAGGTCGAGCACGGTCGAGCGCGGCTCGACCCAGCGGGCGATCGTGCGGAAGTCCGCGCGCGCGGACAGGGAATTCAGCGCTTGCTGGTTCATGCACCCACCTCGTTGGCGATTCGTTCGTAATACGCGCGGATCAGGTTGTGATAGCGCGCGTCGTCGAGCAGGAACGCGTCGTGGCCGTGCGGCGCGTCGATCTCCGCGTAGCTGACCGTGCGCTTGTTGTCGAGCAGCGCCTTCACGATCTCGCGCGAACGCGCCGGCGCAAAGCGCCAGTCGGTCGAGAAGCTCGCGATCAGGTATTTCGCCTGCGTCTGCGCGAGCGCGGCCGTCAGGTTGCCGTCGAACGCCTTGGCCGGATCGAAATAGTCGAGCGCGCGCGTGATCAGCAGGTAGGTGTTCGCGTCGAAGTAGTCGGCGAACTTGTCGCCCTGGTAGCGCAGGTACGACTCGACCTCGAACTCGACGTCGAAACTGAAGTTGTACGCGTCGAGCGCGCCGTCCGCGCGGCGCAGCGCGCGGCCGAATTTCTCGGCCATGTCGTCGTCGGACAGATAGGTGATGTGGCCGATCATCCGCGCGACGCGCAGGCCGCGTTTCGGCTTCACGCCGTGCGCGTAGTAGTTGCCGCCGTGGAAGTCGGGGTCGGACAGGATCGCCGAGCGCGCGACTTCGTTGAACGCGATGTTCTGCGCGGACAGCTTCGGCGTCGACGCGATGTCGATGCAGTGCGCGACGCGCTCCGGATACATCAGGCTCCACGCGAGCGCCTGCATCCCGCCGAGGCTGCCGCCCATCACGGCCGCGAAGCGCTCGATGCCGAACGCGTCGGCGACGCGCGCCTGCGCGTGCACCCAGTCCTCGACGGTGACGACCGGAAAGCGCGCGCCGTACGGCTCGCCAGACGTCGGGTCGATGCTCATTGGGCCGGTCGAGCCGAAACACGAGCCGAGGTTGTTCACGCCGATCACGAAGAAGCGGTTGGTGTCGAGCGGCTTGGCCGGCCCGACCATGTTGTCCCACCAGCCGGTGCTGCGCGGATCGTCCGCGTAGACGCCGGCGACGTGATGCGACGCGTTGAGCGCGTGGCAGACGAGCACCGCGTTCGAGCGCGCGGCGTTGAGCTCGCCATATGTCTCGACGACGAGCTGATAGTTGCCGAGCGCGCTGCCGTTTTGCAAGCGCAGCGGTTCGGCGAAGTGCATGGTCTGTGGAGCGACGATGCCGATCGATTCCATTCGTTCCGCCTTATGACTGGGCGGCTAAATGGTGTCGGCGAGGCGCGGAGTCGAAGATGCGCGGCTGACGACCTCTTTAGCCGCATTTGTAGTGAACCGCCGGGACGAGCCCCGGCCGGTTCGCGCGCCCGCAATCGAGTCAGCAAATCGGCGCGCTTCCGACCTGCCGC
Organism: Burkholderia pyrrocinia; assembly: GCF_003330765.1. Classification (NCBI taxonomy): domain Bacteria; kingdom Pseudomonadati; phylum Pseudomonadota; class Betaproteobacteria; order Burkholderiales; family Burkholderiaceae; genus Burkholderia; species Burkholderia pyrrocinia. The sequence continues at coordinate 3,536,523 of NZ_CP024902.1, read as the reverse complement.
CAAGGGGGCGGCAAGTCGGCAAAGTATAGCGGAAATTGCGGGACGCGCCGATTCGGGCGCGTGCGGGGCGGTCGTCGGCCAGGCCCGGGCTCCGCGGACGCGCGGGGCTGGCCGGGACCGCCAGTGTGGGGAACAGGCGGCGCCGGCCGTGCCGCGTCACCAGCGGTACTTCGCCGCCAACTCGCCCTTGACCACCGCATAGTCGGACAGGTTCGCCTCCAGCCCGAGGCCGGCCGATATCACGAGGCGCTTCGACAACTGGCCCGTCGCGCCGACCCGGAACGCCGCGCGATCGCGCGGCACGCTGAACGAGAACGCATTGCGGTCGAGCGTCAGCGACCGCGATCCGGGGCCATGCCACCAGTTCGCCTCGATGAACGGCCGCAGCTCGCGTCCCGACGGCATCGCGGTCACGCCGTGCACGCGTACGCCGAGACGGGTCAGCACGTCGGTCGAGCCTTGCCCGTCGAGGCGGCCGCCCGGGGTGTCGTGCGCGGCCGCGCGATAGTCGGACACGACGAGTTGCGCCTCGGGTTCGACGAAGAACCGCGTATCGCCGCGCTCGTAGAAGCGGATCGAATAGCCGGTCTCGATCGATCCCGTCACGGTGCGCGAGCGGTACGAATCGCCGGCGAGGCTGCCGCCGACACTGTTCGCATAGGCGCCGTACATGAACCACGTATCGACGTAGGGCCCGGACAGGATGTCGCGATTGCCGTACCAGGTGCCGTACAGTCCGACGTTGTAGCCCGCGACGCTGCCGCGCGCGGTGGCGTCGGCCATGCGCTGTTCGACCGCGTTCCACAGCGGGCGGGTCGACCAGCTCGTCTGGCTGCCGTACATGCCCATCGCGCCAACCCGGACGCTGCCGCCGCGCCCGTCGTCGAAACGGAGCAGGTCGGCACCCGCGTGGATCAGGCGGCCGTTGCCCGACACGCTGCGGTTGCCGCCCGACATCGACGTGAACTGGCCCTCGGCGCGCACCCAGACGGCGCCGTCGAGCGGGGGCGTCGCGCCGGGAGTCGCGCGCAGCGAACGGTCCTCACGCTGATGCAGCGTATGGATCGCCATCGTCGCGGCTGCATCGGCGTTCGCCAGGTACGCATCCGGTTCGGGCGCGGCCGCGCGCGGCGGGGCCGGCGGGACGATTTCCGGTCCGACGGGCGGGTCGGGATCGACCGGGCCGGGCGCGGGCGGCGGCGGTGGCTCGGGTTTGGCGGCGGAGGTGAGGTACCAGTTCTCTTCGTGGCCGCCGGTGCCGCCGCGTTTGAGCGTGTAATCGTAGCCACCCGCTGACAGCGTGCCGAAGCCGTTCCGGTAGCCGTCCGATGCGGCGTCGAGCGCGAATGCCGACGCGTCGGTTGTCCCGCCGTGACGCGTCTCGACGATCGGGATGCCGAGTGTCGTCGGCGCGCCGTCGCCGCCCGTGCGCTTCACGACGATTCCCGTGTTGCCCGACGCATGGCCGCCGTCGATCACGAGCCGGTCGGTGGGCGACGCGTCGTCTTGCAGCATCGTATGGACGACCAGCCGGCCGTTGCGGGCCGCATAGTCGCCGGTCACGACGAGTGTGCGCGGCGTCGGCGGCGTGCCGGCCTCCGGCGCGGCGAACGCGATCGTCGAGTCGTTCAGCGCGACGGCGCCGACCGACGAATCGGCGGTGACGGTCCAGCGGCTGTCCGCGTCGAGCGACAACGTGCGAACTACGTCGGTAGCGCCGATCCAGGCGGATGCGTTGGACAGGGCGACGTCCGTCACGGCGAACGTCGGGCTGCCGTCGTCGGTCGGGTGGTTCACGATGTCGCCTTCGGCATGCGCGCCGGTGTCGAGCGTCACGCGTACGGGTGCGCCGGACTCGGCGTGGACCGACAGCAGCGTGCCGGTGCCGCTGGCGGCGCGGGCAGCGTTGCGCAGGGTGATGTCGGCACTGAACGCGTCGATGGCGGCATTCCGTTCGCTGTAGAGCGACCCGCCGTCGGCTGTCAGCATGGCCGCATAGACGCCGGCAGCAGGCGCGGCATCGCCGGTTGTGCGTGCGTCGGTGCGCAGCAGATCGATGCTGCCGCCTGAGCTCGCATATAGCGCGGTAGCCTCGTTGCCGTGCGTCTCGACGAGCGCGTCAGTGAGCGACACAACCGAGCCCGTGCCGGCAGACATCGCGCCGCGCGCGCGTTCGCCGCTCGTCTCGATGCCGTCGCGCGTCATCGAGATCCGACCGCCGAGTCGAGCTAATACGCCAATCGCACGGGCACCGGTCGTTGTCACCTGCGTATCGGTCGCTTCCAGGGAAGGGGTGTCGGTATATTCCTTCGACGCGTACAACCCGTGTGCGCTGCGGCCGTGCGTGACGATTTGCGTGCGCGCGAGTTCGACGCTTCCCTCGCGGCTGTCCACGCCGAGCGCGTAATCGCCGCCGGTTTCCAGGCGGCTGTCGCTGAAGGCGACGGCTGACGCGCCGGGCAGGAACAGCGCCGACGCGTAGTCGCCGTCCGTCCGGATATTCGCGCGATTCAACGTCGCACGGACGCCCTCGTAACCGATGGCCACGCCGTAGGCAAACAGGCCGCTGGTGCGAATCAGCGTGTCGGCAATGTCGATGGCGCCGCCCGGCACATAGTTCACAGAGATGCCATAGGCTTCCTTTCCCCGTGTGACGATCACGCTGTCGGCGATGCCGAGCCGGCCGCCGGCGCTGTCGACGGCCGCGCCGTGTGAATAGTCGCCATCGGTATCGATCGAGATACGCTTCGCCGTCGCGCTGCCGCCGTAGCGGATGTCGATGCCGGCGCTGGAGCCGCCGCGGGTGCGGATTTCCGTATCGCGCAGCTTGACGGTCGAGCCGGTGCCCCACGCGGCGGCGCCGGCCGAAGCTGCGCCGGTCGAGAATACGTGCGTCTTGCCGGTCGTCGCCAGCGTGCCGCCGTTGACGGCGGACAGCACGGCATCGCCGGACCGCGTCGCCGAATAATCGCCCGGCGCGATTTCAAGGGCGACACCGTCTGCCTGCTGCGGTCCGCCGTTGGTCACTTGCGCTGCGGACGGCCATGGCAGCGCCGCACCCGCAAGCAGTGTCGAGTGGACGAGGCGTCGGGCCATCCTCGCCTGGGAACGTCGGGATTTGCAATTCACCATCTCACCTGGTTTTATCTATAACAAGTTAAATTTAACTTGTTAGGTGGATGCGTGATATTGGACGAGTTCGAATTGTCATGCGGCAGTCGCCACGGGGAGGAGAACGTGGTGTGGCGCTGCGGGGAGATATGTACGTCGAATGAGCGAAATCGGCCTGCGTCGTTGCCGGCTGCGGGCCGGCGCCGAGCTACTGCAGAATCAGCCGCAACTGCGCATCGGCCTGTTCGCCGGGTGCCTTCGCGAACCCGCTCTTCGCGAAGCGATGCCACCTGCCGATCACGTAGCTGACGAGCAGGCTCGCGCGTGTGGCCGGATCGTAGTCGGCCGGCAGCGCGAACGGCGCCGCGCCGTCGGGCGCGCCCGCTTCCGTGCGCGCGACCCGCAGGCATTGCTTGACGGTCGCCTCGATGCGGTCGAGCAACTGGTTCACGCGCTCGGTGAGGCGCTCGTCCTCGCCGACGAGCGCCTCACCCGTCAGCACGCGCGTCATCCCGGGATTCTTCGCGGCGAAATTGAGCATCGTCAGCGCGATCGTGCGCGCCTGCAGCACGCCGTTCGGCTCCTTCGCGACAATCTGGTTGACGAGCCCGAACAGCGCCTGCTCGATGAATTCGATCAGCCCTTCGTACATCTTCGCCTTGCTGGCGAAGTGCCGGTAAAGCGCGGCTTCCGACACGTCGAGCCGGGCTGCGAGCGCGGCGGTCGTGATCTTCTCGGGTTTCGGCGCCTCGAGCATCGCGGCGAGCGTCTGCAGGATCATCACGCGGCGCTCGCCCGGCTTCGGGCGCGGGCGCGAGGGTGTGGCCTGGCCTTCCGTTACGGCTTGGTCCTGCGGGTGAGTCGGCTGCATTTTTGTCGCCCCGATCGAGTGCCCAGTCGCAGCGATTTTAACGAACGAATCCGCTGGTCGACATAAAGCGGGCGCCCGGTGCCCGGCAGATGGCCGGGCAGGTGCCCCGTGATCCATACCGTGCCGATGCCGAGACGCTTGTAGCGCTTCAGGTGGCTGCGGGTATCCTCGACGAGGATCGCGTCGGCCGCGCGCGCGTGCGCGGCGCGCAGCGTCCGGCGCAGCATCGCGTGGTCGGGCTTCGCGCGCCACGCACGGCGGTCGCGCATGTGTTCGATCGCGATCACGCGCTCGAACAGCCGTTCGATACGCAACTCGCGCAGCACCGCGCGCGCGTAGTTCTCCGGCGCGTTGGTCAGCACCAGCTTGCGGCCCGGCAGCGCGGCGAGGATGCGCGCGAGGCCGCGCTCGGCGCGCACCATGGCGGGCAGATCCACGAACGTGTGGACCGCGCGCAGGAAGTCGTGCGGATCGATCGGATGATGGCGCGCGAGGCCGAGGAGCGCCGCGCCGTAGCGCTGCGTGTAGCCGGTGCGCAGCCGGTCGGCTTCGGCGCGCTCGACCTGCAGCGCGTCGATGATGTATTGCGTCATCGCGCGGTTGATCTCGGGAAAGATCGCGTGCGATGCGTGGTGAAGCGTGTTGTCGAGATCGAACAGCCACACGGGCGCGCCGCCGCGCGGCCGGCTGCGCGAGATACGCCGGCGCCGCAGCGGGGCCGGCAGGTCGGGGCTGGCGGTCTTGCGGCGCGCGCTCAATGCGAGCGGATCATCGTGCCGAACGGCTGCTCGGTCAGGATTTCCAGCAGCACCGAGTGTTCGATCCGGCCGTCGACGATGTGCACCGACTTCACGCCGCTCTTCGCGGCGTCGAGCGCCGACGAGATCTTCGGCAGCATGCCGCCCGAGATCGTGCCGTCCTCGAACAGCGCGTCGATCTCGCGCGCGGACAGATCGGTCAGCAGGTTGCCGTCCTTGTCCATCACGCCGGGGATGTTGGTCATCATCAGCAGCTTCTCGGCGTTCAGCACGGTGGCGAGCTTGCCCGCGACGAGATCCGCGTTGATGTTGTACGAGAGACCGTCCGCGCCGAGGCCGATCGGGGAGATCACCGGGATGAACGCGTCGTCCTGCAGCGCCTTCACGACCGCCGGGTTGATCGTCTCGACTTCGCCGACCTGGCCGATGTCGATGTATTGGCCGGGATTGTCGCGATCCGGCATCAGCAGCTTGCGCGCATGGATCAGGCCGCCGTCCTTGCCCGTCAGGCCGACCGCGTGGCCGCCGAAGTGGTTGATTAGCATCACGATGTCCTGCTGCACTTCGCCGCCCAGCACCCATTCGACGACTTCCATCGTCTCTTCGTCGGTCACGCGCATGCCCTGGATGAAGGTGCCGGCCTTGCCGATCTTCTTCAGCGCCTGATCGATCTGCGGACCGCCGCCGTGGACAATCACGGGATTGATGCCGACCAGTTTCAGCAGGATCACGTCGCGCGCGAAGCCCTGCTTGAGCCGTTCTTCCGTCATCGCGTTGCCGCCGTATTTGATGACCACGGTCTTGCCGTGGTAGCGGCGGATATACGGCAGCGCTTCGGCGAGGATTTCTGCTTTCAGCGTGGGGGCGATCTGCGAGAGGTCGATGGGCTCGGACATGGCGGCATCTCTGGCTGGGAACGGTTGAAACAGGGCGAATTGTACAGGAGTGGCGCAGCGCAGCATCGTGTTTTTGGGCGGGCCGGAGCGCGGGCGGCGCGGGTCGGACGCCGCACGCGGCGGCCCGCCGGCTATGGCGCTGCGCGATGCGCGCGGGGGGCGTCGGCGGGCGGGGCGGCGTGTATTGGCGACGAACATCGGCCGGGCGGCCGGCGCGCAAAATCCGTTCGCCGCGCTATGCTTGTCGCGTAGGGCGACTTCACGCCCGCTTCCGCGATTCCGCCATGACCGATTCCGCCGCCGATGCCCGTTCCGCCCCGCGACGCGCGCGCTGCCCGCGCTGCGGGCGCGGCTTCGACTGCGGCGCGCTCACGCAGCCGTTCGACTGCTGGTGCGCGGCGATGCCGGTGCTGCCCGGCGGCATGCCGCCGGCGGCCGGCGAGCGCTGCCGGTGCCCCGAGTGCCTGGCCGACGAGATCGCGCAGCGCATGGCCGGCGCGGCCGGCTGACGGCGCCGGCCGGGCACGCGGTGCGTCCCGTTCACCCGCTTCGATCCGGCCCCGCTACAGGCGTCGCCCGCTAAACGGGTAAACTGCCCGCATGCAACGAATCACCACCACCGGGCGCGTCAACCTCAGTCACCTGTTCTGGCTCCGCAATCTCGCGATCATCGGCCAGCTCGTGACGATCGGCGTCGTGCAGACCTATTTCGGCGTGCACCTGCCGTTGCCGGCGATGCTGATGGTCATCGCGCTCGAAATCGTTTTCAACGCGCTGACCTGGGTGCGTGTGCTGCGCGCGCGGCCCGAGACCAATTTCGAGCTGCTCGGCCAGTTGTGGGTCGACCTCGGTGCGCTGTCCGCGCTGCTGTTCCTGTCGGGCGGCACGACCAATCCGTTCGTGTCGCTGTACCTGCCTTCGCTCGCGATCGCGGCGGCCGTGCTGCCGTGGCACCTGATGATCTGGCTCGCGGCGTTCGCGGTCGCGTGCTACGCGGCGCTCGGCTTCGATTCGGTGCCGCTCAACATGGACAATCCCGCGAACCTGTTCGACTACTACCGCACGGGGATGTGGGCGAACTTCATGGTCAGCGTCGGGCTGATCGCATGGTTCGTCGCACGCATGTCGAATGCGCTGCGCCAGCGCGATTCGGCGCTCGGCGAAGCGCAGCAGCACCTGCTGCGTGACGAGCGGGCGGTCGCGCTGGGCGTGCAGGCCGCGACCGTCGCGCACGAGATGGGCACGCCGCTGTCGACGATCGCGATGCTCGCCGAGGAGCTGCGCGACGCGGCGCGCGCCGATCCGGGGCTGGCCCGCTACGAGGCCGACCTGAAGGTGCTCGAAGAACAGATGACGCTCTGCACGTCGGCGCTCGCGCGCCTGCGCAGCCGCGCGAGCGCGCCGGCGAGCCGCCAGTCGGTGGATGACTGGCTCGACACGTTCGTCGAGCACTGGCGCCTGCGGCATCCGCACGTGCAGTTCGAGCTGCTCGGCGCGCGCCCGGCGGGCGTCGGGCTCGACGACACGGTCGCGGCCGGCCAGATCCTGACGATCCTGCTCGATAACGCCGCGCGCGCGAGCCCGCGGCGCGTGACGCTGGCCGCGAAGGTCGCGCACGACCGCGCGGCCGACGAGATCGAATTCGAGGTGTGCGACGACGGGCCGGGCATTCCGGCTGCGTTGCGCGAATCGCTCGGCGCGATGCCGGTCGACAGCACGCAGGGCGGGCACGGGGTCGGCCTGTATCTCGCGTTCAGTGCGGCCGCGCGGCTCGGCGGCGAGATTGAACTGTCCGATGTCACGCCGCGCGCGGCGGGCGGCAACGGGCGGGCCGGCGGTGCGGCGAACGGCCAGGCCGCCGCTGCATCGGGTCCACGCGCGGCCGAACGAACGGCCGGCACGCCGGACAGCCGCCCGGCCGGCGTAACCGCCGGGCGCGGCACGCGGGCCGTGCTGCGCCTGCCGGTCGTGCGCGTCGCGGCGCTGGCCGCCTCAACCAACACGTAGACGGAGAAACCACATGAGCGAGAACAATTTTCTGGTGATCGACGACAACGAGGTGTTCGCAGGCACGCTCGCGCGCGGTCTCGAGCGCCGCGGTTACGCGGTCCAGCAGGCGCACGACAAGGAGGCGGCGCTCAGGCTCGCCGCGGGCGGCAAGTTCCAGTTCATCACCGTCGACCTGCATCTCGGCGAGGATTCGGGGCTGAGCCTGATCGCGCCGCTGTGCGACCTGCAGCCCGATGCGCGGATTCTCGTGCTGACCGGTTACGCGAGTATCGCGACCGCCGTGCAGGCGGTGAAGGAAGGCGCCGACAACTACCTCGCGAAACCCGCGAACGTCGAATCGATCCTGGCCGCGCTGCAGACCAACGCGACCGAAGTGCAGGCCGACGAGGCGCTCGAGAACCCGGTCGTGCTGTCGGTCGACCGGCTCGAATGGGAGCACATCCAGCGCGTGCTGGCCGAGAACAACAACAACATCTCGGCGACCGCGCGCGCGCTGAACATGCACCGCCGCACGCTGCAGCGCAAGCTCGCGAAGAAGCCGGTGCGGCAGTAAGTCCAGCGCGCGTCGTTTCGTGCGGCAGGCCGTTCGCGAGGGTACCGGCGTCGGGCCGCGCACCGGCCGCCGCCGCGTCGGACGCATGCGGTAGCGGTTCGCTGCGAGGATCGCCGCAGGAGCGCACCTTCGGCCGGGTGAGCGACACTTGCCGATTCACGGCGTCAGTTTTCGCGTGGGTGCCGTGGAAGCACCCACAGCATTCTTCCCACTGCCTCGGCCTGGTTTCGTGAATGTGTTTTCTCGTAGATCGCACGCAACTGGGTGCGAATGGTGGCGAGCGACACCCGGGCGCTCGCCGCGCATTCATCGGGCGTTTTGCCGCTGATCAACGCCTCCGCAACGGCGGCTTCGGCACTCGACAGGCCGAACGCCTGCCGCAGTTGTTGCGCGACGACGAGTGGTGCGGCGCTTCGCCGCCTGGCCGTCACGAGCATCGTCGCGCCGCCGAATGCGGCATGGAGCGCCGGTCCGGCCAGCGTGGCGATGCCGAGAAAGATTTCGTGGGCGGCGTCCAGCGAGCCCGCCAGGGCGAGGCTCTCGCCGTGGCGGGTCTTCGCGACGCGCGCCAGCGCGGCCTTCAGCGCATCGTTGTGCAGCGCGCTCGCGACGCTCAGGTGTCCATGCTCGAGCTTGAGGCAGGTCGTCGCGCGCAACATCGACTCCGCCGCCCGATTGACGAAGACGACGCGCATATGCCGGTCCAGCGCGAACACGGCCAGACCCAGCTCCTCCATCAGTTCGGCGCCGAGCGCGGCGTCGCGGTGCAGCACGTTCGCATCCTGCCAGAGGTTGATCGCGCGTTGCAGATGTCCTGCCATGCCCGTCAGGGTCACGCGTTCCTCGGGCGAGTAGGGTGGGCGGCCGCAAGCCCTCAGCAACCCGAGCAGGATGTCGTCGCCGCCCGGGCGCGCCAGGCGGACGCCCATCAGATAGCGAATGCCTGACGGAATCTGGTAGTCCTGGAAGAATTCGCTGCGCGCGACATCCTGCTCGGTGAGGTGATCCTGACAGCAGACGAATTCTCCGAGCGGTGCTTGCTCGACAAAGCGGCGGCGCGGATCGAGTGCGCCGTAATACTGGTCGTAGAGTGCGACGACATTTTCCAGTTCTGCGCGCGGGGAGTAGATCGAGAACTGCGGCGCATTGCGCGCAGAGTCCCAACTGAACATGTGAAAAACGTTTGCGCCGAGTGATTCGGATACCTGATGAAAGATTTCGAGAAAGCTGTCCGGGTGCAGCGCGGCCTCATAGAGGTCGCCGATGAGGTGGTCTCTTTGCATTGTTCTTCCCTCACTTCCCCGCTGGCTCGCGTGGCAATCGCGGCGCATCGGTCTTTGGTCTGATGATATTGCTTCGAACCCCGAATGTTCAGTCAGGCTATCACAGGTCCTTTGCGAACAGAGGCATGTGCGGTCGCGATTTTCATCTACCTGGATGATGATCCGGAAAATCGGTTTTGCGAGAATCCCCGCCATTCAGCGTGCGTGCGCGACGCGTATGTCACGCAACAACCAGAAGGTTCTCGGGGGAAACGCAATGAAACGCACACCTGTCGTACTCGGTATTGCCGCACTGGTCCTGACTGCTTGCGGCGGCGGCAGCGATTCGTCGTCCGGCGGCACGCCGCCGCCGGCCGCGCAGACGGTCAGCGGCGTCGCGGCGGCGGGTGCCGCGATGCAGGGCGCGACCGTCACGCTCGTCGACACGACGGGCAAATCGGTCGACTGTCCGGCCGACGCAACCACCGGCGCGTTCCATTGCACGGTGACTGGCATGACCGCGCCCTTCGCACTGTCGGCCGTCGGCAACGTCGCCGATTCGCAGGCGACGCTGATCTCGCTCAGCGCCACCGCGGGCACGCAGACGATCAACATCACGCCACTCACGAATGCGATCGCCGCCACGATCGTCGGCGACAACCCCACGAAGCTGCTGGGCAACACCGGGCTGCTGCAGAGCAAGATAACGGCGCAGGCCGTCGCTGGCGCCGTGCAGGCATACTCCGCCGCGCTGGCCGACGTACTGTCCGCAACCGGCAACGCCGGCGCCGACCTGATCGCCGGGCCGCTGACCGCGGGCGCGCCTGGGCTCGACCGGCTGCTTGACCAGTTGAAGGTCAACGTGCTGCCGGACGGCGGCGTGCAGATCAGCTCGGTGGCGGGCGCGTCGAGCGATACGCCCGCACAGCTTCAGCTCGCGCCGGGCGTCGCGCCGCAAGCCAGCGACAAGGCCAGCCTGCCGGCCGTCGCGACCATCAACGGCGCGTCGGTGTCGAACCTGCCGAGCGCCAGCGATCTCGCCTCGCTGCAGGCCGCGTTCAACCAATGCTTCGCTGGCACCACCGCCACCGCGCGTCTCGGCGGCGGCGTGCCGGCCTGCAGCCAACTCGTCGTCGACGACGTCGCGTCCGGCGCGTTGAACGCCGGCGTGCCCGCGACCTACCTCAACAACGGGATGTCGGTGCAGCAGGAGTTCGGCACGTCGCCGGGCATCGTGGCCGACGACGGGATGAACAATGCAAGCTTCAGCCTGCCGGAAGTGATTCGCGTGATCGCCGGCGACACGATGTGGGTCAAGCTGTCGTGGACGCGCACGGACGGCATCCGCGATGGCATGCAGCAGCACGTGCAACTGGCGGTGAAGGAAGGTGCCCGCGCGAGCGGCGACACCGGCTGGCGCGTGATCGGCAATCAGCGCGCGGTGCTGACCAAGGTGAATGCGAACGCGCAGAAGTGGGACTGGCTGAATCCGGCCAATCCGTCGACCGGCACCAACGCGTTCGTCGACTCGCTGAACCTGCAGGTCGGAATCGTCGATGCAGCCGGCAAGGCCGTGGATTTCGCGATCGTCAACGGCCCGGGCTTGCGCAACGGCGTGTTCCTCCAGCCGTCGAGCGGCACGTGCGACACGCTCAATATCCGCGCGCAGATCGCCAGCGGGCAGACGCCGGCCCAACTCGCCGCGCTCGCGAAGGGCAACCAATGCCGTAACAACTATCGGCTGGCCGGCGTCGCGCAGGACCCGGCGAACCAGGGCGTGTTCACGTGGCCCGGCGACGCACCGCGCAACAACACGGCGTGGTCCAAGCCGCAATTGAGCGCCGTGGAGCTGGCCGACATCAGGCCGTTCAGCGCCTATACGATCGACCTCTACCAGAACGGCAGCACGGCGGCGCCGGCAAGGCACTATACGGTTCGGCTGCGTACCCCGTCGCCGTCGCCCGACGCGCTGCGCCAGTATCAGTGGCACGACCCCGCGCAGTCGACGCGCGACATGCTGACGCCGGGTACGGCCAGCACGTTCGCGGGCGGCGCGACCTTCCCGCTCGGCTGGACGTCGAAAGCGGGGCTGCCGTTCGTCAAGCGCGGCAACGTGCAGGTTCGCGCGACGTCGGCGGGGCAGACGTCGGCGGTCTTCGTCAACGGGTCCGCCCGCGCCACGCCCGCGCAGCCGGGCACGGCCGTGACGCTCAACGTGCCGGGCGATCAGGGCGTGGCGTTTCCGTCGGTGGTCGGCTGGACGGGCGGTACCGACTTCTCGTTCGCGAACCTGAGCTGGTCGGATCCGTTCGACATGCAGTTTACGGTGTCGGTCGAGTACGACCGCTGACGGGCGGGCGCGGCGGCCCCAAAAAAACGGGCGGCTCCACCGGAGCCGCCCGTTTTTCGTTGAATGCCGAGTGCCGCGTTACAGCACGTAGCGCGACAGGTCTTCGTCCTGCGACACTTCGCCGAGCGCCCGGTCGACATACTTCGCGTCGATCGTCACGCGCTCGCCGGCGTGGTTGCCGGCCGAGAACGACACTTCCTCGAGCAGTTTCTCGATCACCGTGTACAGTCGGCGCGCGCCGATGTTCTCGGTCTTCTCGTTGACCGAATACGCGATCTCGGCCAGCCTGCGGATGCCGTCGTCGGCGAAATCGAGCTGCACGTCCTCGGTTGCGAGCAGCGCCTGGTACTGCTTGACGAGGCTCGCGTCGGTCGCGTCGAGGATCGCCTCGAAATCTTCCACCGACAGCGAGTCGAGCTCGACGCGGATCGGGAAGCGGCCCTGCAGTTCCGGAATCAGGTCGCTCGGCCTCGCGAGGTGGAACGCGCCGCTCGCGATGAACAGGATGTGATCGGTCTTCACCATCCCGTACTTCGTGTTGATCGTCGTGCCTTCGACGAGCGGCAGCAGGTCGCGCTGCACGCCCTGGCGCGACACTTCGCCGCCGCTGCCTTCGTTGTTGCGCGACGTGATCTTGTCGATCTCGTCGAGGAACACGATGCCGTTCTGCTCGACGTTCTGCACGGCCTTCGTCTTCACTTCCTCTTCGTTCAGCATCTTCGCCGCTTCCTCGTCGGTCAGCAGCTTCAGCGCTTCCTTGATCTTCACCTTGCGGCGCTGCTTCTTGCCGCTGCCGAGGTTCGAGAACATCGAGCGGATCTGCTCGGTCATCTCTTCCATCCCGGGCGGCGCCATGATGTCCATGCCGGCCGACGGCTGCTCGAGGTCGAGCTCGACTTCCTTGTCGTCGAGCTGGCCTTCGCGCAGGCGCTTGCGGAAGGTCTGGCGCGTCACGTTGTTGTCGTCGTTCGCGTGTTCGGCGTTCCCGCCGAAGCCCACCGCGCGCGGTTGCGGCAGCAGGATGTCGAGGATGCGGTCTTCCGCCTGGTCGGTCGCCTTGCTGCGCACCTTGCGCATCTCGGTTTCGCGCGTCTGCTTGACCGAGGTCTCCATCAGGTCGCGCACGATGCTGTCGACGTCGCGGCCGACGTAGCCGACTTCGGTGAACTTGGTCGCTTCGATCTTGATGAACGGCGCATCGGCGAGCTTCGCGAGGCGGCGTGCGATTTCGGTCTTGCCGACGCCCGTCGGCCCGATCATCAGGATGTTCTTCGGCGTGATTTCCGTGCGCAGCGGGTCGGCGACCTGCTGGCGGCGCCAGCGGTTGCGCAGCGCAACGGCGACGGCTTTCTTGGCCTTGTTCTGGCCGATGATGTGCTTGTCGAGTTCCGAGACGATCTCGGCAGGGGTCATGGTGCTCATGGTGCGGTCCTTACTCGATCGTTTCGATGATGCGGTTGTGGTTCGTGTAGATACACATGTCGCCGGCGATCCCGAGCGATTTCTCGACGATCTCGCGCGGCGACAGCTCGGTGTTCTCCACGAGCGCGCGGGCCGCGGCCTGCGCGTACGCGCCGCCCGAGCCGATCGCGCAGATGCCGCCTTCGGGGTCGAGCACGTCGCCGTTGCCGGTGATCACGAGCGTGGTGGTTGCATCGGCCGCGATCAGCATCGCCTCGAGGCGGCGCAGCATCCGGTCGGTGCGCCAGTCCTTCGCGAGCTCGACGGCCGCCCGGGTCAGGTTGCCCTGGTGCTTCTCGAGCTTCGCCTCGAAGCGGTCGAGCAGCGAGAACGCATCGGCGGTGCCGCCCGCGAATCCGACCAGTACCTGGTTGTTGTAGATCCGCCGCACTTTCCGCGCGCCACCCTTCATGACGATGTTGCCGAGGGTTACCTGGCCGTCGCCGCCGAGTGCGACCTTGTCGCCGCGCCGGACCGAAACGATGGTCGTGCCGTGAAATTGCTCCATCTGCGTTCCTTGAGAAAAACGGGGAAGAGTCGGGCGGCGCGAGGCGCCGCCGCGTGAATCGCAGTGCGCCGGGGAGCGGCCCGGCGCGCATCCGTTTCATTTTAGGGCGGGCGCAGGGATATCAAGAGGCGGGGGGCAAATCGGCGGCCGGGAACCGGTGCCGGAAAAACAAAAAGCGCGCGGCAGGCCGCGCGCTTTCGGGAAGCAGCGTGTCGGAGCGGAACGCCGCTCGATCAGTCGCCGAACAGCTTCTGGCGCAGCTCGCGGCGCTCCTGCGCCTCGAGCGACAGCGTGGCCGTTGGGCGCGCGAGCAGGCGCGGGATGCCGATCGGTTCGCCGGTTTCCTCGCACCAGCCGTAATCGCCGGAATCGATCCGGGCGAGCGACTGCTGAACCTTCTTGAGGAGCTTGCGTTCGCGATCGCGCGTGCGCAGCTCGAGCGCGTGCTCTTCCTCGATCGTCGCGCGATCGGCGGGATCGGGCACGATCACCGTCTCGCGGAGGTTCTCGGTCGTCTGGCCGGCGTTGTGGAGGATTTCCGCCTGCAACTGTTCGAGCCGAGCTTTGAAGAAGGCGAGCTGATCCCCATTCATGTAATCCTTGTCGCTCATCTTCAGGATTTCGGCTTCGGTCAAGAGTTTCTTCGTCATCTGCTTGCTTCTTCAATGTGCGGCAAATCGACAGATATTGCCTGCACTTTGGGATTACCCGCAACCGCGCTTGCAATCATTTGCGATTTGCCGCCGCGGGGCCGAAAGCCTCTGGAAAAACCGGTTCTCAAATACCAGGATAGGCCTGGCGCGGATTTGCGCGCGCGGCGAACCGGGTGCTGCGCGGCAGATCGCATCGGCCGCGGCCGGGTGGCGGATGGGCGATCCGGCGCGGTTGCGATGCCCGGACAACTGGTTCAGCAAGAACCGGGCCTGTTTGTTGCCGTACTCCAGCGGGCACGTATTGTAACTGAATCGCAAGCGGGCGCCGTATCGGGTCGATCCCCGTCGGTTGCGCCAATATCTAGAAAATATAACGCGCAAATCGCGAAAAAGCGATGACGGCGAAACCCTGCCCGGAAAGGGCGCCGCGCGGCCGCCTCAGCCGCCTGCGAAGGCGGCCGCGCGGCGGGGTGCGCGGAGGTTGCCCGCGCGCGTCAGGCGAGGCAGGCGTCGAGGCCGTCGGTGATCAGGTCCTGCGGCAGGTCGACGCCGATGAACACCATCTTGTTGGTCTTCTTCTCCACCGGCAGCCACTTCGCGGCGAGGTCGCTGCCCATCATCTGGTGCACGCCCTGGAACACGACCTTGCGGTCGACGCCCTTCATGTACAGCACGCCCTTGTAGCGCAGCATCCGCTCGCCGTAGATCTGCAGGATGCCGCCGAGGAAGTCTTCCAGCTTGTTCGGGTCGAACGGGCGGTCGTTGCGGTACACGAACGACTTGATCTTGTCGTCGTGGTGCGCGTGATGGTGATGGCCGTGGTCGTGATCGTGCGCGCATTGACCGTGATCGTGGTCGCAATCGGCGTGATCGTGATCATGGTCGTGATCGTGATCGTGATCGTGATCGTGATCGTGGTGCGCGTGATCGTCCTCGGCGAGGAAATCGGGGTCGATCTCGAGCTTCGCATTCAGGTTGAAGCCGCGCAGGTCGAAGATTTCCTTGATGTCGGCATCGCCGAAGTTGACGATCTTGATCGTCGCCTTCGGGTTCATGTGCATCAGGCGGTGCTTGAGGCCGGCGACGGTCTGGTCGTCGACGAGGTCCGACTTCGTGATGAACAGGCGGTCGGCGAAACCGACCTGGCGCTGCACGACTTCGTGTTCGTCGAGCTGCGCGTTCGCGTGCTTCGCGTCGACCAGCGTGATGACCGCGTCGAGCAGGAAATCGTCGGCGATTTCGCTGTCGATGAAGAAGGTTTGCGCGACGGGGCCCGGGTTAGCGAGGCCGGTGGTTTCGATCACGATGCGGTCGAAGTCGAGCTTGCCTTCGCGCTTCTTCGCGGCGAGATCGCCGAGCGCGCGTGCGAGATCGCCGCGGATCGTGCAGCAGATGCAGCCGTTGCTCATCTGGATGATCTGCTCGTTCGAGTCCTGCACGAGGATTTCGTTGTCGATGTTCTCTTCGCCGAACTCGTTCTCGATCACGGCGATCTTCATGCCGTGCTGTTCGTTCAGGATGCGCTTGAGCAGCGTCGTCTTGCCGCTGCCGAGGAAGCCGGTAAGGATGGTGACGGGAGTGGCCATGTCGGTCGCCTGTGGTTCGTGAATCGGGGTCAAAACCAGGATGTGCGTTGCACCCTCGCGCTACGAGCCGGGGTGCACAACTATCCATTGAAACATACCTGTCAAGCCCTCGCCCGTCGTCCGGACGACAGGCGAAAGCGCTGGCCCGCCAGGCAAGGCCTGCGGATCTCGATGTCCGCCAAGATCGGGGCGATCAGACGATTTGCAACAGCAGGCCCTTCAGATATTCGCCTTCCGGGAACGCGGCGAGCAGCGGGTGATCGACGCCCGCGCCGAGCCGTTTCAGGATGCGCGCGTCGACCTTGGCATCGGCTGCCGCGCCCGCGACGATCTTCTGGAACAGGTCCATGTCGATCGCGCCCGAGCACGAGTACGTGAACAGCAGGCCGCCCGGGCGCAGCAGCTTGAAGCCGCTCAGGTTGATGTCCTTGTACGCGCGCGCCGCGCGATCGACGCTGTCGCGGGTGGGCGCGAACTTCGGCGGATCGAGCACGATCAGGTCGAAACGCTCGCCTTCGTCGACGAGGCGACGCAGCGTCTTGAACGCGTCGGCGTCGAGCCAGGTCGCGCGTTCGGCGTCGAACCCGTTGGCGACGACGTTTTGCTGTGCGAGCGCGAGCGCATCGCCCGACGAGTCGATCGACACGACGCGTTTCGCGCCGCCCTTGAGCGCCGCGAGCGAGAAGCCGCCTGTGTAGCAGAAGCAGTTCAGCACGTCGCGGTCGGCCGCGTACTGCGCGACGAGCGCGCGGTTGTCGCGCTGGTCGACGTAGAAGCCCGTCTTGTGGCCGTTCGGCACGTCGACGTGATAGCGCACGCCGTTTTCGTTCGCGATCAGCGTCGCGGGCGGCGCATCGCCGGCCAGCACGCCGGTCGTCTGTTCGAGCCCCTCTTTGTCGCGGATCGACACGTCCGAGCGCTCGTACACGTTCGGACAGCGCGTCGCGCCGGCAAGCGCCGCGACGATCGCGTCCTTCCACGCTTCGACGCCCGCGGCCATGAACTGGCAGACGAGCTGGCCGCGCGGCGCGGCGCCGGCTTCCGCGGTGTCCGCGAGGTAATAGTCGACGATCAGCCCCGGCAGCCCGTCGGCTTCGCCGAACACGAGCCGCACCGCGCCCGTGCCCGACACCATCGTCGTGCGGTGCGCGACCGCGCGCTGCACGCGGCGCTTGAAGAACGCGTGGTCGATCGGCTCGTTCTCGTCGAAGCTCCATACGCGCACGCGGATCTGCGACTGCGGACTGTACGCGCCGCGCGCGAGGAAGCGGCCGTCGTGCGCGCGCACGATCACGGTCGCGCCGGGCGCGGGCTTGCCGTCGACACGGTCGATCGCATTGGCGTAGATCCACGGATGGCGGCGCAGCAGCGATTTTTCCTTGGACGGCTTGAGTGTGACGGTTTGCATGATGAGATCGAAATGGGCCGCGCGCGAAGCCGACCGTTGCCGGTCGCCGCGCGCGGCGGGTGACACGGGAAGCGCGTCAGTCGCGCTTCTTCGCGCGCGGATGCGCGCTGTCGTAAATCTTCGCGAGATGCTGGAAGTCGAGCGACGTATAAACCTGCGTTGCGGCCACGCTCGCGTGACCGAGCAGTTCCTGCACTGCGCGCAGGTCGCCGCTCGACTGCAGCACGTGCGTCGCGAACGAGTGGCGCAGCACGTGCGGATGGACGTTGGCGGGGATGCCCGCGGCGAGCGCCGCGCGCTTCACGCGATCGCGCACGACGCCCGGTGCCATCCGGTTGCCGCGCACGGACAGGAAGAGCGGATGCGGGTCGTGCTTCACGAATTCGCCGCGCACCGCGAGCCATGCGTTCAGTGCATCGATCGCCTTGCGACCGACCGGCACCTTGCGCTCCTTGTTGCCCTTGCCGCGCACGGTGACTTCGGCTTCGGCGAGATCGAGCCAGCCGGCCGAGCGGTAGCCGTCGGCCTGCGTGTACATCACGTCGAGCCCGATCAGCTCGGCCAGGCGCAGCCCCGACGAATAGAACAGCTCGAGGATCGCGTGATCGCGGATGCCTTCGGTCGTGCCGGCGACCGGCGCGTCCATCAACGCCGATGCGTCGTCGACCGACAGCGCTTTCGGCAAGGTTTTTGCGCGTTTCGGCGCGCGCACCGCGGCAACCGGGTTCGCGGGCATCTCGATGCGCTGCGCGAGCCAGCGGTAGAACGCGCGCCATGCGGACAGCCGGTGCGAGATCGACCGCGCCGACAGCCCGCCCGCATGCGCGCGCGCGACCGCGCCGCGCATGTCGGCGGCCGTCAGCGCGTCGAACGGCCGGCCGGCCGCAAGCTTCTTCAGTTCGTCGAGTTCGTGCGTGTACGCGCGCAGCGTGTGTTCCGACAGCTGCCTGACGTGCTTCAGGTACGACAGGTAGGCGGCGACCGGATCGTCTGTCATCGCGTGCGGCGGATCAGTGCGGCAGCAGGCGCGTGAGCGCGGCGCTCGCGAGCGTCGCGATCTGCGCGAGGAAGTCGGTGGCCATGCCGTCGTGGAAGCGGCGCGGATCGGGCGAGCCGAGTACGAGCAGGCCGAACGCCGGCGCATCGGTGCCGGCGAGCGGCGCGCGCAGCGCGAGCAGCGCGACCGACGTGGCCGAGCCGTCGCCGGCCGGTGCGGCTTCGGCGCCTTCCGCCGCGCTCGCGACCGGCGCGGCGAGCGCGAGCCACTGCGCGGCCTCGAAGCCCGTGTTCGCGCCGCAGTACGGCGTCGACAGGCCGTTCGTGAAGAGGCGTACTTCCTCGCCGACCTGGCGCGCGAAGTCGGCTTGCGCGTAGGTGTCGGCGACGTCCCACACGCGCAGTGCCGTCTGCGGCACGTCGAACACGTCGGCGATGCCGTCGGCAATCGTGCGCGGCAGCGCGTACGGATCGCGTTCGGCGATCACGCGCGCGGTCCAGCGGCTGAACTTCGCGGACAGGCTGTCGTTCTCGTGGCCGTAGCGCACGAGCTCGGCGAGACGGCGCTCGAGATGCTTGTTCTTGTCGCGCAGCATCTCCATCTGCCGCTCCTGCAGCGAGATCGCGGCCTTGCCGTGCGGGTTCGCGAGACGGATCGTCGCGAGCAGTTCGGCGTGCTGCGCGAAGAATTCGGGATTGGCGAGCAGGTAGTCGGCGACTTCGCGATCGTTCATGTGGCTGGCGCGTTCAGTTATCAAGGACGTTGCAGGATCAGGCGTTCAATTCGATCTCGCCTTCGAACACGGTCGTGGCGGGCCCGGCCATCATCAGCGCGGCGGCTTCGTCGCGCGCGCCGTCCCAGCCGATCGTCAGCGTGCCGCCGTGCGTGTGCACGGTCACGGGCGAATCGAGCAGGCCGCGCCGGATGCCGGCCGCGACCGCCGCGCATGCACCCGTGCCGCACGCGAGCGTCTCGCCCGCGCCGCGTTCGTATACGCGCAGCTTCACTTCGTTACGCGACACGATCTGCATGAAGCCGGCGTTCACGCGCTGCGGGAAGCGCGCGTGGCGCTCGATCAGCGGGCCTTCCTCGAGCACGGGGTACGCTTCGGCATCGTCGACGATCTGCACCGCATGCGGATTGCCCATCGACACCGTCGAGATCCAGCGCGTCGCGCCGCCGACGTCGAGCGGCCACAGCGTGTCGCGGCCTTCGGCGCGGCCGTCGAGGCCCGACGCGCCTGGACCGGCCGTATCGAACGGCACCTGCGCCGGCGCGAACACGGGCGCACCCATGTCGACGACGACTTCGCCGTTGTCCTGCAGCGTCAGCGTGATCAGGCCCTTCATGACCTGCACGCGCACGCTGCGCTTGTCGGTCAGGCCGCGGTCGCTGACGAACTTCACGAAGCAGCGTGCGCCGTTGCCGCAGTGTTCGACCTCGCCGCCGTCGCAATTGAAGATCCGGTACTTGAAATCCGCGCCGTCGACGGTTGGCTTTTCGACGAGCAGCAACTGGTCGGCGCCGATGCCGAAGTGCCGGTTGGCGAGCGCGCGCACCTGCGCTTCGGTGAGCGGCGGCAACGCGCGCGAATAGCCGTCGAGCACGACGAAGTCGTTGCCCGCGCCGTGCATCTTGGTGAACGAGAGTTTCACTGGGTCCGGAATTCCATGGCGAACAAGGCGGTCGGCACGACGCGAACGGCTTGCTGCCACGCCGGGCGGCCTCGTTCGTCGTGCTGATCTCAACCGCAAATGATACATGCAGCCGACAGGGGTGTCGTGCGCGGGCTGGGCTGCGCGTCGGTTGCGCAGGCGAAGGGGGCCGTATCTGCCGATCGGCCGACTGGTCGTGTGCGTGACGAGGGAGCCGATTGACGCGGTGCGGCGTGGCGGCGCCGTTGCGGCGGATACACGGGATACGCGCGCCAGCGGGTTTTGCCCGGCAGGGTCAGTACAGGCTCGGCTCGCCGGGCGGGCGGGTCTTGAAGCGCTTGTGGACCCAGTAATACTGCTCGGGCATCAGCGGGATCTGTTCCTCGAGGAATGCGTTCATCCGCCGCGCGTCGAGATCGTCGTCGCCGGTCGGGTAGTTGTCCCACGGCTTGAACACCTTCAGCCGGTAGCCCTTGTAGTTCGGCAGGACCTCGCCGATGAACGGCAGAACCTGCGCGTGGCCCGTCTTCGCAAACCGGCCGACCGCCGTCAGCGTGCAGGCGGGCACGCCGAAGAACGGCACGAATGTCGAGTTGCGCAGCCCGTAGTCCATGTCGGCGCCCAGCATCACCGGCTTGCGGTCGCGCAGCCAGCGCAGCACGACGCGCGCGCTGTCGGCCCGGCTCGCCAGTTCCGCGCCGAAGCGGCTGCGGCCGGCTTTGGCCGCGGCTTCGATTTCCGGGTTCTTCATCGGCGTATAGAGCGAGCCGCAGATACGGCCGAGCGCGAGATTGATCGCCATCGAGCCGGCCTCGATGCCGACGAAGTGGAAACCGAGCAGCAGGGTCGGCGGCATGTCGGGATCGGTGAGGTCGACCTCGCTCTCGACGGTGAAAAGCTTGCGGTAGGTCTCTTCCGACGCGAACCACTGGTAGCTGCGCTCGACGTAGCTGCGGATCGCGTGACGGAAATGCTGGCCGGCCACTTCCTCGCGCCGTTCGTCGCTCCACTCCGGGAAGCAGAGTTTCAGATTGGTGTGTACGATGCGCTTTCGCCCGCTGGGGATCTGATAGAGCAGCCAGCCGAGGCCGTCGCCGAGGCGCGCGGTCAGGCCGTAAGGCAATCGCGCGAGCAGTTTCAGGAAGCCGATGGCGAGATACGTGCCGAGGCGGCCTAGCATGTGGAACCTCCGTGGATCCGGCGGGTCGGCGCGTAGCAAACAGGGTGGTAAGACAGCGGAAGATGCAGCACGGGCGGCGCTCTGTGACAATTCAGGAAAGCCGCTATAATACGGTCTTCGCCGAGTTAACTGACAACTTGCGGGGCGAAGCCGGCTGGCGCGATGCGCGCTTCCCGGTCCTGGTAATCCGCTAAAGCGTCGCCGCTTCAGGCCCAACGAAGCTGGCTACGTGAAACCAACCGTAACCACACAGGAGCCTGAAAAAGTGGCAAACGATTATCTCTTCACGTCCGAATCCGTCTCCGAAGGCCATCCGGACAAAGTCGCGGACCAAATCTCGGACGCGATTCTCGACGCCATCCTCGAGCAGGACAAATATTCCCGCGTTGCGGCGGAAACGCTGTGCAACACGGGTCTCGTCGTTCTGGCTGGTGAAATCACCACGACGGCCAACATCGATTACATCCAGATCGCGCGCGACACGATCAAGCGCATCGGCTACGACAACACCGACTACGGCATCGACTACAAGGGCTGTGCGGTGCTCGTCGCGTACGACAAGCAGTCGCCGGACATCGCACAGGGCGTCGATCGTGCACACGACGACAATCTCGACCAGGGCGCGGGCGATCAGGGCCTGATGTTCGGTTATGCGTGCGACGAAACGCCGGAACTGATGCCGCTGCCGATCTACCTGTCGCACCGTCTCGTCGAGCGCCAGGCCAGCCTGCGCCGCGACGGCCGCCTGCCGTGGCTGCGCCCGGACGCGAAGTCGCAGGTGACGGTCCGCTACGTCGACGGCAAGCCCGATTCGATCGACACCGTCGTGCTGTCGACGCAGCACGCACCGGACATCGAGCTGCCCGCGCTGCGCGAAGCCGTGATCGAGCAGATCATCAAGCCGACGCTGCCGGCCGACCTGATCAAGGGCGACATCAAGTTCCTGGTGAACCCGACCGGTCGGTTCGTGATCGGCGGCCCGCAGGGCGACTGCGGCCTGACCGGCCGCAAGATCATCGTCGACACCTACGGCGGTGCCGCACCGCACGGCGGCGGCGCGTTCTCGGGCAAGGATCCGTCGAAGGTCGACCGTTCGGCTGCGTATGCAGGCCGCTATGTCGCGAAGAACATCGTCGCCGCCGGCCTTGCGTCGCGCGCGCTGATCCAGGTGTCGTACGCGATCGGCGTCGCCGAGCCGACCTCGGTGATGGTCAACACGTTCGGCACGGGCCGCGTGTCGGATGCAGTGATCACGAAACTCGTGCGCGAGCATTTCGACCTGCGTCCGAAGGGCATCATCAAGATGCTCGACCTGCTGCGCCCGATCTACGAGAAGACGGCCGCTTACGGCCACTTCGGCCGCGAAGAGCCGGAATTCTCGTGGGAAGCGACCGACAAGGCGCTTGCGCTGGCCGAAGCGGCCGGCGTGGAGCCGACGGCACGCGTCGCGTAAGCGTCGTTCGCCCGAAACGAAAAACCCCGGCCATGCCGGGGTTTTTTTATGCGTTCCGATCGCCGGCGCAACGGCGGCGATCATCGCGGGCAGTGCCCGCCGGCGCTGCTTCAGCGCGCGCCGAACCCGAACCAGCCGTTGCTGGCCGCGAGGCGGCGCGGGCGGTTGACGCGGCGCTGCGGGCCGAGCGCGCGGCGCAATGCGAGCGCGCGCAGCGACGACGGCTTCTGCAGCAGCGAGCGCAGGCCGGCACGGCGTGCGAACGCCTGCGTGCTCATCATCGAGAAAAACGCGTGGAACCACGCACGGATGCCGTCCAGCCGGCTGTGTGCGTGCGTACGCTCGGCCAGCGCCTGCGCGCGTGCGCGGTGATGACGCAGCGAGCGGGCAGGAGCGGACGGCACGACGCGCTTTGCAGCGCGGCTGAAACGGGAAGACAGACGGAATGGCATGTGAACGATGCTTCGCTTGTATGGATGGCACCCTTGAAGAGCGCACTGGTATGAACGGCCTCGGATTGCGCAGCGCATCTTACCGAAAGTCGCTGCGCGCCGCGCCCGCCAGAATTGACAGGCCGCGTCAGGCTACAGGGGATTCATGACGGGCAAAAGTCGCGATAAACCCTTGTGCCACAAGGCGTGTGCCGCATACCGCCTGTCGGTGAGGCTAGCGCCGCGCCGCACAGTTCCCTGATCCGGATCAAATCGCCGATTGGCATGCCCCTGCGCACGACAATGGTGCTGTTCGCGGCATCCGGCGCCGATTTACAATCGTCACATTCACACAATAAACGTCTGGCATCCCATGTCGTCTCCATTGCAGTCGGAATCGATCCGCGCGCAAGTCGCGGAATTGCGCGAACGCGGCTTCGTCGTCGCGCGTGGCCTGGTCGGCGCGGAGCAGTGTGCAGCGCTCAAACGTATCGCGGAACGTCAGTTGCAAGAGGCCGCGGAGCCGATCGAATTCGAAGCGGACCTGCGCTACCCGGGGGCACCCGATTCGAAGCATGCACCGGGCGGGCACACGGTGCGGCGGCTGCTGGATGCCTATTCGCGCGATCCGGCGTTCGCCGAGCGCGCGATCGCGCCCGAAATCGGCGCGTGGATGCGCGAGTACTTCGGCGAAGAACCCGTGCTGTCCCGCGCGCATCACAACTGCATGATGACGAAGCACCCCGCGTACGGCAGCCTGACGGGCTGGCATCGCGACTTCCGCTACTGGGCGTTCGAGCGTCCGAACATGGTGTCGGTGTGGCTCGCACTCGGGCCGGAAACGAACGAGAACGGCGCACTGTGGCTCGTGCCGGGTTCGCACACGGCCGAATTCGGGGCTGAAGCGTTCGACGACGCGAAGTTCTTCCGCAGCGACCTGCCGGAGAACCGGAAGATGATCGATGCGGCCACGTGCCCGCCGCTCGCGGCGGGCGATATCGTGTTCTTCCACAGCAATACGCTGCATTCGGCCGGGCAGAACCGTTCCGACCAGGTGAAGTTCTCGCTCGTGTACACCTACCACGGCGCGAGCAACCGGCCGGTGCCTGGCACGCGCTCGGCGGCGAAGCCGGAAGTGCAGTTCTAGGTGCGGATCGGGCGGCCGGCGAGGCCGCGGCGTCACGCGATGCGGTGCATCGCGGGCGAATGGAGCGACGGGCGGCTTGGCCGCCCGTTTCGTTTTGCGCGGCCCGATCGGATGACGCGGGCCGTGCGCACGTCGCGCGGCGGCGCGATCAGCGTTTGCCGCCCGGCATCGCGAGGCCGATCAGGCCGATGAACGATGCGACGGCGCCGCCCACGATCAGCAGGATCGTCTTCGTGGCGGGCGAGCCCGTGAAGAAGCGCGACATGTTGTCGTTGAGCGAATGGAACGACTGGCCGCCGAAATACAGCAGCACGACGCCGCCGACGAGCAGCGCAACCGAGATGACCCGGGACATACCAACCTCGCTGAAACGGTGATTCGAGACGCCGCAGTGTAGGCGACGGCCGCAGTCGCGTCCATTGCCGTGCGCGCTCGGGCCGCTTTCGCTACCATAGTCGTCGTACGACTCTTTCGCCGCCGCCGCGCCGTGCGCGCGGCTGGCGCGCGCCCCTCCCTCCGACGTCCCGACGGGAAATATTCATGGCCTACGAAGCAGCTTCCGAACGTTATGCCGACATGCAATACCGCACCTGCGGCAAATCCGGGCTCAAACTGCCCGCCCTGTCGCTCGGCCTGTGGCACAACTTCGGCGACTCGACGCCGATCTCGACGCAGCGCGAGATCCTGCGCACCGCGTTCGACCTCGGCATCAACCACTTCGATCTCGCGAACAACTACGGGCCGCCGTACGGCAGCGCCGAAACCAACTTCGGCCGCCTGCTGAAGGAGGATTTCCGGCCGTATCGCGACGAACTGCTGATCTCGACGAAGGCCGGCTGGGACATGTGGCCGGGGCCGTACGGCAGCGGCGGCGGGTCGCGCAAGTATGTGCTCGCGAGCCTTGACCAGAGCCTGCAGCGGATGGGGCTCGACTACGTCGACATCTTCTATTCGCACCGCTTCGACGCGCACACGCCGCTCGAGGAAACGGCGGGCGCGCTCGCATCGGCCGTGCAGCAGGGCAAGGCGCTCTACATCGGCATTTCGTCGTATTCGGCGGCGAAGACGCGCGAGATGGCCGGGCTGCTCGCGCAGTACAGGGTGCCGCTGCTGATCCACCAGCCTTCGTACAACATGCTGAACCGCTGGATCGAGAGCGAACTGCTCGGCACGCTCGACGACGTCGGCGCGGGCAGCATCGCGTTCACGCCGCTCGCGCAGGGGCTGCTCACGTCGAAATACCTGAACGGCGTGCCCGCCGACGCGCGCGTGAACAAGCCGGGCGGCGGCTCGCTGAAGCAGGATCACCTGAGCGCGGACAACCTCGAGCATGTGCGCAAGCTCAACGCGATCGCCGAACGGCGCGGGCAGAGCCTCGCGCAAATGGCGCTTGCGTGGGTGTTGCGCAACGGCCGCGTGACGTCCGCGCTGATCGGCGCGAGCCGTGCGGAGCAGGTGCGTGAAAACGCCGGTGCGCTGAAGAACCTCGAATTCTCGGCGGAGGAGCTCGCGGAGATCGATCGTTACGCGACGGAAGGCGGCATCAATCTTTGGGAAAAGCCATCCACCGATCAGGCCATCTGACCGGCAGTCGATACGGCATGCGAAGCATCGTGTGCCGTATTGCAGGCAGCCCGTCGCATCGCTGCGGTGCAGCGATGCGCGTCAGGCGAGGGGGCGCTGCTAGAGCAGCGCAGGCAGGCCTTCGACCAGCAATACCGCGACACCGACGCCGAGGATGACGCCCAGCACGCGCAGCAGGTTGTGACGGAATTCGGTTGCGCACGGCACCGCGCCGAGAAATAGCGCTCCGGCCAGCGCCATCGGAATCAACAGGATGAAGTCGCCGATCGTGAAATAGGTGGTCATGCGTGTCTCCAGTGTCGGCCGAAGTTGGCGCTTTAGCGCTTACTTCGGCCCCATCCCTGTGGGATTTCGGCGCGAAGTTGGCGCTTTAGCACATACTCGGCCCCATGCCGGGTGTTTCTAGTATTGGTCCGACCCGATTGCGAGCGGGGCGGTCAATTCGAGTATAGGCAACCCGGTGCGCTTTTCGCTATCCGAACCATTAAAAATCAGCGGAATGCCTGGCGAACCGCGCATTTTTCCCGCAATTTCGACGAACGCCTTGCACGCATCTTTCCTGTTCCTTTCGATTTTTGCGGAATTGTCGTACGTGTCCGATGCGGGCCGCCGCCCCCGCGGGCGCGGCGGCCTGCCCGCTTACGCGCGGTCGGGTTGCGCGCGGGCGGCCGGCGCGCGGAACACGAGTGCGAGCCCCGCGACGATCGCGCCCATGCCGACGAGCGCGAGCGGCTCGGGCCGGTTACCGAGCCAGACGGCATCCATCAGCGTGGTGACGACGGGCACGAGATAGAACAGGCTCGTCACGTTGACGAGATCGCCACGCTGCATCAACCGGTAGAACAATAGTTGCGCGATCACCGATATCACGATGCCGAGCCACAGCAGCGGTACGACGAACGCCCAGCTCATGTCGAACGATGCCGGCCGGAACGGCACGATCGCCACGCACAGCGCGAGACCGATCGCATTCTGCAGCGGCAGCACGTCGGCGGGCGCCGCGCGTACGCGCTTTTGCAGCAGCGAGCCGACGGTCAGTGCGACGAGCGCGGTGAGCGCGCACGCGATGCCCGCGACCGGCAGGCCGGCGCCACCCACGCCGCGGTACACGACGAGCGCGAGGCCGGCCAGCGACAGCGCAAGCCCCGCGGCGCGCACGGGTTGCCAGCGCCGCTCGACGATCGCGAGCGTGAGGATCGGCTGCACGCCGAGGATCGTTGCGAGCACGCCCGGCGCGATCCCGCGTTCGAGCGCGAGCAGGTAGAAGATCGAATAGCCGCCCATCATCAGCAAGCCGGTCAGCGCGGCCATGCGTCGCTCGCCGCGCGGCGGCAGCCAGCGTTTGCGCATGAAGGCCAGCGCGAGCAGCACGAGCGACGCGAGCGCGAAACGCGCGGTGAGAAAGACGAACGCGGAGGCGTGACGCAGACCGAGTTCAGCGAAGATCGCGCCGCTGCTCCACAGCAGCACGAAGAGCGACGTCGCTCCATGCGCGGCAAGCGCTCGTTTGAACGAAACCATGTGAATCCACCTGTCGAACGGATCGGAACGTTCCATCCGCGCGCGCAGCGAAGCGCCGTGCGTCACGACGCACGAACGGAAGCTGACGGGCGAATGGAAGACGAAACGGCAGCCGGCTGGTCAGCCGGCGCGTGCCGCCGGAGGGGGCGGCGCGGCGCCGACGAGCGGCGGTGCGACAGGAGGCGGGAGGACCGACGGATGCGCGCACGCCTGCGGCCGCGAGTCGAACTGCGGCCGGGATTTTGCGAGGGCGGACGTGAGCGGATGCATCGTGTCGTGGCGAAATGCGATTGAACGCGAATGGAAGTCAAAGGTACCGCAAGGCCGGCATCCAGTGCAACAACTGTCGGCAGCCCCCGTACGGCGAAAGACGTGTTGCGGTGATGTCGTGCGTCGCGAGGCGGCCGACCCGGCTGCTCGCGATCGAATGTCCGGCGAAGAAGCCGAACGTCACGCACGCGATGCCGGACGCGATCGCAGCGCCGGGCGGATTCGGCGGGCAGTCATATTCGACAGGGTATGATGGGGGTATCCGCCCGTGCAAGCGCACGCGCGACGCAGTGGTTGATTGGAGACATTCGACGAATTCGCGGCACTTCGCCTGCTTCTTCTTCTTTTCGCGCTTCGATAAACCGTGAACAATGGGATCACGCGCAACGCTCCGATGAGGGCGGCGCGGATCGTGCATTTGCCGGCGCGTCAGCGGGCCGGGTTTCAAGTTTCAAGAGTGGGGAACCATCATGCATGTCGGGTCGATTGTCTGCACTACCCATCTCGCGGTGCCTAAGGGCGCGCGCGGCATCGTCCAGCGCATCCTGGGCGACATGGCCATGGTGACCTGGTACGCGGGCGTGCCGGGCGAGTCGAAGGAACTCAACACCGAGCCGTTCTTTCTCGAGGACCTGATCGACACCGGCGAATCCGTGCTGCCGGCGGGCGCGGCGCTCCACTGAGCGCGCGCGCCGCAGCGGACGCTCGTCTTTCGGCCCGGCTGGCGGCACAATGCGGAGCATGAAAGACGTCACTTCCGCTCCTGCTTCTCCCGCCGCCCCGCCGTTCGCCGGGCTCACGCCCGAGTGCGTGCTCGACGCGCTCGACAGCGTGCTGATACCGGCCGGCCTGCGCACCGACGGGCGCCTGCTCGCCCTCAACAGCTACGAAAACCGCGTCTACCAGGTCGGCATCGAAGACGGCCCGCCGGTCGTCGCGAAGTTCTACCGCCCGGCGCGCTGGTCGGACGACGCGATCCTCGAAGAGCACGCGTTCGTCGACGAACTCGCCGCGCGCGAGATTCCGGCGGTGCCCGCGCGCGCGTTCGACGGCCGCACGCTGCACGCGTTCGACGGCTTTCGCTTCTCGGTCTTCGAGCGGCGCGGCGGCCGCGCGCCCGATCTCGATCGCAGCGACACGCTCGAATGGCTCGGCCGCTTCATCGGCCGGATCCATGCGGTCGGCGCGACGCAGCCGTATGTCGCGCGTCCCGTGCTCGACATGAGCACGTTCGGCTACGAGCCGCGCGACTACCTGCTCGCGCACGATTTCATTCCGGATGACGTGCGGCCCGCGTACGAGACGGCGGTCACGCTCGCGCTCGAAGGCGTCGAGGCCGCGTTCGAGCGTGCGGGCGAGATTCGCCTGCTGCGCACGCACGGCGACTGTCATCCGAGCAACGTGCTGTGGACCGATGCCGGCCCGCATTTCGTCGACTTCGACGACAGCCGGATGGCACCCGCGATCCAGGATCTGTGGCTGCTGCTGCCGGGCGATCGCGAAGGCGCGTCGCGCGCGCTGGCGGACCTGCTGGCCGGCTACGAGGATTTTTGCGATTTCGAGCCGCGCGAGCTGCATCTCGTCGAAGCGCTGCGCACGCTGCGACTCATCCACTACGCGGCATGGCTCGCGCGGCGCTGGGACGATCCCGCGTTCCCGGCCGCGTTCCCGTGGTTCAACACGCATCGTTACTGGGAAGCACGCGTGCTCGAACTGCGCGAGCAGATCGGCGCGATGCAGGAAGGGCCGCTCTGGCCCGTGTGACGGCGCGCGCGGCACCTGCGCCGCGTGGCATGCATGCACCACGGGCCGCGGTGCGATGCACGCGGCCCGTCTGGCCCGTCCGGCTCAGAACTTCAACATCACCTTGATCAGCGCGGCGAAGCGCTTGCCGTACGGCGGCGCGAGCAGGTTGCGTGCGTTCAGGCGTGCCTGCGTGAGCACCGGCTTCATCTTCGAGAACGTCACGAAGCCGTCGTAGCCGTGATACGCGCCCATGCCGCTCGCACCGACGCCGCCGAACGGCAGGCTGCCGCACGCGATATGCATCAGCGTTTCGTTGATCGACACGCCGCCCGAGATCGTTTCGCGCATCACGCGGTCGATCGTGCCGCCATCCTCGTCGAACAGATAGAGCGCCAGCGGACGCGGGCGCGCATTCACATACGCGATCGCCTCGTCGAGCCGCTCGTACGGCACGAGCGGCAGCAGCGGCCCGAAGATTTCCTCCTGCATCAGTTGCGACGCGGCCGGCACCTGCGTGACCGCGCACGGCACGAAGCGGCGCGACGCGGGATCGGATTGCGCGTCGGACAGCGGATGCAACTGTGCGCCGGCCGCCTGCGCGTCGCTCGCGAGCTGCTGCAGCCGTGCGTAATGGCGCGGCGACACGATCGTCGTATAGTCGCCGTTGGCCGACAGGTCGGGATACATCTTCGCGAACCGTGCCCGCGCGCGCTCGATGAACGCGGCTTCCATCCCGCGCGGCAACAATACGTAGTCGGGCGCGATGCAGGTCTGGCCCGCGTTCAGCGTCTTGCCCGCGACGATCGCGTCGACGGCCGCATCGAAGCGCGCGTTCGGGCCGACGATGGCCGGCGACTTGCCGCCGAGCTCGAGCGTGACGGGGGTGAGGTTGTCGGCGGCCGCGCGCATCACGTGGCGGCCGACGTGGGTCGAGCCGGTGAACAGCAGGTGATCGAACGGCAGCGCGCTGAATGCGGCGCCGACCTCCGCATCGCCGTTCACGACCGCGACGTGGTCGCGCGCGAAGGTCTTCGCGATCAGCTGCTCGAACAGCGCCGACGTACGCGGCGTCAGTTCGGACATCTTGATGATCGCGCGGTTGCCGGCCGCGAGCGCGCAGATCAGCGGGCCGGCCGCGAGCAGCACCGGATAGTTCCACGGCACGACGATGCCGACCACGCCGAGCGGCTGCGGAATCACCTTCGCGCGCGCCGGGCGCAGCCACTTGTTCATCGGCTTGCGGATCGGCTTCATCCAGCGCTTGCCGTGCTTGAGCGCGTCGTCGATCTCCTCCTTCGCCATCCAGATTTCCGACAGCAGCACCTCCTGCTTCGCGCGATGGCCGAAATCGGCGCTGATCGCTTCGGCGAGCGCGTCCGCGTGGTCGATCAGCATCGTGCGCAGCGCGCGCAGGTGCTGCGTGCGCGTTTCCCACGCCGGGTACGGCGCGCGCAGGTAGGCCGCGCGCTGGTCGCGCAGCAGTGACGTCAGCACATCGGCCGACGGCAGTGCTTGCGGGGCCAGTTCGGGCAGGTCGTTCTTCATTTCGTCTCCTCCAGTTGGGCCTGGCTTGTCGGCCAGCTGTCACGCCGCACGCGCCTGCTCGGCGAGCGCGGCGACGCGGATCGGGGTGGCACATGCCGCGCGGCGCGGGGCCGGATGCGACGTGCGCGCGAAAACCGGTTGCAGCGTGCGGCGGGCGTCGCATCCGCGCGACGGTGTCCGCATCCGAAAGCCGCGCCGTGGCGCATGCGCGCGCGGCGCGATGCGACTGCCGCCGGGCCCGCGACACTGCAGCGCGATCGCCTGCCGGTGCACCGAAGCGGGGCAATGCGACGCGTACGCCAATACGTGCCGCAGCGCATCGTGCCGCTGCGGCGACCCGCCGTCCAAACGGTCGGCGACACCATGTGCCGTTCGATTTCGATCGTCCGCGCGCATGACGCTGTGCGTCTCCGCGCGGACGGCCGTTTGAAATGAAATGCGGGCCGCGCGCGTCGCATCCGGGCAACCCGGTCGGCACGCGGCCTGCAGAACCTGGCGCTGCATCGTCGTCTCTCCCGTTTCGCGACGGATCGGCTTCTCGTGGCCGGCGTGTCGCGCAAAGCGAATCGATACATCTTAAATTTAGTTCACGCAGGCGTTTAGAGGAATCGCTCTTGAATCCGCGCGCCGCACGCGCGACGGCCATTCCTACAATGCCCGGACATTACAAGAGGGGACGCGTCGCGCGGCGGTGCCGGGCGCCTTCCATGACACGACGGAGACGTGACATGCAATACGACTACATCATCGTCGGCGGCGGTTCGGGCGGTTCGAGCCTGGCAGGCCGTCTCGCCGATGCCTGCCCCGACGCGACGATCGCGCTGATCGAGGCCGGCTCGCATACGGAGCGCAACCTGCTCGTCAACATGCCGGTCGGCATCGCGGCGCTGGTGCCGTTCAAGCTCGGCACGAACTACGGCTACGAGACGGTGCCGCAGCCGGGCCTCGGCGGGCGGCGCGGCTACCAGCCGCGCGGGCGCGGGATGGGCGGCTCGAGCGCGATCAACGCGATGATCTATACGCGCGGCCACCCGGGCGACTACGACGAGTGGGCGCAGCTCGGCGCGACGGGCTGGGGCTGGCAGGACGTGCTGCCGTATTTCCGCCGCGCGGAAGGCAACGCGCGCGGCGCCGACGCGTGGCACGGCGCGGACGGCCCGCTGTCGGTATCGGATCTGCGCTTTCGCAATCCGTTCTCCGAACGATTCATCCAGGCCGCGCACGCCGCCGGCTATCCGCTGAATGACGACTTCAACGGTGCGACGCAGGAAGGCGTCGGCTTCTATCAGGTCACGCACCGCGACGGCTCGCGCTGCAGCGTCGCACGCGCCTATATCTACGGCCGCAACCGGCCGAACCTGCACGTGATCACCGGCGCGACGGTGCTGCGCGTCGGCTTCGACGGCAAGCGCGCGGTCGGCGTCGCGGTATCGCGCAACGGACGCGTCGAGACGCTCGGCGCGCGCGCGGAAGTGATCCTGTCGGCCGGTGCGTTCAATTCGCCGCAACTGCTGATGTGTTCGGGGATCGGCCCGGCGGAGCAATTGCGCCGGCACGGGATCTCGGTCGTGCAGGATGCACCGGACGTCGGCACGAACCTGATCGACCACATCGACTTCATCATCAACACGCGCGTGAATTCGTCCGAGCTGGTCGGCGTGTGCCTGCGCGGCATCGCGAAGATGACGCCCGCGCTCGCGCGCTATTTCTCGAGCCGCACGGGGATGATGACGAGCAACGTCGCGGAGGCCGGTGGCTTCATCAAGAGCGATCCGTCGCTCGAGCGTCCCGACCTGCAGCTGCATTTCTGCACGGCGCTCGTCGACGACCACAACCGCAAGATGCACTGGGGCTTCGGCTATTCGCTGCACGTATGTGCGCTGCGGCCGTTCAGCCGCGGCACGGTCGCGCTCGCGAGCGGCGACGCGCGCGACGCGCCGCTGATCGATCCGCGCTTCTTCAGCGATTCGCGCGATCTCGACCTGCTCGTGCGCGGCACGCAGGCGATGCGCCGCATCCTGTCGCAGGCGCCGCTCGCGTCGCAGGGCGGGCGCGAACTGTACACGCGGGCGAACCAGAGCGAAGCCGAGTTGCGCGCGACGATCGTCGCGCATGCCGACACGATCTATCACCCGGTCGGCACGTGCCGGATGGGCTCCGATGCGCGCGCGGTCGTCGATCCGCAGCTGCGCGTGCGCGGCGTCGAAGGGTTGCGCGTGGTGGATGCATCGGTGATGCCGACGCTGGTCGGCGGGAACACGAATGCGCCGTCGGTGATGATCGGCGAACGCGCGGCTGACTTCATCGTCGCGGCGCGCAACGGCGGTGTGCCGCGCGGCGAGGCGGCCGCGGCGGTGCACGGCCGCTGAGCGGCGTGCAGTACCGCGCGGAAATGCTCAGGCAAATGTATCGACGAGGCCCGCGCGGCTCACGCTCGCGGCGGCCGGTGCGGATCGCGCAGCGTCGGCCGGTGCATCGACGGCTGACGATCCGCCGTTCCCGCGCCGTGGCGACTGGCCGCGGGCGTTGGTCTGTTGCGGGTTCTGCTGCTGCGACGCGAAGCCGCCGTCGCTGACGGTCGCGCTGCCGAGTCCGAGCCCGCCTGCTTCCATCGCATCGCGCAGCTTCGGCAGAGCGGCTTCGACCGCGTCGCGCACCTGCGCGTGCTGCGACACGAACAGCGCGTGCGCATGGTTGTCCGCGACCCGCAGCACGACCTGCAGCGGCCCGAGATCGGGCGGATTGAGCGTCAGCTCGGCGCTCTGCTGGTGCGCATTCGACAGGAACACGACCTTCTGGCTCAGCGCGTCCGTCCAGTCGGCGGTGCCGACGTGCGGGGCGAGCACGTGCGCGTTGGCGGCGGCGATCGAACTCGCGGCCGGCGACAACTGCAGGTTCGCCTGCGCCGCGGCCGCAGCCGTTGCGCCGGCCGCGAGCGTCGCGCTGGCGGCCGGATCCGTCGCGTCGCTGGCAGCGGCGAGCGCGTGCTGCGCGCCGGATTGCGCGTTCGCGTCGGCCTGCAGCGCCTGCGCGGTGGCCTGCGTCGGTGTCTGCTGCGTGGCGAGTGCTCCTTTCGCGTCGGCGAGCGTGCGGTCGAACGTCGGCACCTTTGGCGTCAGCGGTGCGGCGGCGGCGCTGGCCGATCCGGTCGATGCCGGTGCCGAGGCCGACGCGGACGCGGACGCCGTCGTGCCGGTCGCAGGCATCGCGATCGCGCCCGAGCCGCCCGTCAGCTTGGCGAGCGCTGCCTGCAGCGCGTCGCGGCTCGACGCCGGCGCGGCCGGCTGGGCGGCCGCATCCTTGGCCGCATGGTCCGCCAGCGTGGCGGTGGCGTCGGGCTGGCCGGACACGGCCGTCTTTTGCGTCGCGGCAGCGGCGCTAGCGGCATCGGCCGGCGTCGCGTTGTCCGTGCGCGCCTGCAGTTGCGCCTGCACGGCCGCGGCGGCCGCGAGCGCGGCGGCGTCGGGGTGGGTGGCGGCGTTCGCGTCGTCGGTCGACTGGTCGTCGTCCGCGCCGGACGGCTTCGTGCCTGCGGCCGGCTTCGACGAAGCCTGTTTTGTCGAAGCATCCGGCGTGCCGGAATGTGCCGCGTCGTGGCGTGTGACGACGCTTTGCTTCAGCGTCTGCGCGAACGGCACGGCGGTCGCGGCGTCGTTGCCGGTGGCGGTGGCAGACGAACCCGAGCCGCGGGCGGCCTTGAGTGCGGCGCCGGCGGTGTCGATCAGCGCGCCGAGCAGGGGCAGGGGAGGCATGACGGTTCTCTCGTTCGAATGCGGTGGTCGGTTACGACGAGCGGGCCGCGTCGGCCCGCATGCGCAGGATCTTCGCGGCGTGTTCGTCGGCGTCGCGCTGTTCGCGCCGGGCGTCGCGCTGCGCTTCCTGCGCGACGCCGCGCGCCTGCAGGATTTCATACGAGCCGACGGTGCGTTTCTTCTGTTGCCAGTTCGGGCGTGCCTCGTCGATACGGACGTCGGCCGCGGCCAGCACGTTGCGCTGCTGCGCGATCGCGGCGTCGAGCGTGTCGATGAACGCCTGGAAATTGCGCCAGTTGCCGGCCGGCATCCCGTGCTGCGCGGATTGCGCGAAGCGCGCGTGATATTCGTCGCGATAGCGCAGCAGCGCGTCGAGCTGCTCGGTGGCCGCGGTGCGGTCGCGCTGCGCGGCGCCGAGCTGCTTCGCGGCCATGTCGAGGTCTTCCTGCGCGCGGTCGAGCAGCAGCTGAAGGGGAAAGCCGTGAGCCATCGGGATCAGCCTCCGTAAGCGTCGAACAGCGCATCGAGCCCGGCGAGGCTCGACGCGAACGGCGCGCATTCGCGAAAGCCCTGCTGCAGGAACGCCTCGATGCGCGGATAGAGCGCGATCGCGCGGTCGAGCTGCGCGTCGCGGCCGGGCGCGTAGGCGCCGACCGCGATCAGGTCGCGATTGCGCTGGTAGCGCGACAGCATTTGCTTGAACTGCCGCACGTGGTCGAGATGCGTTTCGTCGATCAGCGCGGTCATCGCGCGGCTGATCGACGCCTCGATGTCGATCGCCGGATAGTGGCCGGCCTCGGCGAGCGCGCGCGACAGCACGATGTGGCCGTCGAGGATCGCGCGCGCCGAATCGGCGATCGGGTCCTGCTGGTCGTCGCCTTCGGTCAGCACCGTATAGAACGCGGTGATCGAGCCGCCGCCTTCGGGCCCGTTGCCGGTGCGCTCGACGAGCGCGGGCAGCTTCGCGAACACCGACGGCGGATAGCCTTTCGTCGCGGGCGGTTCGCCGATCGCCAGCGCGATCTCGCGCTGCGCCATCGCGTAGCGCGTCAGCGAATCCATCAGCAGCAGCACGTGCTTGCCCTGGTCGCGGAAATACTCGGCCAGCGACGTCGCGTAGGCCGCGCCCTGCATCCGCAGCAGCGGCGACACGTCGGCCGGCGCCGCGACGACGACCGAGCGCGCGAGCCCGTCCTCGCCGAGGATCTGCTCGATGAATTCCTTCACTTCGCGACCGCGTTCGCCGATCAGCCCGA
Source organism: Burkholderia pyrrocinia (assembly GCF_003330765.1). NCBI lineage: Bacteria > Pseudomonadati > Pseudomonadota > Betaproteobacteria > Burkholderiales > Burkholderiaceae > Burkholderia > Burkholderia pyrrocinia. Next base: position 3,500,559 of record NZ_CP024902.1, on the reverse strand, counting down.
TCACGATCACTTCCGCGCTCGTGTAGCGCGCCATCGTGCCGAGCAGTACCGACTTGCCGACGCCGGAGCCCGCGAACAGGCCCATCCGCTGCCCGCGCCCGACGGTGAGCAGCGCGTTGATCGCGCGCACGCCGACGTCGAGCACATGGTGGATCGGTTCGCGCTCGAGCGGGTTGATCGACGGCGCCGACAGCGGCGCATCGACCTTCGACGCGAGCGGGCCGAGGCCGTCGAGCGGGCGGCCCGACGCGTCGACGACGCGCCCGAGCATCTCCCAGCCGACCGGCAGCCGTTTCGCGCCCGCGAGCGGATCGGCGACGGGTGCGGTTTCGCGCGGCCACACGCGCGCGCCGGGCAGCACGCCGGCGACGTCGGTGGTCGGCATCAGGAACAGGCGGTCGCCGGCGAAGCCGACGACTTCCGCTTCCGCGTGCGGCAGCGTGCTGCCGGGCGGCAGTTCGATCGTGCATTCGGCGCCGACCGACAGGCGCAGCCCGATCGCCTCGAGCACGAGGCCCGCCGCGCGCGTAAGGCGACCGCACGGCCGCAGCGGCAGTGCGCGGTGGCTGCGCGCGGCGAGCCCGTTCAGGTGCGTGCGCCAGTGCGCGAGATGCGGATTGTGCGGCGCGCGCGGCGCGGCGCCGGCTGCGTCGGCCGCGTGCGGTTTCGGATCGTGCGCGGTGTTGTGCGCGGCTGCGGGGCCGAACGACGCGAGCGCGAGCTCGCGTTCGAGCGGCGTCATGCCGTCGTGTGCGAGCGATTCGGGCGGCCGCGTCACCACGTGCTCACCTTGCCGATCGCGGCGGCGACGCGCTGCCAGCGCGTGGGCAGCGTCGCGTCGACCTCGCCGGTCGCGGCGTGCGCGCGGCAGCCGCCGCGCTCGATCGACGCGTCGGTGCGCACGTTCCAGCCGAGCGTATCGAGATCGTCCTGCAGATAGGCTTCGACGACGGGCAGGTCGGCCGGATGCACCGCGAGATGCGGCGCGCCGGACAGCGCGGGTTCGGTCGCGAGCACGTCGCGCACGGCCGCGACGAGCGCGGCCGGGTCGTGCTTCACGTGCTGGCGCACGACCTGCTGCGCGATGTCGAGCGCGAGCTGCGCGATGTCGGACGCGAGATCGTGCTCGGCGGCCGACACGGCCTCGCGGAACGACGCGGCGAGCGCCGCGAGCTGCGCGGCCTGTTCGCGCGCGTCGGCCTGGCCGACCTCGAAACCCTGTTCGCGGCCCTGCTCGAAACCGGCCTGGTAGCCGAGCGCCTGGCCTTCGACGTGGCCGGCCGCCTGGCCTTCGGCGTGTGCGGCGTCGCGCACGCGCTGCAGTTCCTCGGCGAGCGCGGCGGCGGCTGCCGCCGCGTCGTCGGGCGGCGGCGGGGGCGGCGGCGGGTCGAACGACGTCATCTCCCACCGCTCGTAAGCGGTGAGGGTGCCCGCGCGATCGCTCGCCGAATCAGACATATGCGTCTTCCGCCTTGCCGCCGATCACGATCTGGCCGCTCTCGGCGAGGTTGCGCACGATCTGCAGGATGCGGCGCTGCTGCGTCTCGACTTCGGACACGCGCACCGGGCCGCGCGCGTCGAGATCCTCGGCGAGCAGTTCGGCCGCGCGCTGCGACATGTTCGCGAGGAACTTCTGGCGCAGCGCGGGCGGCGCGCCCTTCAGCGCGATGATCAGCGTTTCCGACTCGACTTCCTTGAGCACCATCTGGATCGCGCGGTCCTCGAGTTCGAGCAGGTTCTCGAACACGAACATCTGGTCGACGATCTTCTGCGCGAGATCGGCATCGTACTGGCGCACGCTTTCGAGCACGCCCTCCTCATGCACGCTCGTCATGAAGTTCAGGATTTCGGCGGCGGTGCGGATGCCGCCCATCGGGCTGCGCTTCAGGTTGTCGCTGCCGGACAGCAGGCCGGTCAGCACGTCGTCGAGCTCGCGCAGCGCGGCCGGCTGAATGCCGTCGAGCGTCGCGATCCGCAGGATCACGTCGTTGCGCAGCCGTTCGGTGAAGCACGACGCGATCTCGGACGCCTGGTCGCGGTCGAGGTGCACGAGGATCGTCGCGATGATCTGCGGATGCTCGTTCTTGATCAGTTCGGCCACGGCGCCCGAGTCCATCCACTTCAGGCCCTCGATGCCGCTCGTGTCGCTGCCCTGCAGGATGCGGTCGATCAGCACGCCGGCCTTGTCTTCGCCGAGCGCCTTCGTCAGTACCGAGCGGATGTACTCGCTCGAATCGAGCGACAGTGCGGTGTGCTGCTCGGCTTCCTTCACGAAGTCCTGCAGCACGTTCTCGACCTGCTCGCGCGTGACGTTCTTCAGCGCGGCCATCGCGGCGCCGATCTTCTGCACCTCGCGCGGCGCGAGGAACTTGAATACCTGCGCGGCCTCTTCCTCGCCGATCGACATCAGCAGCAGCGCGCTCTTGGTCAAGCCTTCAGCGTTCATCGGACACCCAGTTCTTCACGACGGTGGCGACGATCTTCGGATCCTGGCGGGCGATCGTGCGCGCGTAGTCGAGGTTGCGTTCGTAGCGGTTCTTCTCGTTCTCGAAGCCGAGCAGCAGCGAGTCGGGCTCGTCGGCCTTGACCGGCGCCGCCGGCAGGCCGTCGAGCAGGACCGGATCTTCCGGCGCCGCGAGCGCCGGCGCGACCGGCTCGGCCGGCGGGAACGCGCGGCGCATCGCCGGGCGCACGAACATGAAGTAGAGCGCCGCCGCGGCCGCCGCGATGCCGAGCCATTTCGCGGCTTCCTTCGCCATCGCGATCATGTCGGGCTGGCGCCACCACGGCAGGTCGGCGTACGGGTCGCTCACGGTCGAGAACGCGCTGTTCACGACGTTCACCGAGTCGCCGCGCTTGTCGTCGTAGCCCATCGCGTCCTTCACGAGCTGCTCGACCTGCGCGAGCTTCGCGGGCGGCAGCGGCTGCATCGTCACGTGGCCCTTCGCGTCGGCGACCGGCTGGTAGTTGACGACGACCGCGACCGACAGCCGCTTCACGCTGCCCATCGGCTGCTCGAGATGGCGGATCGTCTTGTCGACCTCGTAGTTGGTCGTCTGGTCCTTGCGGTCGCTCACGGGCGTCGTCTGCGGCGCGTTCTGCCCGTTGCCGGCGACGACCGGCGCGGAGGCCGGCTGCGGCGGCGTGTTCGACAGCGCGCCCGGCACGCCCGACGCGCCGCCCTGCGCGAGCTCGGTCGCGCTGCTGGTCTGCTGGCTGCGGATCGCGGCCTGCTGCGGCACGCCGTTCGGGCCGTAGCTTTCCGACGTCTGTTCGATCTTCGAGAAGTCGAGGTCCGCGCTGACCTGCGAGCGCGCGTTGCCGGCGCCGAAGATCGGCGCGAGGATCGCGTCGATGCGCTTCTGCGTGTTGTGCTCGACCTGCTGCACGTACTTGAGCTGGCTCGCGTCGAGGCCGGATGCCGACGGGGACTGGGTCAGCAGGTTGCCGTCCTGGTCGACGATCGTCACGTTCTTCGCGGGCATGTCGGGCACGCCGGACGACACCATCCGCGTGATCGCCTGGACCTGGCCCTCGTCGAGCACGCGGCCCGGGTAGAGGTCGACGAACACCGACGCGCTCGGCGCTTCCTTGTCGCGCACGAATACCGACGGCTTCGGGATCGCGAGATGCACGCGCGCGCCGCGCACGGCGTTGATCGATTCGATGGTGCGCTGCAGCTCGCCTTCGAGCGCGCGCTGGTAGTTGACCTGTTCGGCGAACTGGCTGATGCCGAATTTCTGGTTGTCCATCAGCTCGAAGCCGACCGAGCCGCCCTTCGGCAAACCCATCGCGGCGAGCTTCAGGCGCGTTTCATGCACCTGGCTCGACGGCACGAGGATCGCGCCGCCGGCATCGGCGAACTTGTAGGGAACGTTTGCCTGCTGGAGCGCGGCAATGATCGCGCCGCCGTCGCGGTCCGACAGGTTGCTGTACAGCACGCGGTAGTCGGGCGTCCGGCTCCACAGCACGAGCGCGGTAATCGCGGCGATCGCGAACGCGACGGCGATCATGAACGGCAGCTTCGGGTTGCCCTTCATCCGCGTGATGCCGGGAATGCGTTCCGCGAAGCCGCCAAGTCCGAAGTCCGCGCCTGCGCCACCCGCGCCCGGCAACGCGGCGGCCGCGGCGGCGCCGGGCACCGGGCTGGCGAGGCCCGCGCGGGCGTCTGGGTTGATCAGCGAGTTGGCCTGCGAATCCATGCGTCGAGTTTCTCCGGAGCGGGACGACTGAGCTCGCTCGGACGAGCGGGCGGACAATGACACGATGCGATTATCGTGACCCGGGCCGTACTCCGATCGACCGAAAAGAGCGGGGTTTCCCCCGTACTTTCTCGGCTTTGACGCGTGGCGCGCTGCTATCCTTTTTCGCGATCCGGCATGGTGCGCGTGGTGCGGCACCGGCGGATCGCCCGGTGCGTCCGGGTCTCTTCTCTCAAGTCTTGGGGACAGCATGACTGCGAACGTCAGCGGAATCGGTTCGGTGTTGCAACAGATGCAGTCGATGGCCGCGCAGGCGTCGGGCGGCGTCGCGAGCCCGACGGCGGCGCTTGCCGGCTCGGGCGCGGCGACGGCCGGCACGTTCGCGAGCGCGATGAAGGCGTCGCTCGACAAGATCAGCGGCGACCAGCAGCACGCGCTCGGCGAGGCGAAGGCGTTCGAGGTCGGCGCGGCGAACGTGTCGCTGAACGACGTGATGGTCGACATGCAGAAAGCCAACATCGGCTTCCAGTTCGGGCTCCAGGTCCGCAACAAGCTCGTGAGCGCTTACAACGACATCATGCAGATGTCGGTGTGACGGGCCGGCCATCCGGGGGACGGCAATCCGCGGGACGGCAATCCGGGGACGGCCATCCGGGCGTGCCGGGCGGGGCCGACTTCCCGCGCCCGGTGGCGGCCCCGCCTAAAGCTTTTCAAATCCCTTCCGATAACTCCGGAGAAGGCCGCGTCGTGCGATGCACGGCGGCGGCTCCCGTATAGCCAAGGCATCACAAGGAGAAGCGCATGTTTTCCCCAGGACACGCTGGAGCCAGTGCATACGCGCGTGTCGGCGTCGAGACGGGGGTGATGGGCGCCTCCCCGCACCGGCTGATCGCGATGCTGTACCAGGGCGCGCGGCAGGCGATTGCGCTGGCACGCATGCACCTGCAGCAGGGCAACGTGTCCGCGCGCGGCGAAGCGATCGGCAAGGCGATCCGGATCGTCGAGAGCGGCCTGCAGGCGTCGCTGAACCGCGATGCGGGCGGCGAGATCGCGGGCCGGCTCGACGTGCTGTATGCGTATGTCGGCCGGCGTCTGCTGGAAGCGAACGCGCAGGCGAGCGACGCGATGCTGGTCGAGGTCGACGGGCTGCTCGCGACGCTCGAGGAAGCATGGACGGGGATCGCCCCGGAAGTCGCGCGGATGGCCGCGCAACAGGCAGCGGAAGCATCACGATGAATCTCAAGGCCGAATACTTCGCATGTTACGAGGCGCTCGCCGCCGTGTCGGGCCGGATGCTGTGCGCCGCGCGCGGCGCCGACTGGAGCGCGTTGCCGGGGTTGCAGGCCGAATTCATGCAGCTCGTCGACGGGCTGAAGGAAGCCGATCCGGGCGTCGCGCTCGACGAATCGGATCTCGGCCGCAAGCTCGACCTGATCCGCCGCATCCTGGCCGACGACGCCGCGATCCGCGATCTCGCGAGCCCGGACGTCGCGCGGCTGTCCGCGCTGTTCGAGGCGCGGCGCTCGACCAAGGTATTAACCGATCTCTACCGCGCGCGCGGGTAGGGCCTGTTTTTCGGGGCGCCGGGCGCGGCGGGCGCACGAACCCGTTGCAGCAAGCGGCAGGCGCGCTGTTCCCGCGGGCGGCACGAGCGTGCCGTTCCCGGATTCGCAACGAGGTGGCTGAGGTGAGCAGGCTCCGATCATGACCGGTATCGACTCCGTTGCGGCCGCGCTGCTGGCGAGCCGGCTCGACAGCCTGCTGACCGGCACCGTGTCGGCGCCTGCCGGCGGCGGCGCGACCTCGCAGGTCGGCACGCCGGGCGCCGGCGCGTCGTCCTCGACTGCGGCCGGCAGCCCGCCCGTCGCGCCGCCGGCTTCCACGCAGACCGCGTTGTCCGATGTCGGGCGCGTGCTCGACGCGATCTCGCGCGCAGGCGGCGACGCGACGCCGGCGATCGCCGGGCGCACGCCGCTGCTGGCCGATCCGGCGGTGCTGCTGACCGGTCCGGCCGTGCCGGCGCGCGCGCCGGCCGCATCCGCTTCGGCGGCGTCTGCCTTGCCCTCTTCCGCTGCGGCGTCGTCCGCCGCGGCTGCGCATGAAGCGGCCGCGCCGCCGCCGGTCGCGGCGCTGCGCGCGGCGCTCGCGCAGGCCGTGAGCGAGAGCGGCCTTTTCTACGAATCCCATCTGGCGCAGTGGCTGGCCGGCCAGCGTCCGCTCGCGGCGCTGATGCGCGAGCCGCAGGCGCGCCTGGCGGCCGCGCTCGCGCCGGCTGACCCGGATGCTGCGCAGCACGATTCGACCGACGTGCTCGACGAACTGCTCGCGCAGCGCCTGCCGCCGCCCGCGCCCGCGCGGGCGGCCGCGCAACCGGGCGCGCCGGCCCAAGCCGGCGCACCCGCTCGCGACCCTGCACCGGCGTTGCCGGCGGCCGCCCGGCAGGGCGCGTCGGTGCCGCCCGACACCGCCGATCCGCTCGGCGCGCGCGCCGACGCGCGCTGGACGCCCGCGCGTGCCGAACTGGCTGCTGCGTCGTCCGATCCGCAGGCGCAGACGCTTGCTCCCGTGCACCCGGCCGCCGTGCCGCTCGTCAGGCAGCAGCTCGACGCGCTCGCGACCGACCAGTTCCGCTGGACGGGCGAAGCGTGGCCCGGTGCGCGGCTCGACTGGACGATCGAGCCCGACGATCCGGGCCACCGCGCGCCGCGCGGCGGCGACGACGACGCGGGTGACGGCATCGCATGGCGCACGCGCCTGACGTTGACGCTGCCGTCGCTCGGCACGATCGACGCGGAACTGGTGCTGAACGGCACGCAGCTCGTCGCGCGGCTGCGTGCGAACCAGACGGGCGCCGACCGCCTCGCGCGGCACGAGGCTGCGCTGCGACAGCGGCTCGAAGGATCGGGGTTGCGGGTTGGCGGGCTGTCGATCCGCGCGGTCGACGACAGGCCGGACGGCTTCGACCTGTTTGCCGCCCAGGCGGCGGCCGCAGCGTATGCGAGCGGCGCGGCCGGCGGGCCGGCACCGCGTGCGCCCGACGACGAGGTGCCGCAATGAGCATGACGTCCCGCAAGCGCGCGGCTGCGCTCGTCTACGACCCGAAAGGCGGCGATGCAGCGCCGCGGGTGGTCGCGAAGGGTTACGGCGTGCTGGCCGAGATGATCGTCGCGCGCGCGCACGACGCGGGGCTGTACGTGCATACCGCGCCGGAGATGGTGTCGCTGCTGATGCAGGTCGACCTCGACGACCGGATTCCGCCGCAGCTCTACCAGGCCGTCGCGGATCTGCTCGCGTGGCTGTACGCGCTCGATCGCACCGAACCCGCACCGGACAACGCCGCGCCGCGCTTTTCGTTGCCACCGCTGCGCTGAACGGCTCCGCATCGCGCGGATTCTTACAAAATGCCGTCTTGACCTGGCATGGTCATGCTGCCGGCATTTGCCGTCTATCGATCGGCATCGCGGTGCAACGCGCACACTTCGTTCGCGTTTCTTCGTTCATCGAGCCAGCCGCCGCGCCCCCGGACGGATTGAGCCGGCATTCAATTTGTGTAATGATATCCATTCTCATTTTCATGCTGCTCGGGCGGCGCGCAATCTCTGCGTGCCGCCCGTTGTTTTGAACGAATGGAACCTTCCGCGTGAACGCGCCCGAAACGATCAATCCGCCGCAGGTGGATATGCCCCGCGCGGGCGTCACCGTGCTGCACCCGGCGGCCCGCCCGCTGACCGACGACGAACTGGCCGCGCGCCGCCAGCGCTCGCGCCGCGCGACCTTCATCAAGTGGCTGCGCAAGGTGCATGGCTGGGTCGGGCTGTGGGGCGCGGTGCTCGGGCTGCTGTTCGGCGTGACGGGTGTGCTGCTCAATCACCGCGCGCCGCCGCTGAAGATTTCGACCGGCGAGCCGCAGGTCGAGGAGATGCAGATCGCGCTGCCGGATCCGGTGCCGAAGACGCCCGCTGCGATGACGAAATGGCTGCAGCACGCGCTGCATTTCGACGGCAAGCCGGGCCGTATGCGCAAGGAGCCCGCGCAGGCCGTCGCATGGGGCGACCAGCGCGTGATGCAGCCGGAGCACTGGCAGTTCGGCCTGTTCGGCCCGCACCAGAACCTGCAGGCCGAATACTGGGTTGGCAACGGCTACGTGTCGGTGAAGCGCACCAGCAACTCGTTCCTGTCGACGCTGAACAGCCTGCATCGCGGTGTCGGGATGAATCTCGGCTGGGTACTGCTGATGGACACAATTGCGGGCTCGCTGATCCTGCTGTCGCTGACGGGCGTGCTGCTGTGGACCGAGCTGAACAAGCGCCGCACGGTCGGCGTCGTGCTGGTGGCCGGCTCGGTGGCCGCGGCGCTTGCCGCCGGCCTGACCTGATCGACGCTCGCGCCGGCCTGCCGCCGGCGCGAGCCGTGGCGGCCGCGCATGCGCGTCCGCCGCGCATCCGGCGCGGCGGTCCGGATCAGAGGCCGCAGGCCGCGCCGCTGTTCGACGCGATCTCGCGCGCGGCCTTCGCGCCCTCGACCTGCAGGATCGTCGGCAGCGACACGTTGTTCTTCGCGGCGGTGATCTCGGCGAGGATCGAGATCGCGATTTCCGGCGGCGTCCGGCTGCCGATGTAGATGCCGGCGGGCCCGTGCAGCCGGCCCAGTTCCGCTTCGTTCAGGTCGAATTCGCGCAGCCGTTCGCGTCGCGCCGCGTTGTTGCGCCGCGAGCCGAGCGCGCCCACGTAGAACGCGGGCGTCTTCAGCGCCTCCATCAGCGCGAGATCGTCGAGCTTCGGATCGTGCGTGAGCGCGATCACGGCCGAACGCGCATCGAGCTTCATGTCGAGCACCGTATCGTCGGGCATCGTGCGCACGATGCGCGTGCCCGGCACATCCCACGCATCCGTGTATTCCTCGCGCGGATCGCACACCGTCACCTGGTAGTCGAGCCCGACCGCGATCTGGCACAGATAGCGCGACAACTGGCCGGCGCCGATCACGAGCATCCGGTAGCGCGGCCCGTGGATCGACACGAGCCGCTCGCCGTCGAACGCGAGCCCGTCGGCTGCCTGCGCGGGCGACAGCGACGCGCGGCCGGTCGCGAGCGTCATCGTGCGCGTGACGAGGCGGCCGGCCTCGACTTCCGCACACAGCGCGGCAATCCCGCTGTCGCGCGTGAGTGGCTCGAGCACGAGCTGGATCGTGCCGCCGCAAGGCAGCCCGAAGCGATGAGCTTCCTCGGCCGTCACGCCGTACTTGAGCGCTTCCGGGCGCGCATCGGCCGCGATCCCGCTCGCATGCACGCGGGCGATCAGGTCGTCCTCGATGCATCCGCCGGACACGGAGCCGACCACGAGCCCGTCCTCGCGCACCGCGAGCATCGCGCCTTCGGGGCGCGGCGACGAGCCCCACGTCTTCACGACCGTCACGAGCAGCACGCGGCGCCCTTCTTCGAGCCAGCGCGCGCTGGATTTCAGTACATCGAGATCGACGCTTTCCATCATCCGCTTCCTGTTGCTTGACGGGCCCGGTCGGCCCGGCCCGTCGTTCGATGGCGGGATTATGAACTGCCCGGCGCAAGCGTGCAGGAGGCCGTGCGGATGGGCTCGGCGGAAAGAGACGAATGGGCGAAACGATGGGACGCCCGGATACCGGGCGATCGCGAGAACGATGCCGGGGAGCGAGTCGGCACACGCCGGGCATGTGCGCCGCCCCGACCGGCCTTGGCGGGGCGGCGCCGGTTCACCCGCCGGGCGGGCGCAAGCACCCGGCGGGACGGCACATCGCAGCGGTTACAGCGCGCTGAGGTACTGCTTCAGGTTGCGGATGTTGTTGTCGTAGGCGCTCGGCGAGCCGAGCTCGACGCCGCCGCTGCGCACGTAGTATTCGAACGGCACGGAGCGGGTGCCGAAGAACGGCAGGAAATTGTCCGGCTGCAGCGTCGTGCCGTTCAGCCCGATCGCCCAGTTCCGCGACTTGTACAGTTCGAGATCGCGAATCGTCGCGGTGACGAGGTTCGACTCGGCGGCGCGGATCGCAGCGATGTGCTGCGTGAGCGTTTCGATGTTCACCGGGTACGCGGTCGGCTCGCCGACGGAGACGCCTCGCGCACGCACGTAGTAGCTGAACGGCAGGCTGCGCTCGGTGAAGAAGGACAGGAAGCCGTCCGGCGCCAGCGTATCCCCGTTCATGCCGATCGCCCAGTTACGGCTCTGATACTCCTTGAGCTCGGCGATCGTGCTATTGGCTGCGTTGATCTCGGTCTTTGCCGTGACATTGACCAAAGTATTGTTCATGACTGACCTCTCAGGTTCCAGTTGAACTTCAGACAGTACTGCACCATGCCTCCATGCGGAGGCAATTCAATACGAACGGACGAGCGAATTAGCCGATTTAATGAAAATCGTATAATAGGGTCTGGAATTTTAGTTTCAGGAATTTATACCCGAATTAAAATTAGGGAAGATTGGTCTCCGCAATATCGTTTTCGTCATGCCGCGCGGTGTGTGCGGCGGCTCGTCGCTTCGGGAGCGCAAGGCCGGGCGGGCACTTCGGCGGTGATCGGTCTGAATACTAGTTTCGCGGTCGAAATAGGTCAATGAAGATTGGCGGATTATTTTTTTGTCATTTCTTGGTAATTTAATCGGGGTGAACGATGCGCCGTTTAATTGATTGAAATGTATTGAGTGCGGCTGAATTCTGAAAACCGGATCCGCAGCAATGAACCCGCCGTGCGCGAGTCGCGACCGGCGGTCAGGAGGAAGGGCGGTGAAGTGCGCGCGGGGCCGGGATTCGGCCCCGCGGGGTGTCGCACCGTTCCACGCGCTGCGTTCGCGCGCGGAGCGGCGGGGTTCAGTGCGCGTCGCTGCCGTGCGCGAGCTTCGAGTGGTGTCGCGAGTACAGGAAGTAGATCACGAGGCCGATCACGAGCCAGATGCCGAACGCGGCCCACGTGATGGGCTGCAGGTTCAGCATCAGGAACAGACACGACGCGACCGCGAGGATCGGCACCACGGGCACGCCGGGGCAGCGGAACGCGCGCGGCAGGTCGGGGTGCGTGCGGCGCAGCACGAGCACCGCGATCGACACCATCGAGAACGCCGCGAGCGTGCCGATGTTGATCAGCTCGGCGAGCACGTTGAGCGGCACGAGCGCGGCGATCAGCCCGAAGAACAGGCCGACGAGCCAGGTCGTCAGGAACGGCGTCGCGTAGCGCGGGTGCACGCGCGACAGCATCGCCGGCAGCAGCCCGTCGCGCGACATCGCGAAGATCACGCGCGTCTGGCCGTAGCTCATCACGAGGATCACGGTCAGCATGCCGAGCACGGCGCCGAGATCGATGAAGCCCGCGACCCATGTCTCGCCGGCGGCCTGCAGCGCGTACGAGATCGGGTGCGAGATGTTCGCGTACTGGGCCGACGGCACGATGCCGGTCGCGACCGCGGCGACCGTCACATACAGCACCGCGCACACCGCGAGTGACGCGATGATGCCGATCGGCAGGTCGCGCTTGGGATTCTTCACTTCCTCGGCCGCCGACGACACCGCGTCGAAGCCGATGAACGCGAAGAACATCACGGCCGCCGCACCGAACACGCCGTTCCAGCCGTGCGGCATGAACGGCTTCCAGTTCGCGGGCGTCACGTGGAACACGCCGACCGCGATCACGAGCAGTACGACCGACACCTTGATGAACACCATGATGTTGTTGATGCGGGTCGACTCGCGGATGCCGATCGACAGCAGCGTCGTGATCACGAGCATCACGAGGAACGCGGGCAGGTTGAACCATGTGACGACGCCCGGCACCGCGCCGGGCGCCGCGGTCAGCACGGTGGGCAGCGTGAGCCCGAAGCCCTGCAGCAGCGACTGCAGGTAGCCCGACCAGCCGACCGACACGGCCGACGCCGCGAGGCCGTATTCGAGCATCAGGTCCCAGCCGATGATCCACGCGACGAGTTCGCCGAGCGTCGCGTACGAATACGTGTAGATCGAGCCGGCGACGGGGATCGACGACGCGAACTCCGCGTACGACAGCGCCGCGAGGCCGCACGCGATCGCGGCGATCAAGAACGACAGCATCAGCGCGGGGCCGGCCTGCACGGCGCCGGTGCCGGTCAGCACGAAGATGCCGGTGCCGATGATCGCGCCGATGCCGAGGAAGGTGAGGTCGATCGCGCCGAGCGCTTTCTTGAGCCCGGCGGCGTGCGCGCCGGCGATCATGCGATCGACGTTTTTCTTGCGGAAGAGAGACATTGCGGATGAATCGCCAGCGCGCGAGCGCGGCAGCGCTGACTGAGTGAAAACCCGTAATTTTAGCCGATTTGGCGAACAAGACCCGCTGCAGCGCAGCGGCACCCCGCGGAATCGTCCGATAAAACAAGCGCTTGCGCGTGAAACGGGCGGCGGTTGACGGCGTTGCGGCGCGCGCCGCGCCGTTGAGCCCGGCGAATCGGGTGTATCAGGCGCAGGCTGCGGGCGCCATGTCGACGAGCCGGTTGCTCATCACGTAGAACGTGAGTTCCGCGTTGTTCGACAGCCGCATCTTCTCGAGCAGCCGCGACCGGTACACGCTCACCGTCTTCACGGACAGCGACAGCGTGTTCGCGATGTCGGTGAGCCGCTTGCCCGACGCGAGCATGCAAAGCGTCTGGTATTCGCGGTCGGACAGCTTCTCGTGCGGCAGCGGCTCGTTCTCGAACGACACGTATTCGGCGAGCGCCTCGGCCATCGCGGGGCTCACGTACTTGCGGCCGGCCGCGACCTGCTGGATCGCGCCGATCATCTGCGCGGCGTTGACCGTCTTCGACAGGTAGCCGGCGGCGCCGGCCTTCAGCGCGCGTACCGCGTACTGGTCCTCGCGGTACATCGAGAACATCAGCACCGGCGTGCGCGACAGCTTGCGCTTGAGGCGCTTGAGCACGTCGATGCCGTTCGTGTCCGGCAGCGAGATGTCGAGCAGGATCACGTCGAATTCCTGTTTGTCGACGGCGGCCATGGCGTCGCCGCCGTTCTCGGCCTCGGTGACGTCGCGCGCGACGCCGCGGTCGATCAGCAACTGGCGGACCCCTTGCCGGACGATCGCGTGATCATCCACGAGCAGGATGTTCAGGCTCATGACGACCTCACGAAAGCGACGCGCGGCGTGCCGCGACGGGCAGCGCGAGCAGCGAATCCCACGCGAAGCGCGCGGTGACGCGCGTGCCGTGGCCGGTTTCCGGCGTGGCCGTCTCGAAGCTGCCGCCGAACGCTTCGCAGCGGGCGCGCATGCCGGCGAGGCCGTAGCCGGTGCGGCGGCCACGGGCAAAACCGGTCCCATCGTCGGCGACAATCAGTGACAGATGCGTGCCGTCGGTGACGATCCGCACGTCGACCGACGCCGCGCGCGCGTGCTTCGCGACGTTCGACAGCGCTTCCTGTGCGACGCGGAACACCGCGAGCGCACTGGCGCCGGCGATCTGCGTCAGGCGCGCGTCGGCCGCGCATACGAAGCTCGTGCGCAGGCCCGTGCGCGTCGCATGGCTGTCGACCCACGACGACAGCGTGCCGACCACGCCCGCGTCGAGCGCCGGCGTGCCGCGCTCGTCGATCAGCCGGCGATTCGCGTCGGTCGCGGAGTCGAGCGCCTGCTGCGCAAGCGCCAGCGCGCGCAGGCAACCGTCCGGCGCATCGGCCGGCAGCCACGTTTGAACGTTTGCGAGCGCGAAGCGGGCAGCGGTGAGTTCGGCGCCGAGCCCGTCGTGCAGCTCGCCGGCCAAGTGGCGGCGGGCCGCTTCGTCGGCGGCGAGCAATTGGGCGGACAGGGCCGCGATTCGTGCGGCGGATGCGTCGCGTTTCGACGCGGCTTTGGCAATGGGCGGAGTAGCGGCGCAGCTGTGCATGAGCTGCCGCGACGGGAACGGGGCGTGGGCACCCGAGGGCGCGTTAAGCGACGTATCCATGACTCTCCCTGCTGTCAGAAAGCGGTTCAGACACCGGCTGGCTGCGTGGATCGGCTGCCGTTTCGATGACGATCTCCGCCAGAGAATCGCCCCATGCCGACGTAACAAAAGTTACATGTTGTAACACTTGCATCCGACCCTTCCACACTCATTCGAACGGCCACCACGCGGGCCGAATAATATCTCAAAAATTCCGAAAAGGTCATGTCGGGCGGACATTTAAGGGTAAATGTGAATAATCGGAATGAACGTGTTGTAGGAAAAACACTGACACCCAAGCACCGTGCGATGACGTATCCAAATGTAACTATTTGAGATGGAATGGTCCCAGTTTGTTACGAATTCGCCAAGTAGGGACGAAAAAAAACCGGAGCTTTCGCTCCGGTTCTTGATGCGGCACAAATAGGGTCTCTTCCCGCTAATAACGGGCTTGCGAACGTGCCTTGCCGGCTGTAGTGCAAGGAGTGAGGAGCGCCGTTTGGCCGAGCCAAACGCCCCGAAGGAAGTCCCCTTGGGGGACAAGCGACGATCGACGCCGCAATACGGCCGGCAAGGCGCGTTCCCTTGATTGGAAAAAATCGTTTGTGGGGCTGGCCGCCAGAAGGGCCGATCGCGGCGTCATGCTCCTTGCGAATACGCCCGGTATTCGCTGCGTCGCATTCCTTGCGCTCGGCCCTTCTGGCGGCCAGCGCAAGCCCGTTATTGGCGGGAACAGGCCCTACGAGTGCGGATCAGTCCACGAATGCGCGCTCGATCACGTAGTGGCCCGGCGCGCTGTTCTTGCCTTCGACGAGGCCGGCCTGCTTCAGCAGCTCGGTCGTGTCCTTCAGCATCGCGGTGCTGCCGCACAGCATCACGCGGTCGTTTTCCGGCGAGAACGGCGGGACGTCGAGATCGGTGAACAGCTTGCCCGTCGCGATCAGGTCGGTGATCCGGCCTTCGTTGTCGAACGCTTCGCGCGTGACCGTCGGGTAGTAGACGAGCTTTTCCTTGATGATGTCGCCGAGGTACTCGTGGCCCGGCAGGTCATGCTTGATGAAGTCCATGTACGCAAGCTCGCCCTTCAGGCGGCACGTGTGCGTCAGGATCACCTTGTCGAAGCGGTCGTAGATGTCCGGATCGCGGATGATCGACATGAACGGCGCGAGGCCCGTGCCCGTCGACAGCATCCACAGCGTCTTGCCCGGCAGCAGGTTGTCGGCGACGAGCGTGCCCGTCGGCTTCTTGCCGATCAGCACCGTGTCGCCCACCTTCAGGTGCTGCAGGCGCGACGTCAGCGGGCCGTTCTGCACCTTGATGCTGAAGAATTCGAGATGCTCTTCGTAGTTCGGGCTGACGATCGAGTAGGCGCGCGCGAGCGGCTTGCCGTCGACCTCGAGGCCGACCATCGTGAATTCGCCGTTGTTGAAGCGCAGGCCCGCCTCACGGGAGCAGGTGAAGCTGAAAAGCGTGTCGGTCCAGTGATGGACGGATTGGACGGTGGCGGTGTCGTATTTGCTCATGGCTTTGAAAACGGACGCGCGTAGCGAACGCGTGTAACGGGCCCAAAAACGGGCAAAAAAACCGAGTGCGACGGCCCGATCGAGGATCGGCCGGCCGGCGCGTCGGACACGCGCCTTCTCGATGACAGACGATTGAGGAACTCGTTATTTTACCCTGCTTGGCGCGGATCGCGGGCTTGACCCCCGCGGTTGCGCGGATTTGGCGCAACGAATTCTTGCAACAAGCTTTCAGCGATCGGCCGCGAGTTTCGCGCCGAGGCCGACGAGCGCCACCCCGCACAGCGCGTCGAGCGGGCGCCGCACGCGCCGGTAGCCGCGCTGCGCGCGCGGGCTCGCGAACAGGTACGCGACGCACGAATACCAGCCGGCCGACAGCACGCCGATCGTCACCAGCACCGCGCCGTTGAACCACAGCGGCACGTGCGCGGGCAGCATCGCCGCGAACACGCTGGTCCAGAACGCGCACGATTTCGGGTTCGTCAGGCAGGTGAACAGGCCGCTGCGATAGGCACGCAGGTAGTCGCGCGCATGCGGCGCGGCCAGCGGCGCGCGTTCGTCCGGCGAGTCGGCCGGCGCCGCGTCGCGGCGCACGCCAGAGCGCAGCAGCTTGAAGCCGAAATACACGAGATACACGGCGCCGCCGATCCGGATCGCCTCGTACAGCCATTCGACCTGGTGCAGCACGGCCGCGAGGCCGAGCATCGCGAGCGTCGCCCACGCGACCGACGCGGTGCCGACGCCGAGCGCCGATGCGGCGCCGAGGCTGCGGCGCCCCGCGAGCGACAGTTGCGAAATCATGAAGAAATTCGGGCCGGGCGTGATCGCCGCGACGAGATAGACGGCGGCGATTTGCAGCAGGATCGGAAGGTAGGTCATGGCGGCGCGCCCCGGATGCGGGGCGGTGGCGGGATGGGCAAGCCGTTAATGTAGCGCCTGCCGTGCGGCCGCGCTTTGGTGGAGCGTGATCGAGTCGTTCTCGGGATCGTTATTGCGGATCGAGGCGCAGGCGCGCGATGTACGGCAGGTGGTCCGACAGCCACGCGGCCTCGCCGGACGGCGCGCGCCATTCGAGCGGCGTCAGGCCGCGCACGAACATCTTGTCGAGCGCGAGCGCCGGCGAGAACGCGGGGAACGTGCGGCCCGATTCGCCGAGCAGCGTCGCGACCTCGGACAGCCCGATCTCGCCGAACAGCGCGACCGAATCGTTGCGCCAGTCGTTGAAGTCGCCGGCGAGCATCAGCGGGCCGTCGCCCGCGTTGCGCACGATCCAGTGCGCGATCCAGTGCATCTGGCGCAGCCGCGCGGCGCGCGTGAGCGCGAGGTGCGCGCACAGCAGCGTGACCGGGCGCGCGCCCGCGAGCGTCGCGCGCGCGACGAGCAGCCCGCGCCGCTCGAAGCGGTGCGCGGAGATGTCCCAGCGGCCGCCGAGGTCGAGCGGATGCGGCGACAGGATCGCGTTGCCGTGCCGCCACGACGGTTTGAACACGTTCGGCCCGAGCGCGATCTGCCAGTCGAGCGCATGCGCGATCTCGGTGGCCTGGCAGTGCCATACGTCGTCGACCGCGTCGTCCATCGGCACGCCGAAGCCGGGCGCGAGCACGGGGCGCGGCATGCGGCGCGCCATCGCTTCCTGCAGGAAATACACGTCGGCGTGCGTCGACTGCATCCAGTTGCGCATCGCGTTCCACGCGGTGAAGCCGAGCGGCGAGCGGCCCTTGTGCAGGTTCCAGCTGACCGCGGTGATTTCGTCGGGTGCGGCGTGCGGTTCGGCGAATGGCAAGGACAGGGCGTCGGCGGACATGGCGCTCAGTCCTTCGCGACGTGCGCGCGCACGCGGTAGACGAGGTGCGGGTGCTGGTTGACGAGCGTCCAGTCGGTCCATGCATCGCCGCCGACCGACAGGCCGGGGTGGCTCGCGACGATTTGCCGCGGCGATGCGGGCACGCACGGATCGCCGCGCTTCGCGTTTTCGTCGTCGAGCGTTTCCTGCACGTCGAGCGCGAGCGACACCGTGTTCGCGCTTGCGTCGACGGTGAGCGGCGCGACCGTCACCGAGCGCGAGCGCTCGATCGGCACGACGCGCGCGGCATTGCCGCAGCCGACCGGCACGGCGGACGGATAGCGATGGGTATCGGTGCGGGTCTGACCCACGGTGGTGCGCTGCTGGAACGTGTCGATCGTCTGACCGTCGCGTACCACCTGGATTTCCCACGCGACGAGGGCCGGCGCGGGGCTCTGCGCATGGGCGGCGAGCGCGACGCTCGCGAGCAGGACGGCCAGGCCGTGTTTCAGCATGAAACGTCTCCGGAAACGCGGAATAGCGGGGAACGGACGCACATCTTACGCCCGATCGATTTCGATCGTGATGTGACAGGACGCGCCGCGACAGGTTCGCCGCACGATGCGGTCCTGTTCGAAAGGTAGCGCCGCGTTACGCGTTTTCAAGCGAAAAAGCGCGCGAACTCGGCGACGGGCGCGCGCTCGGTGACGAGGCGGTTTTCGATCGCGTCGGGGTCCGCATGGCCGAGCGACATGCCGCAGACGAACTGTTCGTTGGCGGGAATGCCGAGGTGTTCGGCGACGATCCGGTGAAACGGCACGAACGCGGCCTGCGGGCAGGTATCGAGCCCGCGTGCGCGTGCGGCGGTCATCACGCCCTGCAGGAACATCCCGCAATCGAGCCACGCGCCGTGCGTCATCACGCGGTCGAGTGTGAAGAACAGCGCGACCGGCGCATCGAAGAAACGGAAGTTGCGCGCGTGCTGCGCGTGCATGCGCGCCTTCTCGTCGCGGCCGATGTTCAACAGGCCATACAGGTCCCAGCCGACCTTGCGGCGCCGGTCGATATACGGCGACACCCACACGCGCGGGTAGTAGTCGTACTCGGCGACGTATTTCTCGTCGCGCGCGGGATCGTCGTGGGCCGCGGTGAGCGCGGCGGCGAGCGCATCGCGCGTGGCGCCCGTCGCGACGTACACGCGCCACGGCTGGATGTTGGTGCCCGACGGCGCGCGGCTCGCGGCTTCGAGGATCGCCTCGAGCGTGGCGCGCGGCACGGGCGTCGGCAGGAACGCGCGGACTGCGCGGCGCGACGTGAGCGCCGTGTCGACGGCGCCGATCGCATCGGCATCGACGCGCGGGGAAGCAATGGGGACGGACATCGGCATACCTTCGGGGCCGGACGCGAAGCGCCGCGCGGGCGCCGTCGGCGAAGCCGGCGCGGTGGTGGGTGAACCGACAATCATACGCCGCGGCGCGCAGGCGTGCAGCCCGCGCCGGCTGTTAGCAGCAGACTCGCGCGGCTGCTTGCTTGCGCGGGGATGCGGGCCCGCTACACTGAAATCGTAAGGGTCTGATGGTTGTGTGACGGCAAGCGGCAGCGAGGTTGGTATGACGACGGCGATGGTGAAGCAGGAACTGGCGGTGGCGTCCTTCAGCACGGTGTACGACCTCGAGCAGGTCGAGACGGCGCTGAGCGACCTGAACGAGAGCGCGAGTGACGCACTGCGCGCCACCTACGAGAGGATGCTCAAGACGGGCAACCTGCGCTTCTGCGTGAAGCCGAACCGGATGCCGTCGTTCGACACGCTCGGCGACGCATTGCCCAATTTCGTCGAGCCGCTCGGCGACGTGCGCAAGCAAATCGCGCTGTGCCTCGAAACGGACGACCGGCTCGAACTGATGCCGATCCTGCTGCTCGGGCCGCCCGGCATCGGCAAGACGCATTTCGCGAAGGCGCTTGCGCAACTGCTCGGCACCGCGTACCACTACGTGCCGATGAGCTCGCTGACGGCCGGCTGGATCCTGTCGGGCGCGTCGTCGCAATGGAAGAACGCGAAGCCCGGCAAGGTGTTCGAGGCGCTCGTGAACGGCAGCTATGCGAACCCCGTGATCGCGGTCGACGAGATCGACAAGGCCGGCAGCGATGCGCAATACGATCCGCTCGGCGCGCTATATGCGTTGCTCGAGCACGACACCGCGCGCGCGTTCGTCGACGAATTTGCGGAAGTGCCGATCGATGCGGGCAACGTGATCTGGATCGCGACCGCGAACGACGCGCAGGCGATTCCGGAGCCGCTGCTCAACCGGATGAACGTGTACGAGATCGAGCCGCCCGATGCGGCCGGCGCGCGCCGGATCGCGCAGACGATCTACGACGAGATTCGCACGTCGCATGCGTGGGGGCGGCGCTTCCCCGACACGCTCGGCGACGAGGCGCTCGACGTGCTGGCCGCGACGCCGCCGCGCACGATGCGCCGCGCGCTGCTGCACGCATTCGGCGCCGCGCGGCTCGACGGCCGCGACGCGATCGGGCCGCGCGACATCCGCGCCGACGAGGGCGCCGCGAAGCGCCGGCCGATCGGTTTCTGAACCGGCGGCGCGACGCGGTGCACATACGTTCGGCAAGCGGGTGAACCGGGACGTACAATTCTCTTCTCTCCCCTCGACGCGTTAGCGACGCGAAAAGTCATGGAGCAGATGGATTGTGTGGTGATCGGCGCGGGCGTCGTCGGGCTTGCGATTGCGCGCGAACTGGCCGCGCGCGGGCGTGAGACGCTCGTGCTCGAGGCCGCCGACGCGATCGGCACGGGCACGAGCTCGCGCAACAGCGAAGTGATCCACGCGGGGCTCTACTATCCGCGCGGGTCGGTGAAGGCGCTGTCGTGCGTGCGCGGGCGCGACCTGCTGTACGACTTCTGCGAGACGCATCACGTGCCGCACCGGCGTACCGGCAAGCTGCTCGTCGCGACGAGCGCCGCGCAGGTGAAGCAGCTGAAGACGATTGCCGCACGCGCGGCCGAAAACGGCGTGCTCGACCTGCTGCCGCTCACGCGCGTCGAGGCGCAGACGCTCGAGCCCGCGCTCGAATGCGTGGCGGCGCTGTTCTCGCCGTCCACCGGCATCGTCGACAGCCACCAGCTGATGCTCGCGCTGCTCGGCGACGCGGAACGCGCCGGCGCCGTCTGTGCGCTGCAATCCCCGGTCGAATCGATCGACGTGCTGCGCGGCGGGCGCTTCGTCGTGCGCACGGGCGGCGACGCGCCGACCGAGATCGAGGCCGCCTGCGTGATCAACAGCGCGGGCCTCGGTGCGCAGGCGCTGGCGCGCCGCACGCGCGGCCTCGACCCGCGCTGGGTGCCGCCGCTCTATCTCGCGCGCGGCAATTACTTCAGCCTGTCGGGCCGCGCGCCGTTCTCGCACCTGATCTACCCGATGCCCGATCGCGCGGGGCTCGGCGTGCACCTGACGCTCGACCTGGCCGGGCAGGCGCGCTTCGGGCCGGACGTCGAATGGGTCGATGCGCTGCGCTACGAAGTCGATCCGGCGCGCGCCGGCGCGTTCTACGCGTCGATCCGCGCGTTCTGGCCGGACTTGCCCGACGACGCGCTGCAGCCGGCGTACGCGGGCATCCGGCCGAAGGTCGCGGGGCCCGGCGAGCCGCCGGCCGACTTCATCGTGCAGGGCGTCGCGCAGCATGGCGTGCGCGGGCTCGTGAACCTGTTCGGCATCGAGTCACCCGGGCTCACTGCGTCGCTCGCGCTCGCACAGCGCGTAGGCGACATGGCGGCTTACCGCTGACGCGGCGTGCGCGTGCCGGCTGTGTGAAATTCCTTATCTCTGGAATTTCGACGCGCACATTTATTCGCTTGAGCGTTATTCTGTCGGACGGCTGTCGCCAGAACAGCTTTCAAACCGATAACGTTGGAGCGAGTCCCCCATGAAAACATCCCGTCGGAGTTTCCTGATTTCGAGCGTTGGCGTCGTGTCCGCGCTGGCGCTGTCGCGCGAAGCGCTGGCCGATACGCCGATGCTGTCGGAAACCGATCCGACCGCGGTGGCGCTCGGCTACAAGGCCGATGCCACGAAGGTCGACAAGACGAAGTACCCGAAATACGCAGCGGGCCAGGATTGCGCGGCCTGCATGCTGTACCAGGGCAAGAAGGGTTCGGCTTCGGGCCCGTGCGGCGCCTTCCCCGGCAAGCAGGTGTCGGCGAAGGGCTGGTGCAGCGCATTCTCGAAGATGGGTTGAGGTCCGTGCGGCATCGTGCGATGCCGCATTGTGGCGAAAACCGCAAAACGCCCGCCGTCGTCTGATGGCGGGCGTTTTTATTGCTTGAAAACGGTTCCGTCGCTTTCTACACTCGCTGCAAACCAGCGAGCCGTGGCAT
The DNA here is from genome assembly GCF_003330765.1 of Burkholderia pyrrocinia. Taxonomy (NCBI): domain Bacteria; kingdom Pseudomonadati; phylum Pseudomonadota; class Betaproteobacteria; order Burkholderiales; family Burkholderiaceae; genus Burkholderia; species Burkholderia pyrrocinia. The sequence continues at coordinate 3,478,759 of NZ_CP024902.1, read as the reverse complement.
ACCGCGCGCCGCGCCGCCCGACACGGCGAATTCACGAGGAAGAGGCACGCATGGCGACGATTGCGAATTCAACGAAAACGATCCGGCCCGAGCGTGCGCTGAACCGGCGTGCGGTCGTGGCCGCCGTGATCGGCAACGCGCTCGAGTGGTACGACTTCACGGTGTTCGGCTTGATGACGGTCGTGATCGCCGAGCTGTTCTTCCCGACCTCCAGCGAATATTCGTCGCTGCTCCTCACCACCGCGACGTTCGGCGTCGCGTTCTTCATGCGCCCGATCGGCGGCATCGTGTTCGGGCTGTACGCGGATCGCGCCGGCCGCAAGGCCGCGCTGTCGCTCGTGATCCTGCTGATGACGGCCGGCATCTTCCTGCTCGCGGTCGCGCCGCCCTATGCGGCGATCGGCATCGGCGGCCCGATCCTGATCGTGCTCGGCCGCCTGCTGCAGGGCTTCTCCGCGGGCGGCGAATTCGGCAGCGCGACGGCGCTGCTGATCGAAGCCGCGCCGTTCTCGAAGCGCGGTTTCTACGGCAGCTGGCAGATGGCGAGCCAGGCGGCCGCGCTGCTGATCGGCGCGCTCGTCGGTGCGGCCGTCACGCGCGGGCTGTCGCACGACGCGCTGCACAGCTGGGGCTGGCGCGTGCCGTTCGTCCTCGGGCTCGTGATCGGCCCGATCGGTTTCTACATCCGCCGCCATCTCGCCGATTCCGAAGCGTTCCTGCATGCGCAGCAGAGCGCGCGCCGCGCGACGCTCGGCGAAGTGTTCACGCGCCACCCGCGCGAGGTGCTGTGCGGGCTCGGCTCGGTGATCGCGCTGACGGTGACGATCTACGCGCTGATCATCTATCTGCCGACCTTCGCGGTGAGGCAACTGAAGCTGCCGTACGCGGAATCGTTCTACGCGGTGATCGTCGGCAACCTGCTGCTCATGGTGCTGTCGCCGGTCGCGGGCGCATGGTCGGACCGTATCGGCCGCAAGGGGCTGTCGCTGTGGTCGCTCGTGCTGACGCTCGCGCTGATGTATCCGCTGTTCGCATGGCTCGACGCGACGCCGAGCATCGGGCGGCTGATCGCGGTGCAGGCCGTGCTGTCGGTGACGCTCGCCGGCTATTACGGACCGTTCGGCGCGATGATCGCCGAGCTGTTCCCGGCCAACGTGCGCTCGACCGGGCTGTCGATCGCATACAACGTCGCGGTGATGCTGTTCGGCGGCTTCGGGCAGTTCATCGTCACGTGGCTGATCGAGGTCACGGGTACGCCGCTGGCACCGACCTACTATGTGATGGCGGGGCTCGCGCTGTCGATCGTCGCGGTTGCGTTCGTGCCCGCGCGCAGCGCCGACCTCGACGCGCCGGCATGACGGCATGACGGCGTGACGGCGTGACGGCGTGACGGCGTGAAGGCGCGTCATCGGATCGTTTCGTAAAACGCAATGATGGGTGGCCCGACGCGGAAAACGACGTGGTTTTCGTTCGTGTTCGCGCCCGAATTGTTTAGTGATCGAACGAAACTTGCGCGGGATGAACGGAACTGTCGCTCGCGCGCGTTTTCGCATTTTTTGCCTGCGCAAAACATCCGCAAAAACCCGTGCGGGCGCGTCTAGAAGAGTTTTTTCTCCAGCTTGTTGCAGCATCGCTAGCTCAAGTAATATCCGCGTACACCGGCCCCTGGCGGGACCGGTTCCGATCTGGAGACCTGGAGGAAACATGGAATACAACCGTCTGTTGCACACCCTGCGTGTTACCGCCATTGCAGGCGTGGCAGCGGCATCGCTCGGCGTCGCGGGCTCTGCATTCGCACAGATCCCGAACAAAACGCTCGTCTACTGCTCAGAAGGCAGCCCGGCGGGTTTTGATTCCGCGCAATTTACGACCGGCGTCGATTTCACCGCCGCCACGTTCACCGTCTACAACCGTCTCGTCGAATTCGAGCGCGGCGGCACGAAGGTCGAGCCGGGCCTCGCCGAGAAGTGGGACGTGTCGTCCGACGGCAAGGTGTACACCTTCCACCTGCGCCACGGCGTGAAGTTCCACACGACCGACTTCTTCAAGCCGACGCGCGAATTCAACGCGGACGACGTGCTGTTTACGTTCCAGCGCATGCTCGACCCGAACCAGGCGTTCCGCAAGGCGTACCCGGTGTCGTTCCCGTACTTCACGGACATGGGCCTCGACAAGCTGATCACGAAGGTCGAGAAGGTCGATCCGTACACCGTGAAGTTCACGCTGGCCGAGCCGAACGCGCCGTTCATCCAGAACATGGCGATGGAATTCGCGTCGATCCTGTCGGCCGAATACGGCGACCAGCTGATGAAGGCCGGCAAGGCCGCCGACATCAACCAGAAGCCGGTCGGCACGGGCCCGTTCATCTTCCGCAGCTACACGAAGGATGCGACGATCCGTTTCGACGGCAATCCTGATTACTGGAAGAAGGGCGCAGTGAAGCTCTCGAAGCTGATCTTCTCGATCACGCCCGACCCGGGCGTGCGCGTGCAGAAGATCAAGCGCAACGAATGCCAGGTGATGAGCTATCCGCGTCCGGCCGACATCGCGACGCTGAAGGCCGATTCGGGCGTCGACATGCCGTCGCAGGCGGGCTTCAACCTCGGCTATCTCGCGTACAACGTCGAGCACAAGCCGGTCGACAAGCTCGAGGTGCGTCAGGCGCTCGACATGGCGATCAACAAGAAGGCGATCCTCGAATCCGTCTACCAGGGCGCCGGCCAGGCCGCCACCGCGCCGGTGCCGCCGACCCAATGGTCGTACGACAAGAACCTGAAGATGGCCGCGTACGACACCGCGAAGGCGAAGGCGCTGCTCGCGAAGGCCGGCTATGCGAACGGTTTCGAGATCACGCTGTGGGCGATGCCCGTGCAGCGCGCGTACAACCCGAACGCCCGCCTGATGGCCGAGATGATTCAGGCCGACTGGGCGAAGATCGGCGTGAAGGCGAAGATCGTCACGTACGAATGGGGCGAGTACATCAAGCGCGCGCACTCGGGCGAGCAGGACACGATGCTGATCGGCTGGACGGGCGACAACGGCGACCCGGACAACTGGCTCGGCACGCTGCTCGGCTGCGAGGCGATCAAGGGCAACAACTTCTCGCACTGGTGCTACAAGCCGTTCGACGAACTGGTCCAGAAGGGCCGCACGACGACGGGCCAGGACGCGCGGACGAAGCTCTACACGCAGGCGCAGCAGATCTTCGCGCAGCAGCTGCCGTTCTCGCCGATCGCGAACTCGACGGTCTACCAGCCGGTGCGCAAGAACGTGGTCGACATGCGCATCGAGCCGCTCGGTTATGCACGCTTCGACGGTGTCGGCGTGAAGTAACACGGCAGGCGTAAGCTGTCTACGAAGACCGAGACCGGTAATTCATCCGGCGGCGGGAGGCCACGAGCTTCCCGTCGCCGGTCGCACATTTCCCACAAGAAAATACGAGACGCATCATGTTCACATTCGTGTTGCGCCGCGTGGGCATGGTGATCCCGACTTTCATCGGCATCACCATCCTGGCGTTTGCGCTGATTCACCTGATACCGGGCGACCCCATCGAAGTGATGATGGGCGAGCGGGGCGTCGATCCCGCCATGCACGCGGAGGCGATGAAACGCCTCGGGCTCGACGAGCCGCTGCCCATGCAGTACCTCCACTACATCGGCCGTGCGGCGCACGGCGACCTCGGCACGTCGATCATCACCAACACGAGCGTTGCGGGCGAGTTCTTCGCGCGCTTCCCGGCGACCGTCGAGCTGTCGCTGTGCGCGCTCGTGTTCGCGCTCGCCGTCGGGCTGCCGGCCGGCGTGATTGCCGCGCTGCGGCGCGGCTCGGTCGTCGACCACGGCGTGATGGGCACCGCGCTCACCGGCTACTCGATGCCGATCTTCTGGTGGGGGCTGATCCTCATCATGGTGTTTTCGTCGTACCTCGGCTGGACGCCCGTGTCGGGGCGCATCGCCGTCGAATACGATTTCCCGCACCCGACGGGCTTCATGCTGATCGACGCGCTGCTCGCGCCGGACGAAGGCTCGTTCAGGTCGGCGGTCAGCCACCTGATCTTGCCGGCGATCGTGCTCGGCACGATCCCGCTCGCGGTGATCGCGCGGATGACACGCTCGTCGATGCTCGAAGTGCTGCGCGAGGACTACATCCGCACCGCACGCGCGAAGGGGCTGTCACCGGTGCGCGTGGTCGTCGTGCATGCGCTGCGCAATGCGCTGATCCCGGTCGTCACCGTGATCGGCCTGCAGATCGGCACGCTGCTCGCGGGCGCCGTGCTGACCGAGACGCTCTTTTCGTGGCCCGGTGTCGGCAAGTGGCTGATCGATGCGATCGGCCGCCGCGACTATCCGGTCGTCCAGGGCGGCATCCTGCTGATCGCGACGCTCGTGATCGTCGTGAACCTGGTCGTCGACCTGCTGTACGGCGTGCTGAATCCGCGCATCCGCCACACGAGGTAATTCCATGAGCAATCTGCAAAACACCCTGCCGACCGAATCCGCGCCGGCCGGCGGCCGAGCGCTCGCGCTGCGCGAGTTCTGGGCCAACTTCTCGCGCAACCGCGGCGCCGTCGGCGCCGGCATCGTCGTGGTCGCGCTGATCCTGGTCGCGCTGCTCGCGCCGCTGATCGCGCCGCACAGCCCGGTCGAGCAATACCGCGACTACGTGAAGATCCCGCCCGCGTGGCTCGACGGCGGCAACTGGAAATTCATCCTCGGCACCGACGAAGCGGGCCGCGACATTCTTTCGCGCCTGATGTTCGGCGCGCGGATGTCGTTCTGGATCGGCTTCGTGTCGGTCGTGCTCGCGCTGATCCCCGGCATCGTGCTCGGGCTCGTCGCCGCGTTCTTCCAGAAGTGGGCCGACACGCCCGTGATGCGCATCATGGACGTGCTGCTTGCGCTGCCGTCGCTGCTGCTCGCGGTCGCGGTCGTCGCGATCATCGGCCCGGGCCTCACCAACACGATGTTCGCGATCGCGATCGTCGCGCTGCCGGCCTATGTGCGCCTCACGCGCGCGTCGGCGCTCGGCGAGCTGCAGAAGGAATACGTGACGGCGTCGCGCGTGGCCGGTGCCGGCACGCTGCGCCTGATGTTCTCGCAGGTGCTGCCCAACTGCACCGCGCCGCTGATCGTGCAGGCGACGCTCGGCTTCTCGTCGGCGATCCTCGACGCGGCCGCGCTCGGCTTCCTCGGCCTCGGCGTGCAGCCGCCGACCGCCGAGTGGGGCGCGATGCTGGCGTCCGCACGCGACTACATCGACAACGCGTGGTGGATCGTGACGATGCCCGGCCTGTCGATCCTGATTTCGGTGCTCGCGATCAACCTGCTCGGCGACGGGCTGCGCGACGCGCTCGATCCCAAACTGAAACGGATGGCATGAGATGAAACGACCCCCACGCTCTCTTCGTTCGCTGCCCCCCGAGGGGGCGGTCATCCTCCTTGGGGCGGCCCGGCGGAGGATGACATGAGCAACCTTCTGACCATCCGCAATCTCGCGGTGAACTTCAACGGCCTGCCCGCGGTCGACCGGATCAACCTGTCGATCGCCCCGGGCGAGGTGGTGGGCGTCGTCGGCGAATCGGGCTCGGGCAAGAGCGTGACGATGATGGCGCTGATGGGCCTGATCGACGCGCCGGGCAAGGTGACGGCCGACGAGGTCTCGTTCAACGGCGTCGACCTGCTGAAGGCGTCGCCGAAGGCGCGCCGCAAGATCGTCGGCAAGGACATCGCGATGGTGTTCCAGGACGCGCTGACGAGCCTGAACCCGAGCTACACGGTCGGCTACCAGATCAAGGAGGTGCTGAAGCTGCACGAAGGCCTGCGCGGCGACGCGCTGAACCGGCGCGCGCTCGAACTGCTCGACCAGGTCGGCATTCCCGATGCGAAGAACCGCATCACGTCGTTCCCGCACCAGATGTCGGGCGGGATGAACCAGCGCGTGATGATCGCGATGGCCGTCGCGTGCAACCCGAAGCTCCTGATCGCCGACGAGCCGACCACCGCGCTCGACGTGACGATCCAGGCGCAGATCATGGACCTGCTCGTGAAGCTGCAGAAGGAGCGCGGGATGGCGCTCGTGCTGATCTCGCACGACCTGGCCGTGGTGTCGGAGGTCGCGCAGCGCGTCGCGGTGATGTACGCGGGCGAGATCATCGAGACCAACCGCGTGCCCGATATCTTCCGCGCGCCGCATCATCCGTACACCGAAGCACTGCTCGCGGCGATTCCCGAGCACAATAAGGGGGCGCGTCGCCTTGCCGCATTGCCCGGCATGGTGCCGGGCCGCGATGATCGCCCGTCCGGGTGCCTGTTCGCGCCGCGCTGCAAGTACGTCGTCGACGATTGCCGCAAGGCGCGGCCGGCGCTCGACACGCTGGTGTCCGGCAACGATGCGATGCGCGCGCGCTGTATCAAGCCGCTCAATGTTTCCAACCTCGACCTGACGGGAGGCGCACGATGAATGCAGTCCAAGATACGCATCGTGCTCCGCACGACGAGGAAGCCGTGCTGGTGGCTAACGGGCTCGCGAAGCACTATTCGGTCAAGCGCGGGATGTTCGGGCAGGGCACGGTGAAGGCACTGAACGGCGTGTCGTTCTCGCTGAAGCGCGGCAAGACGCTCGCCGTCGTCGGCGAGTCGGGCTGCGGGAAGTCGACGCTCGCGCGCCAGCTCACGATGATCGAGACGCCCACGTCGGGCAGCCTGACGATCGACGGCAAGAACGTGGCCGGCGCGAGCCGCGACACGGTCGCCGACCTGCGCCGCCGCGTGCAGATGGTGTTCCAGAACCCGTTCGCGTCGCTCAACCCGCGCAAGACCGTCGAGCAGACGCTGTCCGAGCCGCTCGAGATCAACGCGAACCTGACGGCCGCCGAGCGCGCGCAGCGCGTCGCGCAGATCATGCGCACGGTCGGCCTGCGGCCCGAGCACGCGAAGCGCTATCCGCACATGTTCTCGGGCGGCCAGCGGCAGCGCGTCGCGATCGCGCGCGCGATGATCCTCGATCCGCGGATCGTCGTCGCCGACGAGCCGGTGTCCGCGCTCGACGTGTCGATCCAGGCGCAGATCCTGAACCTGTTCATGGATCTTCAGGAGCAGTTCAAGACGAGCTACGTGTTCATCTCGCACAACCTGTCGGTGGTCGAGCACGTCGCGGACGACGTGATGGTGATGTATTTCGGCAGCGTCGCCGAGCTTGGCGACAAGGCGACGATCTACGCGCGGCCGCGCCATCCGTACACGCGTGCGCTGATGTCGGCGACGCCGGCGATCTTCGAGGAAGACCGCCGCGTGCAGATCAAGCTGCAGGGCGAACTGCCGTCGCCGCTCAATCCGCCGTCGGGCTGCGCGTTCCACCAGCGCTGCCCGTATGCGGTCGAGCGCTGCCGTGCCGAGGAGCCGCAGCTGCGCGACGTCGACGGACGGCGCGTGGCCTGCCATCGCGCCGAGGAGGTAGGGGAGGCGAATGCCTGAAGCGTTGGCGGCGCGCGCGTCCGGCGTGCGCCGTTCGGGGGCAAGCAGCGCGCGCGTGATGCGCGCGTACCGCTACGCGCGGCGCTGGAGCGTGCGGACCGTCACGGGCGCGGCGCTGGCTGGCGCGTGCGTGGCGGCCAGCCTTGTTGTTCCCGTCGAGCCGGCGCGCGCCGAAGGGCGCGCGCCGGCCACCTCGCCGATCCATCCGTCGCAGGTCCCGCCGCCCGGCATGAGCCTGCCGGGCTTCCACGCGCCTGCCGCGTCGGACGGCACGGTCGCGCGCGGCACGGTGCGCGTGCAGCCCGCGCGCATGCCGTTCTACGTCGCGACCAAGGGCAAGGTCACGCTCTACGTGCTCGGCACGCTGCACACCGGCGACCCGTCCGATTACCCGAGCGTGCAGCCGTTCCGGCCGCGCATCCTCGCGGCGCTCGCCGCGTCGCCGACGCTCGCGCTCGAGCTGTCGCCCGACGACCTGCTCGAATCGCAGGACGACGTGTCGAAGTACGGCGTGTGCCGCTACCCGTGCCTGCAGCGCCTGCTGCCCGAGCCGCTGTGGCAACGGCTCGCGGCACGCCTGCGCGGCAACCCGGCCGCGCTCGCCGAGATCCGCAAGATGCGGCCGTGGCTCGCAGCGCTCGTCGTCGAGACCTACGATTCGCTGTCGGCCGGCCTGCAGACCGAGTACGGCACCGAGGCGCAACTGCAGAACGTGTTCCTGAAGAAGAAGGGCGGCCGCGTGATCGGGCTCGAGACGCTCGCCGAACAGATGCGCGCGTTCACCGGGCTCACGCTGGCCGAGCAGCGCGAGATGCTCGCGCAGGACATGGTGCAGACACCCGCGCAGAACGCCGACGACATCAAGTCGCTGCACCGGCTGTGGCGCATTGGCGACGCCGACGCGATCTCGGCATGGGCCGTCGCGAAGGGCGAGCGGCTTGCGCGTTCGAAGGCGTTGTCGGCGTCGATCGACAACAAGATCGTGTACGAGCGCAACCGGCGCTTCGTTGCACGGATGACCGCAATCGCCGCGCCGAACCGGCCGCTGTTCGTCGCGATCGGCGCGCTGCACTTGGGCGGCCCGCGCGGCGTGCTCGAATTGTTGCGGCAGCAAGGATACCGGGTCGACGCGAACTGATCGCGCCGGGTTCCACGCACCGATCTTCCCCTGTTTGATCGACATCGCGCGCACGCGGTGAGGCGCCTGCATCGCGGCGGCAATCGATAAGGAAAACCCTCGATTCGTCGGAAAATAGCGTTTAAAACGATTGACATCCCGTTCTGCCAATATCTATTCTTCATCCCACAAGTTGAAAAAATGAAAAGAATAGATAAGTTCTACGGGGTAGCAGAAATAAAGCGCGGGGTTAGCGTCGCCGGCACGTGAAGCGCGTGCCGGCCGCGGAGTGTCTGCATGTACGGCGGGGCCAATCATCGTCGGACAACACATGCATGCGGACCGACTTGCAGATAAGCAACGTTCCGTCGTCTGACCGGGGAATGCAGTGCGGGCGGCGGCGGACGTTTTTTAATCCGGAATATTTTTCCGGTCACCGTCGCAAGACGGTTTCGGGGGAGCGAATCGACAGACGGCGAAGCCGCAGCGATTGCGCCAACGGAAAAGCGCCACGAGGGCGCTTTTTTCTTTTGTGCTTCGGGTGTGCGACCCGCGTGGATCACGCGCCTTCGTCGGCTTGCAGCACCCCCGGCGCCACCACGTCGACGCCCGCCGCCTCGAGCGCCGCGCGAATCCGCTTCGCGAACGCCAGCGCATGCGGCCCGTCGCCGTGCAGGCAGACGGTCTGCGCGTTGAGCGGCACCCATTCGCCGCTCAATGCACGCACCTGCCGGTTGCGCACCATGTCGAGCGTGCGCGCGAGCACTGCGTCTTCATCGTCGATCAATGCGCCGGGCTGGCTGCGCGGCACGAGCGAACCGTCCGCGCGGTAGCCGCGATCGGCGAACACTTCCTCCACCGCGGCGAGCCCCGCATGCCGCGCGGCCGCGACGAACACGCTGTTCGCGAGCCCGAACACCGCGAGCGACGGATCGAAATCGTGGATCGCGGATACCACCGCATCGGCGATCATCGGGTCGCGCGCGGCCTGGTTGTACAGCGCGCCGTGCGGCTTCACATGCGCGATGCGCCCGCCTTCGGCCTGCGCGATCGCCGACAGCGCGCCGAGCTGGTACAGCACGCCGGCATAGATGTCGCCGGCCGGCAGCTGCATTTCCTTGCGGCCGAAATTCTCCGGATCGTGAAAGCTCGGATGCGCGCCGATCGACACGCCTTTCTGCACGGACCAGCGCACGCAGTCGCGCATCGCATTGGCGCCGCCCGCGTGCCACCCGCATGCGATGTTCGCGGACGTGACGAGGTCGAGCAGCGCCTCGTCCGATCCGCACCCTTCGCCGAGATCGGCATTCAGATCGATTTCCATGGTGTTCCTCGTCCACTGATTGCGTGGCGCGTCCTCCGTGCTGCTTCCATCATTGTCACGCCGCACGCGATTGTGCGCGGCGGCGCGCTTCCTCGCGCATGTCGATCGCGACGTCGATCTGCCGCAGATACGCACGTTCCGCGGCGAGGGCGGCGCGCGCGGCGTCGGGTGTCGTGCGCACGAAGCGGATCGGCAGGTTGAGCCGCGCCTGCGCGAGCTTCCACAGATCGGCGCGGATCACCGTGCCGATCTTCGGGTAGCCGCCGGTGGTCTGCGCGTCGTGCATCAGCACGATCGGCTGGCCGTTCGGCGGCACCTGGATCGTGCCGGGCAGCACCGCGTGCGACAGCAATTCGACCGGCCGCTCGCGCAGGAGCTCGGCGCCGGCGAGGCGATAGCCCATCCGGTTGCTGTTCGCGGTGACGAGCCATTCCTCGTCCCAGAACGCCTGCTGCGAATCGGCCGCGAACGACGCATAGTCGGGGCCCGGCAGCACGCGCACGGGCATCGCCCACGGCGCATGCGCGGGGCGGTGGCGGCGCGGCGGCTCGTCGACGCGCACGAACGCGCACCACGCCGGCGCCTTCACGCCGAATTCGGGCGCATCGGCCGCGAGGCAGCCCGCGCCGGCCGGCGGCACGCCGACCGGGAGCCGATCGCCGTCGCGCAGCGTGCGGCCGCCGAGGCCGCCGAAGCGCGACGCGAGATCGGTGCTGCGCGAGCCGAGCATCGGCAGCACGTCGATGCCGCCCGCGATACACAGATAGCCGCGCATCCCGCGTTTCGCGGCCGGCAGCACGAGCGTCTGCCCGGCGTCGACCGGCAGGCTCCACCACGAATATACGCGCTGGCCGTCGAGCGTCCCGGCGAACTCGGTGCCGGTGATCGCGATGCGGGTCGCGCGCGTGAAGCGGAACGCGGCCGGGCCGATCGTGATCTCGACGGCTGCCGCGTCGGGGCGGTTGCCGACGAGCCGGTTGCCGACCTCGAGCGCGAGGCCGTCGAGCGCGCCGCCCTGCGCGACGCCGAGATGGCGCGCGCCGCGGCGTCCGAGATCCTGCACGGTCGACAGCGGGCCGGCCCGCAACACCTCGATGTTGCCCGGCGCGTTGCTCTGGGTCATGACGCGTCGACTCCCGCAATGGTGAAGCGGACATGGTCGCCGGGCAGCAGCAGCGTCGGCTGCTGCCGCGCCGGATCGAACAGCACGTGCGACGTGCGGCCGATCAGTTGCCAGCCGCCGGGCGAGGTGGCCGGGTAGATGCCCGTCTGCGCGCCGCCGATGCCGACCGAGCCGGCCGGCACTTCGAGGCGCGGCGCCGCGCGGCGCGGCGTGTGCAGCGACGCGTCGAGGCCGCCCAGATACGCGAAGCCCGGCTGGAAGCCGACGAAGAACACGACGTATTCGCCGGCCGCGTGGCGGGCGACGACCTCGTCGACCGACAGGCCCGTGTGCGCGGCGACGGCTGGCAGGTCGGGGCCGGCTGCGCCGCCGTACTCGACCGGGATCTCGACTTCGCGGCCGTCCGCGTGCTCGACGTCGGCCGTCTCCCACGCGTCGCGCAGCGCCGGCGTGAGCGACTCGGCCGTCGTGGCGAGCGCATCGAATACGATGGTCAGGTTGTTCATGCCCGGCACGACGTCGATCACGTCGGGCCACGCGCGCGCGGCCTCGGCAACGGCCCAGACGCGGCGCTGGCAATCGAGCGTGGCGGGCGGCGGCACCTCGCAGACGAGGGCGGCATCGCCGAGCGGATAAATGCGGGGTTGCGTCATCGGACTGGCACGGTTCGGACGGCAATGTTAGCGCACATTGTCAATAAGATATCGATAAGTTACCAATAAGCGTTTTCGCCTAGCCCGTATGCCGGGGCTTCTGGCGTACACTCGGCACACCCTGACATCCTGCTTGCGCCGCCTTTCCATGAAGCGTCCTCCGACCCAGATCGTGTCATCCGAACACCTCGTTTCCGATTCGAGCGCGGAGCTGTCGGAGCTCGAATACGGGCTCATCATGGCCGGCAACGCGTTCAACCGCTGGATGGTGCGCTGCATGTCGGCGGCCGGCGCGAAGGACATGACGGCGGTCGAGGTGTCGCTGCTGCATCACGTCAGCCATCGCGAGCGCAAGAAGAAGCTCGCCGACATCTGCTTCGTGCTCAATATCGAGGATACGCACGTCGCGACCTATGCGCTGAAAAAACTGATCGCCCGCGGCTATGTGAAGAGCGAGAAGAACGGCAAGGAAGTGTTCTTCTTCGCCACCGACGCGGGCCGCGACCTGTGCCTGAAGTATCGCGAGGTGCGCGAGCACTGCCTGATCGAGACGCTGAAGGACAGCGGGCTCACCAACGAGCAGATCGGCGACGCGGCGCAGTTGCTGCGCCACGCATCGGGCCTCTACGACACGGCCGCGCGCGCGGCGGCGTCGCTGTAAACGATTGCGGAAAGGGTTGCGCGCGGCGATGCGCTGACGGGCGTGCGACGACGACCGTAGCGCCGCGCGCCGCGTCATCCGGCGGCCGGGTAGAGCGCGCCGTCGGTCACGACCCAGCGCAGCGCGAGATCGTGCGCTTCGGCCGGCAGCGAATCGACGCGGCACGCTTCATAGGCGATGCCGACCGTCACGGGCAGCGTGCTGCCCGGCCACGCGGCGAGCGTGCGGTCGTAGTAGCCGCCGCCGTAGCCGAGCCGGTAGCGCTGCGGATCGAATCCCACACAGGGAATCAGCAGCAGGTCGGGCACGACGACGATTCCCGACGCCGGTTCCGGAATCCGGTGATGGCCTTCGCGCATCGGCGTGTGCGCGTCCCACGCATGGAACGCGAGCGGCGTGTGCCGCTCGCCGATCACCGGCAGCGCGGCGCACCGGCCCGCGCCGGCCGCGCACCATGCGAGCACGGCATCGCGCGCATCGAATTCACCCGGCAGCGGCCAGTAGAACCCGACCGTGCGCGGCGCGAGCCGTTCGAGCAGCGTGCGCAGCCGCGTGTCGAGCGCGGCGTTCGCGGCGGGCTGCGATGCGGCGTCGCGACGCGCGCCGGACAGCGTTTTACGCAGCGCAACCTTCGGGTTCGGCACAGGGTTGCGTGCTATGCTTTCGCTCAATTCGCGCTCCATTCAAAACGATGTCGAACAGCCTTTTCCGAGTATATCGCGCGGTCGCGCTGACGCTTTCGGCCGCCGCGCTCGTCGCGGGCACCGCCGCGTGCGCCGCACCTGGCGACGACACGGTCGCCGGGGATGACCAGGTCTTCGTGCAGCTTCGCGAAGCCGCGCGCCGCAACGACGCAGCGAAAGCCGCGCAGCTCGCGTCGATGATCCCGAATTATCCGGTACCGTCCTACGTCGAGTATTTCCAGATCAAGCCGCAGTTGTTCGATTCGACGGGCCGCGCGCGCGTCGATGCGCCGGACGCGCCCGTGCAGTCGTTCCTGCAGCGCTACGACGGCCAGGCAATCGCCGACCGCCTGCGCAACGACTACCTGCTCGTGCTCGGCGCGCGCCACGACTGGCGCAGCTTCGACGATCAATACAAGCGCTTCGTGCTCGACGACGACACGCAGGTCAAGTGCTATGCGCTCGAATCGCGCGCGGCGCGCGGCGAGAACGTCGGCGACGCGGCGCGCGCGCTGCTCGTCGAGCCGAAGTACTACGGCGACGCATGCGTCGACCTGATCACCGCGCTGACCGTCAACCAGCAGTTCACGAGCGACGACGTGTGGCAGCAGGCGCGCCTCGCGTACGAGCAGAACTACACGACGCTCGGCGGCAAGATCGTCGACGCGCTCGGCCCGCGCCCGGTCGGCTTCGACCAGGCGACGAGCGCACCGCCGCTGTATCTAGCGCGCGGCGTCGGCCCCGACGCGGCATCGCACCAGCTCGCGCTGATCGCGCTCGGCCGCATGGCGCGCAACGATCCGGACGCGGCCGCCGGGATGCTGACCTCGGTCGCCGCATCGCTGACCAAGCAGGAGCAGGCGATCGCGTGGGGCGCGATCGGCTACCAGGGCGCGATCAAGCGCTCGCCGCTCGCGTCGGTCTGGTACGCGAAATCCGCGAATGCGCCGCTGTCGAACCCGGGCTACGAATGGCGCACGCGCGCCGCGCTGCTCGCCGGCAACTGGCCGATGGTGCGCTGGTCGATCGAGCAGATGCCGCCGTCGCTGCGCGACGATCAGGCATGGATCTACTGGCATGCGCGCGCGCTCAAGCAGAGCGGCGACACGCTGCAGGCGAATCAGGAATTCGAGCAGGTCGCGGGCCAGTTCAACTTCTACGGGCAGCTCGCCGGCGAAGAGCTAGGCCAGCGCACGACGGTCCCGCCGCGCACGAAGGTGAGCGACGCCGAGATCGACGCGATGAGCAAGATTCCGGGCTTCGCGCTCGCGCAACGCTTCTACGGGCTGAACCTGCGCCTCGAAGGCAACCGCGAATGGAACTGGCCGCTGCGCGGGATGACCGATCGCCAGCTGCTCGCGGCTGCCGAGTACGGCAAGCGCGTCGAGCTGCTCGACCGCACGGTCAACACGGCCGACCGCACGAAGGCCGAGCACGACTTCACGCTGCGCTACCCGTCGCCGTACCGCAACATCGTCGAGCGCTACGCGCAGTCGACGGGCCTCGACATCGAATGGGCGTACGGGCTGATCCGCCAGGAGTCGCGCTTCATCACGACCGCGCGCTCGTCGGTGGGCGCGGGCGGCCTGATGCAGCTGATGCCGGCCACGGCCCAGCTGGTCGCGAAGAAGCTCGGCATGGGCACGATCTCGCGCGCGCAGATGCACGACATCGATACCAACATCCAGCTCGGTACCTGGTATCTGGCGGACATCTACAACAACTTCGACAGCTCGCCGGTGCTGGCCACTGCCGGCTACAACGCGGGCCCCGGCCGGCCGCGCCAGTGGCGCCAGGTGTTGACGCAGCCGGTCGAAGGCGCGATCTTTGCGGAGACGATTCCGTTCAACGAGACGCGCGACTACGTGAAGAACGTGCTGTCGAACACCGTCTATTACGCGGCGCTCTTCGAGGGCAAACCGCAGTCGTTGAAGAAACGTCTAGGCATGATCTCGCCCTGATCCGCAATCTTCACACTGCCGCGCGAGACGCGGCAGTGTTTAAGGGGCTGTTCACGCTAATAACGGGCTTGCGCTGGCCGCCAGAAGGGCCGAGCGCAAGGATTGCGACGAAGCGAATACTCGACGTATTCGCAAGGAGCATGACGCAGCGAGCGGCCCTTCTGGCGGCCAGCCCCATTCATGATTTTTCCAAGTCAGGGGAACGAGCCTGGCCGGCCGCATTGCAGCGTCGCGCGTCGCTTGTTTGGCTCGGCCAAACGGCGCTCCTTGCTTCTTGCACTGCAACCGGCCAGGCTCGTTCGCAAGCCCGTTATTAGCGTGAACAGCCCCTTAGAGGTCCCGAACATGGATCGCCAGACCGTCGCCCTGCTGGGCGGCACCGGCTTCATTGGCAACCGGCTCGTCAATGCGCTGATCGATGCCGGCAAGCAGGTACGGATCGGCACGCGGCGGCGCGACCACGCGCGCCATCTGCAGATGCTGCCGGTCGAGATCGTCGAGCTTGAAGCGCTCGACACGCGCACGCTCGCGCGCTTCGTCGCCGGTGCGCAGGCGGCGATCAACCTGGTCGGCGTGCTGCACGGCGGCCGCGGCACGCCGTACGGGCCCGGTTTCGAGCGCGCGCACGTCGCGCTGCCGGCCGCGCTCGCGAGCGCCTGCACCGAGGTCGGCGTGCAGCGCCTGCTGCACATGAGCGCGCTCGGCGCCGATTCGCGCGGCGCGAGCATGTACCAGCGCTCGAAGGGCGACGGCGAAGCCGCGCTGCATGCGATCGCAGCGACCGATTCGCTCGCGCTGACGATCTTCCGCCCGTCGGTCGTGTTCGGCCCCGGCGACGCATTCCTCAACACGTTCGCGAACCTGCAGCGCACGGTGCCCGTGCTGCCGCTCGCGATGCCCGACGCGCGCTTCCAGCCGGTGTTCGTCGGCGATGTCGTGCGCGCGTTCGTCAACACGCTCGATCTCGCGGCCGCGCACGGCAAGACCTACGAGCTCGGCGGCCCGACCGTCTACACACTCGAGCAACTGGTGCGCTATTGCGGCACGCTGGTCGGCCGGCAGGCACGCATCGTGCGGCTGCCCGACGCGCTCGCGCGGCTGCAGGCGAGCGTGTTCGAATGCCTGCCCGGCGAACCCGTGCTCACGCGCGACAATCTCGCGTCGATGTCGGTGCCGAACGTGATGTCCGGGCCGCTCGCGCCGGAACTCGGGATCTCGCCCGCGAGTCTCGAAAGCATTGCGCCCGCGTATCTCGGCGACGCCACGAAGCGGTCGCGGTTCGACTGGTTCCGCTCGCGCCGCTAGGCCCGCCCGGGTCGCCGTTGGTCGGCACCGTCCTTTCCACCTTCGCGTTTTCCGGAACACCGTCATGAAACTCGTCATTGGAGACAAGAACTATTCGTCGTGGTCGATGCGCCCGTGGCTGCTGCTCACGCATTTCGGCATCCCGTTCGACGAGATCGCGATCGAGTTGCGCCGCGACGACACGGCCGCGCGCATCCACGAGTATTCGCCGACCGGCAAGGTGCCGTGCCTCGTCGACGACCACGGCATGGCGATCTGGGATTCGCTCGCGATCGCGGAGACGCTCGCCGAACGCTACCCGCAGTTCCCGATGTGGCCGGCCGATCCGCTCGAGCGCGTGCATGCGCGCTGCGTCGCGGCCGAGATGCATTCCGGCTTCGCGGCGTTGCGCAACCAGATGGGGATGAACGTGCGCGCGTCGATGCCGGGGCGCGGCGCGACGGCCGAATCGCTTGCCGACGTCGCGCGCATCGACGCGCTGTGGAGCGCGTGCCTCGAGGCGTCGGGTGGGCCGTTCCTGTTCGGCGAGTTCGGGATCGCCGACGCGATGTACGCGCCGGTCGTGATGCGCTTCAACACATACGCGCCGGGCCTGTCGCCGGAAGCGGCCGGCTACGCGGCGCGCGTGACGGCGCTGCCGGCCGTCCAGCGATGGATCGACGCGGCGCGCCGCGAAACGACCGTGATCGCCGACTACGAGCCGCTGCCATGAATATTTACGCAGTAGGCGGTGCGATCCGCGACGAATTGCTCGGCGTGCCGGTGCAGGACCGCGACTACGTGGTGGTGGGCGCGACACCCGAGCAGATGGCCGCGCAGGGCTTCCGGCCGGTCGGCAAGGATTTCCCGGTGTTCCTGCATCCGCACACGCAGGAGGAATACGCGTTGGCGCGCACCGAGCGCAAGACGGCGGCCGGCTATCACGGCTTCCAGTTCCATTACGCGCCGGATGTGACGCTCGACGAGGATCTCGCGCGGCGCGACCTGACGATCAACGCGATGGCGCGCGAGGTGAGCCCGGAGGGCGGGCTGGTCGGGCCCGTGATCGATCCGTTCGATGGGCAGGCCGACCTGCGCGCGCGCGTGTTCCGGCACGTGAGCGACGCGTTCGTCGAGGATCCGGTGCGGATCCTGCGCATTGCGCGCTTCGCCGCGCGGTTCGCCGATTTCACGGTCGCGGACGAGACGCTCGCGCTGATGCGGCGGATGGTCGACGCGGGCGAGGTCGACGCGCTCGTGCCCGAACGCGTGTGGCAGGAAATCGCGCGCGGGCTGATGGAGGCGACGCCGTCGCGGATGTTCGCGGTGCTGCGCGAGTGCGGCGCGCTCGCGCGCATCCTGCCCGAGGTCGACGCGCTGTGGGGCGTGCCGCAGCGCGCCGACTACCACCCGGAAGTCGACACGGGCGTGCACGTGATGATGGTGGTCGACTATGCGGCGAAGCAGGGCTATTCGCTGCCGGTGCGGTTCGCGGCGCTCACGCACGATCTCGGCAAGGCGACGACCCCCGCGGACGTGCTGCCGCGCCACGTCGGCCACGAGGGCCGCAGCGTCGACCTGCTCAAGCCGCTGTGCGAGCGGCTGCGCGTGCCGAACGAATGCCGCGATCTCGCGCTCGTGGTCGCGCGCGAGCACGGCAACCTGCATCGCGTGATGGAGATGGGCGCGGCCGCGCTGGTGCGGCTCTTCGAGCGCAGCGACGCGCTGCGCAAGCCGGCGCGTTTCGCCGAGATGCTGCAGGCGTGCGAATCGGATGCGCGCGGGCGGCTCGGGCTCGACGCGCAGCCGTATCCGCAGGCCGAGCGGCTGCGCGTCGCGCTCGCGGCCGCGCGCAGCGTCGATGCCGGCGCGATCGCGCGCGGCATCGGCAACGAGGCGGAGAAGATCAAGGATGCCGTGCATCGCGCGCGGATCCAGGCCGTCGCGCAGGCGCTCGAGATCGGCGAATAGGGACGGAAAGGGCGCGCGGCGCGCGCCGGCAAGCCGTTATGGCTTCTTGTGCGCGGTCGCCTTGCGTGCCGGCGTGGCGGCGGCCGGGCGCTTGCCGGCGGATGCGCGCGGCTTGGCCGACGCCTTCTTTTCCGTTGCGTTGGCGGGCTGGTCGGCCGGCCGTGCCGCATCGGCGTCGCGGTCGCGTTTCGGCGCCGGCTCGCGGCGGCTCACGCGCGGCTCGCCCGGCGCGCCCGGCGCGGGCTGCCTGATTTCCATCGTTGCGGACACGAATTCGGCGCAACTGTCGTCGAACAGCGGCAGCGTGCCGACCGCGATCAGCTCGGCGGGACCGTCGCCCACGTTGGCGACCCGATGCCGCTTGCGCGCGTCGAAGTGCAGCGAGTCGCCGGGCGACAGCGGGTAATCCTTCTTGCCGATCGTGTAGCAGATGCGGCCGGCCAGCACGTACACGAATTCGTCGCCGCCGTGCGCCACCCATTCCGAGCGGTAGCCTTCCATCATCTGCACCTTGACCGCGTTGATCTGGCTGCCGTCGAACGTGGTGGAGAGCCGTTCGTACCACTGCGACGTGCTGTCGACCGCGTACGGCTCGCGGCTGCCCTCGTGCGAATCGGGCTGCGCCTGGCGCGGCTGGTCGATCAGCGCGCCGAGCGGCACGCCGAGCGCCTTCGCGACGTTGACGAGTGACGACAGGGAGATGCCCGTGAGATGGCGCTCGACCTGGGACAGGAACCCGACCGACAGTTTCGCTTCGGTCGCGACTTCCAGCAGCGTCTTCTTCGCTTCCCGGCGCAGGCGGCGAATGCGCTGGCCGATACGCATGATGTCTGAATCCATGAATCTCTTTCGTGGCAACGAGTCGGGAGGCGAGCGGAGCGGCGGTGCAGTCGCCGGGACGTTGCTTTCCGCGCATCGCACGAAGCACGGCCGTCGGGACGACGATGCCGGCGCATTGTACCGTGCGGTGTCGCTGGGCGAAGCCGCGTCGCGCGGGCGTGCCGCACCGTGCCGCCGATTTTAGTCCTACGAAAATTTTGGCTTGACCTCAATTTCAGCCTGCTCTAGATTCTGTCGCGCGCATCAAAAAAAGTTAAGTGAGACAAAAATTCCCGAAGTCCTGCCGCTGGCGCGGCACAGTGGCCCGGCGGCGCGCCGGGCCGCGCGTCATTCGCGCACGGGCGCCGTGTCGCTTCAGGCATGCGCCCCGCCGCGTCACGCCGCCGGCCGCCGACAACGATGAATAACGTGGGCATCCGATGATCGATCGACTGAAATACAGCTTCTCCGGCCTTCCCCCGTACGACGCGTCCGTCGTCGACACGCAGGCCGGCCTGTCGCGCCTGCTCGACGCCGCGCGGCTCGACGCCGTGGTGGTCACGTCGCAGGACGAATACGTCACCGAGTACCTGCCGCGCGGCAATAACCCGCGCTACGCGCTGTCGGGCTTCGACGGCTCGGCCGGCTGCGGGATCTTCCTGGGCGCGGCGACCGCGCAGGCGCTCGGCGTGCCGCCGTTCGTGCTGTTCGTCGACGGTCGTTATCACCTGCAGGCCGAGCAGCAGTGCGATCCGGCGCGCGTGCGCATCGAGAAGCTCGGGATGAACGTGACGATCTGGCAGGCGCTGGCCGACTGGCTGGTCGCGCACGCGAGCCGGCTCGCGCGGGTCGGCTATGACGCGCTGCGGATCAGCGTCGCGCAGCGCGACCGGCTGCTCGAGCAGACGCAGGCCGCGGGGCTCGACTGGACGAGCCTCGCCGATCGCGAGATCGACCGCGCGATCGCGCTGCCGGGCTGGATCGTCGAGCGGCCGATCTTCGAGCTGCCGGAATCGATGACCGGCCTGAGCGTCGCGCAGAACCTCGACACGCTGAACCGCAAGCTGGCCGCGCATACCGGCGCGGCGGACGGCAAGACCGCGTTCTTCACCTGCGCGTCGGACGATCTCGCGTATCTGCTGAACAGCCGCGGCTATCACATCCCGAATGCGTCGTCGCACCTCGGCTTCCTGTTCGCGGTCGGCGATCAGGTCGCGCTGTTCCTGCCGGAAGGCTGCGACCGCTGCGAGGTCGCGCTCTCGTCGTATCCGGCGCTGCACGTGATCCGGCGCGATGTCGCGGCGCTCGAGCGCTTTCTCGCGCAGTTCGCGGTCGATCACGTGTGCTACGGCTTCGAATCGGTGAACTGCGCGCTCGTCGACGCGGTGAGCCGCGTGTGGCCGCAGGCGCGGCATGCCGACTTCAACCCGGTCGAGGCGATGCGGGCCGGCAAGACGCCGGCGGTGCTCGACCGGTTCCGCGACGCGTTCGCGCGCAGTTCCGCGGCAATCGCCGAGACGATGCGCTGGGCGAAGGCCGGTGAGCCGGGCGCACGCCACACCGAATACGACCTGGCGCGCGCGATCAACGACGCGTACGGCGCGCGCGCGGCGGTCGCGCTGACGTTTCCGTCGATCGCGGCGAACGGCGCGAACAGCGCGTTCGCGCATTACACGGCGGCGAGCGCCGACGTCGAACTGACGGAAGGCGAACTCGTGCTGCTCGACAGCGGCGCCTATTACGAAGCCGGTTTCGCGACGGACTGCACGCGCGTCGTGCTGCGCCGGACCCGCGCGGATACGGTCGCGCAGCCGTGGCAGCGCGAGATCTACACGGTCGCGCTGAAGGCCTGCATCAAGGGGCTCGTCACGCGCTTCCCGAGCACGGCGACGGGCGGCGACGTCGATGCGGTCGTGCGGCAGGTGTGCCGCGATCACGGCCACGATTTCGGCCACGGCACCGGGCACGGCGTCGGGATTCACGTGCACGAGGGCGGCGTGCGGTTCGCGCCGGGCGCGCAGTACGGGCTGGTGCCGAATGCGGTGATTTCGGTCGAGCCGGGCATCTACGTGCCGGGCAAGGGCGGCGTGCGGATCGAGAACATCGTGATCATCCGGCCGGACGACGCGCAGCCGGGCACGGTGACGTTCGAGAACATCGTGACGGTCGGCTACGACTGGGACTTGATCGATCTCGACCTGTTGAGCGACGACGAGCGCGCGTACCTGCGCGACTACGAACGGCTGTGTGTGGCGCGCGGCACGCAGGTCACCGCGTGTCCGCTGTTGTAACGAAGGAGAGGGCCGGCGCGCGGCGCGACGTCAGCGCATGAGCGCCGATACGCGCCCGTCGGGGCCGTAGACGCCGGCCGGCGCGGGCGCCGAGCGCAGCACCGCGAGCGCGCGCTCGTTGTAGTCCATCCGGATCCGGATCAGCATCCCGTTGTTCGCATTGGCCTGGCGCGCGCGTTCGGCGGCCTGCTGCAGCAGTTGCCAGCGGCCGGCGAGGCGTGCATCGCGTTCGGCGGCCTGGTCCATCCCCTTCTTGCCGGACGGAAAGCCGAGCGCGGAAAGCTGCGTGTCGCGCGTGCGTTCGAGCTGCGCGAGCCGGTCGATCAGCGCGCTTTTCTGCTCGACGATCCCGGGCAGCATCTCGAGCGGCTCCGCCGTCGTCAGCGCCTTTTCCTCGTAGGCGAGCAGGGACGCGAACGCCTCGACCGTCGCGTGTTCGTCGTTGACCGTGGCCAGCAGCTCTTCTCTCATCGCGTCATGCTCGTCGCGCCGGTGCGCGAGGTGCGGCGCGCCGGCAAACCGGGGGACCGGCCGCGAGGCGGCCGGCTTAGCTGCCCTGCGGGCGCTGCTGCTGCAGCAGCTCGCGGGCGGTGTTCAATACGCCGTCGGCAATCTTGTTCGCGTCGATCGTCAGCGTGCCGTTGTTCAGCGCGTCCTTGATCGACTGGACCAGGCCCGTGTCGATATCGGCGTTGCCGGACGCGGATACCGAGCGCAACTGACCCGACAGACCCGACAGGTTCACGCTCGCGTCGCCGCCGGTCGATCCTGCGTCGGCTGCCTGCGCGGACGACTGGGCCGCGCCGGATTGCGCACGGGTCGCGCCGTTGCCGGTCGGCGCGAGGGGGCTCGGGTTCGGAGTGGAATCGATCTTCACGATAGGTTTCCTGTACGGTTTGACCCAGATAACGGCCGGGTCGGCCCGAACTTTAGCATCGTGAGCCCGAAATTCTCCGAATAAACAATTCTTTGCAATCTTGCGGCGGCATCCGTCCCTACAGCGGAATTTTCACGGTGCCGGCGTCCTTGACGATCGCCGTGACGATCTGGCCCGCCGCCATCCTCACCCGCACCGACTGGCCCGGCGCCGCATTCGCCAGCACGCTGCCCTCGGCCGAAATCGTGAAACCGGGCCCGGCCGCGACGACCCGCACCGTCTGGCCGGCCGACACCGACGCCGCGCTCTTCAGCATGTCCTGCCGCAGCGGCAGCCCGGCCGAGATGCGCGCAAGCGCGGTCGAGCCGATCGCCTGCGCCGGATCGGTGATCACCGCGAGCGGCAGCACCGTCAGGTCGCCGTCGCGCGCAATCAGGTCGGCCGCGCTCAGCGGCTCGCCGGGCGCGATCTGGCGCGCGGCGACGTAATAGGTGGCCTGCACGGCGACCTTCGCCTGCAGGTAGACGGTCCACGGCCGCTCGCCCGCGCAGCGCACGCCGACCGTCGTGCGGCCCCACAGGCGCGCGCCGGTCGGCATGAACGGTTCGAGCGTCGTGCACGCGGCGAGCCCGCGCGGAAACGCGGTCGTGACCGTCGCGGTGGTCTTGCCGGGCAGGCCCGCGATCTGCTGCTGCAGGAATACGAGGGCCGCGCGCCGGATCGCGTCGGGGTCCTGCTGGCCGGGCGGCGTCGCGGGCTGGGCCGCGGGCGCTGCCGGGGCCGGGGTGGCGGAAACCGCCGACGCGGCGCGGGCCGCCGCCATGCGTGCGGCGACTGCCGGCGGTTGCGTCGGCCGTGCGGCATGCGACGCGGGCTCGGCCGTGCCGGCGACGACCGTCACGATGCCGCCCGGATCGGCGGCGCGCGGCGCGCCGTAACCGGCATTCGCGGCATTCGCGCGGGCGGCTGCCTGGACGGGAGCCGGCGGCGGGACGCTCGTGACGACCATCGCGCCGGCCGGCTGCGCCGCATAGCCGGTACTGGCCGCGGCACCCACGCCGGCCACCGCGCGGCCCGCGTCCGGCGCCATGCCCGAACCCGAAGCCATGCCCGAACCCGAAGCCATGCCCGCATTCCCGCCAAACTGCCCGCCGCTCGCCGCATTGGCGTGCGCGAGCGCGGTTTCGGCCGTCTCGCCGCGTCCGGGAATCACGATCATCCCGTCGTCCGCGTGCGCGGCCGGCGCCGCGATCCACAGCGCCGCGGCGAGCGCAAACGCACGCCGGACTTGCGTGAGCCGCCCGTTCCTGCCGCGAAGTGCGCTGCCAGTCATCGCCGTGTCCTCGATCCGTTGATCCGCTTTGCATTCTAGGGAGCGGGGCCGCCGCGCAAACGATGAATAGAGGGGGCCTTTGCCGCGTTATTCGCCCGATTGCCGGTTGCGTGCGACGCCTACCATCGCTGTCATGGAAAAAAGCCTCTCGGGTCGCCATCCGGCGCGAGGGGCGTGCAGCGCTTCATACGGAGAGACGCACACATGCTGGACAAACTCGATGCGGAATTCGCGTTCGGCCGACAGGCGCTCGACGTGCGCGCCTACCGGCAGGAACTGCTGTCGTCGAACATCGCGAACGCCGACACGCCCGGCTACCAGGCCCGCGACGTCGATTTCGCGTCGACGCTCGCGCGCTCGCTGAAGCAGACGAACGGCGGCCTCGCGCCGAGCAACGCCGCGCAACTGCCGATGACGCAGCCGGCCGGCGTGACGAGCGGCATGTCGATGGTGTCGACGGCGGCGGGCCACATGGCCGGCACGGCGAAGCTGATCCCGACGGGCGGCCCGGCGGACGACTACGGCCGCGCGCAGTACCGGACGCCGCTGCAGCCGTCGCTCGACGGCAACACGGTCGATCTCGACGTCGAGCGCGTGCAGTTCGCGAACAACGCGCTGCACTACGAAACCGGGATGACCGTGATGACCCAGCAGATCAAGGCCATGATCGCCGCGATCTCGACGAACTCGTAAGCACGCCGCTTCCGAACCCGAGCACAAGCACAAGGAGCCTCCATGCCTTCGTTGATGAACATCTTCGGCGTCGCCGGTTCGGCGCTGTCCGCGCAATCGCAGCGCCTGAACGTCACCGCGTCGAACCTCGCGAACGCCGACAGCGCCACCGGCCCCGACGGCAAGCCGTACAAGGCCAAGCAGGTCGTGTTCGCGACCGACCCGATCGGCGGCGCGCGCACCGCGTCCGGCCAGGGCGTGGGCGGCGTGCGCGTGACCAAGGTGGTCGACGACCCCTCGCCGATGAAGTCGACCTACGACCCGGCGAACCCGTCCGCCGACGCGAACGGCTACGTGCAGATGCCGAACGTCGATCCGGTGCAGGAGATGGTGAACATGATCTCGGCGTCGCGCTCGTACCAGGCCAACGTCGAGACGCTGAACACCGCGAAGCAACTGATGCTCAAGACGCTGACGATCGGCTCGTGAGCCGCGCGCCGACCGACCTTACAGACCCGACAGTTCCGACAGAAGGCCAGCCAGGATGACATCCTCCAACACGACGATCGGCGGCAGCGGCACCAACGTGTCGACCTTGCCGACCGACACGATGAACACCAACAACGTGTCGTCGACCAACGGCACGTCGGCGAGCGACCTGCAGGCGACGTTCCTGAAGCTGCTCGTCACGCAGCTGCAGAACCAGGATCCGACCAGCCCGGTCGACAGCTCGCAGATGACCTCGCAGCTCGCGCAGATCAACACGGTGAGCGGCATTGCGCAGCTGAACACGTCGCTCACGTCGCTGTCGACGCAGCTCGCGGCCGGCCAGCAGACGCAGGCCGCGCTGCTGATCGGCAGCAACGTGCTCGCGCCCGGCAACGCCGTCGCGGTGAAGAGCGGCGCGGCGTCACCGTTCGGCGTGTCGCTCACGAGCGACGTGTCGAACCTGACGATCACCGTGAAGAACGACGCGGGCGTCGTCGTCAACACGATCAACGCGGGCAAGCAGTCGGCCGGTACCGTGCCGTTCAACTGGACACCGACCGATGCGGCCGGCAACGCGCTGCCGGACGGCAAGTACACGGTCAGCGCGCAGTACACCGGCACCGACGGCAAGACCTACGCGCCGACCGTGCTCGCGGCCGCGCAGGTACAGAGCGTGATCAAGCAGGCGGACGGCACGGCGGGGCTCGTGCTGTCGAACGGCACGACGGTGGGGCTCACCCAGGTCGCGTCGATTTTCCCGAACAGCACGTCGTCCACGTCGGCTTCGTCCTCGTCCGGCGGCACCACTACCAACTGATCGAGCTTTCTCGAAACGGAGACCGAAATGGGTTATCAACAGGGTCTGAGCGGCCTCGCCGGCGCATCGAACGCGCTCGACGTGATCGGCAACAACATCGCGAACGCGAACACGGTCGGCTTCAAGTCGAGCACCGCGCAGTTCGCCGACATGTACGCGAACTCGGTCGCGACGTCGGTCAACACGCAGATCGGCATCGGCACGGCGCTGAACTCGGTGGAGCAGAACTTCGGCCAGGGCACGATCAATACGACGAGTTCGTCGCTCGACGTCGCGATCAACGGCAACGGCTTCTTCCAGATGTCGAACAACGGCGTGACGACCTACTCGCGCGACGGTACGTTCCAGCGCGACAAGAGCGGCTTCATCGTCGACTCGCAAGGCCGCAACCTGATGGGCTACGCGGCGGGCCCGGGCGGCGTGATCAACACCGCGCAGACCGTGCCGCTGCAGGCGCCGACCAACAACATCGCGCCGACCGTGACGACCAAGATCACCGGCCAGTTCAACCTGAACTCGCAGGATACGGTGCCGACCAAGACGCCGTTCGACCCGAACGACACCACGACCTCCAACTACTCGACGTCGATCCAGGTGTACGACTCGCTCGGCGGTTCGCAGGCGGTCAACATCTACTTCGCGAAGTCGGCGGCCGGCACGTGGGAAGCGTACGCGGGCGTCCAGGGCGGCGCCACGACCGATCTCGGCACGGTCACGTTCAACTCGTCGGGTGCGATCCAGAGCACGACGACGGGCACACCGCCGACGCCGACCACGTCGGTCGGCCAGTTCCAGTTCACCGTGCCGAACACCGACGGCTCGGCGACGCCGCAGAGCCTCACGCTCGACCTGACCGGCACGACGCAGTACGGCGGCAAGGACGGCGTGAACAACCTCGTGCAGGACGGCTTCGCGAGCGGCACGCTGACGACCTACACGATCGGCACCGACGGCAAGCTGACCGGCAACTACTCGAACGGCAAGTCCGCCGTGCTCGGCCAGATCGCGCTCGCGAACTTCAACAACCCGAACGGGCTGGTCAACCTCGGCGGCAACCAGTATGCGGAGAGCGCCGCATCGGGCGTGCCGCAGGTCTCCGCGCCAGGCAGCACGAACCACGGCACGCTGCAGGGCAGCGCGCTCGAGAACTCGAACGTCGACCTCACGTCGCAGCTCGTGAACCTGATCACCGCGCAGCGCAACTACCAGGCGAACGCGCAGACGATCAAGACGCAGCAGACCGTCGACCAGACGCTCATCAACCTGTGACGCACGGATAACCGGCAGCCATGGACCGACTGATCTACACGGCGATGACGGGCGCGTCGCAGTCGCTCGACCAGCAGGCGATCGTCGCGAACAACCTCGCGAACGCATCGACGACGGGTTTTCGCGCGCAGCTCGCGACGTATCGCGCGGTGCCGATGAATTTCGGCGACGGCAGCACGATCGACCCGACGACGACCCGCACCTATGTGCTCGCGTCGACGCCCGGCGCGGATTTCGCGCCGGGGCCGATCACGCGCACCGGCAATCCGCTCGACGTCGCCGTGCAGGGCGCCGGCTGGATGTCCGTGCAGACGGCCGACGGCAGCGAGGCGTACACGCGCGCCGGCAACCTGCACGTCGACGAGAACGGCCAGCTCGTCAATGCGAGCAACCTGCCGGTGATCGGCAACGGCGGCCCGATCTCGGTGCCGCCGAACGCGGAAGTGACGATCGGCAAGGACGGCACGGTGTCCGCGCTGATGCCGGGCGACCCGCCGACGGCGGTCGCGATCGTCGACCAGATGAAGCTCGTCAATCCCGATCCGGCCACGCTTACGCGCGGCAACGACGGGTTGTTCCGCACCGCCGACGGCAATCCGGCCGACACCGACCCGACCGTGGTCGTCACGCCGAATTCGCTCGAAGGCAGCAACGTCAACCCGGTGACCGCGATGGTCGCGATGATCGACAACGCGCGCGCGTTCCAGCTTCAGTCGAAGCTGATCCAGACGGCCGACCAGAACGAGCAGTCGGCGAACCAGCTGCTCAACTTCAGCTGAGCGCCCGCGCCAGCCCACGCAGGAGACCTTACAAGTGAACCGTTCGCTCTACATCGCCGCCACCGGCATGAATGCGCAGCAGGCGCAGATGGACGTGATTTCGAACAACCTCGCGAACACCAGCACGAACGGCTTCAAGGCGTCGCGCGCGGTGTTCGAGGATCTGCTTTACCAGACCATCCGCCAGCCCGGCGCGAACTCGACGCAGCAGACCGAGCTGCCGTCGGGCCTGCAGCTCGGCACCGGCGTGCAGCAGGTCGCGACCGAGCGCCTGTACACGCAGGGCGGCCTCACGCAGACCGGCAACTCGAAGGATGTCGCGATCAACGGCGCGGGCTTCTTCCAGGTGCTGATGCCGGACGGCACCAACGCGTACACGCGCGACGGCTCGTTCCAGACCAACGCGCAGGGCCAGCTCGTCACGTCGAGCGGCTACCAGATCCTGCCGGCGATCACCGTGCCGCAGAACGCGCAGTCGCTGACGATCGGCAAGGACGGCGTCGTGTCGGTCACGCAGCCGGGCTCGGGCAACGCGGTGCAGATCGGCTCGCTGCAGATCGCGACCTTCATCAACCCGGCCGGCCTCGAGGCGAGGGGCGAGAACCTGTTCTCGGAGACCACGTCGTCGGGCGCGCCCAACGTGTCGCAGCCGGGGCTGAACGGCGCGGGCGCGCTCAACCAGGGCTATGTCGAGGCGTCGAACGTGAACGTCGTGCAGGAGCTCGTCAACATGATCCAGACGCAGCGTGCCTACGAGATCAACAGCAAGGCCGTGACCACGTCCGACCAGATGCTGCAGACCGTCACGCAGATGAAGAGCTAACCGGAACTCCCCGTCGTCGCCATGAAGCAGGTTCGCCTCCTCCCGTCAGCCACCGTCCGCGCCGCGTGCGCGTTCGCGGTGGCGGCGCTCGCCGGTTGCGCGCAGATCCCGCGCGATCCGATCATCCAGCAGCCGATGACGGCGCAGCCGCCGAGGCCGATGTCGATGCAGGCGCCCGGCTCGATCTACAACCCCGGCTACGCGGGGCGGCCGCTTTTCGAGGATCAGCGGCCGCGCAACATCGGCGACATCCTGACGATCATGATCGCGGAGAACATCAACGCGACCAAGTCGTCGGGCGCGAACACGAACCGGCAGGGCAACACCGACTTCAACGTGCCGACGGCCGGCTTCCTCGGCGGGCTGTTCGCGAAGGCGAACCTGTCTGCGACCGGCGCGAACAAGTTCGCGGCCACCGGCGGCGCGAGCGCGGCGAACACGTTCAACGGCACGATCACGGTGACCGTCACCAACGTGCTGCCGAACGGCAACCTCGTGGTCAGCGGCGAGAAGCAGATGCTGATCAACCAGGGCAACGAATTCGTGCGCTTCTCGGGGGTCGTCAACCCGAACACGATCTCGGGCGCGAACTCGGTCTATTCGACGCAGGTCGCCGACGCGAAGATCGAATACTCGTCGAAGGGCTACATCAACGAAGCCGAGACGATGGGCTGGCTGCAGCGCTTCTTCCTCAACATCGCGCCGTGGTGATGACGATGCAGACGACCCTGTTCAACCGCCTGTCGACTCGCGCGCATGCCGCCGCGCGGCTCGCCGTCGCGTTCGCGGCCGTGGCCTGCGTGTTCGGCGCGGCGCCCGCGCACGCGGAACGCCTGAAGGATCTCGCGCAGATCCAGGGCGTGCGTGACAACCCGCTGATCGGCTATGGCCTCGTCGTCGGCCTCGACGGCACGGGCGACCAGACGATGCAGACGCCGTTCACGACGCAGACGCTCGCGAACATGCTCGCGAACCTCGGCATCTCGATCAACAACGGATCGGCCAACGGCGGCCCGTCGTCGCTGAACAACATGCAACTGAAGAACGTCGCGGCCGTGATGGTGACGTCCACGCTGCCGCCGTTCGCGCGGCCCGGCGAGGCGCTCGACGTCACCGTGTCGTCGCTCGGCAACGCGAAGAGCCTGCGCGGCGGCACGCTGCTGCTCACGCCGTTGAAGGGCGCGGACGGGCAGGTGTACGCGCTCGCGCAGGGCAACATGGCGGTCGGCGGCGCGGGTGCCAGTGCGAACGGCAGCCGCGTGCAGGTCAACCAGCTCGCGGCGGGCCGGATCGTCGGCGGCGCGATCGTCGAGCGCGGGGTGCCGAACGCGATCGCGCAGATGAACGGCGTGCTGCAACTGCAACTGAACGACATGGACTACGGCACCGCGCAGCGGATCGTGTCCGCGGTCAACTCGAACTTCGGCCCGGGCACCGCGACGGCGCTCGACGGCCGCACGATCCAGCTCGCCGCGCCCGCCGACTCGGCGCAGCAGGTCGCGTTCATGGCACGGCTGCAGAACCTCGACGTGAGCCCGGACAAGGCCGCGGCGAAGGTGATCCTGAACGCGCGCACCGGCTCGATCGTGATGAACCAGATGGTTACGCTGCAGAGCTGCGCGGTCGCGCACGGCAACCTGTCGGTCGTCGTCAACACGCAGCCGGTCGTGTCGCAGCCGGGGCCGTTCTCGAACGGGCAGACAGTGGTGGCGCAGCAGTCGCAGATCCAGCTCAAGCAGGACAACGGCGCGCTGAAGATGGTGACGGCCGGCGCGAATCTCGCCGACGTCGTGAAGGCGCTGAACACGCTCGGCGCGACGCCCGCGGACCTGATGTCGATCCTGCAGGCGATGAAGGCGGCCGGCGCGTTGCGCGCCGACCTGGAGGTCATCTAAATGGCAGCCAATCTTCCGAATGCGAACGACCTCACGCAGCGCTTCGCGCTCGACGTGCAGGGGTTCGACGCGCTGCGCGCGCAGGCGAAGCAGTCGCCGCAGGCGGGCGCGAAGGCCGTCGCCGGCCAGTTCGACGCGATGTTCACGCAGATGATGCTCAAGAGCATGCGCGACGCGTCGCCCGACGGCGGGCTGTTCGATTCGCATACGTCGAAGATGTACACGTCGATGCTCGACCAGCAGCTCGCGCAGCAGATGTCGAAGCACGGGATCGGTGTCGCCGACGCGCTGATGAAGCAGCTGCTGCGCAACGCGGGGCAGGGCGCGGGCAGCGACACGGCGGCCGACGTCGGCGCGGGCGGGATGGGCGCGGGCGGACTTGGCACGGCCGGCAACGAAGGCAGCCTCGCCGCGATGAACGCGATGGCGAAGGCCTATGCGAACGCGGCGAACAACGGCGGGCTCGCCGGCGCCCGCGGCTACTCGGCCGGCAGCGCGCTGACGCCGCCGCTGAAGGGCGCGAGCGGCGCGCCGGGCGCCGACGCATTCGTCGACCGGCTCGCGGGCCCCGCGCAGGCGGCGAGCGCGTCGACCGGCATCCCGGCGCGCTTCATCGTCGGCCAGGCCGCGCTCGAATCGGGCTGGGGCAAGCGCGAGATCCGCGCGACCGACGGCTCGACCAGCTACAACGTGTTCGGCATCAAGGCGAACAAGGGCTGGACGGGCCGTACGGTGTCGGCGCTGACGACCGAGTACGTGAACGGCACGCCGCGCCGCGTGGTCGCGAAATTCCGCGCGTACGACTCGTACGAGCACGCGATGACCGATTACGCGAACCTGCTGAAGAACAATCCGCGCTACTCGGGCGTGCTGAGCGCGAGCCGCAGCGTCGAAGGCTTCGCGCACGGGATGCAGAAGGCCGGTTACGCGACCGATCCGAACTACGCGAAGAAGCTGATTTCGATCATGCAGCAGATCGGCTGACGGGGCCACCCGCCGCCGCCTGTTGCCCCCCTCGGACCGCGCCCGGCTTCCCGCCGCGCGCGGTTTCAACGTTTGCGCGAAAAAAAGCGGCATTTCGATCTAAACTTTCGGTCAGCACTGCCGCTAAGTGTGAGAGACCTGCGACCGGGCCTGCGTTCTGACCCGGTTTTACTGCGCACCGGTTGTCCGGGCGCCCATGACAAGAAAGACCGGCTAGCCATGAATATCGAAACGTCGACGGACCCCAGCCTGGATGCAGGCCACTCCGGGCCCGACTACGCCCGCCGCAATCCGCTGGAAATCGGCGTGCAGTTGCGCAACCTCGTGAACCGCGGCGATTTCCTGACCGTCCAGTATCCGGGCGGCCAGCTCGTGACGCGCCTGCTCGAGGTCGACGTCGGCGCGCGGACGTTCACGTTCGACTGGGGCGCGCTGTCCGAGCAGAACGCCGGCATCCTCGGCGCGTCGCACTGCACGTTCGCGGCCTCGCCGGAGGGCGTGCGCGTCGAATTCACCACGGGCACGCCGCGCGAGACGCGCTACGAGGGGCTGCCCGCGTTCGTCGCCGATTTCCCCGACGTGCTGGTCTGCATCCAGCGCCGCGAATATTTCCGGGTCGACGCGCCGATCGTCGATCCGTTCCTGTGCCGCGGCAAGCTGCCGGACGGCGAGAGCTTCCTGTTCGAGGTGCACAACCTGTCGCTCGGCGGCGTGGGGCTGCGCACGGCCGACGAACGCGTCGAGGCGCTCGAGGTCGGCACGCTGCTGCCCGACGTCGAGCTCGAGCTGACCGGCCACGGCAAGCTGTCGCTCGACCTGCAGCTCGTGTCGCTGCGTTCGACGCAGATGCCGAACGGGTCGCGGCGCTACCAGCTCGGCTTTCGCTACATGTCGCTGCCGGGCAGCGCGGAGAACACGCTGCAGCGGCTGATCACGCAGCTCGAGATGAAGCGCCGCTCGCTCGTGCGGGCCTGACGCGCACGCGGCGGCCGGCCCCGCACGGGCTGCCCGCGCACCGCCTCCGGCACCGGTTGCAGGACGCTTCGACCCGCGACGCGCGCCCGCGCGTCGCGCGTGCATTTTTTCCTCAATTTTTTCGATCCGCGGCCGTTATACCGGGAGTCACGCAACCCGGCGGCCGCAGCGCGGCCGGCTCATCAGGATCGCGCATGTCCAACACACTCATGAACCTCGGCGTCAGCGGCCTGAATGCCGCGCTCTGGGGCCTCACGACGACCGGCCAGAACATCAGCAACGCCGCGACGCCGGGCTATTCGGTCGAACGACCCGTCTATGCCGAGGCGAGCGGCCAATACACGAGCAGCGGCTACATGCCGCAGGGCGTGAACACCGTCACCGTGCAGCGGCAGTACAGCCAGTACCTGAGCGACCAGCTGAACGGCGCGCAGACGCAGGGCGGTGCGCTGTCGACGTGGTACACGCTCGTCGCGCAGCTGAACAACTACATCGGCAGCCCGACGGCCGGGATTTCGACCGGGATCACGAGCTACTTCACCGGGCTGCAGAACATTGCGAACAACGCTTCCGATCCGTCGGTGCGGCAGACCGCGATCAGCAATGCGCAGACGCTGGCCAACCAGATCAACGCGGCCGGCCAGCAGTACGACGCGCTGCGCCAGAGCGTCAACACGCAGCTCACCAGCACCGTGTCGCAGATCAACACGTACACCGCGCAGATCGCGCAACTGAACCAGCAGATCGCGGCGGCGAGCAGCCAGGGCCAGCCGCCGAACCAGCTGATGGATCAGCGCGACCTCGCGGTGTCGAACCTGTCGGGCCTCGCCGGCATCCAGGTCGTGCGCAACGACAGCGGCTACAGCGTGTTCCTGTCGGGCGGCCAGCCGCTCGTCGTCGCCGACAAGAGCTACCAGCTCGCGACGGCCACATCGCAGTCGGACCCGAGCGAGCTGACCGTCGTGTCGCAGGGGATCGCCGGTGCGAACCCGCAGGGGCCGAACCAGGCGCTGCCCGATGCGTCGCTGTCGGGCGGCACGCTCGGCGGCCTGCTCGCGTTCCGCAGCCAGACGCTCGACCCCGCGCAGGCGCAGCTCGGTGCGATCGCGACCAGCTTCGCCGCGCAGGTCAACGCGCAGAACGCGCTCGGCATCGACCTGTCGGGCAACCCGGGCGGCAACCTGTTCACGACGCCGTCCCCGGCCGTATACGCGAACCAGGGGAATACGGGCACCGCGACGCTGTCCGTGTCGTTCGCGAACGCGTCGCAGCCGACGACGAGCGACTACACGCTGTCCTACGACGGCACGAACTACACGCTGACCGACCGTGCGAGCGGTTCGGTGGTCGACCAGAAGGCAGGGCCGATGCCGGTCACGCTCGGCGGGCTAGACTTCTCGACCGGGACCGGCCCGCAGATGCAGGCCGGCGACGCGTTCACCGTGCTGCCGACGCGCGGCGCGCTGAACGGCTTCGGCCTCGCGACGACGAGCGGCTCGGCGATCGCGGCCGCGTCGCCGGCCGTCACGTCGGCGGCGAGCACCAACACCGGCACCGGCAAGATCACGCTGAGCGGAGTGACCTCGGGCTATCAGGTGCCGACCACCAAGCTGACCTACGACGCGGCGTCGAAGTCGCTGTCGGGCTTCCCGGTCGGCACCACGGTGAAGATCGCCGGCACGCCGCCGACGACGGTGACGATCAACAATGCGACCGACACCGTGCCGTACGACCCGGCGGCCGGCGCGACGATGACGATGTCGGGGACGGCCGCGGGCGCGCTCAACGGCGTGAGCGTCACGCTGTCCGGCGCCCCGGCGACCGGCGATTCGTTCACGATCGGGCCGTACGCGGGCGGCACCAGCGACGGCTCCAACGCGCTCGCGCTGTCGCAACTGGTCAATGCGAAGGCGCTCGGCAGCGGCACGACGACGCTCACGGGCGCGTACGCGAACTACGTGAACGGCATCGGCAACACGGCGACCCAGCTCAAGTCGTCGAGCGCCGCGCAGACCGCGCTGGTCGGCCAGATCACCACCGCACAGCAGTCGGTGTCGGGCGTGAACCAGAACGAGGAAGCGGCCAACCTGATGCAGTACCAGCAGCTTTACCAGGCGAACGCGAAGGTGATCCAGACGGCGGCGACGCTGTTCCAGACCGTGCTTGGCCTGTTCAACTGACCGGATTCGAGAGGATAGAAGCGATGCGGATCTCCAGCGCCCAGTTTTTCCAGTTGAACGTCTCGCAGATGAACGACCAGCAGGCCCAGCTCGCGCAGCTGTATCAGCAGATCTCGAGCGGCGTGAGCCTGCAGACGGCGGCCGACAACCCGGTCGGCGCGGCGCAGGCCGTGCAGCTGTCGATGACCTCGGCGACGCTGTCGCAGTACGCGACCAACCAGAACACGGCACTCGCGTCGCTGCAGGCCGAGGACCAGACGCTGCAGAGCGTGAGCGGCGTGCTGACGAGCGCACAGACGCTGCTGGTGCGCGCGGGCGACGGTTCGCTGTCCGACAGCGACCGCTCGGCGCTTGCGACGCAACTGCAGGGCTACCGCGACCAGTTGACGACGCTCGCGAACACGAACGACGGCGCCGGCAACTATCTGTTCGCCGGCACGAAGAATTCGGCGGCGCCGTTTACGACCACGCCGAACGGCAGCATCGCGTATGTCGGCGACACGGGCACGCGCCAGGTGCAGATCGCCGATTCGAGCAGCGTGTCGCAGGGCGACACGGGCGCGGCCGTGTTCATGTCGGTGCCGGGGATCGGCAGCGCGCCGGTGCCGTCGGCCGGTGCCGCCAACACGGGCACCGGCACGATTACCGCGGTCACGGTGACGAATCCGTCGGTCGCGACGAACGGCCACCAGTTCACGATCCAGTTCGGCGGCACGTCCGCCGCGCCGACCTACACGGTGACCGACAAATCGGCCAGCCCGCCGACCACCACGCCGGCGCAGGCCTACTCGGCGGGCTCGGCGATTTCGCTCGGCGGCGGGATGACGGTGTCGGTGTCGGGTACGCCGGCCGCCGGCGACACGTTCGCGGTGGCGCCCGCGCCGCAGGCGAGCGGCGGCTCCGACGTGTTCTCGACGCTCGACTCGATGATCGCGGCGCTGAAGACGCCCGTGACGGGCAATGCGGTCGCGGGCGCGGCGCTCACGAACGCGCTGATGACGGGCTCGACCAAGCTCGGCAACACGATGCGCAACGTCACGACGATCCAGGCGTCGGTCGGCGGCCGCGAGCAGGAGGTCAAGGCGATGCAGACCGTCAACCAGACCGCGTCGCTGCAGACGACCAGCAACCTGTCGGACCTGACCAGCACCAACATGGTGACGACGATCAGCCAGTACCTGCAGGTGCAGAACGCGCTGACCGGCGCGCAGAAGGCCTACTCGCAACTGCAGAACCTGTCGCTGTTCCAGTACATCAATCCTTGATGCACGGTGCGTCGGCAGCGATGTGAGCGCACGCTTGCATCGCTGCCGGCGCCATCCGCCGCCGCCCGCGCGCCCTGCGCGGACGGCCGACGCAACCGGGCCGCGCGGCCGCGCACCGGTTCGCGCATGCGGCAAGTCGCCCCCCGCGCTTGACGGCCCCGCGTGTCCCCCGCTTGCCAGCCCCATTTCCGCTCCGTAAACTCGCGCCAGATTCCAGACCGGCGCACCCTCCGCAGCCGGCGACCGACAGGAGCCCTTTTCCCATGTCCGATTCCTACTTCCCGCGCTGGCGGGTGCAATCGACCGGCGCGGCGTCGCGCGTGGTCGGCCCCGACGAGCGCCTGTCGTGGCCGCAGATGGTCGCGATGGGCGTGCAGCACGTCGTCGCGATGTTCGGCTCGACCGTGCTCGCGCCGCTGCTGATGGGCTTCGACCCGAACCTGTGCATCTTCATGTCGGGCATCGGCACGCTGCTGTTCTTCGTGCTGGTCGGCGGCCGCGTGCCGAGCTACCTCGGCTCGAGCTTCGCGTTCATCGGCCTCGTGATCGCGGTGACGGGCTACGGCGGCAGCGGCCCGAACCCGAACATCCCGGTCGCGCTCGGCGGGATCGTCGCGTGCGGCGTCGTGTACGTTGCGCTCGGCGCGCTGGTGCAGGCGATCGGCACGCGCTGGATCGAGACGCTGATGCCGCCCGTCGTCACCGGCGCGGTCGTCGCGGTGATCGGGCTGAACCTCGCGCCGATCGCGGTCAAGGGCGTCTCGGCGTCGACTTTCGACTCGGTGATGGCGCTCGTCACGGTGCTGTCGGTGGGTGGCGTCGCGGTGTTCGCGCGCGGGATGATGCAGCGCCTGCTGATCCTCGTCGGGCTCGTGATCGCGTACGTGCTCTACGCGATCGCGACCAACGGCATGGGGCTCGGCAAGCCGATCGACTTCTCGATCGTCGCGCATGCAGCGTGGTTCGGTGTGCCGACCTTCCGTGCACCCGTGTTCGAACCGCGCGCGATGCTGATGCTCGCGCCGATCGCGGTGATTCTCGTCGCCGAGAACCTCGGCCACATCAAGGCCGTCAGCGCGATGACGGGGCACAACCTCGATCGCTACGTCGGCCGCGCGTTCATCGGCGACGGCATCGCAACGATCGTGTCGGGCAGCGTCGGCGGCACGGGCGTGACCACCTACGCGGAGAACATCGGCGTGATGGCCGTCACGCGGATCTATTCGACGCTCGTGTTCGTCGTCGCCGCGCTGATCGCGATCGTGCTCGGCTTCTCGCCGAAGTTCGGCGCGGTGATCCAGACGATCCCGGGCCCGGTGCTCGGCGGCGTGTCGATCGTCGTGTTCGGGCTGATCGCGGTGACGGGCGCGCGGATCTGGGTCGTCAACAAGGTCGACTTCTCCGACAACCGCAACCTGATCGTCGCGGCCGTCACGCTCGTGCTCGGCGCCGGCGATTTCTCGCTGAAGATCGGCGGCTTCGGGCTCGGCGGGATCGGCACCGCGACGTTCGGCGCGATCATCCTGTACGCGATCCTGCGCAAGGAAAAGGAGCCGGGGCCGGTGCTGTGAGCCACGGCGCGGATCATGGCTGCCGGCCCCGGCGATCGCCGGACGTCACGGGTTGGGCTGCACCGAAAACGTAATCGGCCATACGAAGGTCCCGTCCTTCGCCTTCGGCGCGAACACGAAGCGATAGGTCACCGTGAAGGTCGTGTTGAGCGCGGTATACGGCACGGCGATCTTGCCGCCAGTCCCTGGAAGCACGACCTTGCTGCCGATTCCGCTGATCTCGATCGAGCTGAACTGCGACTGGCTGGTGGCGGCAACCTGCACCAGCACCGTGTACCCGGCCCGGTCGTTGGTCTGGACCGCAAGCGTCGTCCCGGTGGCGTTGTTGACGTTCGGCACGTTCAGGTAGCCGATGCTCGTGTCCTTGTTCGCGATCACGAGCTGGGCCGGACTGGTCGCCTTGAGCCGCGCGTACGGCTGGACCGTCGCGCCGACCGCCAGCGACCGGATGGCCTGCTTCGCATCGGCCGGGCCTGACGCGGCGCCGAACAACACGATCGATAGCGCGGCCGTCGCGGCCAGCATCCGTTTCGCGTGGCGAGCGGCCCGTATCGGCGCGGGATGGGCCGCGCCGCGCCGTCCGCACTGCCTGCACCGCGATGCGGCGGCACTCGCTGTCTCGGTTCGATTCATGATCTGCACCCGTTGTCTGAGTCCGTGATGGCGATCGGCGGCGGCGGGATCGTGCACGCGCCGCCGCTGCGCCTAGTAGTTGAACATGATCGTGATGTTCTGGTCCGCGTAGCCGCCCGGCACGACGTTCTGGCCGCCGCGGATCAGTCCGTACACGGTCGAGCTGAAGTTGGCGGCGCCGTTGATCTTGCCCCACGAAATCGTCGACGTGCCGCTCGTGCCGTCGCCCCAGATCGTCGTGTGCGCGCTGTCGAGATACATGTTGTAGCCCAACGTCTGCGCGCCGCCGGTCCGGGTCATCAGGCGATTCGCGTAGGTGCCGCCGCCCATGCTTGCCGACACCGTCGGCGTGGCGGTACCGCTGCCGGTGCAGTTGACCGAGATCGTGACCGCGGAGGTGGCGGCATTGATCGTGTCGTACGTGCCGAACACCATCGACGACGGCGCATTCATCGTGCAGGTGGTCGCCGCGAGCGCGGGCAGCGCGGGCAGCACGGCCGCGCCGGCCGCGAGCGCCGTCGCGGCGGCGCGAAGGCGCGTCAGCCGGTCACGCCGCCCGGCATGCTTGCGATGTCTCATGGTGTGACTCCCTTGCAAAGATGGGTGCCCAGGTCCGGCAGCGGATCGTCGCCGGCGGGAAAGCGGACGGTCAGGTCGCACTGCTGGTTGCGCCACGTCGCGCGCAGGCGGTTCTGCGCCGACAGTCCGGTGAGATAGACGACGCCGTCATGGCCGACCGGGAAGGCATCCTTCTGCCCCGCGACCGTGACGACCGCGCCTGCCGGCAAGTGACCGCCGTTCTCGAGATCGAGCGTGAGCACCGCGCCGCGCGAACGCGAGATCGGAAACTCGAGCGCCATGCCGCTGCGGAAATAGGGCACCGCGTCGAGCTTCAGCGTGCCGATCTTCGCGTCGAACGGCAGGTCGGCCTGCTCGATCGAGATCGGATTGCTTTCGTAGGCGCGCAGCCGTGGCAGCAGCGCGACGCCGTTGGCGTCGGTGTGAGCGACGAGCTGGTTGTCCGCGAGGATGCCGACGTTGGCGAAGCCCGGCACCTTGACGAGCGCGAAGCTGTCCGTGATCTGGCGCGACAGGCGCGCCGTGCCGTCGACGAATGCGACGCCGCCCGATGCGTTGGCCCGTACGCCGGCCCGGCCGCGATAGGACGCGGCCTCGACGCTGTAGGCGCCGGTGCGCGTCTGCAGCGTCGCGCTCGCATCCTGCGTGTTGTTGCCCGCCTGAACCGAGTAGCCGAATCCTTCGCCGACCGGCAGGCTGCGCTGCACTTGCGCAAGCATGTCGGTGGCGCCCTGCTGGTGCGTCATCGCGAAGGACGCGCTCGTGCGGTTGTCGATCGGTATCGTCCACGCGACGCCGACGCTGGTCGCGCCCGATCCGCCCAGCGGCTTGCTGACGCTGACGTTCGCGAAGCCGAAGCGTCCGAGCTGAACGCTGTAGCTGAGCGACAGCAGCTGAACCTTGTAGCCGCCGCGATCGTCGACGAATACGTGTGCGAGCCCGAGCGAGCCGAAGCGGCCCATCCCGACGCCGATGTTGAAGCTCGTCAGCAGCTTCGGCGCGGGCGTGCCCGGCTCGAGCCCGATCTGCGCGAAATGCGGCGTGGCCCATTGCGCGTGCGCGCCGATGTCGACGAGGCCTGACTGGCTCTCGACGCCGATCACCGCGAGGGCGCCGGGGCCGTCGGTGCTGCGGCTCGCCGCCGCGGCCGCATTGACGACGCCGAGCGGCCCGGCCAGCACCACGCCGCCGACGCCGAGGTTCTGCCGGGATGCTTCGGCTTCGGCGTGGATCTCGCCGGTGAACCGGTCGGTCACCCCGATCCGGTGCGTCACGCTGGCGAACCATCGTCCGTAGTCGTTGCTTGCCAGGCCGAAATCCCGCCGCTCCTTGCCGACTTCGTACGAGAAGTCCTGCATGCCTTGCTTGAGGAGATTCGCGCTCGCGTAAAACGATTGGGTGATCACCTGCTCGCGGCCCATGACGTCGCGCACCACGACCCGCACGTCGCCCTGGCCGGTCACCACGGGCACGTTGTTGATCGCGAACGGGCCGGGCGCGACGTCGCGCGTCGACGTGAGCGCGTTGTTGACGTAGACGTCGACGGTCGAAGGCAGCACGGCCTGCCCGCTCACGCCCTGGAGCGGAATCGTGACGAGCCCGGGCTGCGTCGCGAAATTGGTCGCGTACTGAATGCCGCCGAAGCGGATCGCGCGGCCCCACATGCCGGGGCGGCTGATCGCGTCGCCGATGCGCAGGCTGGCGAGCTTGCCGGGTCGATCGGTCGTCCACGTGGTTTCGAGGCGCGTCAGCCGGCGGGTCGGGCCCGACTCGTCCGCGAGGAACGTGCCGACGCCGACGCCGAAGCGGTTGAAGAAGCCGAGTTCGAACAGGCCCGAGCCATGCGTCTGGCCCGCGGCCTGCTCGGCGAGCAGGTCGTAATTGAAGAAGCCGCCGATGCCCGGCTCGACCGCGGGCAGGCGATTCCGCTCCGTCTCGTCGAACGATGCGCCGACGAACGCGTCGGCAGGCACGCTGATCGACATCGTCAGATGTTGCTCGTCGACCGTGCAGGCGAGCCCCGCGATCGACTTCAGCGGGTAGAACGGCGCGTCGGCGCCGGCCAGCGGCCGGACGTCCGGCAACTTGAGCCGCCAGCGCTTCAGGTCGTCGGCCGACACGTAGAATTCGCCGTCGCCCGCCTTGATCAGCAACGCGGTTTCGTCGAGCCCCTGCCGGTTGATGTCGACCTGATACAGCAGCTCGGCCGCGCCGCCCGCCGCAGCGTGCGCCGCCGGTGCCGCTTGTGCCGCGACCGGACGTTCTTCCGCGAATGTCATCCGTGTGCTCATGATGATCGCGATCAGGATCGCCGCCTTAGCGGTCGCTCGGCGCGATCGTGGAGTCGATGTTGCCTGCATCGGAGTAGCCGACCAAATGCAATCCGGAAGCAACGGCCGGTACGGTGCCGGAGCCGGGTTTGAACATCAGCTGCCGCGACTGGCCCGGCAGAATGTAGGCAAATTCCGCATGCGTGGCGACCGGCCGGTCGCTGCCCGGCGTGAGCAGCTCGAGGTTTGCCACCTGCGCATGCGCGGTGCCTTCGTTGGTCACGCGCAACGCGAGCATGCCGGCGCCGTTCGGACGCGGGGCCGCTGCCCAGCGCAGGCGAGGGGCAGTGTCGGTCTTCGGCCTCACGAAGATCGGCAGGCTCATTTCGAGCGCGATCTGCACGCCGGCGAACCCCGGCTTCGGCGTGGGCGGCACTTCGCGCAGATAGAGCCGGTAGCCGATCTCCTGATCCGCGCTCGGCGCGTGTCGCAGGCCGACCCGCACGACCTGCGAACCGCCGGGCGGGATCGTGAAAATGGGCGGAGCGGCAATCAGGTCGCCGGTGGACGCATAGACGTCGTCGCCCGCGCTCTGCGACCACGCGGCGGTACCCAGCTGGACGATCACGGGTTCGTCGGCCGACTCGTTCCTGACCGTGAGCGCGACGCTCGTGTGCGCCGCGGACAGCTCGACGCGAACGGGAGACACCGTGAAGTTCGTTGCATGACTGTCGACGCATGCCGCGGCAAGCGTTGCGGCCGCGATCCACTTCGCGAGTTGGCACATGTTCGGTTTCATCGCAGATCTACCCCTGTGAGATTCGCTTCGCCATGCGCAGCGCTGCGTGCGACGGGCGCGGCGGCGGCCGGTGGGGAGGGCGCGCGCATGCGGGATGCGGCGGGCCCTCCCGCGCCGCGCTAAAACGTCACGGTGACGGTCACCGTGTCGGCGTAGTTGCCCGGCACGGCGTTGGGCTGGTCCGGCACCTTGCCGTAGACGGTCCTGGTGATCGCCTGGGCCATCGCCATGCCTGCGCCCGTGCCATTGACGGTGTCGGTCGGCGGCGTATTGCCCCAGACGACCGAGCGGCTCGAATCCTGGTACAGCGTGTAATTGAGCTGATTCGAGCCGCTCGTCATGATGCGGCTCGCGACCGTGGCGCCCGACGTGGTGCCCGCATTCAGGCCGATGTTGAAATTCGTGCCGTTCGTGCAGCGGACCGTGATCGCCGACTGCGCCGTCTGATCGCCGGTGCCCGGCGTGTAGGCGGGGAAGGTCAGCGCGCTCGCCGAGTCGATCAGGCAGGTTGCGTTGACGGTGGCGGACACGCCGAACGTCGAGCTGGCTTGTCCAGCCGATACCGCGACGGCCACGCAAGCGAGCGATGCGGCAAGCGCCGCCTTGGTCAGTAAGGAATGCTTCATGATGGGTTTCTCCCTTGAAAGCTGGAATGTGCGGCCGGTGCGACGAGAAGGTCATTCGGGACGGGATCTCGATCGTCCAGATGCGCAATGGGTCTTCTGGTTGTGTCGGAGTGGGGTCGTTTGCTGGGCGGGCGCCTCCTTCGTGTCGGTATGCGCCGGCCCGACCGGCGCGGCGCTTGGGGCATGGGAGGCCTGGCCTCGGCGCTGCGGGGCGTACGACATCTCGCAGCCGTCGCCGCCCTGCGCGCTTGTTTTGCGCGCGGGGCGGCCGTCGGCGGCAATGCCCGCGCGAACGGCGCGGATCGTCGTCGTGGCGCGCATGCGCCCGGCTGGGGCTTCCCGGGGTTTGCCTATCGAATCGAGGCGTCGTGATGTCGGGTGACGATGCGGACCGTGTCGGCGCATCGGATGT
The DNA here is from genome assembly GCF_003330765.1 of Burkholderia pyrrocinia. Lineage (NCBI taxonomy): Bacteria > Pseudomonadati > Pseudomonadota > Betaproteobacteria > Burkholderiales > Burkholderiaceae > Burkholderia > Burkholderia pyrrocinia. The sequence goes on along the minus strand of NZ_CP024902.1, from coordinate 3,436,149 downwards.
CGACGGTGCGAAGTCGCGCCGCCGGCATCAGCCGATGCGTAACAGGAGCAGTGATAGGAACAGTGAGGCGAGACAGCAGCCGTGTGACGGCCGATATGATTTTCGACATGATTTCCCCGACCTGCTTGATGATTGTTTGTCGCCTGCATCGAGCCACCCGGCCGTGCAGTCGTCGTTGTTTGCACGGCTGCATCAGCAAGGAGCGGGCCAGCGCGCGGATAGCCGCGCGGGCAGGGGCTGGGCGGTCGCTGCTTGCAGCCGTGCAACGTTTCGGAGGGGGCAATGTTTCAGGCGTGAAACCGGCGACGGCGGGGCCGGTCGGCGGCGCGCCAGGCCCGGTGCGGAAAGGCCGGAGTGACGGGGGATCGCATGTGCGGCGCGACGGCGAATCCGCAGGGGAAACGGATGCGACGCGTGCGAATGGTTTCAGTCTTGCAACGCGTGCGGGGACGGGCGGCAGCGCAGCGCTTGCGTTTCGATCAGGTGTCGGGTGTGCAACGCGTCATGCGTTTGCGTTCGTCTGCGCTTCGAGCCAAGCGCAGAACTGCGCGACGAGCGGATCGTCGGCCGGCGCGCGCGGCGTGATCCACCAGTAGCTGCGCGTCGCGATGCGCGGCCCGCCGAGCGGCATCACGAGCCGGCCGCTCGCGAGCTCGTCGTCGATCAGCGGCAGCGGGCCGAGCGCGACGCCGAGCCCGTCGACGGCCGCCTGCAGCGCCAGGTAGAAGTGGTCGAACGACTGCCGCTTGCGCCCCTTCATCGCCACGCCGGCCGCCGCGAACCAGTCGCGCCAGCCTTCCGGCCGCGTATCCGAATGCAGCAGCACGTGCCGTGCGAGGTCGTCCGCGCGCGCGATCGGCGCGCGCCTGAGCAGCGCGGGGCTGCAGACCGGAATCACGCTTTCGTCGAGGAAGTGGCCGCTCGTGCAGTTCGGCCAGTGGCCGGGGCCGCGGCGGATCGCGACATCGAAGCCGTCGAGCGCGTCGAGCGGCGCGTTCGATGTCGACAGCTTCAGCTCGACGTTCGGCACGTCGCGCTGGAACCGCGACAGGCGCGGCAGCAGCCATTTCATCGCGAAGGTCGGCAGCGCATTGATGCGCAGCACGCGCGCCGCGCCGCTGTTGCGCAACTGCTCGGTCGCGTGCGCGATGCTGTCGAACGCCGCGCGCACGGTGTCCAGGTAGCGGCGGCCTTCGTCGGTGAGCTTCACGCGCTTGCCGTAGCGGTGGAACACCGGCTTGCCGAGCCATGCCTCGAACGCGGCGATCTGCCGGCTGATGGCACCATGAGTCACATGCAGCTCGTCGCCGGCGGCGCTGAAGCTTTCATGTCGTGCCGCGGCTTCAAAGGCTCGAAGCGCGGAAAAGGGCGGGAGATCGCGTGCCATGCTTGTGATTCTAGATCACAAGGAAGCGCCGATAAAATCGTTTTGCCGGAATCCCGAACGGCGGTAACCTCGGCTGACCGTTTGATGAGGATCCCCATGCAATCCGTTTCCCCGCCGCCTGTCGCGTCACCCCGCAGGGTCGGTCTCGCCGAGCTGTTCACCGGCTTCCTGTCGCTCGGCCTCATGTCGTTCGGCGGCGCGCTGCCGTTCGCGCGGCGCACGATCGTCGACGAGCGCAAGTGGCTCTCCGCCGACGAATTCACCGATCTGCTCGGCCTGTGCCAGTTCCTGCCGGGCGGCAACGTGATCAACCTGTCGGTCGCCGTCGGCATGCGCTTTCGTGGCGTCGCCGGCGCGTTCGCGGGCATTCTCGGGCTGATCGCGGGCCCGACGCTCGTCGTCGTCGCGCTCGGCGTGCTGTACGCGAAGACGCAGAACGATCCGCACGTGCAGCACCTGTTCGCGGGGCTCGCTGCCGCGGCCGCCGGGCTGCTCGTCGCGATGGCCGTGAAGGTCGCGAAGCCGTTGCGGCACGCGCGCGCGGCGGCCGGCATCGCGGCGCTCGCGTTCGTCGCGATCGCGGTGCTGCGCATGCCGCTGCTGACCACGATGCTGGTGCTCACACCCATCAGCGTGTGGCTCGCGTCGCGGCGCCGCGATGCGGGCACGCCGCGGCCGGCGCCGGCTGCCGCGCGCGACGCGCAGCATGGAGGCCGGCCATGAACGACACGCTGGTCGCGATCGCGACGATCTTCAGCCAGCTGTCGCTGCTCGCGTTCGGTGGCGGCAACACGATCCTGCCGGAGATGCAGCGGCAGGTCGTCGACGTGCATCACTGGATGAGCGCGCACGAGTTCACCGCGCTGTTCGCGCTGGCGCAGGCAGCGCCCGGGCCGAACATGATGATCGTGTCGCTGGTCGGCTGGCACGTGGCCGGCTGGGCCGGGCTGCTGGTCGCGTCGCTCGCGAAGTTCGGGCCGTCGTCGATCGTCACCGTGCTCGCGCTGCATGCATGGGAGCGCTTTCGCGACCGGCCGTGGCGCCGCTACGTGCAGCAGGGGATGATGCCCGTCACGGCGGGGCTCGTCGCAGCGAGCGCGGTGCTGATCTCAGAGGCGTCGAACCGCACGGCGATGCAGTGGGGCATCACGGCCGCGTGCGCGGTGCTCGCGTGGCGCACGCGCATCCATCCGCTGTGGCTGCTCGCGGGCGGCGCGCTGATCGGGCTCACGGGCATCGGGCAGTGAGCCGCCGCGCAGCCGGCCGTTGCCGGCTGCGGCCGCAGGCTACTGCGACGCCGGCAGGTCGCTGTTCACGATGCCGAGCAGCCGGCCGCGCTCGCTGCCGACGTCGTCCGTCACGGCCGGCCAGTCGACCACATAACCCGCATCGAGCGCATCGCGCATGATCGTGCCGTAATCGGCCTTTGCGAGCCTGCCGCCGCGCAACGCGTCGGCCACCTCGTGCTTCAGCTTCGGCGTGAACGACGGATAGGCGGCCACCAGCGCCGCATACTGGCGCGCGTCGATCTCGCCCGATTCGCGGTTGAACGCCCAGACGGCCACCAGCACGATCGCGGCGAACGGGATGACGGTGTAGCGCAGGAAGAACTTCGCGAGTGTCATTCGAAGGCTCGGTGAAGCGGCGCAGGGCGGCGATCGGGTCGCAATCGGGTCCGATCGGCCCGGTATACTCGGCCGGTTCTTCGGCGGTGAAACCTGCCCGGTCGGCACGTTCCGGCTGGCTGCGATGCGCGGCGGGAATCCGCCACCCGACGACGAGCATTATATTGGCGCGCGGCACGCGGCGATGCCCGGCCGCGCAGCGCCGGCGGCGTCCCGCGCCGGCAGGACTGAATGTCGCACCGCCCGCCGCGCGCGGCCGGGCGGCGCGCACCACCGGAGAATCGATGGATCTCGACGGCGCCAGCCGCAATCTCACTGTCGCCGCGTTGCTGACGCTGTCCGGCGGCTACCTCGACGCGTACACGTATGTCGGCCACGGCCACGTGTTCGCGAACACGATGACCGGCAACGTCGCGCTGCTCGGCATCAACCTGTCGGCCGGCGAATGGGCTGCCGCGCTGCATCACGTGCCGCCGCTCTTCGGCTTCGTGATCGCGGTGTTCGTCGCGCACCTGCTTGGCCTTGCCGCGCAGCGCGGCTGGATGCGGCACACGGCGTTCACGAGCCTGATCGTCGAGATCGCATTTCTCGGCGTGGCCGCGAGCGGCCTCGTCGGTGCGTCGAGCGCATGGCTGATTCCGGGCATCTCGTTCGTCGCGACGCTGCAGACGCTGTCGTTCACCCATCTCGAGGAACTGTCGTATACGTCGGTGATGACGACCGGCAACCTGCGGCGCGCCGCGCAGAAGCTGTTCGTCGGGCTGATCCCGCGCTATGACGCGGGCGCGCTGCACGACTCGGCGCTGCTCGCGACGATCAGCTTCTGCTTCCTGGCCGGCGCGGTGGTCGGCGGCCTCGTGACGCGGCTCGTGCCCGACGTCGCGCTGTGGGGCGCCGTGCTGCTGCTCGTCGGCGCCTTTGCGGAGATCGTGCGGCGCGCGTGGCGTCGCGCGGGGAATGGCGGCGGCGGGGCGGCGCAAACGACCTGACGGCGCGCGACGGAAGCCCGGCGCGGGAAACGTTGTTCCCGGACGACAAACGCACCGTGACGGCGCATTTCAATTTCTTTCATGTTTCCGACTCGTCATATGATTCAGGCCACATCGCGCGCGCCATGAGCGTGCGCGATCGCCACCCGGCTGCGCACGCGGCCGGCAATGAACGGAGACACCTACAAAAAGGAAAGCTCATGAAGCAGACCACCCGACTCGCAGCCATCGCAGGGGGCGCCGCGCTCGCATTCGCCAGCCAGTACGCGGCGGCACAAAGCTCGGTCACGCTCTGGGGCGTCGCCGACGCCAGCATTCGCTACCTGACCAACGCAAACGCCAAGAACGACGGCCTGCTGTCGATGACCAACGGCGCGATCACCAACAGCCGCTTCGGCATCTACGGCACGGAAGACCTCGGCAGCGGCCTGAAGGCCGTGTTCAACCTCGAAAGCGGCGTGAACCTGCAGAACGGCGCATTCGCCGACAGCGGCCGCCTGTTCAACCGCGCGGCGTACGTCGGCCTGCAGAGCCTGTACGGCACGGTGACCCTCGGCCGCCAGAAGACGCCGCTGTTCGACCTGCTGTCGGACACCTACGATCCGCTGACGGTCGGCAACTACCTCGAGAACGCATGGCTGCCGGTCGCACTCGGCGGCGGCCTGTATGCGGACAACCAGATCAAGTACACGGGCAAGTTCGCGGGCCTGACCGCGAAGGCGATGTACTCGACCGGCACCAACTACGAATCGACCGGCGCCGGCGGCTTCTCGGGCCAGATTCCGGGTTCGCTCGGCAAGGGCAATGCGTGGGGCGTGTCGCTGTCGTACGTGATGGGCCCGCTCAGCATCGCGGCCGGCGCGCAGCAGAACAGCGACAACTCGGCGCGCAAGCAGACGATCTACCACGCGAACGTCGTGTACGCGTTCAGCAAGGCGAAGGTCTACGCCGGCTACCTGCGCTCGAAGGACGACACGGGCTTCGTCGACAGCCTGCTCGCGCAGCAGACGATTCCGGTCGCGAAGGGCACCGGCCGGATCGACGACGGTCCGTTCGCGGGCGTGAGCTGGCAGGTCAGCACGCCGCTGACGCTGACGGGCGCGTTCTACTACGATCACATGCGCAATGCGATGACCGCGAACGGCACGCTCGCGAGCGGCAACCGCTACGCGATCGTCGGCATCGCCGAGTACGCGCTGAGCAAGCGCACCGAAGTCTACGGCACCGTCGACTTCAACAAGACGAACGGCGCGGCGAACGTCGAACTGCCGGGTCGCAGCAACCAGACGGGCATCGCGATCGGCCTGCGCAATATCTTCTGATCGAAAGACGTTTCGTTCGATCGCATGCCGGGAGGCGCCGCAACGCGCCTCCCGGCTTTTGACTGGCGCATCGTCGTCGCGCGCCGCGCCACCAAGTCATGCCATGCGGTTATGACTTTTCGCCGAATCGGCAATTTTCAGCACGGTTTTGTCTCCGGATAATGCGCCCAGCATCCGGATCGCATGCGGCAGCATCAGCGTGCCATGCATTCATTCGATCCGGACTACGAAATAAAACGGACGGAGACAAAAGATCATGAAAGCATGGGTTGCGGCGGGATCCGCCGCGCTGGCCGCGTTCGCGTGCGCGCCGGCGTGCGCGCAGAGCAGCGTCACGCTGTACGGCGTCGTCGATACGGGCGTCGAATTCGTTTCGCATGCCGACACGGCGGGCGACGGCGTGGTGCGCATGCCCGGCATCACCGGCGAGCTGCCGTCGCGCTGGGGGCTGCGCGGCAGCGAAGCGCTAGGCGGCGGCTGGCGCGCGAATTTCGTGCTCGAGAACGGCTTCAACATGCGCAACGGCGCCGCGAACCAGGGCGGGCGGCTGTTCGGTCGGCAGGCGTGGGTCGGCGTGGACGGTCCGTACGGCAGCCTGAGTTTCGGCCGCCAGTACACGATGACGTACTGGGCGGTGGCCGATGCCGACCTGCTCGGGCCCGACATCTATGGCGGCCTGGCTTCGTTCGATCAATATCTGCCGAGCGCGCGCAGCGACAACACGATCGCGTACAAGGGGGCGTTCGGCGGGCTGACCGTCGGCGCGACCTGGTCGTTCGGCCGCGACGCGGCCGGTACCGGCAATTCGCCCGGGCAGGGCACCTGCGCCGGTCCGGTGCCGGGCAGCGCGCAGACGTGCCGCGAATGGTCGGCGATGCTGCGCTACGACGCGCACGGCTTCGGCGTGGCCGCCGCGTACGACGAGCAGCGCGGCGGCGCGGGCGCGGCCGCGAGTTTCTATGACGGCGCCGCGCCGATCCCGTTCACGCAGCCGGGCGACAAGGATGTGCGCATGCAGTTGAACGGTTACGGCGAGTTCGGTGCGTGGCGATTCGGCGGCGGCTGGCTCGGCCGCCGCGTGCGGCTCGTGTCCGCGCAGATGCCGAACGTCGGCTACGACCAGTTCTATCTGACCGCGTCGTGGCGGGCCGCGCCGTTCCTGGTCTTCGACGGTGGCGCGTACCGGATCGTCAATCGCGTGCACGACGCGCGCGGCACGATCGGCGTGCTGCGCGGCACGTACCTGCTGTCCAAGCGCACGGCCGTCTACCTGCAAGGCGCATACCTGTGGAACAGCGCGAACGCGCAGTACACGGTCAGCCAAGGCGGCGGCGGCACGACGCCCGCACCCGGCATGACGCAACTCGGCGTGATGGCCGGCATCCGGCACCAGTTCTGAACGGGATGCCGGCCGTGTGTGCGCGGCCGGCACCGGTTCGGACCGCATCGTTCGGCGTCAGCTTCATGACGCGGCGGAATTCGTAAGCTATCCGTCGGCATTCCAGAACATACTTTTACAGTACGCGCGAAGGCTTTCCGCTACGCTGCGTACATCGCCGCTGTGTGCCGCCGTGCACGCGCGTGCGTCGTTCCGGCGGGCGCTCGGCGAGCGCGGCCGGCCTGGTGCGTAACTTGTGTATCCGGTGATGACAAACGCGGTCCGCCGGTTTTATTCGTGGGACGATCCGTCACACGATTTTCTTGAAAGGGGATGACGATGGGTATCCTGAACACGGTGGGTGAAATCGCTGGCGCAGTGGCGGCAGTCGAAGGCGCGGAAAAGCTGGATCCGGATGCGGGCCTGCTGACCAAGGCGGCAGCGGCCGTCGCCGGCTTCAAGGGCGCCGAGGCGATCGAAGGCATGCTCGAGAAGAAGGAAGAGAAACCCGAACAGGCGGCAGACGATACGCAGGCGACGGACGGCAGCGACACGTCGCAGGCATGAGCATGGCGGCTGGACCGGCCGTGGGCGCGCCGTTCGCGCGCCCGGGCGGACCGGTGCCGCGCGACCGGCAGGTCGGGCATGCGGTCGATCGGTGACGCATGACAAACCGGCAGCTGGGTTGACCGGCGAGAGGCGACGTCTCTCGCCGTTTTTTATTGGGCGCGCGCCGGATCGCGCCGTGCGCCGCACGAATTCCCGAATCTTGCTATCGTGCCTTCATCCGAACTGCGATGAGGGAATGCGATGGATTTCGACTACGACCTGTTCGTCATCGGCGCCGGCTCGGGCGGCGTGAGGCTCGCGCGAATGTCGGCGTCATACGGCGCGCGCGTCGGCATAGCGGAAGAAGAGCAGATCGGCGGCACCTGCGTGCTGCGCGGCTGCATCCCGAAGAAGCTGCTCGTCTACGCATCGCACTACCCGCACGAAGTCGAAGACGCGAAGGGCTTCGGCTGGACCTTCGGCGCCGGCACGCTCGACTGGCCCGCGCTGATCGCCGCGAAGGATCGCGAGATCAATCGGCTGAGCGACATCTACATCAACCTGTTGCGGCAATCGGGCGTCGACATGCATGCGGGGCGCGCGACGCTCGTCGATGCGCACACGGTCGCGATCGGCGAACGCACGATCCGGGCGCGCCACATCGCGATCGCGACCGGCTCGCGTCCGTCGCTGCCGCCGCGGCCCGGCATCGAGCACGCGATCACATCGCGCGAGGCGCTGTCGCTCGCCGCGCTGCCCGCGCGCATCGCAGTGGTTGGCGGCGGTTATATCGCGGTCGAGTTCGCGGGCATCTTCAACGGCCTCGGCAGCCAGGTCGACCTGTTCTATCGCGGCGAGAAAATCCTGCGCGGCTTCGACGACGACGTGCGCCAATTCCTGACCGACGAAATGACGAAGCAGGGTGTCACGATCCACGCGCGCACGGTGGTCGAGTCGATTTCCCGCGCGGACGACGGCACGCTGAGCGTGCGCGTCGGCGACGCGCGGCACGGGCCGTACGATGCGGTGCTCTATGCGACCGGCCGCGTGCCGAATGTCGACGGGCTCGGGCTCGAACAGGCGGGCGTCATGCTTGATGCACACGGCGCGATCGCCGTCGATGCGTATTCGGCGACGTCGGTCGCTTCGATCCATGCGATCGGCGACGTCACGTCACGGCCGCAGCTCACGCCGGTGGCAACGCGCGACGGCGGGCTGCTCGCGCGCACGCTGTTCGGCGGGGCGCGCGTCGCGGCCGATCACGAATGGGTGCCGTCGGCCGTGTTCAGCCAGCCCGAGGTCGCGACGGTCGGGCTGACCGAGGCGGATGCGCGTGGCGCGCACGGCGAAGTCGACGTCTACCGCACGTCGTTCAAGGCGCTGCGCCACACGCTGTCGGGTCGCGACGAGCGCACGATGATGAAGCTCGTGGTCGCGCGCGACAGCCAGCGCGTGGTGGGCGCGCACATGGTCGGGCGCGACGCCGGCGAGATCATCCAGGGCATCGCGATCGCGATTCGCGCGGGCGCGACGAAGGCACAGTTCGACGACACGATCGGCATCCATCCGACCGCGGCCGAGGAGTTCGTGACGATGCGGCAGAAGGTGGCGGATTAGCGGAGGGCAGCGCGCGCCGGCGGGTGATCGACGGCGGGCGCGCGTGCAGGCTGCCGCAATGGCGCATCGATCGGATTGCCGGTTTTCTGGATGGAGATGCCGTGCCGTGTCTCGAGAATTGTTTTCGGGGTATTGGCAATGCGCATGCGCGGCTTTTCGAGTTATCTCAATATTTTCGTCTCGCCGGCGATCTCGCTGTTGCGGGAGCCGGGCATGACCCATTCCGCTGGGTGACGCGCTGTGCCGTGAATCGCATGGCTGAGCGGGGAGCCGCATGCGTCAACCCGCGGGACGTGAAAATCGTCAATTCTTTTAAAGACAGTCCGTCTCAATAAATACGTTTGGTATCATCGCGCAAAATCATATACGGGGCCGATCATGCGCGATCAACAGCGCAGCAATCAGAATAACGGGATCACCGCGGCGCGCGCGAATATCGGGCGCGCCGCCGCCTTTGCGCCTGCCGCTGCAACGCGTCCGTTGCACGCTTCTTCCCCTCGAATGCCGCCATCGCCCGTCGGGCGATGAGTGCTGCCGTATCCGTTCCGATCGCCGGTTCGTTCGCGAGCCGGCGCGCCCGATCCGGGCACCTTTCCACGCAAGGAGACCCAGCAGTGAATATCCAGACAGGACGCATCGTTCTCGTCGCGGCCGCGGTTGCGGCCGCGCTGTCCGGCTGCGCGACCGAATCGTCGCGCACGCTCGACGTGCCGGCCGTGAGCAGCGCGCAGAAGCCCTACGCGGGCAAGCCCGTCGCGATTGCGGTCGGCAAGTTCGACAACCGCTCGAGCTACATGCGCGGCATCTTCTCGGACGGCATCGACCGCCTCGGCGGGCAAGCGAAGACGATTCTCGTCACGCGCCTGCAGCAGAGCCGGCGCTTCAACGTGCTCGATCGCGAGAATCTCGACGAGATCAAGCAGGAAGCCGGCTTCATGAAGAAGGCGCAGGCGGTGAAGGGCGCGAACTACGTGGTGACGGGCGACGTGACCGAGTTCGGCCGCAAGGACGTCGGTGATCACCAGCTGTTCGGCATTCTCGGCCGCGGCAAGACGCAGGTCGCGTATGCGAAGGTCAACCTGAACATCGTCGACACGACGACGTCGGAAGTCGTTGCGTCGAGCCAGGGCGCGGGCGAATTCAGCCTGTCGAACCGCGAGGTGATCGGCTTCGGCGGCACCGCCGGCTACGACTCGACGCTCAACGGCAAGGTGCTCGACCTCGCGATCCAGGAGGCCGTGAACCATCTCGCCGAGCAGGTCGACGCCGGCGCGCTGAAGACCGCGCAGTAAGCGCTGCAGGCGCCGGGGCCGGCGCTGCACGCGATCGATTCACCACGACATCAAAAGAGAAAAGACCATGAAACGGGGTAACTGGCTGCCGGCGACGGCCGCCGCATTGCTGCTCGCCGGCTGCGCGAGTTCCACGCCGCCGCTCTATCAGTGGACGGGCTATCAGCCGCAGGTGTACGAATACTTCAAGGGACAGAAGTCGCCGCAGGAGCAGATCGACGCGCTCGAAAAGGCGCTGCAGGAGATTCGCGGCAAGGGCCATACGCCGCCGCCGGGCTTCCATGCGCATCTCGGGATGCTGTACGCGAGTGTCGGCAACGAGCAGCAGGCCGAGCAGGAACTGCAGGCCGAGAAGCAACTGTTCCCGGAATCCTCGACCTACATGGATTTCCTGCTGAAGAAGAAAACCGGCGCGCCGAAATCCGCGGATCAGAAGGCCGCCGGCCAGCAGGCCGCCAGCCAGACGATCGCCGGGCAGAAGACCGCCGATTCGAACACAGCCAAACAGTGACGCGCCAGCCATGTTCAAGACTCTCTCATTCAAGCTGATGTCCGTGCTGTCGATCGCCGCGCTGCTGAGCGCGTGCGCGCAGCCGGTGAAACGACCCGACTACACGGCATTCAAGAAGAGCCAGCCGCGCTCGATCCTCGTGCTGCCGCCCGTCAACGAGACCTCCGACGTCGGCGCGACCTACGGGATGCTGTCGCAGATGACGCTGCCGCTCGCCGAGTCCGGCTATTACGTCGTGCCGGTCGCGGTGATGGACGAGACCTTCAAGCAGAACGGCCTGACCAATGCGGCCGAGATCCAGGAGACGCCGCCCGCGAAGCTGCGCGAGATCTTCGGCGCGGACGCCGCGCTGTACGCGAAGGTATCGAAGTACGGCACCGTGTACCGGATCCTCGCGAGCGCGACGGTGGTGTCCGCGTCGGCCAAACTCGTCGACCTGCGCACGGGCGACGTGCTGTGGCAGGGCGAGGCCAGCGCGGCCAGCGACGAAGGCGGCAACAGCGGCGGCGGCGGCCTGATCGGCATGCTGGTGACGGCCGCGGTCAAGCAGATCGCCAATACGCTGATGGACCAGAGCCACGACGTTGCCGCGTTTACAAGCGGAAGGCTGCTGGCGGCGGGGCCGCCGAACGGGCTGCTGTACGGTCCGCACTCGCCGAAGTACGGCACCGACTGACCGGCATGGCGTGATGGGCGCCGATGCGGCGGGGCGGCAGTAAGCCGCGCTTGCGGCATCGGGCCATTGAAACCGGGCGGCCGCGCGTGTGCGCGGCCGTTTTGCGTTGACGCGGCCGCGCGTGCCGGAACACGGCGCGCGGCACGCGCCGCGCCGCTCAATGCACGCCGAACGCGTCGAGCAGCCGGTACCAGCTCATCGCGAGCACCAGCGCCGGCGTGCGCAGCGCCGCGCCGCCCGGGAAGTCGCGATGCCGGATCTTGTCGAACAGGTCGAAGCGGCTCGCCTGCCCGTCGATCGCCTCGGCGATCAGCTTGCCCGCGAGCGCGGTCGTGTTCACGCCGTGCCCCGAAAACCCCTGTGCGAAGTACATCGTCGGCGCGATGCGGCCGAAGTGCGGCGCGCGGTTCATCGTGATGTCGACGAAGCCGCCCCATGCGTAGTCGACCTTCACGTCCGCGAGCTGCGGGAACGTCTTCAGCATGTCCGCACGCATCGCGGCCGCGAGATCGTTCGGCTGCCGCGTCGAATAGCTGACCTTGCCGCCCCACACGAGCCGCGTGTCGGGTGCCGGCCGGAAGTAGTCGAGCACGAAGCGGCTGTCGCAGATCGCCGCGCGCGCGGGCATCAGCGCGGCGGCGCGCGCTTCGCCGAGCGGCTCGGTCGCGATCACGTAGGTGCCGACCGGCATGATCTTCTTCGCCAGCGCGGGGGCGAGCGTGCCGACGTAGGTATTGCACGCGAGCACGACGAAGCGCGCCCGCACATGACCGTTGCCGGTCTCGACGACGTGGCCGCCCGCGACGTCGCGCACGCGCGTCACGCAGCTGTCTTCGTGGATGCGCACGCCCGCGCCGGTCGCCGCACGGGCGAGGCCGAGCGTGTAGTTGAGCGGATGGAGGTGGCCGCTGTCCGGGTCGTACAAGCCGCCGCAATAGCGGGCGGACTGCACGTAGTCGCCGAGTGCGTCGGCTTCGACGAAGTGGAAGCGGTCGTAACCGAAGCGCTTCGCGGCTTCGTCGCGCCAGCGTTTCAGCGCGTCGGCGTCGCGCTCGGTGTTCGCGGCGGTCAGGTAGCCGGGCACCAGCGCGCAGTCGATGTCGTGCTGCGCGATCCGCGACTTCACGAGCGACAGCGTTTCGAGCCCCATGTCCCAGATGCGCTTCACGTCGCCTTCCGGCATGAATTGCCCGAACGTGTCGATGTCGCACGCAAAGCCGCCGATCAACTGGCCGCCGTTGCGGCCGCTCGCCGCCCATCCGACCCGCGACGCTTCGAGCACGGTCACCGAATGGCCGCGCTCGGCGAGGTTGAGCGCGACGGACAGGCCCGTGAGGCCCGCACCGATCACGCACACGTCGGCGTCGGCCGCGCCGGCGAGCGGCGCGTGGCGGGTCGTATCGTTGGCGGTCGCCGCGTAGTAGGACGCGACGTGCGGCTGGTTGGCGAATGTCTGCATGATCAGGAGAACGGAGAAAGAGGGCTCAGAACAGCTCGCGCACGCGGTGGTACAGCATCCCGAGTTCGAGCGCGGGTTGCCGCCATGCGTCGCCGCCGGGAAAGCGCCGGTGGCGCATGCGCGCGAACAGGTCGAACGCGCGCGTGTCGCCCGCGATCGCGCCGGCGATCGCGCGTCCGGCGATGCCGGTGAGCGCGACGCCGTGCCCGCTGAAGCCCTGGACGTAGAAGAAGTTCGGATCGAGCGTGCCGAAGTCCGGCGCGCGGTTGCGCGTGACGTCGACGAAGCCGCCCCACGCGTGGTCGACGCGCACGTCGCCAAGTTGCGGGAACACGCCGGCCATGCGCTGCCGGATCGTTTCGGCGAGCGTGGCGGGCGACGCACCGGCCGAATTCGCGCGGCCGCCGAACAGCATCCGGTGGTCGGCCGACAGCCGGAAGTAGTCGAGGAAGAAGTTGTTGTCGCATACGGCTTCGCGCCGCGCGATCAGCGCGTCGGCGCGTGCCTGGCCGAGCGGCTCGGTCGCGATGATGTAGGACGCGATCGGCGCGATGCGTGCGGCGGTCGCGGCGGGCAGCACGCCGCCCGGGCCCGCGTTGCAGCACGACACGACGAAGCGGCAGCGCACCTCGCCCGACGGCGTGTGCACGACGGGCCGTGCGCCGCGCACGACGTCGAGCGCGGGCGTGTGCGCGTACAGCGCGACGCCTTCGCGGCGCGCGGCATCGGCGAGGCCGAGGCAGTACTTGAGCGGATGCAGGTGGCCCGACAGCGGATCGTGCACGCCGGCCAGGTAACGCGCGGATGCAATGCGCGTGCGGATTTCGCCGGTGTCGAGCCACGTGAGCGACGGATGGCCCCAGCGCGACGTCGCGGCGCTCATCCACGCACGCAGGTCGTCGATGCGGCGCGGCTTCGTCGCGACCGTGAGGTAGCCGCGCGTGTAGTCGCAGTCGATCCCGTAGTGCGCGATCCGCTCGGCGATCAGCGCGACGCCGTCGAGCGACAGCGACCACGCGGCGCGCGCGCCGTCGGCGCCGAGCTGCCGCTCGATCTCTTCATCCTTCGCGAAGCCGGTGATCGCCTGCCCGCCGTTGCGGCCCGACGCGCCCCAGCCGGGCCGGTGCGCGTCGATCACCGCGACCGACAGCCCGCGCGCGCGGCAGTCGAGCGCCGTCGACAGGCCGGCGAAACCGGCGCCGATCACGCAGACATCGACGTCGATCGTGTCGTCGAGCACCGGGTCATCGACCACGGGCCGTGCGGCCGTCGCTTCGTAGTACGAGTCGCGCGCGAGCGCATCGGCGCGGCGGGTGAAAGACTGCGTCATCAAACCGACTCCCTCGAAAAGGCTGCAACGGCACGCGACCGGCCGGCAGCCGCCGTTGAAAACGGCGCGGGACGCCGTGCGCGCGGCACGGCGTCCCGCGCGGCCAGCGTCAGAACGAATAGATGAACTGCGTCGCGAGCAGGTCGTTGGACTTGCCGTACGAACCGTCGTTGCGCAGGAACACCTTGTTGTTCGCCCAGTCGTGCCGGTATTCGACCTTCACGGTGATCTGCTGGGTCGGATAGAACAGCAGGTCGAGCGCGACGTCCTGGCGCACGGCGCCCTTGCACTCGAAGCCCAGGCCGCCGCCGGCCTTCGACATCGCGAGGCAGTCCGCATCGACGCCGAAGCCGTTGTTCGGATCCATCCCGTTGCCGTTCAGCGCGATGCCGCCGCCGCCGCCGCCGTTCTTCGTGTTGGCGAGCAGGTCGTAGCGCAGCGTCACGCCCATGCGGCCGACCACCGGCGCGTTGAACTTGCGGTGCGCGAGCAGCGACAGGCCGTACCACTGCGCGAGCCCGCCGTTGAATGCCGCATGCTGCTGCCGGCCGTAGTCGACTTCGGCGTTGTACTGGATATCGGCGAGCGTGTAGGTCGCGTCGAGTTCGCCGAAGAAGAACGAACCGTAGGCGCTCGGTGAGGCACCACCCGGGCCATAGTTAACGCCGATTTGCTGGCCGGTCACCGGATCTGTCACTGCCGCCGATGACAGCGTCTGCCGCCCGATGTTGAACGAACCGCCGAGGTCAAGTGCGCTCGACCACGTGTAGTCCGCGCGCGCGGTGAAGGTCGGCACCCTGTTGCTGGTGGTGATCGGGTCGCCGAGCGCATTGGTGCCCGTTTGCGTGACCGAGCCGTAGGTGCGGTACTGCTCGTTGCCGACGAAGAACTTCCACGCCCAGCTGCCCTTCGTGTAGTTCGCGCCGACGCCGACGTAGCTGCCCGGATCCGAGAAATCGTACAGCAGGTTGTGCGTGAGCGTGAGCATCTGGTTCGACTGCTGCACTTCGTAGCCGCCGAAGCTCGGGATCAGGCCGGCGACCAGCGTCGTCTCGGCGGTGATCGGCACGTTGATGACCGCCGTGTTCAGCAGGTTGTCGGTGATCGAGCCGCGCGAGTTCTGCAGCAGCGTGATGCCGTTGCCGCGGTTCGGCATCAGCGTGATTTCCGCCGACGGCGCCATCGGGCCGACGCCGAAGGTCTTCTTGATGTCGAGGTAGAGATCACCGAACGTGCTGTTGAAGTAGTTGTACGCGTTCTCGTGGTTCGCGAACAGGAACGACGACGTGCCGGCCGCGCGGTTGTAGATGTAGGTCGGATCGATGTAGCCCGTCACCGACAGGCCGGCGAGCGGGCCCGTGTTGGCCGCGTCCGTCAGCGAGTCGACCTTCAGCTGCTGGTTCGCGATCTGCTGCTTCATCTCGCTGACGTCGTCGTTGGTCAGCGTGGCGCGCGCCTTGCCGTAGTCCGGCGAGCCCGGATCGGCGGCCACCTCGGCCGGCGCAGCGGCGGCCTTCGCGCCGGACTGCGCGACAACGGCGCCGCCCGGCTTCGCGCCGAGCTGCGCCTGCATGGCCTTCATCTGCTTCTGCAGCGCCGCGACCTGCGCCTGCAGCGCCTTGATCTCGGCGGATGTCGAGCCGGCCAGCGCGATGCCCGGCAACGCGCCGGCCACCAGCAGGCAGATCAGTTTCTTCTTCATTGCGGATTCTCCTTGTCGTGCGCCTGTCGATACGTGATCGAATCGCGCGCCGCCTCTGGGCGGCGCGCCTTGCTTGTTTGCAGTGCTTGTTATCGTCGGAACAGGAAGCGGGACGTCATGCTGCCGCCACCGCGAACGCCGCCTTCATGTCGGCCACCCGGCGTCGCTCGCGCGCGATCATCATCCGGTTCACGACGATCACGCCGACCGTCACGGCCGTGATGAACAGCGTCGCCAGCGCGTTCATCTCCGGGTTCAGCCCCAGCCGCACGCGCGAGAACACCACCAGCGGCAGCGTCGTCGACCCCGGCCCCGACAGGAACGCCGACAGCACCAGGTCGTCGATCGACAGCGTGAACGACAGCAGCCAACCCGACAGAAGCGCCTGCGAGATCAGCGGCAGCGTCACCACGAAGAACACCTTCAGCGGCGTCGCCCCAAGATCGAGCGCGGCCTCTTCCAGCGACTTGTTCATCTCCTTCACCCGCGACTGCACGATGATCGCCACGTACGACACGCACAGCATCACGTGACCGATCCAGATCGTCAGCATCCCGCGCCCCTTCGGCCAGCCGAACATCTGCTCCAGTGCAACGAACAGCAGCAGCAGCGAGATGCCCTGGATCACTTCCGGAATCACCAGCGGCGCGTTGATCATCCCCGTGTACAGCGTGAAGCCCTTGAAGCGGCCGAAGCGCGCCAGCACGAAGCCCGCCCACGTGCCGATCACGACCGACGCGGTGGCCGTCAGCAGGCCGATCTTCAGCGACAGCCATGCGGCGGTCAGCAGCTCGTCGTCCTGCCACAGCGCCGCGTACCACTTCAGCGAGAAGCCCGACCACACCGTCACCAGCTTCGACTCGTTGAACGAGTACACGACCAGGCTGATGATCGGGATGTACAGGAACAGGAACCCGAAGGCGAGAACGCCCGTCGACAGCGGTTTGCTCGGCTTGATCATTTCGCTTCCTCCAGTTCCTTGACCTGGTAGTACTGGAACAGCGCCATCGGCACCAGCAGCAGCATCACCATCGCGACCGTCACCGCGGACGCCATCGGCCAGTCCATGTTGTTGAAGAATTCATCCCACATCACGCGGCCGATCATCAGCGTGTCCGCGCCGCCGAGCAGTTCCGGAATCACGTACTCGCCCACCGCCGGGATGAACACCAGCAGGCTGCCGGCGATGATCCCGTTCTTCGACAGCGGCAGCGTGATCCGCGTGAACGCGACCCACGGCTTCGCGCCAAGGTCATAGGCGGCCTCGAGCAGCGTGAGGTCCATCTTCACCAGGTGCGCGTACAGCGGCATCACCATGAACGGCAGGTACGAATAGACCATCCCGATGTAGACGCCCGCATCGCTGTGATACAGCCGCAGCGGCGTGTGGATGATGCCGAGCGCGATCAGCGTGTGGTTCAGCAGGCCGTCGTCCTTCAGGATGCCGATCCATGCGTACACGCGGATCAGGAACGACGTCCAGAACGGCAGCATCACGGCCATCATCAGCACGTTGCGCCGGTTCGGCTCGGCACGCGCGATGTAGTACGCCATCGGGTAACCGATCAGCAGGCACAGCACGGTCGACACGGCGGCCATCTTCAGCGAGCTGAGGTAGGTCGCGATGTACAGGTCGTCCTGCAGCAGGAACGCGTAGTGCGACAGCTGCATCGCGAAGTGCACGACGCCGTCCTTGAACTCGACGAGCGACGTGTACGGCGGGATGCCCATCACCTGGTCGGCGAAGCTGATCTTCAGCACCAGCACGAACGGCAGCGCGAAGAAGACTGCGAGCCACAGGAACGGCACGCCGATCGCGACGCTGCGGCCCGACGGCAGGAAACGCGACAGCGCGGCGAAGCGGCTCGGGCGGGCCCGGCCGGCGTCGGTGCTCGCGGCGCCGGACGACACCGGCGCGGACGGAGTGGAAGCGGAGGTTCTCATCGTGTCGTCCTCACTGCGTCAGCACGACGCCGCTGGCCGGCGACCACGACACGAACACGTCGTCGTTCCAGGCCGGCGCACTGTCGTGCAGCAGGTGCGAGCTCGACAGGTTCGACACGACCGTCTTGCCGCTCGGCAGGCGCACGTGATACAGCGAGTAGCTGCCCATGTACGCGATGTCGGTCACCACGCCGCGCGCCCAGTTGTGCTTCGATCCCGGCTTCTCGCGCGACACGTGCACGCGTTCCGGGCGCACCGAGATGCCGACCGGCATCCCGAGCGGGCCCGTCACGCCGTGGCTCACGTACATGCGCGTTTCGAGGTCGTCGCTTTCGACGAAGATGTGATCGGGTTCGTCCTCGACCACGCGCCCTTCGAACAGGTTGGTCGAGCCGATGAATTCGGCCGAGAAGCGGCTGTTCGGGAACTCGTACACTTCGCCGGGCGCGCCGATCTGCACGATCTTGCCTTCGCTCATTACCGCGAGGCGGCTGGCCATCGTCATCGCCTCTTCCTGGTCGTGCGTGACCATCACGCAGGTCACGTCGACCTTCTCGATGATGTTCACGAGTTCGAGCTGGGTCTTCTGGCGGATCTTCTTGTCGAGCGCGGACATCGGCTCGTCGAGCAGCAGCAGCTTCGGGCGCTTGACCAGCGAGCGCGCCAGCGCGACGCGCTGCTGCTGGCCGCCGGAGAGCTGGTGCGGCTTGCGCTGCGCATACTTGCTCATCTGCACCAGCGCGAGCGCGTCGGCCACGCGCTCCTTGATTTCGTGCTTCGGCGTGCCTTCCTGCTTCAGGCCGAACGCGACGTTCGATTCGACCGACATGTGCGGGAACAGCGCGTACGACTGGAACATCATGTTCACCGGGCGGCGGTACGGCGGCAGCGACGCGAGGTCCTCGCCGTCGACGAAGATCTTGCCGGAGGTGGCCGTCTCCAGCCCGGCGAGCATGCGCAGCAGCGTCGACTTGCCGCAGCCCGAGCTGCCGAGCAGCGCGAACAGCTCGTTCTTCGCGATCGTCAGGTTCACATTGTCGACGGCCGTGCTGTCGCCGAATTTCTTCACGACGTTTTCGATGCGTACGAACGCGTCGTTTTGCGTACGGGGCGCGGCGGCCGGTTGAGTCTGTCTTGCAGCAGCGGAAGAGGGTATCGATTGCATGGGAGTCACCATTCGTTCTTCACGGATTGCAGGCGTGAGCGTTCCCGCGCGACGCGCATGACGCGACTCGCGGGCAACGGCTCGTGCCGGATGGAACAGTGCGCGCGGTGCGCGCGGGCGGACGGATGTCCGCGGATCTCAGGCGGGCAGGCGTGGAGCGATGCCTGCGCCGCCGTGATGCGCGGCGATCAGTGGCCGGTCTTCAGTTGCGCCCACAGGCGGTTCTGGAGGCGCAGGATGTCGGCCGGCATCGGCTTCATCAGCACCATCTTCTTCAGCACGTCTTCCGGCGGGTAGACGGTCGGGTCCTGTGCGACGGACGGCGTGACGAACGGGTGCGCGGCCTTGTTCGCGGTCGGGTAGAACACCGTGTTGGTGATCGCCGCGTTGACCTTCGGATCGGAGACGTAGTTGATCCACTTCAGCGCGCTCTCGGGGTGCGGCGCGTCCTTCGGGATCACCATCACGTCGAACCACAGCAGCCCGCCTTCCTTCGGGTTCGAGAACTTGATGTCGTACGAGCGCTTCGCTTCGGCCGAGCGACGGTGTGCGATGCCGACGTCGCCCGACCAGCCGAGCGCGACGCATACGTCGTTGTTCGCGAGGTCGTTGATGTAGCCGGACGAGTTGAACTGGGTGATGTACGGGCGGACTTTCTTCAGGACTTCGAATGCGGCCTGGTAATCGCCGGGGTTCTTGCTGTTCGGATCCTTGCCCATATACTGCAGCGTGGCGGCGAACACGTCGACGGCCTGGTCGAGGAACGACACGCCGCAGCCCTTCAGCTTCTCCATGTTGGCCGGATCGAACACCAGTGCCCAGCTGTCGACGGGCGCCTTGTCGCCGAGTGCCTTCTTCACTGCCTGCGCGTTGTAGCCGATGCCGTCCGTGCCGTAGGCCCAGGGGACGCCGTACTGGTTGCCCGGATCGGCATCCCCGATCATCTTCATCAGCAGCGGGTCGAGGTTCGCGAGGTTCGGAAGCTTCGACTTGTCGAGCTTCTGGTACACGCCGGCCTGGATCTGCTTGGCCATGTAGTTCGACGTCGGCACGACGATGTCGTAGCCCGAACTGCCGGCAAGCAGCTTCGCCTGAAGCGTGTCGTCGCTGTCGTAGTTGTCGTACTTGACGTGGATGCCCGTTTGCTTCTGGAAGTTCGGGATCGTGTCCGGTGCGATGTAGTCGGACCAGTTGTAGACGTTCAGCTCGTCGGCATGCGCCGACGGGCTGGCGACCGACGTGAACGCGGCCGCGGCGGCAAGGGCGGCAACAGAACAGGCTTGGCGAAGAAAGCAGGCACGCATGGTGGAATTCCCCTGGTTATGGCGGCGTGCGGCGCCCGCCGCACGCCTGTAGGCAAGGCCGTTACGAAATACCCAGTTGCTGGGCGGTTGCATCGACGGCCTTCTTCGCCTTCGATACGAGTTCATCGATTTCCTGACGCGAGATCACGAGCGGCGGCGACAGCAGCATCCGGTCGCCGGTCGCACGCATGATCAGGTTGCCGTTGAAGCAGAAGTCGCGGCAGATCGTGCCGACGTCGCCGCCGTTCGCGAAGCGGCGGCGTTCGGCCGGTGCTTCGGACAACTGCAGGCTTGCGACGAGGCCGTGGCCGTGCACTTCACCGACGATCGGGTGACGCGCGAAGGTTTCGCGCATCAGCGCCTGGAAGTACGGGCCCGTGTCGGTCTTCACGCGTTCGACGATCCCTTCGTCGCGCAGCACTTTCAGGTTCGCGACTGCGACGGCCGCGGCGACCGGATGGCCCGAGTACGTGAGGCCGTGGTTGAATTCCCCGTTGTCGATGATCGGCCGCGCGACACGCTCGTGAATGCCGACGGCGCCCATCGGCACATAGCCCGACGTGAGGCCCTTCGCCATCGTGATCAGGTCCGGCTCGAAGCCGAAGTGCTGATGCGCGAACCATTCGCCGGTGCGGCCGAAGCCGCCGATCACTTCGTCGGCGACCAGCAGGATGTCGTACTTGCGGCAGATCCGCTGGATTTCCGGCCAGTACGTCGACGGCGGGAAGATCACGCCGCCCGCGCCCTGGAACGGCTCGCCGATGAATGCCGCGACATTCTCCGCGCCAAGTTCGAGAATCTTCGCTTCGAGCTGCTGCGCGCGCGCGAGGCCGAACGCTTCCGGCGTTTCGCCCGGCTGCGCTTCGCCGAAGAAGTACGGCTGGTCGATGTGCACGATGTGCTCGACCTTCGACGGCATCTGCTCGTGCATGTAGCCCATCCCGCCGAGCGTGCCGCCCGCGATCGTCGAGCCGTGGTAGCCGTTCCTGCGCGAGATCACGTATTTCTTCTGCGGCTTGCCCTGTACGCGCCAGTACTGGTGCACGAGACGCAGCACGGTGTCGTTGCCTTCCGAGCCGCTGTTGCAATAGAAGAAGTGATTGAAGCCGGCCGGCGTCACTTCCGCGAGCAGCGCGGAAAGCTCGATCACCGGCGGGTGCGTCGTCTTGAAGAAGGTGTTGTAGAACGGCAGTTCCTGCAGCTGGCGATACGCGGCATCGGCGAGTTCCTTGCGGCCGTAGCCGACGTTCACGCACCAGAGGCCGGCCATCCCGTCGATGACCTTGTTGCCGTCCGAGTCCCACAGGTAGACGCCGTCGGCCCTTACGATCACGCGGCTGCCCGCGCGGTTGAGCGCGCCCATGTCCGAGAACGGGTGGATGTGGTGCGCGGCGTCGAGCGCGCGGTATTCGGCGGTCGAGCGCTGCTGCGTGGTGCGGGCCGCCGGCGCGGCGGGCTGGATCCAGGCTGATTCGTTGCGGTACGTCATGTTTCCTCCGTGATTCCGTATGGCGGTGCGCGCGCTTATACGTGCAGCAGCAGATGGCGGCGTTCCCACGAGCTGATCACGCGGAAGAACGCTTCGTATTCGGTTTCCTTCAGCGCGAAATACGCCTTCAGGAATTTCTGGCCGAGAATTTCGCCGAGCGGCTCGCATGCGGCCATCAGCGTCAAGCCTTCCTCCAGGTTGCGCGGCAACTGGTACGGCAGGTCGTAGCCGTCGCTGACGAGCGGCTCGGTCGGCTCCAGGCGCTGCGTCATGCCGAGGTAGCCGGCCGCGAGCGTCGCGGCGAGCGCGAGGTACGGGTTGCAGTCGACGCCCGGAATGCGGTTCTCGATGCGGCGCGCCACGGGGCTCGAGTGCGGGATGCGGAAGCCGACCGTGCGGTTGTCGTAGCCCCACTGCACGTTGATCGGCGCGGCCATGAAGCGCGACAGCCGGCGGTACGAGTTGATGTACGGCGCGAAGATCGGCATCAGCGCCGGCGTGTACTTCTGCAGCCCCGCGAGGTAGTTGTAGAACATCGACGTCGCACCGCCCGTTTCCGGCGACGTGAACAGGTTCCGGCCCGTTTCCTCGTCGACGATGCTCTGGTGCACGTGCATCGCGGAACCCGGCTCGTTCTCCATCGGCTTGGCCATGAAGGTGGCGTACATGTTGTGCCGCAGCGCGGCCTCGCGCACCGTGCGCTTGAACAGGAACACCTGGTCGGCCAGCGACAGCGGGTCGCCGTGCATGAAGTTGATCTCCATCTGCGCGGCGCCGACTTCGTGGATCAGCGTGTCGATGTCGAGGCCCTGCGACTCGCAGTACTCGTAGATGTCCTCGAACAGCGGATCGAATTCGTTGACGGCCTCGATCGAATACGACTGGCGGCCCGTTTCGGGGCGGCCCGTGCGGCCGACCGGCGGGCGCAGCGGCAGGTCGGGGTCCTTGTTCATGTCGACGAGGTAGAACTCGAGCTCGGGAGCGACGACCGGCTTCCAGCCCTTCGCCTTGTACAGGTCGAGCACGCGGCGCAGCACGTAGCGCGGCGAGATCTCGACCGGCGAGCCGTCGAAGTGCACGCAATCGTGGATCACCTGCGCGGTCGGGTCGACGGCCCACGGGATCAGGCGGATCGTCGACGGATCGGGCACACACACCATGTCGGGATCGGTCACGCCCGTCAGCGAGCCGTCTTCCGGATACTCGCCGGTGACGGTCTGCACCATCACGGCCTGCGGCAGCCGCATCGATTCGCCGGACGTGAACTTGTTGCGCGGCGTGATCTTGCCGCGCGCGATGCCGGCCATGTCGGGGATGATCGCCTCGACCTCGGTAATGCGGTGTTGCTTCAGAAAATCTTCGATGTCTTGCATATTCGTTCTCGTTGGTTGGTCGGCCGCGCTCAGGCGAGCGCGGCGGCGGCCCTGGTACGCGTACGGGCATCCCGGCGGGCGCGGCACGCATCGCCGAACGCGCGGAAGATCGCGGTCGACAGCGGGTCGAGCGCATGGCGCCATTCCGGATGCCATTGCACGGCGAGCGCGAAAGCCGGTGCGTCGACGACGCTCACGGCCTCGATCAGGCCGTCCGGCGCGACGGCCTCGATCGCGAGGCCGGAGCCGAGTTGCGCGATGCCCTGTTTATGCAGCGAATTCACCTGAACTTCGTCGCGGCCGCCGGCGAGCGCATGCAGCACGCCGCCGGGCGTCAGGCGCACGACGTGCGCGGGGCCGTACTGCGTGTCCATCGGCGCGGCATCGTCCTCGCGGTGATCGGCGAAGCCCGGCACTTCATGCACGCGCTGGTGCAGCGTGCCGCCGCAGACGACGTTCAGCTCCTGGAAGCCGCGGCATAAGGCGAGCACGGGCACGCCCGCGGCGATTGCCGCACGCAGCAGCGGCAGCGTCGTCGCGTCGCGTGCCGGGTCGTGCTTCGTGCCGGGCGCGCTCGGCTCGCCACCGTACCGATGCGGCTCGATGTTCGAATAGCTGCCGGTAAACAGCAGGCCGTCGACCGTATCGAGCACGTCGTCGACCGACTGGCGTTCGCCGAGCGCGGGCAGCACCATCGCGAACGCGTGCGCGCCGTCGACGATCGCGGCGACGTATTTGTCGCCGACCGTATGCGACGCGTGCGTGCCGATTTGCGTGTAGTCGGCGGTGAGGCCGACGAGGGGTTTCCTTTCCATGACGTCAATCAGTTATCCGAAGGGCTGTTGCGTGCGTCTTGCCGGATGCGGCGAAACGCAGGCGTGCAGCAGCCCCGCAGCCTGGCGCAAAGCGCAAGGCCGCTGGTGAATGGGCGCAACGGGATGGCGTGGCGATCCGCGCTGCGCGCGACGATCAGGCCGTCGTTCGTTTCATTGCGACACGCGACGCGGCAACGAATGCGCGAACGCGTTCCGTCACCGCACGGACGATGCGGTTGGCGAATCGGCAGACGAAACGAACGACGTGAAGAAAGGAGAGGCGCTACGGCAGCAGCGACGCCACTTCGTCGGTATCGACGGCGACGAATGCGCGTGCGGAAACAGCGTTGTGACGCCGAACGGAACGACGGGACAGGATGGTGTAGATCGACAGATGAAGCAGGCGAGGACTATGCCAGCCGCAACTGCCATCGGAAGCGGGCGCCGCGCCGCGCGAACTTCGCGCAACGCTTCGATCCCACCTCACCAGAGGGCCACGGACTCTCACGATTACACTCGACTGGTTTGTTGAAAATATTGAGCACCTGAACGTTTCAACGCGCTGGGCGTTTAAAATAATCAAGGCGCCGGTCCTGCGTCATTTACATTGATGGGCATCAATTTTTGCGTTGCGATAACGCGTTTTGTTGCCTATGAAAGCCTGATGACGCTGACCTGAGAGCCAGCATATACGAGCCAAAAACGGCGTCAAATGTTTTTTAACGGTCTTGTATCAGGGCTTTCCCGAGCAGTGCGAACAAAATATTCGCAAAAGGAATAACCGGCGAGGTGTTGATTATTTCGAACGCCTTTCAGGGTTTTCCCCGCTGATATGCGGCATAAAGTGATTAGAATATTCAACGGCTGTCCACTGCGTCGTTTCACTTTGTCATCGCACTTATCGTGTCCGAAACCGAACCGATGTCCACCGAAGTCGCCGAGCGCCTGCGTTTCGTGCGCAACAAGCATGGCCTGTCGCAGCGCGAACTCGCGAAGCGCGCCGGCGTCACCAATGGCACGATCTCGCTGATCGAACAGGGCCGCGTGAGCCCGTCGGTCGGCTCGCTGAAGAAACTGCTCGAATGCATACCGATGAGTCTCGCGGAGTTCTTCACGTTCGAGCTCGTCGAATCGCGCTCGGTCGTGTCGCGTCGCGACGAGATGCCGAACCTCGGTAACGACACGCTCGCGTTTCATCTGGTCGGCGCGAGCGTGAAGGACCGCAACATGTGCATCCTGCGCGAGATCTACCACCCGCACGCCGATACGGGGCCCGAGATGCTCGTGCACGCGGGGCACGAGGGCGGTGTCGTCGTGTCGGGCCGGCTCGAGCTGACCGTCGACGGCGCGACGTGGCTGCTCGACCCCGGAGACGGCTACTACTTCGAAAGCCGTTTGCCGCACCGTTTTCGCAATCCCAGCGCGGAACTGATTTGCGAGGTCGTCTCGGCCAATTCGCCGGCGACCTTCTGACCGCGCGTCACCGCATTCGCTGACGGCGGCTGCGCGACCAGCGCGCGGCGTGCCGCATCGCGAATGCCACAACATTGAGGCTTCCTGATGAACAAGTTGACTTTGGCTGACTGGCAGGACAAGGCGGCGTCGCTCGAGATCGAAGGGCGCGCATTCATCGACGGCGCGTCGCGCGACGCGCATGGCGGCAAGACGTTCGACTGCGTGAGCCCGATCGACGGCCGCGTGCTGGCGAAGGTCGCC
Organism: Burkholderia pyrrocinia; assembly: GCF_003330765.1. Classification (NCBI taxonomy): domain Bacteria; kingdom Pseudomonadati; phylum Pseudomonadota; class Betaproteobacteria; order Burkholderiales; family Burkholderiaceae; genus Burkholderia; species Burkholderia pyrrocinia. The sequence continues at coordinate 3,410,506 of NZ_CP024902.1, read as the reverse complement.
GAGTGCAGCGAAGCCGACGTGAACGCGGCCGTCGCGGCCGCGCGCCGCGCGTTCGACGCAGGCGTGTGGGCCGGCCTGAACCCGCGTGCGCGCAAGGCCGTGCTGCTGCGCTGGGCCGCGCTGATGCGCGAGCATCTCGACGAACTGTCGCTGCTCGAGACGCTCGACGCGGGCAAGCCGATCGGCGACACCACGACGGTCGACGTGCCGGGCGCCGCGTACTGCGTCGAATGGTTTGCGGAGGCGATCGACAAGGTCGGCGGCGAGGTTGCGCCGGCCGATCATCATCTCGTCGGGCTCGTCACGCGCGAACCGGTCGGTGTGGTGGCGGCCGTCGTGCCGTGGAACTTCCCGATCCTGATGGCCGCGTGGAAATTCGGCCCCGCGCTCGCGGCCGGCAACAGCGTCGTGCTGAAGCCGTCGGAGAAGTCGCCGCTGACCGCGATCCGCGTCGCGCAACTCGCGCATGAGGCCGGCATTCCGGCCGGCGTGTTCAACGTCGTGCCGGGTGCAGGCGAACCCGGCAAACTGCTCGCGCTGCATCGCGACGTCGACTGCATCGCGTTCACGGGCTCGACGGCGGTCGGCAAGCTGATCATGCAGTACGCCGCGCAGTCGAACCTGAAGCGCGCGTGGCTCGAACTCGGCGGCAAGTCGCCGAACATCGTGCTGCCCGATTGCCCCGATCTCGACCGCGCCGCGCAGGCCGCGGCCAGCGCGATCTTCTACAACATGGGGGAGATGTGCACGGCCGGCTCGCGGCTGCTCGTGCATCGCGACATCAAGGACGCGTTCATCGAGAAGCTCGTGGCGGCCGCGCGCGCGTACGTGCCCGGCAACCCGCTCGATCCGTCGGTGTCGATGGGCGCGATCGTCGACGGCATCCAGCTCGAGCGCGTGCTCGGCTATATCGACGCGGGGCGCAGCGAAGGCAGGCTGGTCACGGGCGGCGCGCGCGTGAAGGCGGAAACGGGCGGCTTCTACGTCGAGCCGACGGTGTTCGAGGTGAAGCCCGATGCGAGGATCGCGCGCGAGGAGATCTTCGGGCCCGTGTTGTCGGTGATCGTGTTCGACGACGTCGACGAGGCCGTGCGGATCGCGAACGACACCGAATACGGGCTGGCCGCGGCCGTGTGGACGTCGAACCTGACGACTGCGCACGACGTGTCGCGCCGGCTGCGTGCGGGCACGGTGTGGGTGAACTGCTACGACGAGGGCGGCGACATGAACTTCCCGTTCGGCGGCTACAAGCAGTCGGGCAACGGTCGCGACAAGTCGCTGCACGCGCTCGAGAAGTACACCGAGCTGAAGTCGACGCTGATCCGGCTGCACTGACGCGCTGCCGGGGGCGCATCGCCGTTCGGCGGTGCGCCCGCAGCCCGCGTTATGCGCTGCGCAGCGCGGGATGGAAGCCGGCGGCTTCGATGATCGACTGCACGCGCTCGGCGCCTTGCGCCGATTCGACCTTGACGATCTTCGCCGCGACGTCGATGTCGAGCTTCGCGGCCGGATCGGCGGCCGTCACCGCGCGCGTGATCGCGTTGGCACAGCCGCCGCAGGTCATGTCCTGGACTTCGAATTCCATCGTGTTCTCCTGAGTTGACGATTGACGATGGGGCACAGCATGAAGCTTCCTATGGTGGAAAGGTCAAGCGTGCGTTCGCGTGACGAGCGCATGCGTCGAAGTAGCGCAGCGACAGGTATTCGTAAAAATGAGGTCTGGCGAATGAAAGTGCCGCCGCACGCTTCAGTCGGCACTTGTCCCGATTGACCGCGATATGTTGCCGGCCGCTCGCGTTCCCGTGAAGCGCTATCTCCATAATGACAGCGCGGGTACTTGCATTGGAAATGCGAATAGCTCTTACTATCAGTTCCCCTCGATATTTCATTCCGTTCCGACCATGAACCGTTTCGCATTCGGGTGCGCCGTGGCCCTGCTGGGCGCCTCGGCTACCGCCGCCTTCGCCGCCGACGACGTCGTCAACCTGACGTTGAAGGACCACAAGTTTTCGCCCGACGGCGTGACGATCCCGGCCGGCAAGAAGGTGAAGTTCGTCGTGAAGAACCTCGACGCAACGCCGGCGGAATTCGAAAGCGACGACTTCAAGGCGGAGAAGGTCGTGCCGGCCGGCAAGTCGGTCGAGATCCTGGTCGGGCCGCTGAAGGCCGGCACCTACGAGTTTCACGACGAGTATCACGAGGCTCAGTCGAAGACGCACCTGACCGTCAAATAAGCCCATATCGCCATGCTGTCTACTGCCCTGATCGTCTTTCGTGAAGTGCTCGAGGCCGCGCTGGTGGTCTCGATCGTGATGGCCGCCACGAAGGGCGTGCCGCGGCGCGGCTGGTGGGTCGGCGGCGGCCTCGTCGGCGGCGTGATCGGCGCCGGCCTGATCGCGGCGTTCGCCGACGTGATCTCGCAGTGGGCGTCCGGGATGGGCCAGGAGGTCTTCAACGCGGGCGTGATGTTCGTTGCGACGCTGATGCTGGCCTGGCACTGCATCTGGATGAGCCGGCATGGCCGCGAGATGGCGCTGCACATGTCCGCGATCGGCCGGGACGTCGCCGCGGGCAGCCGGCCGTTGACCGGGCTGGCGATCGTCGTCGGCGTCGCGGTGCTGCGCGAAGGGTCCGAGGCGGTGTTGTTCCTGTACGGCATCGCGGCAGGCGATCCCGGGCAGACGCCGCAGATGATCGTCGGCGGGCTGCTCGGCGTGCTCGGCGGGGCCGGGCTCGGCTATGCGATGTATGCCGGCCTGCTGCAGATTCCGCTGAAGCGCCTGTTCGCCGTTACCAACGGGCTGATCGTGCTGCTCGCAGCGGGGATGGCGAGCCAGTGCGTCGGCTTCCTGCTGGCGGCGGGCCTCGTTCCGTCGTGGGGCGACACGATCTGGGACACGTCGTGGCTGCTCAAGGATTCGAGCATCGTCGGCAAGGCGCTGCATACGCTGATCGGCTATACGGCCCGCCCGGCCGGCATCCAGATCGTCGCGTATGTCGGCACGCTCGTCGCGATCGTCGTGCTGGCCCGGCTCGTCGGCCGGCCGCAGCAGCGGATTCTGCCGCCGCAACAGGCCGCCTGAAGGCCGGCCCGATACGAAGAAAAAGGGGCGTCCACTCCGCGGACGCCCCTTTTGTGTTTGTCGACGGACCTGACCGTTCAGCGGTGGTTGTCGATCCATGCGCGAGCCCATTCGAGCCCGGCATCGCGTGCGGCGTCTTCGGTGTCGAATACGCCGAGCACGCCGGACGCTTCGACGAGCCGGTTGTTCTGCGTGATCGTGCCGCTCGCCGCGAAGCGTTCGGGCTGCAGGATCTCGTCCTGCTGCAGGATCGCGTGGCCCCAGATCTGGTAGCCGCGGTAGGTTTGCGCTTCCATTATCGAGTCACCTCCGCAGAGCGGTTGTGCGTGCCGACCCGCAGCACGTTGCCGTCCGGCGTGTATTGCCGCGGGATGTTGGAGAAATTGAGCGCGTGCGTCGCGTCGGGGCCGGCAGGCTGCATCACCGTGAGACGGCCCGGCGCGGGCTGCGCGACGGGGCGCGGTGCGGCCGGCGTGTCGGCCGCGGCGGCGGGCGGACGATGCGAACCGGCTTTCACGGCCTGCGCGACGCGGCGCTTGTGCGGCTTCACGGCGGCCTTCGGCGTTGCGCTCGCGTGCTTCTCCGCGCTCTTGCCGGCGCGCGCGTCGGCGCCCGCATGCGCTGGCGTCCGTGCTGCCGGCTGCCGCGCCTCGGGCGGGTTCCAGACCTCGACGTAGTGCTCGGCGGCCCAGCCCGTCGACGCGAACGTCAGCGCCAGCAAACCGCATCCAATCAGTCTTGCCATTGTCTCTCCGTCATATTCCTTGCGGTTCGCGTCGCGGTATCCGGTGCGGCCCGCGTTCGGTCGGCCGTGCATGCGCATTCGGGGAAGCCGGCTCAGGAGAACACCTCGAGCCCGTGTTTCTCGACGATCTGGAGCATCCGTGCGGCGATGCCGCTCGGCCGCTTGTCGCCCTGTTCCCATTGGCAGATCGTCGACGTTGTCGTGTTCAGGTAGAGCGCGAACACGCTCTGGCTGACGTTGACGGCTTTGCGGATGCGGGCGATCGCTTCCGGATCGAACTGCGGGGCGGCTTCGATGCAGAGATCGTCGTATTCGCGCATCGTCTTCTTGTCGATCAGCCTGGCGCGATAAAGGCCCGACGCGGCGCTGTGGATCGCCTCCGTTGCGTCGCTCTTGAATCGACTCTTGGCCATTGCAAATCTCCACAAGCTCTTTCAACGCGATCAGCGTCGCGATGTCGATGTCGGCGTCGGTGCGGCGCGCGACGTCCGCAGCGAGCTTTCTGAAGGCACGCAGTTCGCGTTCGTCGATGTCGTCCTTGTCGCGCTTCGCGAACAGGAACACGAAAACCCACGCTTGCCCGACCTTGCTCAGCACGATCCCGCGCTGCCGATTGCCGTCCAGGCGCTTTTTCCAGACGTTGCCGCCGAGCTCGACGCTCTGGCCGCGCGCCAGTTCCCGCGTGGCGCGGCAGAGTTCTGCATCGGCGATTCCTGCTTTTCTGGCTGCCTTGTGAAACCACTTCGTCTTGAAGACGCGTCGTACGGAGGCGGGCATATCGGGCCGATCGAGTTAGCACAGGATTATATGCCACTACGTGGTACATATTTCGACCTGGCCGAATGGCCTGCTTCGCGCCGGTACGTGGTCGGGACGGCCCGGCGGGGGCCATCCCGGTCGACCGGATTTACTCCACCGTCACCGATTTCGCGAGGTTCCGCGGCTTGTCGACGTCGGTGCCGCGCGCACACGCGGTGTGATACGCGAGCAGCTGCAGCGGCACGACATGCAGGATCGGCGACAGTTGCCCGTAGTGCTCCGGCATCCGGATCACGTGCAGGCCGTCGTCGTTGACGATCTGCGTATCGGCATCGGCGAACACGTACAGCTCGCCACCGCGCGCGCGCACTTCCTGCATGTTCGACTTCAGCTTCTCGAGCAGCGCGTCGTTCGGCGCGACCGTGACGACCGGCATCGCTTCCGTGACGAGCGCGAGCGGCCCGTGCTTCAGTTCGCCGGCCGGATAGGCCTCGGCATGGATATACGAGATTTCTTTCAGCTTCAGCGCGCCTTCGAGCGCGATCGGGTAGTGCAGCCCGCGGCCAAGGAACAGCGCGTTTTCCTTGCGCGCGAATTCTTCCGACCACGCGATGATCTGAGGCTCCAGCGCGAGCACGCTGTTCAGCGCGGCCGGCAGGTGGCGCAGCTGCTTCAGGAATTCCGCTTCCTGCGCAGCGTCGACGCGCCCGCGCAGCTTGCCGAGCGTCGCGGCCAGCACGAACAGCGCGACGAGCTGCGTCGTGAACGCCTTCGTCGACGCGACGCCGATCTCGGTGCCCGCGTGCGTCAGGAACTGCATTTCGGTGAGGCGCACCATCGCGCTCGTCGCGACGTTGCAGACCGCGAGCGTGTGCGTGTGGCCGAGCGACTGCGCATGCTTGAGCGCCGCGAGCGTGTCGGCCGTCTCGCCCGACTGCGAGATCACGAGCACGAGCTGGCGCGGGTTCGGCACCGACTCGCGGTAGCGGTATTCGCTCGCGATCTCGACCTGGGTCGGGATCTTCGCGATCGATTCGAGCCAGTACTTCGCGGTGAGGCCCGAGTAGTAGCTCGTGCCGCACGCGAGGATCAGCAGGCTGTCGATCTCCGCGAACGCGGCGGGCGCGGCGTCGCCGAACAGCGTCGCGTCGAACGCGTCGGTCTGCGGCACGGTATCGCCGATCGCGCGCGGCTGCTCGAAGATTTCCTTCTGCATGAAGTGGCGATAGGGTCCGAGCTCGACCGCGCCGCCATAGGCGCTGACGACGCGGGTCTCGCGCTGCGCGAGCGCGCCGCTGCGGTCGACGATCTTCACGCCGTCGAGCGACAGCTCGCACACGTCGCCTTCCTCGAGGAACGTGAAGCGGTCGGTGCTGCCCGCCAGCGCGAGCGCATCGGACGCGAGGAAGTTCTCGCCGTCGCCGTGGCCGACGACGAGCGGCGAACCCTGGCGCGCGCCGACGACGGTGTGCGGCTGGTCCTTGTGGATCACGGCGATCGCATACGCGCCGTGCAGCTGCTGCACGGCGTCGCGCACGGCGTCGAACAGGTTGCCGCGATACAGGCTGTGCACGAGGTGCGCGATCACTTCGGTGTCGGTCTGCGACACGAATTCGTAGCCCTTCGCGCGCAGCGCTTCGCGCAGCGGCTCGAAGTTCTCGATGATGCCGTTGTGGACGAGCGCGAGCGCGTCCGACGAGAAGATCGGGTGCGCGTTGTGCGTGACGGGCGCGCCGTGCGTGGCCCAGCGCGTGTGCGCGACGCCCGTCGTGCCTTCGAGGTGCGATTCGCGCACCTGCGCGTCGAGATCGGCGACGCGCGCGACGCTGCGCGCGCGCTTCGGACCGTTCGGCTCGAGCACGGCGACGCCGCACGAATCGTAGCCACGGTATTCGAGGCGCCGCAATCCTTCGATCAGCACCGGAACGATATTACGCTGCGCAACTGCGCCGACAATGCCGCACATGAATGGGTCAGTCCTGTAAGTCGACGCGGGCGCCGTCCGGGCGCCCGCAAAAGGTTCAGCTTTTCTTCTTGACCGGGCGGACGTAGCCGCTCTTCGCGATCTGGGTCTTCTCGTTCAATGCGAGCAGGCCGTCGGCGACGTCCTTCCAGACCGTCGTGCCGGCGGCGATCGTCACGCCGCGGCCGACGCGCACCGGCGCGACGAACTGCGTGTCGGAGCCGACGAACACGTCGTCCTCGATCACGGTGCGGAACTTGTTCGCGCCGTCGTAGTTGCAGGTGATCGTGCCCGCGCCGATGTTCACGCGCGCGCCGATGTCGGCGTCGCCGATGTAGGTGAGGTGGTTCGCCTTCGAGCCGTGGCCGATCACCGCGTTCTTCACCTCGACGAAGTTGCCGACGTGCGCTTCGTCCGCGAGCTGCGCGCCGGGGCGCAGCCGCGCGTACGGGCCGATCACGGTGTTCGCGCCGAGCTCGGCGCCGTCGATGTGCGTGAACGCGTCGATGCGCGTGCCGGCGCCGACCGACGCGTTGCGGATCACGCAGTTCGCGCCGATCGTCACGTTGTCGGCGAGCGTCACGTTGCCTTCGAACACGCAGTTCACGTCGATCGATACGTCGCGGCCGCAGCGCAGCGTGCCGCGCACGTCGATGCGCGCCGGATCGGCGAGCGTGACGCCGTCGACGAGCAGGGCTTCCGCGACATTGCGCTGGTGGATGCGCTCGAGTTCCGCGAGCTGCGCCTTGCTGTTCACGCCGAGCGTTTCCCATTCGTCGTCGGGCTGCGACGTGACGACCTCGAAGCCGGCCTCGATCGCGAGTTCGACGACGTCGGTCAGGTAGTACTCGCCTTGCGCGTTTTCGTTCTTCAACGCGCCGAGCCACATCGACAGCTGGGCCGTGGGCGTGACGATGATGCCCGTGTTGATCTCGGCGATCTTCAGCTCTTCCGGCGACGCGTCCTTCTGCTCGACGATGCGCGTGACGAAGCCGGACGCGTCGCGCACGATGCGGCCGTAACCGGTCGGATCGTCGAGCGTGACGGTCAGAATCCCGTAGCGGCCCTCGCGCGCGGCGTCGACGAGACGCCGCAGCGTCGCCGCGCGGGTGAGCGGTACGTCGCCGTACAGCACGAGCGTCGGTTGCGCGGGATCGAGAAGCGGTAGCGCCTGGCGCACCGCGTGGCCGGTGCCGAGCTGCTCGGCCTGCACCGCGAACTGGACGTCGGGCGCGGCGACGGCGGCCTGGACCCGCTCGGCACCGTGGCCGACCACGACGACGAGCCGGGACGGCTGCAGCGTGCGCGCGGTGGCGATGACGTGGGAGAGGAGCGGCCTGCCGGCCAGGGGATGGAGCACTTTCGGCAGCGCGGAACGCATGCGCTTGCCGGTGCCTGCCGCCAAAATCACGATATTCATGGCGTCAGCTTGTCAGAGGAGTTCGAAGCTGACCATTTTAGCATGCGGCCCCCGCCGTTCCGGGGCTGCCGCGCGGGCGCGGCAGCCCCGGAACGGGCGGCCTGCGCCCCGTTCCGGCGGATGTTCCGGCCCCGTTTACAGGTCGTCGAACTGGACGATCGAGATCGGTTTGGCGGCGCCCGGTGCCGCGGTGTCGTCGCCCGACGCGCACGGCTCTTCGTCAAACGCGATGTCGCCGTGCGGATCGGCTTCGCCTGTCGCGCGTAGCGACGCGAACGGGAACAGCGTCGCATCCATCAGGTGCGACGGCACGACCTTCGCGAGTGCGTTGAACATGTTCTCGACGCGGCCCGGGAAGCGCTTGTCCCATTCGCGGATCAACGCCTTCATTTCCGCGCGCTTCAGGTTCGGCTGGCTGCCGCACAGGTTGCACGGGATGATCGGGAATTCGCGCAGCTCCGCGTATTTCTCGAGATCGGTTTCCTTCACGTACGCGAGCGGGCGGATCACGATGTTCTTGCCGTCGTCCGACTGCAGCTTCGGCGGCATCCCCTTCAGCTTGCCGCCGTAGAACATGTTGAGCAGCAGCGTCTGCACGATGTCGTCGCGGTGGTGGCCGAGCGCGATCTTGGTCGCGCCGAGCTCGCCGGCCACGCGGTACAGGATCCCGCGGCGCAGCCGCGAGCACAGCGAGCAGGTTGTCTTGCCTTCGGGCACGAGCCGCTTGACGATGCTGTAGGTGTCCTGGTTCTCGATATGGAACGGCACGCCGACCTGCTTCAGGTATTCGGGCAGCACGTGCTCGGGGAAGCCCGGCTGCTTCTGGTCGAGGTTCACCGCGACGATGTCGAAGTCGATCGGCGCGCGCTCGCGCAGGCGCAGCAGCACGTCGAGCATCGCGTAGCTGTCCTTGCCGCCGGACAGGCAGACCATCACCTTGTCGCCGTGCTCGATCATGTTGTAATCGCCGATCGCCTGGCCGACCTGGCGCACGATCCGCTTGAACAGCTTGTTGTTCTCGTACGCTTCCTTCTGCTCGCGGCGCGTCAGCGCCTGGCGGCCGGCCGGGGCGGCGGTCGCGTCGAGGGGGGCGGCGTCGGCCGCCGTGTCATTCATGTGGGGGGCGTTCATGCGCGCTCCTCGTCCTTGATGCGAAAGACTTCGACGCCGACGGCGTCGCAGTCCGGATAGGCGTCCGGTTTCTCGGTACAGACGCGTACCGCGCGCACGGCGTCGTGCGCCAGCAGGTGCGCGGCGATCGCGTCGCACAGCGTTTCCTGCAGGTGGATGTGGCCGCGCGCCATGCATTGCGCGACGCTCTGCTTCATCAGGTCGTAGTCGACGACTTCGTGCAGCCGGTCGTCGACGGGGGTGGACAGCGCGAGCGGCACGAACAGGTCGACGTTGATGACGACGCGCTGCTCGCCGCGCTTCTCGTGTTCGAAGGCACCGATGTTGATGTGCACTTCGTAATCGCGCAGGTAGAGCCTGCGGCAATCCGCGAGGCGGGGGTGCAGGAGAGCGGAAAACATGGTCGTCCCAGTCAAATTGGCGTGCGCGCACGCAAAGCGGCGCGGGCGGCGGCGGTCAGGCCGCGCGCCCGCGCGGTTCATTCATTCGGGCCGGCGGCGGGCGGCACCAGGTGCTCGCCGCCGTCGACGGTCAGCGTCGCGCCCGTGACGCCGGGCGCGCTCGCGAGATAGCAGGCGGCCGCCGCGATGTCGTCCGCGTGCGGCGCGTGGCCGCGCACGAGCGCCGCGACCCGCACCTTCGGCGCCAGCGCCAGTGCGAGCGCCGACGTCGCGCGGTTCAGCGCGGCCTGCATCAGCGCGTGCGACAGCTGCGCCGGCGCCGGGTGAAACAGCGCCTGGTCCAGCACGTGGATCGCGCACGCGCGCAGCGCTTCGTTATCGCGCGCGGCGTCGGGCGTCGCATCGGCGAGCGCGCGGGCCAGCGCGAGCGGCGCCGTCACGTTGCGCGCGAGTGCGCCGGCGAGCGACGCGCCGTCCACCGTGTGCGCGTCATCGGTGCCCGCGCTGGCGCTCACGAACACCACGCACGCGGGCCGGCCGAGCGCCGCGCCGCACGCGGCCACCAGTGCGGCCGCGTCGGTTTCCAGGGCCAGATCGGCGTCGAGCACGGCCGCGCGGCGGCCGAGCGCCGCGACTTCGGCGACCAGCGCGTCGGCGGCCGCGCGCGGCGCGCCGTGGCCGCGCTGCAACGCGATGTCCCAGCCGCGCCGCGCGAATCCCGTCGCGAGCGCACGGCCGATCGACGCGGCGTCGGCCGCGCTGCCCAGGGCGCCCGCGACGAGCACCACGTGCGCGGGCGACGTCGACGTATCGGCTGAAACGGTCATTTACAATGCCGGGATGAACCCGAAAGCTCACGAACCCGCTAGTTTACCTGCTCCCGGCCCTGACGCGCTTGCGCAGTCCGAAACCCTCGCCGCGCAACTGCGCGACGAGATCGCCGCGGCCGGCGGCTGGCTGCCGTTCGACCGCTTCATGGAGCGCGCGCTGTATGCGCCGGGCCTTGGCTATTACAGCGGCGGCGCGCGCAAGTTCGGGCGCCGCGCCGACGACGGCAGCGACTTCGTCACCGCGCCCGAGCTGTCGCCGCTGTTCGCGCAGACGCTCGCGCAACCGGTGGCGGAAGCCCTCGCGGCGAGCGGCACGCGTCGCGTGATGGAATTCGGCGCCGGCACGGGCAAGCTCGCGGCCGGGCTGCTCGCGGCGCTCGACGCGCTGGGCGCCGGACTCGACGAATACCTGATCGTCGACCTGTCCGGCGAGCTGCGCGAGCGGCAGCGCGATACGATCGCGGCCGCCGCGCCGGCGCTCGCCGGGAAGGTGCGCTGGCTCGACGCGCTGCCGGAGCGGTTCGACGGCGTCGTGGTCGGCAACGAGGTGCTCGATGCGATGCCGGTGCGGCTGTTCGCAAAGGCGGACGGCGCCTGGCACGAGCGCGGCGTCGCGCTCGACGCGCGGCACGCGTTCGTGTTCGACGATCGGCCGGCGGCGCCCGCCAGTCTGCCTCCGGTACTCGCGGGGCTCGACGCCGAGGCCGCCGACGGCTACGTGACCGAGACGCACGAGGCCGCGCTGGCGTTCACGCGCACCGTCTGCACGATGCTCGCGCGCGGCGCGGTGCTGCTGGTCGACTACGGCTTTCCCGCGCACGAGTACTACCATCCGCAGCGCGACCGCGGCACGCTGATGTGCCACTACCGCCACCACGCGCACGACGACCCGTTCCTGTACCCGGGCCTGCAGGACATCACCGCGCACGTCGAATTCACCGGCATCTACGACGCGGCCATCGCCGCCGGCGCCGACCTGCTCGGCTACACGTCGCAGGCGCGCTTCCTGCTGAACGCGGGCATCACCGACGCGCTGGCCGCGATCGATCCGTCCGACATCAGGCAGTTCCTGCCGGCCGCGAACGCGGTGCAGAAGCTGATCTCGGAAGCCGAGATGGGCGAGCTGTTCAAGGTGATCGCGTTCTCGCGCGGGATCGACGGCACGCTCGACGCGTTCGCGCGCGGCGACCGCTCGCATGCGCTCTGACATGCTGCGCTGGCTGATGGCGTCGTTCGTCGCGGTGATGATCCTGACGCGCTGCTGGCCGTGGCTCGGCAAGCTCGGCATCGGGCGAATGCCGGGCGACGTCACGCTGACGCTCGGCGGGCGGCGCTACCCGTTCCCGTTCATGTCGACGCTGGTGCTGACGATGCTGGTATCGATGGTGGCGCGGTTGCTCTGAGCCGCGCCGGAAAGGGCGGCGCGCGTTACAGCTCGATCTCGCCGAGGATCCGGTGCGCGAGCGCCTTCGCCTCGTCGAACGCTTCCTCCTCGCTGGGGCTCGTCGAGTGGACGTCGTAGCGCATGTTCTCGGTGCCGTCCCCGTCGTCCCGTGCGAGGATCACGTAACCCTGGAACTGCCCGTTGCCCGCATGCTGGGTATGTGCCTTGGCCGTGTAGATGCCTTTCGTGAACGTGTTGGTGTCCATCGTGCCTCTCCCGCAAAAGGACACTTCATCGTAGCACTGCGGCGCAGCATGTACAGCGCGGCTTATCGGTGACCGAACGACGCCCGGTCAGCGTTCGATCAGCGTTCGATCAGCGTTCGATCAGCGTTCGATCAGCGCGGCGACCTCGTCGAGCGTCGGCGCGTGCGCGCCCGTGTGCCGGCATGCGGCCGCGCCCGCCGCCAGCGCGAACACGAGATGCTCGCGCCACGATCGCTGCGGCGCGGCCATCAGGCTGAACAGCATGCCGCCGATCGACGCGTCGCCCGCGCCGACGGTGTCCGCCACCTCGACGCGCGGCGGGGCGGCTTCGTGCACGTCGCCGTCCGCGTAGAGCGTCGCCGCCTGCGCGCCGCGCGTGACGAGCACGGCCGCGCGCGGGTTCAGCGCGCGCGCCGCCGCGATCGCGTCGGGGCCGTCGCCGCCGAACAGGTGCCGCAGGTCCTCGTCGGACACCTTGATCAGGTCGGCTAGGCCGGCCATCTTCTCCAGCGTCGGCCGGTACGCGGCCGTCATCAGGTTCCGGACGTTCGGGTCGAAGCTGATCTTCACGCCGCGCGCGTGCAGGTCGGCCGCGAGCGCGGCCAGCGTGCCCGCGAGCGGTTCGCGCACGAGGCTGATGCAGCCGAAATGCGCCCATTTCACGTGGTCGGCCCAGCCGGCCGGCAGCCGCGCGGGATCGAACGCGAGATCGGCGCTTGCTTCGCCGATGAAGAAGTACGCGGGCGGGCGGGTCTCGTGGACGATCGCGAGCAGCGGCGGCCGTGCGACGCGCTGCAGGAAGCGCAGGTCGAGCCCGGCTGCGTCGCTCGTGCGCCACAGCTCGTCGGAGAAGCAGTCCTCGCCGATCGAGCCCGCGAGTGCGCTCGGCACGCCAAGCCGCGCGACCGCGCGCGCGACGTTCCAGCCGGCGCCGCCCGGCACCGACGTCCACTGCGCATCGCCCGCGCGCACCATGTCGGTCAGGATGTCGCCCGCCGATACGAAAGCCGGAAACATGCCGCCGCTCATTGCGTCGGCTCGCTGCGGGCCGTGCGCGCGAGGGTCGCGAGCACGTCGTAGCACGCGCCCATCGTGTGATAGTCGGTCTTGCCGGCCGGGCTTTTCTCGTCGCTGTACTTGCGGTTGTCGCAGGTGAGGATCCGGTACCACGCGCCGTAGCGGTGATCGACAAAGTGCGCCCAGCTATAGCGCCAGATCTCGTCGTACCAGTCCCAGAAGCGCTCGCTGCCGGTGCGCGCGCCGAGCATCGCGGCCGCCGCGAAGGTTTCCGCCTGCACCCAGAAATACTTGTTGTGGTCGCAGATCGTGAAGTCGGGGCCGAAGCCGTAGCACAGGCCGCCGTGATCGGCGTCCCATGCGTGCGTGAGCGCCGCGTCGAACAGTTCGGCCGCGCGCGGCACGAGCCAGTCGAGCGGGCGGTGCCGCTCGAGGATCAGCAGCAGCTTCGCCCATTCGGTCTGGTGCCCGGGCTGGAAGCCCCACGGACGGAAGATGTTCGAACTGTCTTCCTTGTTGTAGTCCCAGTCGGCCGACCAGTCAGCATGGTAGTGCTCCCACACGAGTCCACCCGACAGCGCGGCCTGGCGCTGCGTGATGTGGGTCGCGAGCTTTTCCGCGCGATCGAGGTACGTGAGGTGGCCGGTCGCCTCGTAGGCCGCGAGCAGCGCCTCCGTCATATGCATGTTCGCGTTCTGGCCGCGGTACGACGATACGATCCAGTTCGCCGTCGCGTCGTCCGCATACAGGCCCGCGGCCGCATCCCAGAAGCGGTGCTCGGCCAGTTCGTAGGTCGCCGCGATCAGCGGGCGCGCCTCGTCGATGCCGGCCATCGTCGCATGCGCGGCGGCGAGCAGCACGAACGCGAGCCCGTAGCAGTGGCGCGTGCCGTCGAGCGTCGCGCGCTTCGCGCCGTCGCGCCAGTCGAGTTCCCAGTCGTAGCCCTGCAGCTCGTCGTCCCAGTGCGCGTCGCGCAGGAAGCGCAGCCCGTGGCGCGCGGAGTCGAGGTGGCGCGGATCGCCGAAATGCCGGTACGCCATCGCGTAGTTGAAGACGAAGCGGCAGCTGCTGACGAGGTGGCGCGACGTGCGGTTGTAGATGCTGCCGTCATCGCGGAAGTAGTGGTAGAAGCCGCCGGTCGGGTCGAATGCGTTCGTCGCGTAGAAGCGCAGCGTGTCCTCGATGTGCGACAGCAGGAACGACGGATCGCGGAAACTCGCGACGAACGGCGCTGTTTGCGCGTGGGCGGCCGGCGCGGCCGTGCAGGGTTGGACCGGGGGCATGTTCATGATTCGGTGACCGTGGCGGTATCGAATGCCGGGGAGCCGGCGGGCTGGCTGCTGGCCCGCACGATCAGCTCGACGGGCAGGGAAATCTCGGTGCGCTCGGGCGAATCGGCGAGCAGCAGCTCGACGCCGCGACGGCCGAGCGCTTCCTTGTCGACCGAGAGCGTCGTGAGCGGCGGGCTCGCGTGCGCGGCGGCCGGGATGTTGTCGAAGCCGACGATCGCGATGTCGTCCGGAATGCGCAGGCCGCGCGCGGTGCACACGCGCTGCGCGGCCAGCGCGGCCGCATCGTTGTACGCGAATACGGCGTCGGGGCGCGGGCCCGGCGCGTCGAGCAGTTGCGCCATCGCACGCGTGGCGCCCGTGTCGGGGTCGAGCCCCGCGTCGATCGTCACTTCGTACGCGGGATCGAACAGCCGCCCGGCCTCGAAGAACGCGCGCCGGTAGCCGATTGCGCGCTGCGCGATGCTGTAGTGCGCGGGCGAGCCGCCGATGAACGCGATGCGCGAGCGGCCGGTGGCGAGCAGATGGCGCATCGCGAGCGCCGCGCCCGTCGCGTTGTCGATGTTGACCGAGCGCAGCCCGGGCGCCCACAGGTCGATCAGCACGAGCGGCCGGCTGGTCGCGGCGAGCGCCTCGATCGTCTCGGGCTCGATGAAGCCGGCGACCGCGATTGCGTCGGGCGCGTGCGGGCGCATCTGGCGCAGCACGTCGTCGTTCGGGCCGACCGTGAGCAGCGTCGGCACGATGCCGCGCTCGCGGCATGCGTCCTCGACGCCGTGCAGCACGTGCGAGAAGAACGGGCTGGCGGGAAAGCGGTTGTGCTGGCGGTGCAGCAGGAAGGTGAGCCGGCGGATGCGCGGCCGCAGCTGCGCGGGATCGTAGCCGAGCTGCTGCGCGATCTCGACGATGCGCGCACGCGTTGCTTCGGACAGGCCCGGCTGGTTTTTCAGCGCGCGGGAAACGGTGCCGATCGAGACCTCTGCCGCCCGCGCCACATCGCGAATGGTGGTGCCCATCGTTCGGGGTCTGGTTTGTTTAGGGTGAAAGCGATTGTATAGTAAAACGTATTGCGGAATTCGGGCCGGATGGCCGGGGAATACCCGCAAATAACGGTTTTTTAAGCGCTAATCTGCGAAAACGCCGTTACTAAAAATACTAAACAAAACGCGAAAAAGGCAAGGTGGACGTGCGGGTTCCGCGGACGGGAGGTGGGCCGGCTTCGTGCTTCGCGCTCTGCGAACGACGCTCGCCGGCCGTTCAGCGCACCGCCTCGGCCGGCGGTTCGCCGCGATTGCGCAGCGCGGCGCGGCCCGCGTCGAGATCGACGACCGCGAGCCCGTCCGGCTGCTGTTTCGCGCGCCGCTTCGCGAGCGCCGCAACCGACGCGATCTCGTCGCTGCCGTAGCGCTGCGCGCCGTGCGCGCCGGCCGGCACGCCCACCACGCCGATCGCCATCGTCACGAAGCCGAAGAACGCCGGGTTGCCGCGCCGATCCTCGCCGCGCAGCCCGCCTGCCTGCCGGTCGGCCTGCGTGTAGAAGCGCTGCGCGCCGTCGTTGAAGCGCGCGATCGCGTCGGCGGCGCGTTCGCGCCAGTCGTCGCGCTGGAACAGCACGAGGAAATCGTCGCCGCCGACGTGCCCGAGAAAGTCGCGCTGAGGATCGCACACGCCGGCCAGCACCGTCGCGGCGAACTTCAGCACCTCGTCGCCCTGCCAGTAGCCGTACTGGTCGTTGAACGGCTTGAACTGGTTCAGGTCGACGTAGCACGCATGAAAGCCGGCATCGCGCTGGAGCAGGCGGTCGATGTGCGCGCTGATCGGGATGTTGCCGGGCAGGAACGTCAGCGGATTCGCGTAACGCGCGGCCTCGATGCGCATCTCGGTCACCGCGCGCACGAGGCTCTCGCCGGTGCCGAGCCCGACATAGCGGCCGTGTTCGGTGATCACGAAGCCGTCCGCGAGATAGCGCTGGTCGTGGCTCGCGAGCAGCATCGCGAGCTGCTCGACCGTCGTCGCGTTGTCGATCATCAGCGGCGCGTCGTTCGCGAACTGCAGGCACGGCTTCTTCCCGAACACCTCGCGGTGGTACGGCAGCGCGAAGCGGTCGATGAAGCCGCGGCGATTCACGAGCGCGACGGGCCGCCCGCGCTCGACGAGCGCGACCGCGTGCAGGTCGGGCATCCGGTTGAACAGGTCGAGCACATCGTTGCTGGTCGCGTCGCGCGGCAGCGCCGGCGCGGGGACGAGCATTTTCGCGGCGATCGTGCCGGCCGGCCGCACGGTGCGGGTCGCACCGGGAAACACCGCGATGTGTGGCGCACGGATCGCGTCGCGCGCGGCCGGCGCGACGACCCGCGACGGCTGCGCGTTCGGCCGGCCGAGCAGGAAGCCCTGCACGTAGCAGATGCCCATGTCGCGCACGACGAGCAGGTCGCATTCGTTCTCGATGCCTTCCGCGATCAGTTGCGCGCCGCTCGCCTGCGCGAAGTGCTGCATTGCCTTCACGGCCTCGAACTTGAGTGGGTCGCGCGCGATGTCGTGGATGAAGAAGCGGTCGATCTTCACGACGTCCGGCTGCAGGCGCAGCCACAGGTTCATGCTCGCGTTCGCGGTGCCGTAGTCGTCGAGCGCGAACTGGACGCCGGCGTCGCGCAGCGACGCGATCGCCGGCCCGATGTGTGCGATGTCCGGCATCGCGTTCTGCTCGGTCAGCTCGATCACGATGCGCTCGGCGCCGACCCGCGCGCGGCCGAGCAGCAGGCGTGCGCGCTCGCGTTCGCGCGCGAGTTGCAGGATCGCGCCCGCGCTGAAATTGAGGAACAGCTTGCCGTCGCAGCCGAGCGCCGCGAACGCGTCGAGGCAGGTGAGCGCGGCGGCCTGTTCGAGCGCGATGGTCGCGCCTTCGCGCGCGGCCTGCGCGAACAGCGCGGCGGGCGGCTCGAGGTCGGTGCCGCGCGGGCCGCGTATCAGGCCCTCGTAACCGACGACCGTCCCCGACCCGAGGTCGACGATCGGCTGGAATACGGCGGCGAGCGCGCGATCCGCGATCAGGCGCGTGGTGCGGGCGGCAGCGGGGTCGGGGTGGAGCGCGGGCATGGGCGAGGGCAGCCGAATCGACGGGACGCCCAGCTTAACGGCACCGCTCGCGGAGAATTGAATGAAGATTTCATGACGCGATGCGCACGGATGGTGCATCGCGCCGGGCGCGCATCGATGCGCATCCGGACGGTGGTGGGAGAGGGAGAGACGGAAGGCGGAAGGCGGGAAGGCCGCCATCCGGCGGCCGTCGCGCCGCCGCGTTCGTCAGCGCTTGCCCGCGCTCAGCGCGCCGGGCGCCGATGTCGCGTCGCCCTCGTCGCCTTCGCCGCTCATGTCGCGCGCGCCCCAGCGCTGCGCGAGCGCCGCGCACGCCATCAGCTGGATCTGGTGAAACAGCATCAGCGGCAGCACGATCGCGCCGACCGCGTTCGCCGAGAAGATCACCTTCGCCATCGGCACGCCGGCCGCGAGGCTCTTCTTCGACCCGCAGAAGATGATCGTGATCTGGTCGGCGCGGTTGAAGCCGAGCCGCTTGCTGACGAACGCGGTCAGCAGCAGCGCGATCGCGAGCAGCACGAGGTTGGCGACGAGCAGGCCGCCGAGCGCGCGCGCCGGGATCTGGTGCCATAGGCCCTGGTTGACGGCCTCGCTGAACGCGACGTAGACGACCAGCAGGATCGAGCCCTGGTCGACGAAGCGCAGTACGCCACGGTTGCGATCGATCCAGCCGCCGATCACGGGCCGCAGCAACTGGCCGGCGACGAACGGCACGAGCAGCTGCATCACGATGCTGCCGACGGTGCTCCACGGCGACGCGGCGGCGGCCGACTGCGACGTGACCATCAGCCCGACGAGTGCCGGCGTGACGAAGATCCCGAGCAGGCTCGACGCGGATGCCGCGCACACGGCGGCCGGCACGTTGCCCTTCGCGATCGACGTGAAGGCGATCGACGACTGGACCGTCGACGGCAGCGTGCACAGGAACAGCACGCCCGCATAAAGCGTGGGCGTGACGAGCGGCTGCAGCACGGGTTTCAGCGCGAGGCCGAGCAGCGGGAACAGCGCGAACGTGCTGAGCAGCACGACCGCGTGCAGCCGCCAGTGGGTCGCGCCCGCGACGACAGCTTCGCGCGACAGCTTCGCGCCATGCAGGAAGAACAGCAGGCCGACGGCGATGTTGGTCGCCCAGTTGAACGCGTGCGCGGCCGGGCCGCGGCAGGGCAGGAGGCTCGCGAGCACGACGGTGCCGACGAGCGCGAGCGTGAAGTTGTCGGGAAGAAAACGGGGACGGGCCATCGGGAACTCGATTCGGAAACGACGGAGGCGCGCGTCGCGCGCGCGGATGGCGATATTGTCCCGGTTGGTGATTCACTACACAAATTCATTGTGGGAATCGATTGATGAATCGACTGCATGCGACAACGGCCATCGCGCCTGCCCGGCCATGCGCAAAACGGCAGAAGAATGTTCTGTCGCGTTCGCGCCCTGAAGTGAAAAAACCTAGAGGTAACATGGTGTTACACCGATGCCGGCGACATAACACTTTTTGGCTCGACACACTTTCGGACCGCTCATAAATTACTGCTGAAAGCCTTGCGTCGGCCGAAAGGAGCCGGCGGCGGGCGTCGACAGGCACTGAACGATGACGGAACGGGTGAAACGGAAGATCGGACGATGGGTGGCAGGCGTGCTCGGCGCGCTGCTGATGCCGCTCGCGCTCGCGCAACCGCCACACGGCGGTCATGCGTTCGGCGGCCACGGCTTCGGCGGCGGCGACATGCGCGCGTACGGTCAGTCGTCTGGCGGCGGGCCCGTCTGGCGTCGCGTTCCGCCGCCCGCCGGTGCGCGTGCCGGCGGCGTGAGCAGCTACGGCTCCCGCTGGGGGCTGCGACCGACGCCGTCGTATGGCCATTACGCCGCGCAAAGCCCGTATCGCCCGATCAGCGCCGACACGCGCCAGATGCCGCACCCGCCGGGCGGCGGCAACGTGCCGCTGCGTGCCGGTTCGATCCGCGCCGACGTCGCGCGCTACAACGAGGAGCGCGGCGGCCGTCCGATGCCGCCGCCCCGCTCGCAGGAAGAGCCTGCGCACTCGCCGTCTTTCTCCCCGTTCTACCGAAACTGAGCGCCCGCGCGCTCGTCCCCCCGCCGGCTGATGCGAATTCGCCACAGTCGCGCGCAGATTTCCGCTGATTTTCCCGCCGCATTGCGCTATCTTTCGCGCCCGGCGCGCGTATGCCACGCCGCCGTCCCGCCGCGCGGCCGCTTTCGTGGCGGGCCGCCGACGTGTTTCCGGCCATGGTTCGATTCCGCGAAGTTAATGCTGGCGCTATACCAGCAATAAGTGTGCGCAATTTTGACCGGACGAATGATCCGTAAAGATGGCTGCGCCCCATACGACGCAAGCACTCGGCTCCAAACAACAACGCTCGCGCCACTTATCGACAATTCGACAAAATCTGGAGATCCAATGAATGCATTCGCTCGCCGTGCGTCGCGCACGTCCGTCAAGCTGATCGCCGCAGCCGCCTGCGTGGCGGCCACCGCTCCCGTCCATGCGCAGTCGAGCGTGTCGCTCTACGGTCAGGTCGACGAATGGGTCGGCGCAACCAAGTTCCCGGGCGGCGACCGTGCCTGGAACGTGAGCGGCGGCGGGATGTCGACGTCGTACTGGGGCCTGCACGGTGCCGAGGATCTCGGCAACGGCTACAAGGCAATCTTCACGTTGGAGAGCTTCTTCCGCGCACAGAACGGCCAGTTCGGCCGCTTCCAGGGCGATACGTTCTTCGCGCGCAACGCGTACGTCGGCATCAGCTCGCCGTACGGCACGGTGACGGCAGGCCGCCTGACGACGCACCTGTTCCTGTCGACGATCCTGTTCAACCCGTTCTACG
The DNA here is from genome assembly GCF_003330765.1 of Burkholderia pyrrocinia. Taxonomy (NCBI): domain Bacteria; kingdom Pseudomonadati; phylum Pseudomonadota; class Betaproteobacteria; order Burkholderiales; family Burkholderiaceae; genus Burkholderia; species Burkholderia pyrrocinia. Next base: position 3,390,285 of record NZ_CP024902.1, on the reverse strand, counting down.
ACTCGTACACCTTCTCGCCGATGGTGTACCACGTGTTCCTCGGCCTCGGCACGTTCCCGACCTATCCGAGCGACCAGGGCGCGGTGGGCGATTCGGGCTGGAACAACGCGCTGTCGTATACGTCGCCGTCGTTCGGTGGCCTGAACTTCGGCGCGATGTACGCGCTCGGCAACCAGGCCGGCGACAACCGCTCGAAGAAGTGGAGCGCGCAGTTCAACTACGCGAACGGCCCGTTCGCGGCGACCGCCGTGTATCAGTACGTGAACTTCAACAACGGCCCGCAGGACCTGAGCGCGCTCGTCACCGGCATGAAGAGCCAGGGCATCGCGCTGGTCGGTGCGACCTACGACCTGAAGCTCGTGAAGCTGTTCGGCCAGTACATGTATACGAAGAATGACCAGGTCGCGGGCAGCTGGCACGTGAATACCGCGCAGGGCGGCGTGTCGGTGCCGCTCGGCGTGGGCAGCGCGATGGCGTCGTACGCGTATTCGCGCGACGCGGGCGGCCTCGACCAGACGCGCCAGACCTGGGCCGTCGGCTACGACTATCCGCTGTCCAAGCGCACGGACGTCTACGCTGCGTACATGAACGATCACATCAGCGGCCTGTCGACCGGCAACACGTTCGGCGCAGGTATCCGCGCGAAATTCTGACGCATACGCGCGATCGGTTCGCCGGCCGCGCGCGACAATCGCGCATTCCGGCTGCATGTTTTCCGCCCGAAACGGCGCCGCCACCCGCGGCGCCGTTTTGCCTTTGTTGACCTTTCTGTTTCCTCGCCTTTGTTACCCTATCTCGTAATTGCATGATTCCCAGGAATTGCGAGCTAGTTCGATGGATACCCTCGTCAGCATGAATGTGTTTCGCTACGTCGTCGAAGTGGGCAGCTTCGTCGGCGCGGCGGAGCGCATGCAGATGTCGGCCGCGATGGCGAGCAAGCACGTGATGCATCTCGAGCAGCAGCTCGGCGCGCGGCTGCTGCATCGCACGACACGACGCGTCGCGCCTACCGAGGCGGGACGCGAATACTATGAGCGCCTGGTGCAGGCGCTGTCGGAACTCGACGAAGCCGGGCAGGCCGTCGGCGCCGCGAGCGTGGTGCCGCAGGGCCGGCTGCGCGTGACGTCGTTGTCCGCGTTCGGGCTGCGGCACGTGATGCAGGCCGTCACCGATTACGCGGGCCGTTTCCCGGACGTGACCGTCGACATGACGCTGTCCGATCGGGTGGTCGACCTGATCGAGGAAGGCTACGACGTCGCGGTGCGCGCGGCGCCGAACGGATTGAAATCGTCGTCGCTGGTCGCGCGGCAGATCGCGACCGCGCACATCCTGCTGGTCGCGTCGCCCGAGTATCTCGACAAGCACGGCACGCCCGGGACGATTGCCGATCTCGCGCACCACAACTACCTGCGGCGCGAGTCGAATTCGACGATGCTCGACGCGCTGGTGATCGACGCGGCGGCCGCGTCGCGCGTGAACCTCAACGGCAACCTGATCGTGAATCACCTCGAAGGGCTGCGTGCGGCCGTGCTCGCCGGCGCGGGCATCGCGCTGCTCGGCACCGAGGTGGTGGGCGACGACATCGAATCCGGCCGGCTCGTGCCGGTGCTGCTCGACTCGGTGCCGCCGCACGAGGCGCCGATCTATGCGGTGTACGCGAGCCGTCGTCACGTGTCCGCGAAGGTGCGTTCGTTCGTCGACTTCCTGGCGGCGCGTTTCGAAGGGCAGTCGCTGTGCCCGTCGATCGAATCGCACCTGCGCGTGCTGCCGATCACGCGGATGAAGCGCGCGGTCTGAACCGCACGCGCCGTCCGGCGGGGCCATGAAACAAAAAGCGCGAACCGCTGCGGTTCGCGCTTTTTGTTTTGTCCGACGGTATTTGCAGCGGCGGCGGCCGTGACCGCCGCATCGGGTCAGCGTGCGATGCCGAGCCGCGCTTTCGCGTCGTCGTACTCGCGCTTCAGGCGTTCGACGAGCGCGCCCACGCTCGGCAGGTCGTCCATCAGGCCGACGCCCTGGCCGGCACCCCAGATGTCCTTCCATGCCTTCGTCTTGTCGCCGCCGAAATTCATCTTGGTCTTGTCGGATTCCGGCAGCGCCTCCGGATCGAGGCCGGCCTTCTCTATGCTCTCGCGGATGTAGTTGCCGTGCACGCCCGTGAAGAGGTTCGTATAGATGATGTCCGAGGATTTCGCGTTGACGATCGCGCGCTTGTAGTCGTCGATCGCGTGCGCTTCCTGTGTCGCGATGAAGCGCGTGCCCATGTACGCGAAATCGGCGCCCATCGCTTGCGCGGCGAGGATCGAGCCGCCGTTCGCGATCGAGCCGGACAGCACGATCGGACCGTCGAAGATCTTGCGGACTTCGCCGACGAGCGCGAACGGCGACGTCGTGCCCGCGTGGCCGCCCGCGCCGGCCGCGACGAGGATCAGGCCGTCGACGCCGGCTTCGAGCGCCTTCTGCGCGTGGCGCAGGTTGATCACGTCGTGCAGCACGATGCCGCCGTAGCTGTGCACCGCGTCGACGATTTCGCGTGCCGGCGCGCGCAGGCTCGTGATGAAGATCGGCACCTTGTGCTCGACGCACACGCGCACGTCGTGCTCGAGCCGCGCGTTCGACTGGTGGACGATCTGGTTGACCGCGATCGGGCCGATCACAGCGTCGGGGTGTTTCGCCTTGTGGTCGGCGAGCTGCGACTGGATCTGCGTGAGCCACTCGTCGAGCAGTTCGGCCGGACGGGCGTTGAGCGCGGGGAACGAACCGACGATGCCCGCCTTGCATTGCGCGAGCACGAGTTCGGGGTAGCTGACGATGAACATCGGCGACGCGATGACGGGTAGCGTCAGGTTCTGCAGGACAGTGGGTAATGCCATGTGATGTCTCCAGTCTCCAGGGGCGGTCGGCACCCGCGCGGTCGCGGCTGATGCCGACACCATGCTTTGCGGTCGAACGGTGATTCGAGTGTAGCTGCGGACGTGGTCGTTCGTTCATATTAATACGAACGGTCGTGCGATTCTACGCGAGCTTAACAAAATGCGCGGTGTGGCGGCAATCGAGTGAGTGTTCTCTTTCTACGGATTCTGGCGGTTGCCCCACTGTGAAGACGCGCCGGCGCTCCTAAAATAGCCGCCATAACAAACCAACGAGAAACAAACCATGTCGTTTGAGACGTTTGCACCGTTTCGCGTGACGGTGCAGGACACCGACATCTTCGGTGTCAAAGGAGGCTCGGGTCCGCCGCTGCTGTTGCTGCACGGACATCCGCAAACCCACATGATCTGGCATCGCGTTGCCGCGACGCTCGCGAATCACTTCACGGTGATCGCCACCGACCTGCGCGGATACGGCGCATCGGGACGGCCGCCGAGCGACGCGCAGCACGCGCCGTATTCGAAACGTGCGATGGCGGCCGACCAGGTCGCCGTGATGCGGCATTTCGGTTTCGAGCACTTCCACGTGTGCGCGCACGATCGCGGCGCGCGTGTCGCGCACCGGCTCGCGCTCGATCACGCGGACGCCGTCGAGCGGATGATGCTGCTCGACATCGCGCCGACGCTCGCGATGTACGAGAAAACCGATCGCGCATTCGCGACCGCGTATTTCCACTGGTTCTTCCTGATCCAGCCGGAGCCGCTGCCCGAGACGCTGATCGGCGCGCATACCGATGCGTACATCGAGCGCGTGATGGGCAACCGGTCCGCCGGGCTCGCGCCGTTCGCGCGCGAGGCGCTCGACGCGTACCGTGCCGCGCTCGCGCAGCCGGGCGCCGTGCACGCGATGTGCGAGGACTACCGCGCATCGGCGACGATCGACCTCGAGCACGACCGTGCGGATCTCGAGCGCGGCAACAAGGTCGCGTGCCCGCTGCGCGTGCTGTGGGGCGCGAACGGGATCGTCGGCCGCTGCTTCGATCCGCTCGACGAATGGCGTCGCGTCGCGCGCGACGTCAGCGGCCGCGCGCTCGAGTGCGGGCACTACATTCCGGAAGAGGCGCCGGTCGCGCTGATCGACGAACTGCTCGCGTTCTTCGAGGCGCGCGACCCGGCCGCATAAGGGGGCGGCACGGGCGGCGCGGGCCGGCCGCTCAGCGGTGCGCGCCGTCGTCCTCGGCGAGCGGCGGCAGCCGGCGCGGCACGGGCGTCGATTTCACGATCGCGGTGCTGGTCTCCGCGCGCTCCGTCACCTTCGACAGGATGTCGTCGAGGTGCTCGATCGTGCGCAGGTAGAGCCGGCAGATGAAGCAGTCGTCGCCGGTCACCTTGTCGCATTCGACGAATTCGGGAATCCGCCGCAGCAACTCCTCGACGAGATGCAACTGGCCCGGCAGCGGCTTCACGCGGACGATCGCCTGCAGCGTGTAGCCCAGCGCGCGCGGGTCGAGATCGACGGTGAACGCGGCGATCACGCCTTGCGCCTCGAGCCGCCGCACGCGGTCGGCGGTCGCGGGCGCCGACAGCCCGATCTGCCGCGCGAGTTCGCTGGTCGCGATGCGCGCGTCGTCGGCCAGCGCCGCGAGGATCGCGCGGTCGGTCGCGTCGAGCGACGCGACGGCAGGTGGGGAAAGGCGTTTTGGCATGATCGCTTTGCTTTCGAAGGTGAATCGGTTGTTTCACTTCAGTTTAGCCGTGGTTGCGGCGAAAGCAAGTTTCTAGAATCGAAGTCATCCACTCTCTTCAACGGAGTTCATGATGGCCTCGAATGAAATGCGCCGCGGCGCCGCCGAGATGATCGTCGCGATGATGATGTCCGGCACGATCGGCTGGCTCGTGATGTCGTCGCAGCAGCCGCTGACGAACGTCGTGTTCTTCCGCTGCCTGTTCGGCGCCGCGACGCTCGCGATCGTCTGCGCGGCGTTCGGCTTCCTGCGCCGCGCGCTGTTCTCGCCGCGCATGCTTGCGCTCGCGACGCTCGGCAGCGTCGCGATCGTCGCGAACTGGCTGTTGCTGTTCGCCGCCTATTCGCGCGCGTCGATCTCGATGGCGACCGCCGTCTACAACACGCAGCCGTTCATGCTCGTCGCGCTCGGCGCCGTCGTGTTCCGCGAGCGGATCAGCGCGTCGACGATCGCGTGGCTCGCGCTCGCGTTCGCCGGGCTCGTCTGCGTGGTGCGCGTCGAGCCGGCCGTGCTCGCGGTGCCGGGCGAATATCTGGAAGGCGTCGCGCTGTCGCTCGGCGCGGCATTCCTGTATGCGATCTCGTCGATCGTCACGAAGCACCTGAAGGGCACGCCGCCGCATCTGCTCGCGCTGCTGCAGGCTGGCCTCGGCGTCGTGCTGCTCGCGCCGTTCGCACACTTCGGCACGTTGCCCGCGACAGCCGCGCAGTGGCTCGACCTGGTCGTGCTCGGCGTCGTGAACACGGGCCTGATGTATGTGCTGCTGTACGGCGCGATTCAGAAGTTGCCGACTGCGATGACCGGCGCGCTGTCGTTCGTCTATCCGGTCGTCGCGATCGTCGTCGATCACGTCGCGTTCGGGCAGACGCTCGCGTGGACGCAGGTGTTCGGCGCGCTGCTGATCCTGCTCGCGGCGGCCGGCGTGAATCTCGGCTGGCGCATCGTGCCCGCGCGTCGCGCCGCGGTCGGCAACTGAAACGGTCGTGCGATTCGGTGCCGCTGCGGCTCGCCGAAGGTGAATGTCGGGAACGGGAATTGCTGGCAGATTGCGCACGCAAGGGGCCCGCGCCGGGCCCGCGCGCACGCGTGAAAGATGCTGTAAGAAGTTGTAGGGAAACACCCGATGCGATGCGGCCGCGTCGCTCGTATGATGCGGGCTGTGACGTTGATCACGTTCACAGGATTCCGATTTCGACGCCGTTCGCCCGTGAGGCTGAACGGCTTTTTTTTTATGCGCCGCTCCTGGCGAGCATACGCCGCCGCGCATCGAGGCGCGCGAGCACCGCGCGCCTCGCGTCGTCGTCCGACGCGCGCCACCCCTTGATCTCGTCGCGCGTGCGCAGGCAACCCGCGCACCAGTCGGTGCGCGGATCGATCCGGCACACGTCGGTGCACGGCGACCCGACCGTGCTGACCGGCACCGTTACGTCGCTCATGCGTTGTCCCGCAACGCGACGTCCGCGACCGGCGCGCCCGTCAGCGCGACGAGTTCGTGCGGCGACAGGTTGAACACCGCGTGCGGATGGCCGGCGGCCGCCCACAAACTGTCGAGCTCGAGCAGGTCGGCGTCGATCAGCATGACGGGTTCGACGAGATGGCCGATCGGACAGACGCCGCCGATCGCATAACCGGTGTTGTCGCGCACGAACTTCGCGTCCGCGCGGCCGACCGCGCCGACCTGCGTGGCGACCTTCTTCTCGTCGACGCGGTTGACGCCGCTCGCGACCACGAGCACGGGCGCGCCGTCCGACTGCCGGCGAAACAGGATCGACTTAGCAATCTGCGCGACCGAGCAGCCGAGCCCGGCCGCGGCCTCGGCCGAGGTCTTGCCGGTTTCGGCGAGCATCACGATGCCTTTCGCATGTCCGCGCTCGCGCAGCAGCAGCGCGACGCGTCGCGCGGAATCGGGGAGGGAATCGAATGAAGCAGGGGTCGTCATGTCGAGGAATCCATGGAATGCCGGGGTCAGACGCAGTTCGCGGCGTCGGCCGCGCTCTGCGCCTTGGCGAGCAGCGCGCGACCGGCGCGCGACACGTTGGTGCGGCCGATCGCGTTCGAGATGAAGTCGCCGGCGGCGACGACCTGCGCGAGATCGATGCCGGTATCGATGCCGAGGCCCTGCAGCAGGTACAGCACGTCCTCGGTCGCGACGTTGCCGGTCGCGCCCTTCGCGTACGGGCAGCCGCCGAGGCCGGCGACCGACGCGTGGAAGATCTCGATCCCTTCGAACAGCGCCGCGTAGATGTTCGCGAGCGCCTGGCCGTAGGTGTCGTGGAAGTGGCCCGACAGGCGCTCGCGCGGGAACACGCGCGTGACGGCCGCGAGCACTTCGCGCGTGCGCTTCGGCGTGCCGACGCCGATCGTGTCGGCGATGTCGATTTCGTCGCAGCCGAGCGCCGCGAAGCGTTCGACGACGTCGACGACCGACGCGACGGGCACTTCGCCCTGGTACGGGCAGCCGAGCGTGCACGATACGCTGCCGCGCAGCCGCAGGCCCGCGTCCTTCGCGGCTTTCGCGACGGGCTCGAAGCGCGCGATGCTCTCGGCGATGCTGCAGTTGATGTTCCGCTGCGAGAACGCCTCGCTCGCCGCGCCGAAGATCACGACTTCGTCGGCCCGCGCGGCGAGCGCGTTCTCGAAGCCCTTCAGGTTCGGCGTGAGCACCGAGTACACGGTGCCCGCGCGGCGCTCGATGCCGGCCATCACGTCGGCGCCGTCGGCCATCTGCGGCACCCATTTCGGCGACACGAACGACGCGGCCTCGATGTTGCGGAAGCCGGCGCGCGACAGCCGGTCGACGAGCGCGATCTTCACGTCGGTCGGCACGAAGGTCTTCTCGTTCTGCAGCCCGTCGCGCGGGCCGACTTCGACGATCTTGACGGCGGTGGGGAACGTCATGGTTGTCTCCTGGTTGCTCTGTAGGGCGGAATTCAATAGCCGCGCGCGTAGTCGACGATGCCGCCGACGCGCTCGCCGCGTTCGAACGCGCGGATCTTGCCGGCGATCTGCTCGATGGCCTCCGCGCGCAGCGTCTCGGCCGAGCTGTGCGGCGTGATCGTGATGCGCGGCGCGTACCAGAACGGATGATCTTCCGGCAGCGGCTCGTGCTGGAACACGTCGAGCGTCGCCGCGGCGATCCGGCCGCTTGCGAGCGCGTCGAGCAGGTCGGCCTCGACGAGATGCGCGCCGCGAGCGACGTTGACGACATAGGCGCCGGGCGCGAGCCGCGCGAACGCGCGGGCCGACAGGATGCCGTCGGTGTCGGGCGTGCTCGGCAGCAGGTTGACGAGCACCTTTGCGCCGTCGATACACGCGTCGAACGCGCCGTCGCCGGCGAAGGTCGCGATGCCGTCGAGCTGCTTCGCGCTGCGGCTGTAGCCGCGCACGGGCAGGCCGAGTGCGGCAAGCGCGAGCGCGACCTGCGCGCCGAGCACGCCGAGGCCGAGCACGGCGACGGTGAAGCTCGCGCGCGCATGCGGTTCGAGCGGGTGCCAGCGGCGCTCGCGCTGCTGCGCGTCGTATTCGTCGAAGCGGCGCAGGTAGCGCAGCACCGCGTGCGTGACGTATTCGACCATCTGCTGCGCCATGCCCGAATCCTCGAGCCGCACGAGCGGCACGTGCGGCGGCAGCGTGCCCGGATGCGCGCGGTCGAGCGCGAGCAGTGCGTCGACGCCCGCGCCGAGGTTGAAGATCGCGCGCAGGCCGTCGCGCGGCGCGAAGAGCTCGCGCGGCGCGCGCCAGACGAGCGCGTAGTCGGCGGCGGCCGTATCGCCCGGCTGCCACGCGCGCAGTTCGGCTTCCGGCAGCGCGTGCGCGATTTCGTCGCGCCATGCGCCGGCTTCCTGGTGCGGCGAATAGAACAGGATCTTCATCGCGTGGCCGCGCGCGCGCCGGCGCGGCGCGTCACGGGAAAGGCGGGATGGAACGGGCGCAGCGCGCCGGCGGGCGTAGCGGACATCGGGCGTCTCCTGACGACCGGGCCCGGCGCATCGACGCCCGGCCCGGTTCCGTGTGAAGCTGACGGGAAGCCCACATTCTACGGTCTCGCGACGCATCGCGCGCCGGTGCGCGGGCCGGCCACCCGGCGCCGGCCTGCCATCCCGCGCAAAAGCAAAGCACAAAATATTGGTTCGACCGCCGGGTACGCCGCGCCACAATCGGATCTCGTCTTCAAGCAAGCGAGGGCAATCATGCGCGCATGCAGCAAATCGGCGTGGCCGCCGCGGCTCGTCACCGTTCCGGGCCTGCACGGTAGCGAAGGCACTCACTGGCAGACCTGGCTCGAACGGCAGTTCCCGCGCTCGCTGCGCGTCGAGCAGGACGACTGGGACGCGCCCGATCTCGCGCGCTGGGCGCAATCCGTGCGCGCGTTGCTCGATCGCGAGCGCGGCCCGTTCGTGCTCGCCGCGCACAGCTTCGGCTGCCTCGCGGCCGCGCATGCGCTCGCGCAGTGGCCGCATGCGGGCGATGTCGCGGGCGTGCTGTTCGTCGCGCCCGCCAGTCCGAAGAAATTCACGTTTGCCGGGCCGTTCGATGCGCGCCGGCTCGCGGCGCCGTCGATCGTGATCGGCAGCGAGACCGATCCGTGGATGCCGCTCGCCGATGCGCGCACGCTCGCGCGTCGACTGGGCAGCGCGTTCGTGAACCTCGGCGACGCCGGGCACATCAACACGGCGGCCGGCTTCGGGCCGTGGCCGCGCGCGAAGTACTTCGTCGATACGCTGGTTCACTGCGCGGCGCCGCTGCGCTTTCGCGACGCGGACGACGGCTTCGACGCCGCGCTCGTCGACCGCTCGCTCGCGCACGCGGTCTGACGGGCCGGGTAGGCGGCGCGCGCTGCACGGCGGGTGCCGCGCAACGCCGCGCCGCGCCGCCGCGCTTACGACGTGGAGACGGGCTGCACCGCGGCCGGGTCCGAATAGCTCGGCCGGCCGTTCTCGACGTGCCCCGCGAAGCGGCGCGAGAACGTGCCGTTCGCGCCGTCGCTCACCGTCACGTCATACCACTGGTGGCTCGACGCGAGCGCCCATTGCTCGACCTGCTCGTCGCCGCCGTGCAGCGTCACCTGCCGCGACGGCGCGCCGTACGCGTTGTCGGTCAGCGTCAGCGTGACGTGGGCCGCGCCGTGGTTGTGCAGCTTCAGGTACAGGTTCCCGTTCGCGACGTCGTAGCCGGCCTTCACCTCCGGCTGCGCCGGGTTGCGGTGGGGCGTGGCCGTGCCCGACACGTTGCCCGAGAACACGCGCACGAAGCCGTTCGGCCCGTACACCGAGAACGCATACGCGCCGTTCGTCACCGTCAGGTCGAAGTCCGCATGCAGCAGACGGCGCGCGCCGACCGTGTAGCGCCACGGGCCGTCGGTGCGGTTCGTCGAATACACGTGGAAGTGCGCGCCCTGATTGCCGCGGTTCGCGAACTCGATGCGCAGTTTGGACCCGCCGTAGAGGCTCGCGTTGACATGAAGTTCGTACGGCAGCGCGCGCGCCGGCCGCACGCCGGGCTCCTGCGGGGCGACCGGGGACGGCGTCACGGGCACGGTCGGCGCGGGCTGCGACGTGCACTGCTGGTCCGCGATCGAGCGGTACTGGCTCGTGTCCGGCAGCGGCGGGAACGACGCGTCGGACGAGCGGAAGTCGAACGCTGCGGTGAGGTCGCCGCAGATCGTGCGGCGCCACGGCGTGATGTTCGGTTCGTCGACGCCGAAACGCTCGCCGATGAAACGGATCACCGACGTGTGGTCGAACACCTGCGAGCAGACGAAGCCACCTTTCGTCCAGGGCGACACGACCGTCATCGGCACGCGCGGCCCGAGGCCGTACGGCAGGCCGTCGGCCGTGTAGCTGCCGCCGCGGCCGGGGTTCACGACCGTATGCAGCTCGCCATCGGTCGTCACGGTCGACGCGCCCTGCGTGGCCGACGTCGGCGGCTGCGGCGGCACGATGTGGTCGAAGAAGCCGTCGTTCTCGTCGTACATGATGAACAGCACGGTCTTGCGCCACACGTCCGGATTCGACGTGAGCGCATCGAGGATCTGCGACGTGTAGTTCGCGCCGTACGCGGGCGTGTATTTCGGATGCTCGGAGAGCGCGGCGGGCGGGCACAGCCACGACACCTGCGGCAGCCGGTCGTTGATCACGTCGTCCTTCAGGTTGTCGAGCGTGCGCACCGTCTGCGCGCGCTGGTAAAGCGACGAACCCGGCTTGGCGTTGATGAAGTTCGCGAAGTTCTGCAGGACGTTCGTGCCGTAATTGCCGTTGTACGGATCGTTGCCCGTCGTGCCCTGCTGGTAGATCTGCCACGACACGCCGTGTGCCTCGAGGCGTTCGGGAAAGGTCGTCCACGACAGCAGCTGGTAGGCAGGCGGCCCGTCGCCGTCGACGTAGTCGCTGTTGTCGAGCAGCGGGCCGCCGAACTTGCCGGTCGGGTCGACCGTGCCCGTCATCAGGTACGAACGGTTCGGGTGGGTCGGCCCCGGCAGCGAGCAGAAGTAGTTGTCGCACACGGTGAACGCATCGGCGAGCGCGTAGTGGAACGGGATGTCCTCGCGCACGTGATAGCCCATCGTCATGTCGGTCTTGTTCGCGGGCCACTGGTCGTAGCGGCCGCCGTCGATCGCCGCGTGCGTCTTGTACCACGAGTGGTCGAGGTCGCCGACGCACTGCGCGCTCGTCGTCAGCGTGTTCAGCCGGAACGGCAGCACGGGCTTGCCCGGATCGGCCTTCGACGGCTGGTACCACACCGGCTTGCCGTTCGGCAGCGGGATCGGGAAGCGGTCGTTGTAGCCGCGTACGCCGCGCAGGTGTCCGAAGTAATGATCGAACGAGCGGTTTTCCTGCATGAACACGACGATGTGCTCGACATCGCGGATCGTGCCGGTGCCGCGCACGGCGGGAATCGCGAGCGCGCGGCGGATCGATTCGGGAAATGCGTTGAGCGCAACGGCGGCGCCCGCGGATTGTGCGACGGTATGCAGGAAACGGCGGCGGCTCGATGACGGCATGTTGTTCACCTCGGTTCTGCGGTCGGGGGGACGGAAACGACGGGATCAGTTCGGCGACGATGCGGCGGCGCCCGACGCGGCCGCGTTCGCGTTCGTCGCGGGTTTCGCGTCGTCGTCGTCATCGGGCGGGTAGTGCACGACGGGCGGCGCGAGCGGAGCGGCATCGGACGCGGCGGCGTTCGCGCTTGCATCGCTGTTGAACGCGCTGGCGGAGCCGGCCGATGCGCCGGCCTGCTGCGACGCGTCGACCGCGTGTGCGTCGTGCGGCGCGTCATCGCTGCAGGCGGCGACGAAAGCGGCGGCACAAAGAACGACGACGGAAACGCGACGCATGACTTCTCTCCTGGCAGGCTGATCGGGAAACGTTTTCGAGTATGCCGATGCGATGCGACGTTTCGGTGAATCGTTTGCGACCGGTGCGTGATCGCGAAATGCTTTCGTGAAGCCGACACATTGCTTTCGCACGCGTGCGGCCGGCATGCGGCCGTCGCCGACCGCCGCCGGTCAGCGTTGCCCGTCAGCGCCGCGGCGTCCTGCGTCGCACCTCGCTGCGCAGCCAGTCGAGCCAGGTGCGGATCGCCGCTTCGTGCGGATGGCCGGGGCGCCACACGACGTAGTGCGCATACACGTCGGTCACGCGCACCGTCGATACGCGCACGAGCGTGCCGGCCGCGAGTTCGGGCTCGATCAGCGAGCGGCGCGCGAGTGCGACGCCGCGGCCTTGCAGCGTCGCGTCGATCAGCGCGTTCGCATCGGTGAAGCGCGGCGCGCGAGCGGATTCGGTGAGGTCGAGCCGCGCGGCCTGGAACCACGGTTCCCACGGCTGCGCGGGATGGCGCAGCAGCGTCGCGTGCACGAGATCGGCCGGCGCGCGCGGCGCGACGCCGTCGCGATTGCGGTACGCGGGGCTCGCAACCGGAAAGATCGTCTCGTTCATCAGCTTCTCGGCGACGACGCCCGGCCAGGTGCCGGGCCCGTAGCGCAGCGCGACGTCGATGCGGTCGCGCTTGCGCAGCGGCGCGAGCGCCACGTCCGGGTGCAGCGCGATCGCGATGTGCGGATGCGCGGCCGAGAAGCGCGGCAGGCGCGGCGCGAGCCAGCGCTCGGCGACGCTCGGCAGCACGCTGACGTTCAGCGTGACGTCGCCGGTGCGCGGGCGGCTGCGCACGGCGAGCGTCGGCTCGAATGCGCGTTCGAGCACGCTGAGGCCCTGGCGCACCTGCAGCGCGAGCGCGTGCGCGGCGTGCGTCGGGGTCGCGCCGTTGCGCTCGCGCGTGAAGAGCGGGTAGCCGAGCTGAGCCTCGAGTGCGCGGATGTGCTGGCTGACCGCGCCTTGCGTGAGCGCGAGTGCGTCGGCCGCGCGCGTGAAGCTCTGCAGCCGCACGGCGGTCTCGAACGCGCGCAATGTTTGCAGCGGAGGGAGGTGGATGCGTCGCATGCGGGTATTAGTAACACTAATGTCCGAGCACGACAATTCATCGTTTGCGGCGGCCGTCCGCGCGTTCCTACACTCGGTTCCGTCTTCCACAGCCCGGTCGGGCCACACCATCATGAACGCATATCGTCTCTATCTTTCGCCGGGCGCCTGCTCGCTTGCCGCCCACATCGCACTGGAGGAAACCGGTGCACCGTTCGACGTCGAGATCGTCTCCGTGCAGCAGCAGCAGAACCTCGAAGCGCGCTATCTCGAGATCAACGCGAAGGCGCGCGTGCCCGTGCTTGCGATTCCGGGCGAGCCGCGCGTGCTGACCGAAACGCCCGCGATCCTCACGTATCTCGCGCGCCGTTATCCGGACGCGCAATTGCTGCCGATCGGCGATCCGCTGCGTGAGGCGCGGTGCCACGAATGGCTCGCATGGCTGGTCGGCTGGGTGCATGGCGTCGGCTACGGCGCGCTGTGGCGGCCGGGACGCTTCATCGGCGATCCGGCCCTGCACGGTGCGGTCAGCGCGCACGGGCGCGGCGTGATCGACGCCGCGAACGCGTCGATCGAAGCCGCGCTCGCCGACGGCCGTAGGTGGGCCGAACCGGGCGCGCATTCGATCGTCGATCCGTTCCTGTTCGTGCTGTATCGCTGGGGTGTCGCGATCGGACTCGACATGACGCGGCATCCCGCGTGGAGCGCCCATGCGCAGCGCGAGGCCGAACGGCCGGCCGTGCGGCGCGCGCTGGCGCGCGAGGCTGCCTGACGGATGCGCGGGTGTCGTTGCGTCGGTGTGTACGTCGCGATGCCCGCATGCAACGCGCGGCCGCTAGCGCGCGGCGAACAGCGGATAAGTCGCGCCCGCGACCAGCGCGGCCGCGAGCCACACCACGCTCCACGAACTGACGGCGAGCAGCGGCGGAATCGCGAGCGGTGTCGCGAACAGCCCGAGGTAGACGATCGTGTTCGCCATCCCGAGCGCGGTGCCCGCGTGGTTCGCGCCCGCGAGCGTCGCGAGCTCCGTGTAGGCGACGCCGTGCCACGCCGAGACGCAGATGCCCGCGAACACGAGAATCGCGACGATCGCGGCGAGCGGCACGTGCGGGCTGCCGGCCGTCGCGGCCGCGAGCAGCGTGAACGAACCGGCCGCGACGAGCACCGAACCGCGCAGGTACGCGCGCCGGTTGCCGTGCCGGTCGGTATGGCGGCCGCTCCACACGCGCATCACCATCGCGCCGAGTTGCAGCACGACCATCGCCGCGCTGATGCCGGCGAGGCCGAGCCGGCCGAAGTCGTGCAGGAACACCGTCGCGAACGTGAGCACCGCGAACTGCGGCGCACACAGCGCGCCGATGCCGAGCACGATGCGCCACACGGGGCCGCTCGCGAGCGGCCCGCGGGCGTGCCGGGCGGGCTGCTGCGGCGCGACGGGGCGATGCGCGGCGACGTGCGCGACGGCCGGTGCGGCGGGCGGCTCGTGCAGCCAGCGCCAGGTCAGTGCGGCCGATCCTGCGCACAACAGCATCAGCGCGCCGAACACTGCCGCGAAGCCCAGATGTGACGCAAGCGACGGCAGCAGCGCCGCACCGACGCCGCCGCCGAGCGGCACGGCCGTCTGGCGGATGCTCATCGCCAGCCCGCGTTCGCGCTCGCCGAACCAGCGCATCACCGCGCGCCCGCTCGACCCGTTCACGCTGCCGCCGAGCAGGCCGACGCAGCACATCGCCGCGACGACGCGCATCAGCGGCGGCACCGCGTGCGCGGTCGGGACGATCGTGCACACCATCAGCACGAGCATCGCGGCCGTCGCGACGAGCCCGGTCAGCAGCACGCGGCGATCGCCGAAGCGGTCGGCGGCGATCCCCCACGGCAGCTCGGACAGCGCGACGCCGAAGCCGAGCGCGCCGAGCACGAGGCCGAGTGCGCCGTTGTCGAGGTGATAGGCCGTGCGCATCCACACGGCGGTGGTCGGAATGCCGGCCGCGGCGGCCGAAAAGCTCATGTTCGCGGCAACGCCGGCCGCCAGCACGCGCCAGCGATGGGCCGGGCCGCGTGCGTCGCGGACGGGCGAGGAGGGGGAAGCGATGCACGAGGTATCCATGACGGCAGGCCCGGTTGGAAATTGACATCCACAGTCTGGCGGCCTACATTCATCCTGAAAATCGGAAAGTTTTTGATGAATCGTTCGATAAAACGGGATGATTGACATGACCGGACAAGACATTCCGCGCGGCGGCGGCGAGTTGCTCGCGGTGGCCGATGCCGCGCTGGCCCGGCCCAACTTCGACGTGGCGGCGCTGCGCAGCCTTGTCGCAGGCGTGGATCTCGGCAGTTTTGCGAAGGCGGCCGACCGCGTCGCGCGCTCGTCGTCGGCGGTGAGCGCGCAGATCCGCAAGCTCGAGGAGCAGGCCGGCACGCCGCTGTTCGTGAAAGCGGGGCGCGGGCTCGCGCTGACCGATGCCGGCGACGCGATGCTGCGCTATGCGCGGCGGATCATCGAGCTGAACGACGAAGCGGCCGCGGCCGTGCGCGGCGTGAATCTCGACGGCTGGGTGCGGGTCGGGCTGCAGGAGGATTTCGGTGAGGCGATCCTGCCCGACGTGCTCGGGCGATTCGCGCGCGCGCATCCGCAGGTGAGGATCGAGGCGCGCGTGGCGCGCAATGCCGACCTGCTCGACCGGCTCGACGCGAACCAGCTCGATCTCGCGCTCGTGTGGGGCGACCCGGCATCGGCGGCGCTCGTGTCGCGGGCGGGGATCGACAGCGAGGCGATCGCGCAGGTGCCGATGCAATGGATCGGCGCGGTGGGCGCGGGCGGTTTCGGTATGCCGGACGGTGGCGGCGAGGAGGGCGCCGAAGGCGGTGCGTGCGACACGGGCGGACGTGCCGTGCGTGCGCCGGGCGAGCCGCTGCCGCTCGTCGTGTTCGACCGGCCGTGCCGGTTCTTCGGCGCGGCGACCGGCGCACTCGACCGCGCGGGCGTGCCGTGGCGCGTCGCGTTCACGACGCCGAGCCTCGCCGGGCTATGGGCGGCCGCGGCGGCCGGACTCGGGCTGACGGTGCGCTCGCACTACGGGCTGCCTGCGTCGGTGCGCGTGCTCGACGCGGCGTCGTTCGGGCTGCCGGAACTGCCGGGCCTGCCGCTGATCCTGCTGCGGCGCACGTCGTCGGCAACGCCGACGGTCGACCGGCTCGCGCGGATCGTGACGCAGGCGGTGCGGGAGGCGACGGGCGGGGTGGGGACGGCGCTCGCGGCGTGATGCGCCGCCGAGATCCGGCTTGGCATCCCCCGTTCGGCTGAATGGATCATCCGGGCGGACTTGACTACAGTGGTGGCATTCAAAGCGGAGGTCATCATGCAACGCGCAAACATCCCCGGCACCACGGCCCATCCATCGCAACAAGTCGACGTTTCGATTTCCGGCGAGGAAGTCGCGATCCCGAACCCGGCAGCATCCGGGGATCGCTCCATATCCGTCAAACGGCCCGTTCGGTTCGGCGTCCTGCAAGGTCAGGTCCGGATTGCGGACGACTTCGACGCACCGCTGCCCGACGACTTGCTGGCTGCTTTCGAAGGGCGCTGATGCGGTTGTTGCTCGATACGCACATCTTCTTGTGGAGCGTAACCAACGACCCGAAGCTCAGCGCCCGAGCGCGCAGACTGATCTCGGATGCCGACGAGCGGTTCGTCAGCAGCGCGAGTATCTGGGAAGCCGCCATCAAGGCCGGCTTGGGGAAGCTCGATGTCGATGTGGATCGGCTGGTCCGCGCGCTTCGGGCGAGCGGGTTCCGCGAACTGCCGGTCCGGGCCGTACACGGGGCAGCCGTGCGCAACTTGCCGAGCCATCATCGCGACCCATTCGATCGGCTGCTCGTTGCGCAGGCCCAGCATGAACCCCTGCAGCTCGTCACTGCCGATGGGCATCTTGCCCGGTACGGCATGTCTCTAGTTCTGACAGTCTGAAACAATCTGCCAGGCGGGAAGCCGGCGGTCGCCGGCCCCCAATGCATGACGGGCCGTTCATGCAGCAGCAGCGTGCGGTTCGATTTCCTCGAGCGCCGCGCAGAGCCTGCCCAACCTCTCCCGCAACCCGTCGCTCGCCGGCACGAACGGCAACCGCAACCCGTCCTCGCACCACCCTTGCGCGGCCAGCAAGGCCTTCACCGGTGCCGGGTTCGGTTCCGCGAACAGCGCCGCGACGAGCGGCTGCAGTGCGACCGACAGGCGCCGCGCATCGGCGAGCCGCCCGTCGCGCAGCAGCGCATGGATACGCACATGCCATTCGGGCAGCACGTGCGCGCTGCTCGCGATCGCGCCGTGCGCACCGGCGCACAGCGCCGCGAAGTTCTGGTTGTCGTCGCCGGAGAAGATCGCGAGCGGCGTGTCGTGCACGAGCCGGCTCATCCGGTCGAGCGTGCCGCCGCATTCCTTGATGCCCGCGACGCGCGGGTCGCGCGCGAGCGCCTGCAGCGTGTCGAGTTCGACGTTCACGCCGGTGCGGTACGGGATGTTGTAGACGAGCACCGGCAGGTCGGCCGCATCGACGATCGCCTCGACATGGCGGCGGATGCCGTCCTGTGTCGGCCGCACGTAGACGGGCGGCGTGACGAGCAGCCCGTCGGGCCGCAGCGTCGCGAGTTCGCGTGCGCGGGCGGCCGCGAAATGCGTCGCGCTCGCGGTCAGCCCGACGACGATCGGCAGCCCGGGCGCGGCGTCGCGCAGCGTCGCGAACACGGCGTCCTGTTCGCGCGCGTCGAGCAGTACGCCTTCACCGGTCGTCGCGCCCGCGACGAAGCCCGCGATGCCCGCGGCCGCATAGTGGCGCGCGAGCCGCGCGAGCGCCGCATGGTCGACTTCGCCGTGGTGGAACGGCGTGATGATCGGCAGCCAGATACCTTCGAAACGTGTGTGCATGCAAAGCCTCATGGTGGAAACGGAGTGGGAAGGAACCGTTCCGCCGGCGGTGTGCCGGAACGAGGCGTGCGAGCGAGGAGAAAGAAACGACCTGCGGGCATCCCGTCCGGCATTCGCCTGACGGGACGCGACGTCCCCGTCAGTCGAGGAGTCGTTTTTTCAGTTTCAGCCCGGCCGCGCGCGCACCTGCCGCGATGGCGGCGAGGATCGAGGACGAGCGCAGGGCAGCGGACATGGATGAATCGTGAAGTGGGCTGAGCGGCGATCTTAACATCTGATCGGACGCGCGCGCGAGCGTCGGCCGCCGTTTAGCAGGATTCGAGATTTGCTTTCCACGACTGATTGGAAGGCGCGCCGCGCACGGCCGCTAGAATGCCCGCTTACGTTTCGATGACAGCGCGTACGCGTGCCGTCACGCACATTCACCACCACGGGAAACGGGGCATATCACGATGGCAAGCATGAAGGGGATCGGCCGCTGGCTGCACACGGGCGCGGCGGCGGCGCTGGTCGTGGCGGCGACGGCTGCCCACGCGGACACGTCGATCCTGAACGTGTCGTACGACGTGACGCGCGAGCTGTACAAGGACATCAACACGCGCTTCGCTGCCGCCTACAAGCAGAAGGCCGGCGAGACGGTCGCGATCAAGCAGTCGCACGGCGCGTCGAGCGCGCAGGCGTTGTCGGTGCTGCAGGGACTGCAGGCCGACGTCGTGACGATGAACCAGCCGAACGACATCGACCTGCTCGCCGAGCGCGGCCAGCTGCTGCCGAAGGACTGGCGTGCGCGCTTCCCGGACAACAGCTCGCCGTATTCGACGACGATGGTGTTCCTCGTGCGCAAGGGCAACCCGAAGGCGATCAAGGACTGGGGCGATCTCGCGAAGCCGGGCGTCCAGGTGATCATCGCGAACCCGAAGACGTCGGGCAACGGCCGCTACGCGTATCTCGCCGCCTGGGGCTTCCAGAAGCAGAAGGGCGCAACCGACCAGCAGGCGCTCGACTTCGAGAAGGCGATCTTCCGCAACGTGCCGGTGCTCGACTCGGGCGGCCGCGGCGCCACGACGACCTTCACGCAGCGCGGCATCGGCGACGTGCTGGTCACGTTCGAGAACGAAGTCGCGCTGATGGACACGGGCGCGTCGGGCGCGCAGTTCGACGCCGTGTATCCGTCGGCGAGCATCCTCGCGGAGCCGCCCGTCGCCGTCGTCGACAAGGTCGTCGACAAGAAAGGCACGCGCAAGGTCGCGCAGGCGTATCTCGACTACCTGTACACGCCGGAAGCGCAGGAGATCATTGCGCAGCACCATCTGCGCCCGCGCGACGCGAACGTGCTGAAGAAGCATGCAGCCGAGTTCAAGCCGCTGAAGACGTTCAGCGTCGAGCAGGTCTTCGGCAGCTGGGCGAACGCGCAGAAGACCCATTTCGCCGACGGCGGCACGTTCGACCAGGTGATCGTCGACCGGAAGTGACCGCGGCGCGCAGCGCGCGTGTTCGCACATGACGATGCAGCCGGCCGCCCACGCGGCCGGTTTTTTTTGACGCCGCGCGGCTGCGCGCATCCGGCGGCGAGGCGGATTTCCGTTCCGAATCGGCACGCATTCCCGGCCGCCGCCGCGCGTGCTACGCTCATCGCCTCCCTGCAACAGGCCCCGCGCGATGAACGTCGATTCGCCCTCCCCATCCTCCCGCGGCCGTGGCCGCAAGATCTGGTCGGGCACCCGCCCGGTGATCGCCTACGGGATGCCGCCGCTCGGCTGGCGCGACTTCTATCACCGCGCGCTGACGGTGAGCTGGCCTGTGTTCTTCCTGTCGCTCGCGGTGCTGTTCCTGCTGCTCAACGGCGGCTTCGCGACGCTTTACCTCCTCGGCCAGGCGCCGATCGCGAACCAGTCGCCGGCCGGGTTCGGCGGCGCGTTCTTCTTCAGCGTGGAGACACTCGCGACCGTCGGCTACGGTGACATGCATCCGCAGACCATGTATGCGCACCTGGTCGCGACGTTCGAGATCTTCGTCGGGATGTCGAGCATCGCGCTGGCCACGGGGCTCGTGTTCGCACGGTTTTCCCGGCCGCAGGCGAAGATCCTGTTCGCGCGCCATGCGATCGTGCGGCCGCTGAACGGCCGGATGACGCTGATGGTGCGCGCTGCGAATGCACGCCAGAACGTGATTGCCGAGGCGCAGGCGAAATTGCGGATGATGCGCATCGAAGGCACGCACGAGGGCTACACGCTGCGCAAGATCCACGACCTGCCGCTGGTGCGCAGCGAACATCCGATCTTCCTGCTCGGCTGGAACCTGATGCACGTGATCGACGAATCGAGCCCGCTGTTCGGCGAGACGGCCGAATCGCTGGCCGCGCGCGACGCGTCGTTGCTGATCACGATCGAGGGCTCGGACGAGACGACCGCGCAGGTCATGCAGGCGCGTCACTCATGGGCGCATGGGGAGATCCGCTGGCGTCACCGCTATGTCGACCTGATGCACGAGGAGGACGGCATCACGCACATCGACTACACGCATTTTCACGAGGTCGTGCCGGTCGACGCCGACACCGACGAGCGCGGCTCGCCGGGCGTGGTGGTCGAAGCCGGCGCCGCGGCGCCGGGCCCGGCCGCATAGATGAGCTCGCCGCGCGGCGTGCGCCTTCGGCCGGCGGCGCCGCTCACGCATCACGCGTGCAGCAGACGCGCGGCTTCGCGCTGTTCGATCGCGACCGCGCGGCGGAACGCGTCGCGGTCCTCGGCTCGCGCGACGTAGTCGCCGAGCACGCCTTCGTGCGGCAGCAGGTGCGCGTCGAACGCGATCTTCAGCGTGCTGGCGAGCAGCAGGTCGGCCGCGGTGAAGCGGTCGCCGACGAGCCAGGGGTTATGGGCGAGCGTTTGCGCGAGCGCGCGCTGCACGCGCGTGATGTTGCCCCAGCCGAACGCGACCGGATTGCCCGACGCGCCCGTGAATTTCTCGGCCATTGCCGGTTCGAGGCAGGTCGGCGTGAAGAACAGCCATTGGAGGAAACGGCCGCGCAGCGGATCGTCGGGCGCGACGCCAAGCCCGGCGCCCGGGCAACGGTCGGCGAGATAGAGCAGTACGGCGCCCGATTCGGCGAATGGCGCGCTGCCGTCGTCGAGTGCGGGCAGCTTGGCCATCGGGTTGACCTGCACGAACGCGTCGCTGCCCTGTTCGTGCGAGCGCAGGTCGATCGGCACGAGTTCGTACACCACGCCGATTTCCTCGAGCATCCACAACGCCCGGAATGCCCGGGTCTTCGGCCAGTAGTAGAGCTTCATCAGAGTCTCCGCGTTTGGGTGCAGATGTCGGTCCGGTGGATGCTCAAGCGTACCCGAGCGCGGGAGGTTCGGACAGGGGCGGCCGACAAGGGGCGCCCGGCTGCGCGTGTCTGGTCCAAGGTGTTGTGTGTCGGGCGTGAATCGAGCAGAAAGCCTGCCGTTATAGGAAAGTCAATGAATAACTAGTTATATTTAGACTAGTTATTAAAATTGATGAAAACCTCGGTGTAAATCGGCATGACTACAATGCCTCGCCGATGCCGCAGCACCCGCGCACGCGACAACGCGACAACGCGACAACGCGACAACGCGACAACGCGACAACGCGACAACGCGAGCATTCGGCCGCGATCGCCGGCGCGTCGCGAAACGCGGGAATCGTCAAACACGGCGCTGCCGTCACGCACCAACCGCCGGTTCGACCGCGCATGGAGGCAAATCACGCATGGCAAACGACGATCGCACCACGACCATTCCGCGAAGAACGCCCGAATCCGCGGCCATGGTGGCCGAGGTCAAGCGAGCGATGGCGATCACCGCGAGGCTCAACCGTCTGACGTTCGACGATGCCGCTGAAGTTCGCGCGTTGTTCAGCGAACTGATCGGCGCGCAGGTGGATGACGGCTTCCTGCTGATCCCGCCGTTCCATGCGACGGGCGGCGCCGGCATGAAGGTCGGACGCAACGTGTTCGTCAACCAGAACTGCACGTTCTACGACCTGGGCGGGCTCGAGATCGGCGACGACGCGATGATCGGGCCGAACGTCAGCCTCATCACGTCAGGCCATCCCGTCGAACCTTCCCGGCGGCGCGACTTCGTCGTCGCGAAGCCGATCGTGATCGAACGGAACGTGTGGATCGGCGCCGGCGCGACGATCATCGGCGGCGTGACGGTGGGCGAGAACTCGGTTGTCGCGGCCGGGGCCGTCGTCACCCGGGACGTCCCCGCGAATACGCTGGTCGGCGGCAATCCGGCGACGGTCATTCGGTCGATTGCCGAATAACGTCGCTCGGGAGCGCGGGCCGGCTCGAAGAGGTGGAGCCGGACAGATGTGGATAACCCACCCTCAAGGCGACTCGAAACGCTGTGCGTTTGAGCGGTGAGGGTGCCGTAGAGGCTGTCAGGATAAGGCTTTCCGGTTATCGCGCGATTGCTGCGGGTTGATGTGCGGAACGGTTCTGCCGATGTGCGGGCGAAGGTTTCTTCGCGCGATCCGTTGTGGATATCCGCGCACCGAAACGGCTCGGCGCCCTGTGCATTTCACAGGTGAGAATGACCGGAGGTCGCGTCGTGCATGAGAAGGGTTGTGGATAACTCGCCCACGAGACGAAGCGAAATGCTGTGAAATTCCACGGTGAGTGTCGGCGCTCGATCACGCGATGCGCTTGTTCCGGCGCGGTTTCCCGACTTTTGCCGTGGTTCGGGGCGCCGCGCATTCTAGCCGACCGCGCGCATGCGTGACAGAACCGCGAGTGCGCCGCGACGTGATTATCCGGTTCCGGAAGCCACTCGAAGGGCTGTGCATTTTAACGGTGAGCGCAGGTGCGTGGCCCGCAACATGCAGATTTCGCTGCGCATATCCGCGTTCCCGAGCGACTCGAAGCGCTGTGCAATTCAATGGTGAGTGCGAGCACGCAACCGGCGGGCAACCCGTTCAGATGTTGCCATTCGGCCGACGTCGCCGTCGGACACGCCGTGCATGTCAGGCTCGGGCGTGGGCACGCGACCGGCGGGCAACCCGTTCAGATGTTGCCATTCGGCCGACGTCGCTGTCTGACGTGCCGTGCATGTCAGGCTCGGGCGTGGGCACGCGACCGGCGGGCAACCCGTTCAGATGTTGCCATTCGGCCGACGTCGCTGTCTGACGTGCCGTGCATGTCAGGCTCGGGCGGCGAGCAAGCGATCGAGGGCCGCGCGGGTTCCCGTGTGGATATCTGGCTGCCTGAACGACTCGCGTCACTGTGTATTTTGGAGGTGAGTGTCGGCGCCCGATCGGACGGCGTGCGGCTACAGGCATGGATGACCGGTCGTCGGTACCCTTCGAAACGCGCATCCGCCATCGAGCGGCGGATGCTCGTCCATGTGGATATCCGGCTCCCCAGGCCACTCGAAGCCCTGTGTATTTCAGCGGTGAGTGCGAGCCTGCGATTGCGCAGCATGCGTGTTCCGGCGCGGATATCCGGCCGGCGAGCGCACTCGCGATCCTGTGTATTCGAATGGTGAGTGTGAGCGGCGGACCGACGAAGTGCGTCGGTCCCGGTGTGGATATCCTGCGTCGAAACCCACTCGACGCGCTGTGAATTTCAACGGTGAGCGTCGGCGCCCGGGCGAACCGAGTACCGATAACGGTGTGGACAGCCCGGCCCCAACGCCACTCGAAACTCTGTGCATTCGACCGGTGAGCGCGCAAGCCCGATCGGCCGAGGGGCGCGACATTGTGGACATCCGTCGCCGCCGACCAATCGGAACGCTGTGTATACCAACGGTGAGGATGACCGCCTGCCGCCGCCGAAACCCTTGTCACACGGGGCGCGAGCGCGCGCCGTCACGCCGGCGGGTTGCCGTCGGACGCGCCCCGGCCTTTTCGGCAAACCAGCCGACCGTCCCGACGCCCCGCCAATCCCGCTCCCACTGCGCGCGCGAAAACTCTCTCAAATCCCGGTAAAAAGCTGCGCAGTTTTTCTCACTGTGGACCCTTCCGAGCAAGATGAGAAAAAACATTCTCGTCTGCGCGCGAAAAAATAGAGCCATTCGCTGCCGGCGCCCACGCGTCGCCCGACGCCTTGCCGCGCAGCCCAGAACAGCATAATCAGGAGACACTCCCCATGACCGCCCGCTTGCCTGTCGACGGCACGCCTGCCCTGTCCGACTACCGCCTGACCGACAACCTGACCGCGACGCGCGGCCGGATCTTCCTGACCGGCACGCAGGCGCTCGTCCGCCTGCTGCTGATGCAGCGTGCGGCCGACGTCGAACAAGGGCTCGACACCGCCGGCTTCGTCAGCGGCTATCGCGGCTCGCCGCTCGGCATGGTTGACCAGCAGTTGTGGAAGGCGCAGAAACTGCTCGATGCGGGCGGCGTGCGCTTCCTGCCTGCGATCAACGAGGAACTCGGCGGCACGGCCGTGCTCGGCACGCAGCGCGTCGAGGCCGATCCCGAGCGCACGGTCGAGGGCGTGTATGCGATGTGGTACGGCAAGGGCCCGGGCGTCGATCGTGCCGGCGACGCGCTGAAGCACGGCAACGCGTACGGTTCGTCGCCGCATGGCGGCGTGCTCGTCGTCGCGGGCGACGACCATGGCTGCGTGTCGTCGTCGATGCCGCACCAGAGCGACTTCGCGATGATCGCGTGGCACATGCCGGTCGTGAACCCGGCGAACATCGCCGACATGCTCGAATTCGGCCTGTACGGCTGGGCGCTGTCGCGCTACT
This sequence comes from Burkholderia pyrrocinia, assembly GCF_003330765.1. Classification (NCBI taxonomy): domain Bacteria; kingdom Pseudomonadati; phylum Pseudomonadota; class Betaproteobacteria; order Burkholderiales; family Burkholderiaceae; genus Burkholderia; species Burkholderia pyrrocinia. Next base: position 3,365,613 of record NZ_CP024902.1, on the reverse strand, counting down.
CGGGCGCCTGGGTCGGCTTCAAGGCGATTTCGGAAACGGTCGAGTCGGGCTCGACCGTCGACCTCGACGCGCTGCAGACGCAGTGGCCGGCGCCGGCGGGCTTCACGCCGCCGACGGGCGGCCTGCACAACCGCTGGCCCGACCTGCCGAGCCTCACGATCGAGGCGCGCCTCGCCGCGAAGCTCGACGCGGTGCGCCATTTCGCGCGCACCAACAGCATCGACAAGTGGATCGCGCCGAGTGCGCAGGCGAACGTCGGCATCGTCACCTGCGGCAAGGCGCACCTCGACCTGATGGAAGCGCTGCGCCGTCTCGACCTGACGGTGGCCGACCTCGACGCGGCCGGCGTGCGGATCTACAAGGTCGGCCTGTCGTATCCGCTCGAGATGACACGTATCGAGACCTTCATCGACGGGCTGTCGGAAGTGCTCGTGATCGAGGAAAAAGGCCCGGTCATCGAGCAGCAGATCAAGGACTACCTGTACAACCGCACCGACGGCGCGCGCCCGCGCGTGCTCGGCAAGCACGACGCAGCCGGCGCATGCCTGCTGTCCGAACTCGGCGAACTGCGCCCGTCGCGCATCCTGCCGGTGTTCGCCGAATGGCTCGCGCGGCACAAGCCGGCGCTCGACCGCCGCGAACGCGTCGTCGATCTGGTCGCGCCGCAGATCCTGTCGAACGAGGCCGACGCGGTGAAGCGCACGCCGTACTTCTGCTCGGGCTGTCCGCACAACACGTCGACGAAGGTGCCGGAAGGCTCGATCGCGCAGGCCGGCATCGGCTGCCACTTCATGGCGTCGTGGATGGAGCGCGACACGACGGGGCTGATCCAGATGGGCGGCGAGGGCGTCGACTGGGCCGCGCACGCGATGTTCACCAACACGAAGCACGTGTTCCAGAACCTCGGCGACGGCACCTACTTCCACTCGGGCATCCTCGCGATCCGCCAGGCGGTCGCCGCGAAAGCGAACATCACGTACAAGATCCTCTACAACGATGCGGTCGCGATGACGGGCGGCCAGCCGGTCGACGGCAGCATCTCGGTGCCGCAGATCGCGCGGCAGGTCGAGGCGGAAGGCGTGTCGCGCTTCGTCGTCGTATCCGACGAACCGGAGAAGTACGACGGCCATCACGGGCAGTTCCCGAAGGGCACGACGTTCCATCACCGCAGCGAGCTCGACACGGTGCAGCGCGAATTGCGCGAGACGCCGGGCGTCACCGTGCTGATCTACGACCAGACCTGCGCGGCCGAGAAGCGCCGCCGCCGCAAGAAGGGCGAATTCCCCGACCCGGACAAGCGCCTGTTCATCAACGACGCGGTATGCGAAGGCTGCGGCGACTGCGGCGTGCAGTCGAACTGCCTGTCGGTCGAGCCGCTCGAGACGCCGCTCGGCCGCAAGCGCCGCATCGACCAGTCGTCGTGCAACAAGGACTATTCGTGCGTGAACGGCTTCTGCCCGAGCTTCGTGACGGTCGAAGGCGCGGCGCTGAAGAAGGCCGCGGGCGCCGCATTTGACGAAGCGGCGCTCGCCGTGCGCGTCGACGCGCTGCCGGTGCCGGCGACGCACCTCGATGCGGCGCCGTTCGACATGCTCGTGACGGGCGTCGGCGGCACGGGCGTCGTGACGGTCGGCGCGCTGATCAGCATGGCCGCGCACCTCGAAGGCAAGAGCGCGTCGGTGCTCGACTTCATGGGCTTCGCGCAGAAGGGCGGCTCGGTGCTGTCGTTCGTGCGGATCGCCGCGAGCGACCAATGGCTGAACCAGGTGCGGATCGACACGCAGCAGGCCGACGTGCTGCTCGCGTGCGACATGGTCGTCGGCGCGAGTGCCGAAGCATTGCAGACGGTGCGTCACGAGCGTTCGCGGATCGTCGTCAACACGCACCGGATCCCGAACGCGTCGTTCGTGCAGAACCCCGACGCGAACCTGCATGCGGACGCGCTGCTCGAAAAGATGCATCACGCGGCCGGCGACGGCTACCTGTCGAGCTGCGACGCGCAGGCGCTCGCCGCGAAGTTCCTCGGCGACCCGATCGGCGCGAACATCCTGATGCTCGGCTACGCGTGGCAGCTCGGCCTCGTGCCGGTGTCGCTCGCCGCGATGATGCGTGCGATCGAGCTGAACAACGTCGCGGTGCCGATGAACAAGCTCGCGTTCTCGATCGGCCGGATGGCGGCCGGCGATGCGGCGGGCCTCGATGCGTTGTGGAACGCGCGTCACGCGGTGGCTGCGCACGTCGCGCCGGAGACGCTCGCCGAACTGATCGCCGATCGCGAAGCGCGTCTCGATGCGTACGGCGGCGCGCGCTACGTCGAGCGCTACCGTGCGCTCGTGAACGCGGCGCGCGCGAAGGGCGACGACGCGCTGACGCGCGCGGTCGCGACGACCTTCTACCGGCTGCTCGCGGTGAAGGACGAATACGAGGTCGCGCGGCTTTACGCGGACGACGCATTCCGCACGGCGCTCGAGGCGCAGTTCGAAGGCGTGCCGGGGCAAGCGTATCGCGTGAAGTTCAACCTCGCGCCGCCGACGGTCGCGAAGGCCGGCAGCGACGGCAGCGTGCCGAAGAAGCGCGTGTTCGGCCAGTGGATGTGGCCGGTGTTCGGCGTGCTCGCGCGCGTGCGCAGCCTGCGCGGCACGTGGCTCGATCCGTTCGGCCGCACCGTCGAGCGGAAGATGGAGCGCGCGCTTGCCGACGACTATGAGACGACGCTCGCGCGTGCGCTTGCCGCGATGACGGCCGGCAATGCGGCGCAGGTCGCGCAGCTGGCCGACCTGCACGCCCGCGTGCGCGGCTTCGGTCACGTGAAGGTGCGCAACCTGGCCGGCGTGAAGCGCGCGGAGCGCGAACTCGCGCTGCAGCTCGGCATCGACGCGGCGACGAGCGCGTCCGTGCAGCACGCGCTCGACGAGATGAAGGGCGCGGGAATGCTGAAGGGGATTCCGGTCGTCGTCGCGAAGTAGCGCGAACGCGGGCGGAGGTGAAGACGGCGACGCTTCGGCGTCGCCGTTTTTTATGGGCGGTGGCGCGCGGGCAGCGGCCGGCCCGTCAGAGGATGCCTTTCTTGCGCGTCGACAGCGCGGTTTCCGACAGGTCGATTTCGCGAATCAGCTTCGTCAGCGTCTCGTCGGAAATCTTGCTGTCGCTGCGCAGCCGGTACAGCACCGAGCGCTCCGCGCGGATCGCGGCGATCCGCATCTGCAACTCCATCGTTTCGGTCTGCTTCGCTTCCGCGCGCGGCGTGGGGCTGTCCTCGGCGAGCGCGGCGAGCCGGCGGCGGTACTGGTCCATCACGCGCGCGGAGATGTCCGCGCAGCGCGCGGCGCCCGATTCGTCGAGATCGGCCGAGATCGCGTCGTGCGACGAGTCGATCGCGCGGATCGCGGCCTGCGCGGCGGCCGAGCGCGCGGTGCGCTCCTCGTCGGCGAGCGGGTTGCGCGACGAACGCACGCCGCGCAGCAGCAGCGGCAGGCCGATTACCGCGACGACGAGCGAGCCGAGGATCACGGCCGACGCGACGAAGATCGCCGTATCGCGCCCCGGCAGCGGCGCGCCGTCGGACAGCGCGACCGGGATCGACAGCACGCCGGCGAGCGTGACCGCGCCGCGCACGCCGCCGACCGTCATCACCGCGATCGTGCGCACGCCGGCCATCGTGCCCGCGAGGCCCTGGCGCGCGGCGCGGCGGCTCGCGATCCAGCGCAGCAGCCAGACCCACAGGAAGCGGATCGCGTACAGCGCGATCATCATCGCGCAGACGTTGAAGATCATCCGGCCGACCAGCGCGTCGCTCGTATGGTGCGCGTCGACGAGCGCGCGGCCGATGATGTGCGGCAACTGCAGCCCGAGCATGATGAACACCATGCCGTTGAACACGAACTCGATCATCGCCCACGTGCTTTCGGCACGCACGCGCGACGCGACGGTGCTTTTGCGCGAGAAGCTCGTGTAGTTCATCATCATCCCGGCCGATACGGCCGCCAGCACGCCCGACAGGTCGAGGTGCTCGGCGAACAGATAGGCCGCGAACGGCACGAGCAGCGTCATCACGATGCCCGGGGCCGGATCGCCTTCCTGCTCGGCGTTCAGGAAGCGCGTCGACAGCGCGCTGAACACCCACGACACGATTGCGCCCGTCGCGAGCCCGCCGGCGGCGACGATCACGAACGTGACCGACGCGGCGCGCAGCGAGAACATGCCCGTCAGCGCGGCTGCGATCGCGAACTTCAGCGCGACCAGGCCCGACGCGTCGTTCATCAGCGCCTCGCCTTCGAGGATGTGCATCAGTTGCGGCGGAATCCGGCCTTTCCCGGCGATGCCCGACAGCGCGACCGCATCGGTCGGCGACAGCACGGCCGCGAGCGCGAACGCGATCGGCAGCGGCAACTCGGGAATCAGCCAATGCGCGAAGTAGCCCACTGCGAGTACCGTCATGAACACGAGCCCGAATGCGAGCATCAGGATCGCGCGGCGCTGCAGGTACAGCTCGCGTTTCGGAATCCGCCAGCCGTCCGCGAACAGCAGCGGCGGAATAAACAGCAGCATGAAGATTTCGGGATCGAACGTGACGTGCAGGTTCAGCTTCGGCCACGCGAGCATCGCGCCGAACGCGATCTGCATCAGCGGCAGTGGCAGTTGCAACGGCAGGTTCCGCGTGACGGCGCCGGACAGCGCGACGGTGAGCAGCAGGATCAGGACGGTGAAGACGATTTCCATCGATACGGCGAATACGGGGAATGAAACGATCGTACGGAGTGTAGCGTGCCGGCGTGGCGGCTGCGTTCGAGAGGCCGGTGCGTGCGCACGAAAATGGTGCGTCGGGCGCGCGCCACGGTGGTGCGGCAGCACGGCGCGCCCGCGCGGCGCATGGGTTGTTCGCACCTTGCACGGAGCTTGCTTGATGCTGGTCAGCCGTCCGGCATCGACCGGGCAACCGAGGGTCCAACCATGACATGGCGCGCGCCGTTCGTTTCGTCGGCTGCCGCGTTCGAGTGCATCACCAGGAGGAAGAAGGTATGACGATCGTGCAACAGGAGCGTCCGGCCGCCGCGTCGCCGTACCGGTTCGAGCGGGAGATGAGCTCCGGCCTCGAACGTCTGGCGACGCAGCATCGCGACCTGACGCTCACGACCGTGTTCCAGCCGATATTCAGCCTGTCGCACCAGCGTGCGGTCGGCTACGAGGCGCTGTTGCGCGCGCACGATGCGCTCGACCGCGCCGTGTCGCCGCTCGACGTGTTCGGCGAAGCCGCGCGCCAGGGCGAACTGCTGCAGCTCGACCGGCTCGCGCAGGCGCTGCATCTCGAGAACTTCGCGCTGCTTGGCGCCGAGCGCGAGTGGCTGTTCCTCAACATCCATCCGGGCGCGCTCACCGACCCGTTCCAGGCAGCCGCGCTGCTCGCGAACCTGAAACGGCTCGACATGCCGCCGCGCCGCGTCGTGCTCGAAGTGCTCGAGCAGCGCGCGGACGACGTCGAGCGACTCGCCGAGGCCGTGCGCGAATTCCGCACGCACGGCTTCCTGATCGCGCTCGACGATTTCGGCGCCGGCCACTCGAACCTCGAGCGGATCTGGCAGCTGAACCCGGACATCGTGAAGCTCGACCGGATCATGTTGTCACACGCGGCGCATCGCACCGGGCTCACCGCGATCCTGCACGGGCTCGTGACGCTGCTGCACGAGGCCGGCAAGCTCGTGCTGGTCGAAGGGATCGAGACCGAGCACGAGGCACAGATCGCGCTGTCGTGCGAGGCCGATTTCGTGCAGGGCTACTACTTCGGCCGCCCGGCGCCGGGGCTGCCCGACAGCGCGGCCGCGACCGGCTGCATCGGCGAGCTGACCGAGCGTTTTCGTCAGCAAACCGAAGCGCGCGAGCGGCGCGAGGCGCAGCGGCTCGCGCCGTACCTGCGCGCGTTCGAGCGCGCGGCCGAGCGACTCGCGGCCGGCGAGCCGCTGGACGAGGTGTGCTGGAACTTCCTCGCGCTCGACGCGGCCGCGCGCTGCTTCCAGCTCGATGCGCAGGGCCGCCAGTCGGGCCGCAACGTCGTGCTGCGCGCCGATCGCGCACTGAGCGAGGCGCGCTTCTCGCCGCTGGCGGACGCGCAGGGCGCGAACTGGCTGCGCCGGCCGTATTTCCGTTCGGCGATCGCCGAACCGGGGCGCGTGCAGGTCACGCGGCCGTACCTGTCGATCAACGAGGCGCAGCCGTGCGTGACGTTGTCGGTGGCCGTGCGCGTCGGCGATGCGCTGCGCGTGCTGTGCGCCGATATCGACTGGGCCGACGACGAAGCGGACGCCGGCTAGCGCCGCGCGCACCGCAGGCGGCGATTGCGGCGCGGCTGACGCGCGCGTCGGCCGGCACGCTGGCGCCCGTCGCACGGCTCGGCTAGGATGCGCGAATTGTCCTGACGATTCGCGGGCCGCCCATGAACCGAAACGCCGCTTCCTCCATCCTCCTCGAAGTGATCGCCACGACCGTCGGCGATGCGAAGGCCGCCGCCCGCGCGGGCGCCGACCGCCTCGAACTCGTGACCGCGATCACCGAAGGCGGGCTGACGCCGAGCGCCGGCCTGATCGAGGCCGTCGTGGCCGCCGTGCCGATTCCCGTCAACGTGATCGTGCGCCCGCACAGCCGGTCGTTCGTCTACGACGCCGACGACCTGCGCGTGATCGAGCGCGACGTGCGCGCGGCGGTCGTGGCCGGTGCGAACGGCATCGTGTTCGGCGCGCTGGACGCGCGCGGCGACGTCGATCTCGGCGCGCTCGCCCGCATCGCCGCGGCCGCGGACGGCCGCGCGCTCACGTTCCACCGTGCGTTCGACGTGTCGCGAGACCTCAACGCCGCGTTCGACGCGCTGCTGCGCGTGCCGGCCGTCACGTCGGTGCTGACGTCGGGCGGCCATCCGTCGGTGCTCGACGCGGCCGCGACGATTGCGCGTCTGGTGCGGCAGGCGGCAGGCTCGACCTGCGCGGTGCTGGCTGGCTCGGGGCTCACTGTCGATGCGGTCGGCGATTTCGTGCGTGCCACCGGCGTGCGCGCGGTGCATTTCGGCTCGGGCGTGCGGCCGCGCGGCGAGGTGCTGGCGCCCGTCGACGAGCAACTCGTCGAGCGGGTGCGCGCGGCGCTCGACGGCGCGTCGGCGCACGTGTGACGCGCACGCCGATGCGCATCAATCGTAGCGGATCGACAGATCCTTCAGGATCTCGACGTTGCCCCATTGGAACGAACAGCGCCGGCCGACTTCGACCGCCTGCCCGTCCCGGGTTTCGCTGACGGGCGTGCAGCCGCCGGAAATTTTCACGGTGGGCGTGCCTTGCTGGGACAGCGGGAATTCGATGGCCGCATCCTTCGGGATCGTGTGTGTCAGCGTGACGTCTTCGATGTAGTCGTCCGGCAGCACGAAGATCAGCGCGCGGTCGACTTTCAGCGTGTAGTAGTCGTGCTGGAACGCGGTACTGGTCACGCAGAGTTCGCTGGTGTGTCCGTTCAGCGTCTGCGTCGAGCATTTCGGTGCCGCGGCATGCGCGGCCGTCGCGACGAGGGCGAGCAGCATCAGTGCCGTTCTCTTCATTCCTGTTTCCCCGGATGTGTGGTTGGATACCCACCCGACGGCCGGGCGCCTGTGCGCCCGGCGATCGCGGCGGTCAGGCAATGTTAGTGCGGACTTTCCGCATCTGCACGCGATCGGCAACGTTGTTTGACAATGCATGAAAAAAACCGGGGCGTGCCCCGGTTTTTCGTTGGAATGCGCTGCGCGACGTAGCCGCTTACGCGTTGCCCGACAGTGCGTCGGCCTGGCTCGCGCGGATGCCGAGGCGCTCGAACAGCGCGCGGTCGCGCTGCGTCTGCGGGTTGCTCGTCGTCAGCAACTGGTCGCCGTAGAACATCGAGTTCGCGCCCGCGAGGAAGCACATCGCCTGCATCGCGTCGTCGAGTTGCTCGCGGCCGGCGGACAGGCGCACGACAGCCTTCGGCATCGTGATGCGCGCGACCGCGATGGTGCGCACGAACTCGAACGGGTCGAGCGGCGCGGTGCCTTCGAGCGGCGTGCCTTCGATCGCGACGAGGTTGTTGATCGGCACCGATTCCGGATACGGGTTCAGGTTCGCGAGCTGCGAGATCAGGCCCGCGCGCTCGCGGCGCGATTCGCCCATCCCGACGATGCCGCCGCAGCACACGTTGATGCCCGCGTCGCGCACGCGATCGAGCGTGTCGAGGCGGTCCTGGTACGTGCGCGTCGAGATCACCTGGCCATAGAACTCCGGCGACGTGTCGAGGTTGTGGTTGTAGTAGTCGAGGCCCGCGTGGGCGAGCTGCTGCGCCTGTTCGTCCTCGAGCATGCCGAGCGTCATGCAGGTCTCGAGGCCGAGTTCCTTCACGCCGCGCACCATCTCGGTCAGCGCCGGCATGTGACGCTCCTTCGGGTTGCGCCACGCGGCGCCCATGCAGAAGCGGCTCGCACCGTTCGCCTTTGCCGCGCGCGCGGCGTCGAGCACCGTGTCGACGTCCATCAGCTTCTCGGCCTTCAGGCCCGTGTCGTGATGCGACGACTGCGAGCAGTAGCCGCAATCTTCCTCGCAGCCGCCCGTCTTGATCGACAGCAGCGTCGACAGCTGCACCGCGTTCGCGTCGAAGTGCTCGCGATGCACCTGCTGCGCGCGGAAGATCAGGTCGTTGAACGGCAGCTCGAACAGCGCGACGACGTCGGCGACGCGCCAGCGCTGCGGCGCCGGAGCAGCCACGGGAATCGCGTCGGGTTGCACGGCGGCGGTCTGGGCTTGGGTCATATCGTTTTCCTGTCGTGGACTGGATTGAATTGGGGGATCGGTTCGGTCAATGCTGCGCGGCGCGCAGCGACTCGACGAGCGCGGCGATGTCGAGCATCGCCGCGGCGGATTCGGGGGCGGCCGGGCTCAGGTGCGCGATGCGGCCGAGCAGTGGCGCGCGGTGCTCGCGTGCGAGCCAGTCGCGGATCGTCGCGACGTTTTCGTCGGCGAACGACATGGCCGGGTCGACGTGGTTCGCGACCCAGCCCGCGAGCGTGAGGCCGCGCTGGCGAATCGCGTCGGCCGTCAGCAGCGCGTGGCTGATGCAGCCGAGCCGTACGCCGACGACGAGCACGACGGGCAGGCCGAGCGCGACCGCGAGATCGGCCGTGTCCTGCGTGTCGTTCAGCGGCACGCGAAATCCGCCGACGCCTTCGACGACGACGATATCCGCGCGCGTCAGCGCTTCGCGGTGGCACGCTACGATCGTGTCGAGGTCGAGCGTCACGCCTTCCTGCGCGGCGACGATGTGCGGCGCGGCCGGTGCCTTCAGCAGGAACGGCGTGCGCAACGCGGGCGGCAGCACGACGTTCGCGGCCGCGTCGAGCTGGTCGGCGTCCTCGTTGCGCCAGATGCCATCGCGTTCGTACGCGCCGGCCGCGACCGGCTTCAGGGCCGCCGCGCGCAGGCCGTGCCGCGCGAAGCCGTGCAGCATCGCGGCCGATACGAAGGTCTTGCCGATTTCGGTGTCGGTGCCGGTGACGAAGAGCGATAGCGGCGCCGTCATGCTGCGTTCTCGCTGGCTTCGATCAATGCGGCTTCGAGCCGCGCGAGATCGTCGAACGAATGCGCGGCCGACAGCGACACGCGCAGCCGCGACGTGCCGGCCGGCACCGTCGGCGGCCGGATCGCGGGCACCCACAGGCCGTGCGCGTCGAGCGCGCGCATCGCCGCGAGCGTCGCGTCGTTACTGCCGATCACGAGCGGCTGCACGGCCGTGTGCGAATCGACCGGCTGCCAGCGCGTGTTGCGCAGCAGCGCGCGCGTGCGCTCGATCAGCGCGGCGAGGTGCGCGCGTCGCGCGTCGCCTTCGTCGCCCGCGATCACCTTCAGGCTGGCCGATACCGCATGCGCGACGGCCGGCGGCGCGGCCGTCGTGAAGATATAGCTGCGCGCGCGCTGGATCAGCCATTCGATCACCGTCTCGTGCGCGATCACGAACGCGCCCGCGACACCGGCCGCCTTGCCGAGCGTGCCGACATACACGAGATGCGGCGAGCGCAGCGCGGCGGCCGCGAGCGCGCCGCGGCCCTGCGGGCCGAGCACGCCGAAGCCATGCGCATCGTCGACGACCAGCCACGCGCCGTGGCGTTCGGCCAGCACGACGAGTTCGGCGAGCGGCGCGAGGTCGCCGTCCATGCTGAACACGGTGTCGCTGACGATCAGCTTCGTTTCGGCATCCGATGCTTCGAGCAGTGCAGCGAGCGCGGCCGTGTCCGCATGCGGATACACCTGCACGTTCGCGCGCGACAGCCGCATGCCGTCGATCAGCGATGCGTGGTTCAGCGCGTCGGAGAAGATCGTCGCGCCTTTGCCGGTGAGGGCCGTCATTGCCGCGAGGTTCGCCATGTAGCCGGTGCTGAAGTACAGCGCGCGCGGCGCGTCGCAGAAGCCGCCGGCGAAGCCCGCGAGTTCGTCCTCGAGCGTCGCGTGCGCGCGCGAATGGCCGCCGAGCAGGTGCGAGCCGCCGCTGCCGGAGCCGTAGCGCCGCGCGCCTTCGCCGAACGCGGCGACGAGCGCCGGATGCGCGGCGAGGCCGAGGTAGTCGTTGCTCGCGAAGCCGACGATCTCGCGGCCGTTGACGGTCATGCGCGCGTCGCACGCGGTGTCGGCAATGCGGCGCACGCGGCGCAGCCCTTGCGCGTCGAGATCGGCGAGGCCGCGCTGCAGGGTGTCGAGCAGGGGTATGCTGCCGCCCGCCGGGTCGCCGCAAGGGACGGCAGCCGCCCCCTCGGGAGGCAGCGAACGAGGTGAGCGTGGGGGCTGTTTCATCGTCATTGCGCGATCTCCGCGAGCGTGGCGTCAAGCGTGTCGCGCGTGCGCTGCGCGAGCCACGCGATGTCGTCGTCGTTCATCACGTACGGCGGCATCAGGTACACCGTCGTGCCGATCGGGCGCAGCAGCAGCTCGCGTTCCAGCGCGCGTTCGAAGAAGCGCCGCGAGAAGCCGCGCGCCGCCTCGCCGTCGAGCGTGACGTCGAATGCGAACAGCGTGCCGCGCTCGCGCAGGTGGCGCACCTGCGGGTGCGCGTCGAGCGGCGCGAGCGCGGTGCGCATCGTTGCCGACTTGCGGGCGTTTTCCGCGAGCACGTCGTCGCGTGCGAACAGGTCGAGCGTCGCGACCGCCGCGCGGCACGCGAGCGGGTTGCCCGTGTACGAATGCGAGTGCAGGAAGCCGCGCGTCGTGTCGTCGTCGTAGAACGCCGCGAACACGTCGTCGCGCGTGAGCACGAGCGACAGCGGCAGGTAGCCGCCGCTGATGCCTTTCGACAGGCACAGGAAATCGGGCCATATGCCGGCCTGCTCGCACGCGAAGAAGGTGCCCGTGCGGCCGCAGCCGACCGCGATCTCGTCGGCGATCAGGTGCACGCCGAATTCGTCGCACAGCGCGCGCAGCCCGCGCACGTACGACGGATCGTGCATCGCCATGCCGGCCGCGCACTGCACCAGCGGCTCGACGATCAGCGCGGCGATCCGGTCGCCGCGTTCGACGAACAGGCGCCGCACGTCCGCGAGCGCGCGGCCCGCGACATCGGCGGCCGTCTCGCCCGGCAGCGCGCCGCGCGCGTCGGGCGACGCGACCACATGCGCATGGCGGATCAGCGGGTCGTACGCGTCCTTGAACAGCGCGACGTCGGTCACGCCGAGCGCGCCGATCGTCTCGCCGTGATAGCTGTTCGCGACGCAGACGAATTCCTGCTTGCCCGCGCGGCCGCGGTTGCGCCACGCGTGGAAGCTCATCTTCAGCGCGATCTCGACGGCCGACGCGCCGTCCGACGCGAAGAACGCATGGCCGAGCGTGCGCGCGGTGAGCGCGTGCAGCCGCTCGGCGAGCTCGATCGCGGGCTCGTGCGTGCAGCCGGCGAGCATCGCGTGCTCGAGCGTGTCGAGCTGGTCCTTCAGCGCCGCGTTGATGTCCGGGTTCGCATGGCCGAACAGGTTGACCCACCACGAGCTGATCGCGTCGAAGTAGCGGCGGCCGTCGCGGTCGTACAGCCATACGCCTGCGCCGCGCGCGACGGGGACGAGCGGCAGGCGCTCGTGATGCTTCATCTGGGTGCAGGGATGCCAGACCGCGCGCAGGCTGCGCGCGACCCAGTCGTCGGTGGCTGGCGTACTCAAGGCAACTCCGGGGGGTAAAACGGCGGCGGGCATCGGCGGGATGCCGCGCAGCGGATACAAAAACGCGCTGAGATTAGCGCGTTCCGCGGCACGTTGCACTAGCGGTTACAAACACCGCAAAGCCTTGCCGGGCGGGAGTTCGGCGCAGTTAATGGGGGCTCGGAACGGTACGCGCCGGATGCGCGGAAATCGCCGCAGATGACGACGTTCGAGTGAGCCCCTCCGACAGAAAAAAATCGCGGGCCGAGACGCGGCGCGATCGCGAAAAATCGGGGATCGAAGCAGGGTGCGGTGAAGCGGAGCGATGCCAGGCGCGAGAGGCTGCGGCCGAATGGTAGGCGGAATCCGGTACGGGAACGGGCTGTCGGAACGGCATGCGACGGCGCGCGGCGCGGTCGCGAACGGGAGAGCAGCGGAGGAAAGGAAGCGGAGGAAGCGGAAGAAAACGGCGCGGCGTGCGGGCCGCCGCGTGTCAGCGCGAAGCCAGCGCGCGCGTATCGGTATCGCGCGGGTTGCCGTCGCCGTTGTCGGCCGTCTGCGTCGTGTTCGCGTTCCACACGACGCGGTCGTTGACCGCATACAGCCGGCACGCGCCCGCGTCCTGCTTCGCGCAGTTGTCGAGCGCGAGCGCCATCGGGTCGTCGCCGCCTTCGGCCCACGACCACGCGCCTTCCGAGGACACCGCGAATGCGCGGCTCGGATGCTGGTTCAGGAAGCGGCGATAGCCTTCGCGGCCGGCTTCGTCGACATACGGCACCGCGTTGACTGCATCGATGGACGCATAGCCGGTCGCCTTCGGCTCGTGCGGGTTCGCGACCGCATAGCGCACCGAGGTCGGCAGGTTCAGTTGAGCGAGGAATGCGTTGACGGCCGGCCACCACACGGGCACGCCGTCGCGATCGACGATCAGCCGGTGCGCATCGTCCTTGTAGCGGCCGAAATCGATGAACTGGGCCTGCGTGCCGTGCGACACGTACGCGTCGTGCATCTGCGCGACGAGCCCGGGCGTCCACACCGAATCGTTGTCGCCGTACAGCCACAGCGACCGCACGGCCGTGTGCGCGCCGTACCGGTCGAACGCGTCGACGAGGTTGCGCTGCCAGCCGTCGCACAGATCCTGGCGCAGCCCGCCGGAGAAGTTGATGATGCCGCGCACGCCCGGTGCGGCTTCGGTGCCATACGCGACCGACACGAGGCCGCCGTGCGACGTGCCCGCGACGACGATGTGCGAAGCATCGACGTAGGACTGGCGCGACATGTAACGAACCGTCGCATCGACGTCGGCCGCCTGTGCGAGGCCGTTCTTGCCGACGTCGCAGCCTTCCTGCTGGTACGTGCCGCCCGAGCCTGCGAAGCCCTGGCGGTTCGGCGCGATCACCGCATAGCCGCGGCGCACGAATTCGCGCGCGAACGCGAGCGGTCGGCTGCGCGGCTGCAGATGGAGATCGCCGGTGTTCTTGCCGTGGTTGAAGACGACGAGCGGGAACGGACCGGGGCCGTCCGGCTTGAAGAGCGTCGCCTCGAGCATGACGGAGCCCGAAGCATCGGCCGGAATGCGGAGGATCTGCTCGTTGAGGTTGGCTGCGACCTGCGGCAGGTTCGAGTCGCCGTAATCGAAGCGCTCGGCGTGGGCGAGCGAGCCGCTTGCCGTGACGGCACCCGTATTCGCGTTCGGCAGCGTACCGGCCTGAGCGGCCGACAGCGCACAGGCCGCCATCCATCCCACCAATACCTTGCTGAACGCCATTCGTAAGCCCTGCCATGCAACATGACCAATTCGAGGGTCATCGTAGCCCGACAAATTCGGGTTGTGCAATGCGGGAATTACCCGGCGTCTGACACAGCAACTATTTGTCAGCGTTCACTTACTTCGCCGTCGACATAGCGCCAGAAACCATGCTCGTCGCGCTCGAAACGGCTCGTCTCGTGGAGCCGGCAAGCGCGTCCGCCAACCTTGTAGCGGGCCACGAACTCAACCTCCGCGTGCCGTTCGTCGAGCGGTACATGGCGTTTCACCGCGAGGCCGAGCCAGCGCGGCGCGTCGGGCGCTTCGGGGTCGGTGTCGAGATCGGGCGGGCAGGTGCGCGCCGCCCACGTCGCGCGCAGGTAGCCCGTCGCGCCGAGCACGTACGCGCTGTACCGCGAGCGCATCAACTCGAGCGCGGTCGGCGCGGCTTCGCCGCCGTCGATGAAGCGGCCGCAGCAGGCCGCGTAGCGGGGCGCCGGCGCTTTGCCGGCGGGAGCGGGGGACGCGCCGCCGCACGGGCACGCGTCAGGTCGGTTCAAAATCATGCGAAACGGGAATTAACGACGCCGGGTTGTCGGTCTGGCTCACCAGCTCAACTCGATACCGTCGTACTGGAAGAAACGGCCGTTTGCCTGCGACACGTCCGCGCCGGCTTCGGCAATCACGTGGCGCATGCCGGTCACGCTGGTTTCCGGGTCGATCGCGGCCTGCGCGCCGCCCATGTCGGTGCGCACCCAGCCGGGATGGAGCGAGATGCACGCGGCGTGACGCGTCTGCAGCGACGCGATGCGCAGCACGTCGTTCAGCGCGGCCTTGCTTGCGCGGTACAGCCAGCCGGTCGTGCCGGTCGCCTCGGCGATGCTGCCCATCCGGCTCGACACGACGGCCAGCACGCCGCGCGCGTCCTCGACGAGCGGCAGCAGGATCGGCAGCAACTGCATCGGCCCGCGCACGTTCGTATGCATCACCGCGTCGAAATCCTCGGCGGTGATCGTCTCGACGCCTTCGGTGCGCGGCCCGTAGACGCCGGACACGAGCACGGCCGCATCGAGCCGCTCGCCGTCGAGCTTCCAGCCGAGCGCCGCGATCTGCTCGGGCTGCGCGATGTCGAGTGCATGCGCTTGCGCGCCGAGCGAGCGCAGTGCGACGAGCGACGCTTCGTCGCGCGCGGTGGCGATCACGTTCCAGCCGTCGCGCCGGTATTGCCGGACGAATTCGCGGCCGAGGCCGCGCGATGCACCGACGATCATTACGGTTTTCATGCCCGTCGCTCCTTTCGTTGGCACCGCCGTCGTGGCGGTGCCGG
Organism: Burkholderia pyrrocinia; assembly: GCF_003330765.1. Lineage (NCBI taxonomy): Bacteria > Pseudomonadati > Pseudomonadota > Betaproteobacteria > Burkholderiales > Burkholderiaceae > Burkholderia > Burkholderia pyrrocinia. The sequence goes on along the minus strand of NZ_CP024902.1, from coordinate 3,350,391 downwards.
TGTCAGTTCCGTTCGATGCGTGTCGTGGTCGCGTTGCAGTCGCGCAGGCCGCGGTGTTACTTCTCGTCCCCGCACGGCTTCAGCGTGTCGGCGACGGCCTGCGCGACGTCGTCGAGCCGCGCCGCGTCCGCCGCGACCATGTCGTTGTCGGGCGAATGCTGGCCGCGGGCGGTGAGCGCGGCGACGCACTTCCGGTAGGTCTCGTCCAACGCGGCGAAGTTCGACACGGCCATCCCGAGGTTGCGCATCCGCCCGTCGTGCACGCCGTACACGAGCCCGTGCACGGTGAGCGACTGGCCGCGCGCCCACGCGTCGTTGACGATCGTCGTGCGGCATACGTTGACGACCTGCTCGATCGCATTGAGTTCGATCAGGCGGCGATAGCGCGCTTCGCCCATCGGCCATTCGTCGAGCAGCGCCGCGTGACGCTCGCGCACGTCCTGCACGTGATGCAGCCAGTTGTCCGCGAGGCCGACGCGGCGGTTGTGCAGCGCCGCGTTCACGCCCGAGCAGCCGTAGTGGCCGACGACCATGATGTGCTTCACGCGCAGGATGTCGACCGCGAACTGGATCACCGACAGGCAGTTGAGATCGGTGTGCACGACGACGTTCGCGATGTTGCGATGCACGAACACCTCGCCCGGCGGCAGGCCGATGATCTGGTTCGCCGGCACGCGCGAATCCGAGCAGCCGATCCACAGGTATTCAGGCGCCTGCTGGTCGGCGAGACGCGAGAAGTACTGCGGATCGTCGGCGAGCTTGCGCTTGACCCAGACGTCGTTGTTGTCGAACAGGTGTGAAAGCGGGTGGTCTTGAATATTCATCGGTGTGGATTCCGTCATCGGAAATCGGGTCGATATCGGGTGGTTCGTCGGGATCGCGCGTCAGGCGGCGCGCTGCGCGCCGCCTTCGTCGTTCTCCTGGTCCGTCGCGCCGAAGCGTTCGGGGTAGCGCACGCAAAAGCGCAGCGCCGTGTCGTACGGATAAAAATCGGGCAATTCGCCCTGCATCAGCTTGTCCTTGCTCGCCTGCCACAGCGCGGGATCGAAAAAGTCGGCGTGATGCTTCATGAACACGCTGCGCACGCGCGGGTCGCCGAGCAGGAACGGCCCGTAGGTCTCCGGAAAGATGTCGTGCGGGCCGACGGTATACCACGGTTCGCCGGACAGCTCGTCTTCCTCGTTGCGCGGCAGCGGCACGCGGCGCACGTTGCAGTCGGTCAGGTACTCGATCTCGTCGTAGTCGTAGAACACGACGCGGCCGTGGCGCGTGACGCCGAAGTTCTTGTACAGCATGTCGCCGGGGAAGATGTTCGCCTTCATCAGCTCCTTCACCGCGTTGCCGTACTCCTTCACGCCGTGCTCGACGTCCGCGTCGGTGCCGTTCTGCAGGTACAGGTTGAGCGGCACCATCCGGCGCTCGATGTACAGGTGCTTGATCACGAGATCGCCGCCCTCGTATTCGAGCAGCGACGGCACTTCCTTCTCCAGTTCGCGCACGAGCGCGTGGTCGAGCCGCGCGAGCGGCAGCGCGACGCTCGAATACTCGAGCGTGTCGGCCATCCGCCCGAGACGGTCGTGGCGCTTCACGAGCTGGTACTTCTCCATGATCTGCGCACGCGTCGTTTCCTTCGGCAGCGGGAAGTGATCCTTGATGATCTTGAACACGTACGGGAACGACGGCAGCGTGAACACGAGCATCACGAGGCCCTTGATCCCGGGCGCGATGATGAAGCGGTCGCTCGAATGCGACAGATGGTGCAGCAGGTCGCGGTAGAACAGGTTCTTGCCCTGCTTCTGCAGGCCGACCGACGTGTAGATCTCGGCCTTCGGCTTGCCGGGCATGATCGTGCACAGGAAGTCGACGTACGCGGACGGCACACCCATGTCGACGAGGAAATACGAGTGCGAGAAGCTGAAGATGATCTGCAGCAGGTCGCGGCGCAGCAGCACGGTGTCGAGCGCGAGCAGGCCCGGACGCACGTGGCGGATCGGTACCGCAAACGGCAGCACGCGGTCGGCGTTGATGATGCGGCCGACGATGTACGCACTCTTGTTGCGGAAGAACAGCGACGACAGCACGTGGATCTGGAAATTCGGCGCTTCGTCGAAGCGGCCGAACTCTTCGTTGATCGCCTGCATCACGCACGCGATGTCGCGCGTGAGATCCTCGAACGCCGGCTCGAGCTGGAAGTTCGTGACGACGCGCTCGAGCGTGACCGCGAGCCCGTCGGTGCCCGGATAGTACGCGCGATAGGTCGGTTTCGCGGCCGGCTCGTCGTTCTCGAGATATTCGGTCGAGATCGCCGGGCGCACGAAGATGAAATCGTTGCTGAAATACGAGCGGTGCAGGATCTTGCAGCACACCGAATTGAAGAAGGTTTCCGCGCACTCGGGCTGGCGGTGCGACGTGAGCAGGCCGATGTAGTGCAGCTTGATCTGCTGCCAGACTTCGTCGTCGATGCTCTCCGCGTCGTATTCGTCTTGCAGCACCTCGACGCATTCCTGCACACGATCGTCGTACGACGTGATCCGCTCGCGCGCGAGCCGCTGCAGCCCGTGCCAGTCGCCGTGCTCGTACAGCGTCTTCGCCTCGACGGCCGCTTCGCGGAAGATCCGGTAGTGGCGATCGAAGTATTCGAGCATCGTCTGCGCGACGTCGAAACCGATCTGCGATGACAGCAGTTTGGGGAAGTGATTCATTGCGTGCAGGCTCGTTCAGGAGGGGCTGTAAGCACTCGCCATTTTAGCGCCCAAGCGGGCGGTTCAAGGACTTTGCGGCAATGCGCAGCCAACCGGCAAGCGACGGGTTGCCTGCCGTTGGGTGCCGTTCGGTGCATCTTCGCGTAAAGATACGGGTACGGAACCGATTCTGGCACGAACTTTTTTTGACGGGCCGGCGGCCGCCGGGCACGCGTTTCGCGGGACGGCGATAGAATCGACGCAACGCGCGCCGCGGCCCGCCGCTGGCGCGCATTCGCACCGATAACGACGAGACGCCCCACCGATGAACGCACTGGAACACCAACTCGACTATCCCTTCGCCGACACGCTGCCCGCCGCGGGCGACACGTTCGAGGTCGCGCCCGGCGTGCGCTGGCTGCGCATGCCGCTGCCGTTCTCGCTCGACCACATCAATCTCTGGCTGCTGCGCGACGAGATCGACGGGCAGGCCGGCTGGACGATCGTCGATTGCGGGATCTCGTCGGATGCGATCCGCACGCACTGGGAGCAGATCTTCGAGTCGCATCTCGACGGCCTGCCCGTGCTGCGCGTGCTCGTCACGCACTGCCACCCCGATCATTTCGGCCTCGCGAACTGGCTGTGCGAAGGCGGCGACAAGGGCCGCTGGAACGTGCGGCTGTGGATGACGCTCGGCGAATACCTGTTCGGCTGCCTGATGGCCGGCGGCAACGGCTCGAACGCGGGCGGCGCCGCGGCCGCCGATCATTTCGCGCGTCACGGGCTGACCGATCCGGCCGCGCTCGACAAGCTGCGCAACCGCCGCAGCTACTACTCGGATCTCGTGCCGGCCGTGCCGGCGCGCTACCGGCGCCTGCGCGAAGGCGACGCGGTGACGATCGGCGCGCGCACCTGGCGCGTCGTCACCGGCTTCGGCCATTCGCCTGAACATTGCGCGCTGCACAGCGAAGCGGACGGCGTGCTGATCTCCGGCGACATGGTGCTGCCGCGCATCTCGACGAACGTGTCCGTGTTCGACCTCGAGCCGGAAGCGAACCCGCTCGCGCTGTACCTGCAGTCGCTCGGCCGCTACGAGACGATGGCGCCCGACACGCTCGTGCTGCCGTCGCACGGCAAGCCGTTCCGCGGCGTGCGCACGCGCATCGCGCAACTGCGCGCGCACCACGACGCGCGGCTCGACGAAGTGCGCGTCGCGTGCGCGGAACAGCCGATGAGCGCGGCCGACATCGTGCCGATCATGTTCCGCCGCCGCGAGCTCGACATCCACCAGATGACGTTCGCGCTTGGCGAGGCGCTCGCGCACCTGAACCTGTTGTGGCTCGCGGGCGAATTGAAGCGTAGCGAGAACGCGGACGGCGTGATCCGTTTCGCGCGGCATTGAGCGCGCGCCGGCCGGGGCCAGCCTGGCGCTTGTGTACAATTTTCTCCCTCGATCCGAATACCTGTCGCGACTCATGCCGGGCAATGTCTCCCTCTCCGACGTCATCTCGCTCGCGGAAATCCAGGCGCTGGCCGATCCGAAATCCTTCGAGCGCGGCAAGGCCTATTATCACGACGGCGCCGTCTCGCGGCTGACCGAGCGCGACGGCGTGCTGTCGGCGACCGTGCGCGGCACGTACCGCTATCACGTCGAATTCGAGGTGAGCGACGACGGCGCGCTGGACTACGCATGCAATTGTCCGGTCGGCGACGGCGGCGCGTTTTGCAAGCATGCGGTGGCTGTCGCATTGTCGTGGCTTGAAAACAGCGGCGAGGAGGTCTTTCACGACGAGACGCCCGGACCGACACGTTCGCGGCGCAAGCGCAAGACCCATGCGGAGCTGATTCGCGAGTATCTGGCGGCACTTGACGAGGACGCCCTGCGGAACTGGCTGCTCGACGCGGCCGAGCGCGACCGGTCATTGCGCGACCGGTTGCTGTTCGAGGCGCGCGCCGCGAGTGCCGGCGATGTTGCGAGCCTGAGAGCTGCCGTCCGCCAGTTGGCGCGTGTGGCGCGGCCGCTCGGCTGGGATGAAGCCCATGTCTACGGGGAAGGCCTGTTCGAACTGGCGGATATGCTGCGCCGGCAACTGGCCGGCCCTCATGCCGCGCTGGTGGTCGAGCTTGCCGAACTCGCGATCGCGGACGCGGAAGCGAGCCTCGAGCAGATCGACGATTCGGACGGCAGCGTCGCGCCGGGGATTCGCGAGCTGGCGGACCTGCATCTCGACGCGTGCCGCCGGACCCGGCCTGATCCGGTGAAGCTCGCCGACCGTCTGTTCCGCGTGCAGGCCGGCGGGCAGTGGGATACGTTCTACGACGTGCTGCCGAACTACGGCGAGCCGCTCGGCGAGACGGGATTGGCCCGGTATCGCGAACTGGTCGAGCAGCATTGGTCCGCGTTGCCGCTACTGCCGCCGGGGCGGGACGATCGGCGTACCTACGATACGGTGCGTTTGAATCTCGAGCACGCGATGGAATCGCTGGCGAAGCACGATGGCGATGTCGACGCGCTGATCCGCATCTGGTCGAAGGATCTGTCCGGTTCATACCGGTTTCTGCAGATCGCGGAATTGTGCGCTGCCCACGATCGTTTCGATGAAGGTCTCGCGTGGGCGGAGCGCGGAATCCAGGAAGCGCCCGAGCGGCACAATTCGGACCTGCTAGGCTTCTGCATCGTCGAATACCTGCGCCGGCGCGATTTCGACCGGGCCGACGCGCTCGCCTGGCAGCGCTTCGAGACCAATCCGACCGCCGACGAATTCGCCGCGCTGATGAAGGTGGCTGCGAAGACCGCGCGGCGCGATGCCGTGCGCGAACGCGCGCTCGTGCATTTGCGGACGTTGGCGCGACAGTCGGAAACCTCGAAGGAGAGCGCGAAGACGCGGTGGGGCTGGCAGCCGTCGCCGCGCACCGAGCTAGTCAAACTGCTGCTCGCCGACAAGGATGACTTGGCGGCCTGGGACGCGTTCTGCGGCGGGCCGGTCGCGACCGCAGTCTGGTCGGCGATGGCAGCCGCGCGCGCGAAGACGCATCCCGACGATGCGATTGCGCTCTATCATCGGCTGCTGCCGGTTGCGGTCGAGCATGGCACGGGCAATGCGCGCTACGACGACGCGTTCGACGTCGTGCGCAAGATCGGCGCGCTGCGTGGGGCGCGTCGGCAGCAAACGGAATTCGATGCGGAGCTTGAGTCGATTCGGAAAACGTATCGCGCGAAGCGGAACTTCATCAAGCTGCTTGCGACGCTCGGCGTGTCGGCGGGGTGAATGGAAGCATCGAAAGATCAGGAGGGAACATGCGATGAACGTCGACATAGCCGCAATCGATGACGCGGTCCTTGCGCTCCTCTACTTGACTCTGCATGACCACAACCGCGCCTGGAAGAGTTTCGACTGGGAGGTGCTGAACCGGCTGCATGCGCGCGGTTTGGTCGACGATCCCGTCAACAAGACGAAGTCGGTCGTCCTGACCGACGAGGGCTTGCGAGAGTCGGCACGCCTTTTCAAGCGACTTTTCGCCAGTTCCGACACTGCCGCTGAACCGTGATGAAATGAATGTCTACGCGCTTTGCTCGGCGCGCACCACGACGAAGTGCACGTCGCGTGCGCGAGCAGAGCGACGACGGCGTGCTGCGGTTCCGCACCGCCAGCTGATACCGCTTCGTTCTCCTCACACGACGGGTTCGTAGCGCCACCCGTCGTGATGCCATTGCATCGTATGCGTCGGTTCGAGTGCCGCGAGAAACGCGGTGTCGTGTGACGCGACCACGATCGCGCCCGGGAAGCCGGCCAGTGCGGCTTCGATCGCGCGCACCGATTCGAGATCGAGGTGATTGGTCGGCTCGTCGAGCAGCAGCAGTTGCGCGGGCGTGCCGCGCCACAACGCGCACGCGAGCGCGGCCTTCAGCCGTTCGCCGCCGCTCAACTGGCGCGCAGGTTGCGTCGCGCGCGTCGCGTCGAGCTGCAGCAGCGCGAGACGGCTGCGCAGGTCGCCTTCGGCGAGCGGCGTATCGAGCAACCCCAACTGCTCGACGATCGAACGCCCGGGATCGAGCAGCGCGAGCCGCTGGTCGAGATACGCCGCGCTCACGTGCGTCGTGCAGGTGCCTGAACGCGGCGCGAGCTCGCCCGCGAGCATCCGCAGCAACGTCGATTTGCCGCAGCCGTTCGGGCCCGTCAGCGCGATGCGCACCGCGCCGCTCGCCGACCACGTGATCGCATCGGCGTCGCCGGCCACACGCCACGGCAGTTGTGCGCGTTCGAGCGTGAACAGCTGGCGGCGCGCGCTGATCTCGGTGCCGGGCAGCGACACGAGCACGGGCGCATCGGCCTCGACGCGCGCGGCCGCCTGCTGTACGCGTTCGTCGAGCGTCGCCTTGAATTCGTCCTGGTGGCGCCGGACCTGCCCCATGACGTTGCGCGCCGCACCCTTGCGGCTCTGACGCGCCATCGACGACAGATTGGCCGTCTTTGCATCGCGCAGCGAGCCGGCCGCGTGGCGCTGGATCGTGTCGTGTTCCTGTTCGAGCCTGCGCCTGACGCGTCCGCGCTCGGTGCGCGCATGATCGAGCGCCGCTTGCGCGGCATCCCGTTCCGCGTCGCGCTGCGCGCGGTAGAGCGCGTAGTTGCCGCCGTACGAGCGTGCGCCTTGCGGCGTCAGCTCGACGATGCGCTGCACGTTGGCGAGCAGCGCACGGTCGTGGCTCACGATGACGAGGCCGCCGCGCCAGCCGTCGAGCGCCGTGCGCAGCCATGCGCGGCCCGGCGCGTCGAGATGGTTGGTCGGTTCGTCGAGCACGAGCAGGCCGGCGCCGGACAGCAGTGCCCCGATCAGCGCGACGCGCGCGAGCTGGCCGCCGCTCAGCGCCTGCGCGGGCGTGTCGGGTCGCACGTCGTGCAGGCCGGCCGCGTCGAGCGCCGCGCGCAGCCGCTCGGCGAGATCCCAGCGATCGCCGATCAGGTCGAAGTGGTGCGGCTCGGCTTGGCCGTCAGCGAGACGCGCAAGCGCGCCGAGCGGCGCATCGAGCGCGGCGATTTGCGCGACGGTGCGCGGGCCGGCCGATCCGTCGTCGTGCTGCTGCGCGACGTAGGCGACGGGCGTGTGCCGGTCGATCGTCCCCGAACCCGGCGCGCAGCGGCCCGCGATCAACTGCGCGAGCAGGCTCTTGCCGACGCCGTTGCGGCCGACGATGCCCGTCGGCGTGCGGTCGATGGAAAGGTCGAGCGAATCGAACAGCGTGAAGCCGTCGTCGAAGCGGAAGGAAACGTGATGAAGCGCGACGAGCGCGCCAGTGGGCGTGGCTGCAGCCATAAGCACCTCCGAAAATGTGTGAAGACCTTCGCGCGGCGTGCGTGGCACGGCGGCGAAAACATTTTGGGAAGGCTTAGTTATTCACTTTGGCTGGCGTCCAGTATGAGGAATAGGAGCGGAGTGTAGCAAGCGAAGCGCGCGGGCCGCAAGCGACGGGTGCGAACGCCGTCGCTTGCGCGCCACGCGCGGTTATCGCGGTTATTGCACGGAGACCGTCGTGAAGTTCTGTCGTCCGAACGGACTCACGCGATAGCCGCTCACGTTCGCGCGCGTGAGCGCCGCCGCGGTCGGGTAGCCGAGCGGGATCCACAGCGCCTGCTCGTGGATGATCTTCTGCGCCGCTTCGTACAGCTTCGCACGCTTGGCCTGGTCGGCGGTCGACTTGCCGTCGGCGATCAGCTTGTCGAGTTGCGCGTCGCAGAAGCGCGCGAAGTTGATGCCCGACTTCACCGCGTTGCAGCTGAACAGCGGCGACAGGTAGTTGTCCGGATCGCCGTTGTCGCCGGCCCAGCCCATGAACAGCATGTCATGCTGGCCGAGCTTCGCCTGCTTGATCAGCTCGCCCCATTCGATCACCTTCACATCGGCCTTCACGCCGATCTTCGCGAGGTCGGCCTGCAGCAGTTCCGCGCCGACCTTCGGGTTCGGGTTCAGCACGCTGCCGGTCGGGCGCGTCCAGATCGTCGTCGAGAAGCCGTTCGGGAAGCCGGCCTGCGCGAGCAGCTGCTTCGCCTTCGCGGGATCGTACGCATACGGCGCGACGTCCTTCGCGTAGCTCCACGTGTTCGGCGGATACGGGTTGTTCGCGGCCGTCGCGGTGTTGTCGAACACGACCTTCAGGTAGGTCGTGCGGTCGAACGCGAGGTTCAGCGCCTCGCGTACCTTGTCGTTGTCGAGCGGCTTCTTCTGCGTGTTCAGCGCGACGAACGCGGTCATGAACGCGGGCGTCTGCACGACCTTCAGCGCGCTTTCGCCCTTCGCGGCGAGCACGTCCTGCGGTTTCGGCGACAGCGCGATCTGGCATTCGCCGGCCTTTACCTTCTGCAGGCGCACCGACGCGTCGGGCGTGATCGCATAGATCAGCCGGTCGACCTTCGGCTTCGTGCCCCAGTACGTGGGGTTCACGTCGTAGCGGATCAGTGCGTCCTTCGTATAGCTCTTCAGCACGAACGGGCCCGTGCCGACCGGCTTCGCGTTCAGGTCGGCCTGCTTGCCGGCCTTCAGCAACTGGTTCGCGTATTCGGCCGAGTAGATCGACGCGAAGCCCATCGTCAGGATCGGCACGAACGTCGCGTTCGGCTCGTTCAGCACGAACTTCACCGTGCTGTCGTCGACCTTCGTGACCGACTTTACGAGCTTCACGAGGCCCATCGACTGCGCGTGCGGGAAGCCGCTCGCGCCGGCCACCTTGTGCCACGGGTTCGAATCGTCGAGCATCCGTGTGAATGTGAACACGACGTCGTCCGCGTCGAGCGCGCGGCCCGGCTTGAAATAGTCGGTGGTCTGGAACGCGACGTTCGGGCGCAGGTGGAACGTGTAGGTGAGGCCGTCGGCGCTCGCTTCCCATTTGTCGGCGAGCGCGGGCACGACCTTCTTCGCGGCTTCGTCGTACGACACGAGCGTGTTGAAGAGCACGTCGGCCGACGCGTTGGTCGTGACGAGCGAGTTGTATTGCACGACGTCGAAGCCGTCCGGGCTCGATTCCGTGCAGACGGTGAGCGGCTTGGCGGCGGCGAGGCCGGGGGCGGCGAGTGCGGCGGCGACCGCGGCCGCGGCGAACAGCTTGACGTGCATAGGATCTCCCACGTGGCTTGTGCTTTTTGCTTGATGACGGGATGCGGGCGCGACCCGGAAGCGGGCGGGGCCGGCGCGGCTGGCGAATAGCATAGCGCCAAAGCGCGCGACGCGTGAAAAAAGGCGCCGGAACGCGGCGAATTGACCGAACAAAGGCTGCGTTCGCGACGGAACGGATGTTGACGCGGCGGGAGGGTGCTGGCTGGGCGGCGGGAGAAGCGGGAGAAGCGGGAGAAGCGGGAGAAGCGGGAGAAGCGGGAGAAGCGGGAGAAGCGGGAGAAGCGGGAGAAGCGGGAGAAGCGGGGGCAGAGGTGCTGGAGATCGGCGCGTCGGGAGCGGCGCGGACGCCGCGGCAAGTGCCGCGAAACCGAAACGTCGACGCGGCGATGTGGCCCGGCGCGCGTCGCGCGTGCCGGGCCTGCGGTGCGTCAGCGCGTGCCGGCCTTCGGCTTGCGCGGCGCCTTTTCGAACAGGCGGTCGTAGAGCCAGCGCGGCAGCACGTGCAGCACCTTCGCGACGACGCCCATCTGCCACGGAATGACGCGGAACGCATGCTGCCGCGCGATCGCGCGTGCCGCGCGCGCGGCGAAGCGGTCGGCGTCCATCAGGAACGGCATCCGGTACGGGTTGTGCGCCGTCATCGGCGTGCGGATGTAGCCGGGCGCGATCGTCACGACGCCGACGCCGGCCGCGCGCAGCTCGACGCGCAGCGATTCGAGATACTTGATCGCGGCCGATTTCGACGCGCTGTACGCGCCGGAGCCGGGCAGACCGCGCACGCCGGCGACGCTCGCGACGCCGACCAGCGTGCCGTGGCGCGCGGCCGTCATCGGGCCGACGAACGGCTCGAACGTCGCGACCATCCCGTAGTAGTTGATGTCCATCACGTCGCGAAATGTCGCGAGATCGCCCTGGCCCGTGACGGCGCCCTGGCTGATGCCCGCGTTCGCGATCACGACGTCGGGGCAGCCGTGCGTCGCGATGAACGACGCGGCGGCCGTCGCGAGCGCGTCGGCGTCGCGCACGTCGGCGGAATAGACGGAGATGGACAGCTTGGGGAAGCGCCGCGCGAACGCATCGAGCGCATCGGGGCGGCGCGCGACGAGCGCGAGCGTGGCGCCCTGGCGGGCGTATTCCTCGGCCATCGCGAGGCCGAGGCCGCTCGACGCGCCGGTGATGAAGACCTTCAGCGGAGTAGTCATGCCGGCGCGCGGGCGGGGATCAGAGCTTCTTGTCCTGAACCTGCTTCACGAGGAAGTCGAGCACCTGCGCGGTGCCCGGGATGCTGTTCGTGTAAGCGGGGCCTGTCTTGTACTTGCCCTGGACGACGACCGTCGGCACGCCGTCGATCGCGTAGTCCTTCAGCAGCTTGGCCGACTGGTTCACCTCGCCCTGCACGCTGAACGAGTTGTACGCGTCGGTGAACTGCTTCTTGTCGACGCCCTGCGTGGCCAGGAAGTCGGCCTGCGCCTGCGGCGTCAGCAGGTAGTTCTTCTGCTTGTGGATCGCGTTGAAGATCGCCGGCGTGACCTTCTCGGAGATGCCGAGCGCGGACACCGCGTAGAACAGCTTCGAGTGCGGGACGAAATCGTCACGGAATGCGACCGGCACGCGCTTGAAGTCGATGTTGTTGCCCTGCTTCTTCACCCAGGCCTCGATCGTCGGCTCGAATTCGTAGCAGTGCGGGCAGCCGTACCAGAAGAACTCGATCACCTCGACCTTGCCGGCCGGCGCGGACACCGGCTGCGGCGACTTCATCACCTCGAAGTCCTTGCCGGCGACCGGCGCGGCGGCCGAAGCCTGGGCGAAGCCGGCCGCGAGGCCCAGGGACAGAAGGAGCGTGCTAAGCAGTTTTTTCATGTTGTGAACGTCAAATCAGTTGCTCGGGTTACGAAACGTAACGGGTTCTGCGTGGGCTCGGCCGGCTGCTTACTGCTTCGTGAAGCGGATCACCGCCGTGTCGACACCTGCATCGGACAGGCGTTGACGGGCCGAGTTCATATCCTCGAACTTCGAGAACGGGCCAACGCGCACGCGGAAATAGGTCACGCCGCTGACGTCGCGCTTCGACACCTTCGACTCGAAGCCCTGGAAGCCGAGGCGCGCGCGCTGCTGCTCGGCGTCGCCTTCCGTTTTATACGCGCCGACCTGCAGGAAGTAGCCGGTATTCGCGTCGCTCGCGGTCGGCGGCTTCGCGGCCGCGGCGGCCGTGGCCGACGACGTCGGTTTCGGCGTGTTCGCGGCCAGTTGCTGCTGCTTTTGCGCGGCGGCCTGCTGTGCCTGCTTCTGCGCGGCGAAGCGCGCGAGGTCGTCCTCGCCGGCCTGCTGCTGCGGCTGCGTCTTCTTCGGCGGCGTGTTGTCGGCCGGCTTCGGCGCGACGGCGACGCCGTTGCCCGACGACGCATTGTTCGACGCGGTCGTGCCGTTCGAGCTGCCGGTGCTGTTCGAGCCGCTCGACCCGTTGGCCGACGGCGGCACTTCGACGATCTGCGGCTCCGGCAGCAGGCCGCCCTGCGTCTGGTTCGCGGCCTGGCCGGGCGCGGTGTTGGGCGGCGCGGGCTGCGCGGCCTGCGGCACCGGCTGGCCGGGCGTCTTGCCCTGCAGCGCGCGGTTCGGGTCGAACTGCTGCGGCTGGCTCGCACCGTTGTCGGCCGGCGGCGGCGCGACCTTCGACACGAATGGCGACGGCGAACGCGTGATGTAGAGCGCCACCACCACCGCGATCGCGAGGCCGACGATCAGGCCCAGCACGATTCCAAGAAATGTTCCTCCGGCTTGTTTCGATTGCTTCGAAGTGCGGCGTGCTTGTGCCATTGCTTGAGTCACCTGCAAAAAGAATCGTGAAAGGGCTGCGACGGGCATCCGGCGGCGGGTATCCGACGGCGGGCGCTGCCGCGGCCATTCGCTGCCCGGTTCGGGCCGCTTACATCTTGGCGGGCGCGGACACGCCGAGCACCGCCAGGCCGTTCTCGAGTACCTGCCGGGTCGCGGCGAGGAGCGCTGCGCGCGCATTGCGCGGCGCTTCGTCGTCGACCAGCACGCGCTCCGCATTGTAGAACGAGTGGAATTCGCCAGCGAGATCGCGCAGGTAGAACGCGACCGCGTGCGGCGCCAGCTCGTTCGCCGCGTGCGTGAGCATGTCCGGGTACTCGGCGAGCTTTTGCATCAGCGACGCGGCCTGCGCGCTCGTCAGCTGCGACAGGTCGGCGCCCGGCAGCTGCGCGGCATCGCCGTTGTAGCGCGACTTCCATTCGTTGAGCACCGAGCAGATCCGCGCATGCGCGTACTGGACGTAATAGACCGGGTTTTCGTCGTTCTGTTTCAGCGCGAGGTCGATGTCGAACACGAACTCGGTATCGGCCTTGCGCGAGATCAGGAAGAAGCGCACCGCGTCGCGGCCGCGCGTGATGGTCGCCTCGTCGATCAGGTCGGGCGCCGCTTCCTGGCCCGGCGCCGCGCCGCCCGACCATTCGATCAGGTCGCGCACCGTCACGTAGCTGCCCGCGCGCTTCGAGAGCTTCACTTCCTGGCCGTCGCGCATCACGGTGACCATCTTGTGCAGCACGTAGTCGGGATAGCCCTTCGGGATCCCGACGTGCAGCCCCTGCAGGCCCGCGCGCACGCGCGCGATCGTGCCGTGGTGGTCCGAGCCCTGGATGTTGATCACCTTCGTGAAGCCGCGCTCCCACTTCGCCACGTGGTACGCGACGTCCGGCACGAAGTACGTGTACGTGCCGTCCGACTTGCGCATCACGCGATCCTTGTCGTCGCCTTCGTCGGTCGTGCGCAGCCACAGCGCGCCGTCCTGCTCGTAGGTCATGCCGGCCTTGATCAGCGCGTCGACCGTCTTCTCGACGCGGCCTTCGCTGTACAGCGACGACTCGAGGTAGTACTGGTCGAACTTTACGCCGAACGCCTGCAGGTCCATGTCCTGCTCGCGACGCAGGTACGTGACCGCGAACTTGCGGATCGCGTCGAGATCCTCGACGTCGCCCGCGCCCTTGACCGGCTCGCCGTCCGATGCGGCGACCGTTTCGCCGTTCAGGTAGTCGCGTGCGATGTCGGCGATGTATTCGCCGTTGTACGCGGCTTCCGGCCAGCCCGCGTCGCCCGGCTTCAGGCCGCGCGCGCGCGCCTGCGTCGAGATCGCGAGGTTGCCGATCTGCACGCCCGCGTCGTTGTAGTAGAACTCGCGGTGCACCGCGTAACCCTGGCTCGCGATCACGTTCGCGAGCACGTCGCCGAGCGCGGCCTGGCGGCCGTGGCCGACATGCAGCGGGCCGGTCGGGTTCGCCGACACGAATTCGAGCAGCACCTGCTTGCCTTTCTCGCGATCCGACGTGCCGAATGCGCGGCCCTGGTCGAACACGGCGGCGATCACCGCCTGCTTCGCGGCGGCCGACAGGCGCAGGTTGATGAAGCCGGGGCCGGCGATCTCGGCGGCTTCGACGAGCCCTTGCGCGGCCGGCTGCGCGTTGAGCGCGGCGACGATCTGCTCGGCGAGCTGGCGCGGGTTCGCGCCGAGCGGCTTCGCGAGCTGCATCGCGACGTTGCACGCGACGTCGCCGTGCGCGGCGACCTTCGGGCGCTCCAGCGTGATGGCCGGGGCGACGAACGCGGCGTCGGCGCCTTTCAGCGCGTGTGCGACCTGCTTGACGCTATCCGCGAGCAGGGCTTCGAGGGTCTGTTTGTGTGCTGGCAGCATGCTGGTAGAAGGCTTCGTTGGTGGCGGCCGGAAATGCCGGCCCGCCGGCGCGCTTTTTAAGCGCGCGTTTCAGGGATCGCAGAATTTTAACAGGTGCTAATATGCCGATCAGGCGGCCCGCGTCCGCGAGGCCGGACGCCGGTCTGCCGGCGTCCCCCAACTTCGCCGCGCAGGCACAACAAGATGAAAAGGGAATTGTCATGATTACGTTCAAGAGCAAGGCGGCACAGGATCTCGACGTGCTGAAGGATTTCGCGGTTTTCGTGCTGGGTGTCGTCGGCAAGCCGCTGGGCGAGCGCGGCGTGATTACGCACGACGAACTCGACGACGCGATCGCGAAGCTGGAAGGCTCCGTCGCGCAGGCGAAGCAGGCGCGTGCCGAGCACGCCGGCCACTTCCACGAGGACGAAGCCGACCACGCTCACCACGAAGTGCCGCCGAGCCTGGCACAGCGCGTCGCGCCGTTCCTCACGATGCTGCGCGAAGCGAAGGCCGGCGAAGCCGACGTGCACTGGGGGTTCTGAGTTTCCTTGCCCGACAGTACGAACGGTTGGCAAGACAAGAAAAAGCCCGCTTTCGAGCGGGCTTTTCTTTTTGTCTGACAAAACAGGCGGCTGGCCGCCCGTCCGCATGGATCAGAGCTGCGGTGCGAGCGCGCGGCGCGCGTCGTCGAGCGACAGCGCCATGCGCTGCGCGTAGTCCTCGAGCTGATCCTGCCCGATTTTTCCGACCGAGAAATACCGGCTGTCCGGATGCGCGAGGTAGAAGCCCGACACGCTCGCGGCCGGCAGCATCGCCAGCGAGTCGGTCACGCTCATGCCGATCTCGTCCGCACGCAGCACGTCGAACATGTCGCGTTTCACGAGGTGGTCGGGGCAGGCCGGGTAGCCGGGCGCCGGGCGGATGCCCGCGTACTTTTCCGCGATCAACGCGTCGTTGTCGAGCGTCTCGCCGCCCGCGTAGCCCCACAGCTCGCGTCGCACGCGCGCGTGCATCGCTTCCGCGAGCGCTTCCGCGAAGCGGTCGGCGAGCGCCTTCAGCATGATCGCGCTGTAGTCGTCGTGGTCGGCTTCGAACTGCTTTTCCTTCACGTCGACGCCGAGGCCGGCCGTGACCGCGAACATCCCGATGTAGTCGGCGACGCCGGATTCCTTCGGCGCGATGAAGTCGGCGAGCGAGCGGTTCGGCCGCATCACGCCGTCGACCACCGGGCGCACGCTCTGCTGGCGCAGGTTGCGCCACGTGAGCAGTACTTCCGAGCGCGACTCGTCGCTGTAGATCTCGATGTCGTCGTCGTTGACGGTGTTCGCCGGCAGCAGCGCGATCACGCCGTTCGCGGTTAGCCAGCGGCCCTGGATCAGGCGCGCGAGCATCGATTTCGCGTCGGAGAACACGCGCCGCGCCGATTCGCCGACGATCTCGTCGTTCAGGATCGCCGGGTACGGGCCCGCGAGGTCCCACGTCTGGAAGAACGGGCCCCAGTCGATGTAGTTCGCGAGCTCGTTCAGGTCGTAGTTCTTGAACACGCGGCGGCCGATGAACTTCGGCTTCGTGGGCTGGTAGTTTGCCCAGTCGATTTTGGCCCGGTTCGCGCGTGCTTCGGCAAGCGTGACCATCGGCTGCTGCTTGCGGTTCGCGTGCTGGACGCGGATGCGATCGTAGTCGGACTTCAGCTCGTCGAGGTATTTCGTCGCGCCTTCGTCGGACAGCAGGCTCGACGCGACCGACACCGAGCGCGACGCGTCGGGCACGTAGACGACCGGGCCTTCGTAGTGCGGCGCGATCTTCACGGCCGTGTGCACGCGCGAGGTGGTCGCGCCGCCGATCAGCAGCGGGATCTTCTTCACGCGGAAGTAGTCGTCGCGCTGCATTTCGGAGGCGACGTACGCCATTTCCTCGAGGCTCGGCGTGATGAGGCCCGACAGCCCGATGATGTCCGCGCCCTCGACCTTCGCCTTCGCGAGGATCTCGTTGCACGGGACCATCACGCCCATGTTGACCACTTCGAAGTTGTTGCACTGGAGCACGACTGACACGATGTTCTTGCCGATGTCGTGCACGTCGCCCTTCACGGTCGCGATGACGATCTTGCCTTTCGCGCGCACGTCGCCGCCCGCTTCCGCGAGCAGGCGCTTTTCTTCCTCGATGAACGGGATCAGGTGCGCGACCGCCTGCTTCATCACGCGCGCCGACTTCACGACCTGCGGCAGGAACATCTTGCCCTGGCCGAACAGGTCGCCGACGATGTTCATCCCGTCCATCAGCGGGCCTTCGATCACGTTGATCGGGCGGCCGCCCGCCGCGTCGATCTTCGCGCGCACCTCTTCCGTATCCTCGACGATGAAGGTCGTGATGCCGTGCACGAGCGCGTGCGAGAGCCGCTTCTCGACCGGCTGGTTGCGCCACTCGAGGTTCTCTTCCTTCTTCGCGCCGCCCGCCTTGAACTTGTCGGCGATTTCGAGGAGCCGGTCGGTGGAATCCGCGCGGCGGTTCAGGATCACGTCCTCGACGCGCTCGCGCAGCTCGGCGTCGAGATCGGCATACACGCCGAGCTGGCCCGCGTTGACGATGCCCATGTCCATCCCCGCCTGGATCGCGTGGTACAGGAACACGGTGTGGATCGCCTCGCGCACGGCGTCGTTGCCGCGGAACGAGAACGATACGTTCGACACGCCGCCGCTCACCTTCGCGTACGGCAGGTTCTGCTTGATCCAGCGGGTCGCCTCGATGAAGTCGACCGCGTAGTTGTTGTGCTCCTCGATGCCGGTCGCGACCGCGAAGATGTTCGGGTCGAAGATGATGTCTTCCGGCGGGAAGCCGACTTGGTTGACGAGGAAGTCGTACGAGCGCTTGCAGATCTCGGTCTTGCGCGCGTACGTGTCGGCCTGGCCCGTCTCGTCGAACGCCATCACGACGGCTGCCGCGCCGTAGCGGCGGATCAGGTTCGCGTGGTGGCGGAACGCTTCCTCGCCTTCCTTCAGCGAGATCGAGTTCACGATCGCCTTGCCCTGCACGCACTTGAGGCCGGCCTCGATCACTTCCCACTTCGACGAGTCGATCATGATCGGCACGCGCGCGATATCGGGCTCCGACGCGATCAGATTCATGAAGCGGACCATCGCCGCCTTCGAATCGAGCATCGCCTCGTCCATGTTGATGTCGATCACCTGCGCGCCGTTCTCGACCTGCTGGCGCGCGACGGCGAGCGCCTCGTCGAACTGGCCGTTGAGGATCATCCGCGCGAACGCCTTCGAGCCGGTGACGTTGGTTCGTTCACCGACGTTGATGAAGAGCGTCCCGGGCGTGACGTTGAACGGCTCGAGGCCGGCAAGGCGCATCATGTGATCGGTCATGGCGGTGCGAATTCTGGTGATGAAGGGCGTGGGGCGATCGGGTCAGGCGTTGTCGCTGTACTGGTTCGGCCAGCGGCGCGGCTTCACGTCGGCGAGCGCCTTCGCGATTTCGGCGATGTGCTCGGGCGTCGTGCCGCAGCAGCCGCCCGCGAGGTTCACGAGCCCGGCCTGCGCGAATTCCTTCAGGAGGCCCGACGTGACGTCAGGCGTCTCGTCGAAGCCGGTGTCGCTCATCGGGTTCGGCAGGCCCGCGTTCGGGTAGCACGACACGTAGGTGTCGCACAGCTTCGCGAGCTCGGCGATGTACGGGCGCATCAACGCCGCGCCGAGCGCGCAGTTCAGGCCGAACGTGAGCGGCTTCGCGTGGCGCAGCGAATTCCAGAACGCCTCGACCGTCTGGCCCGACAGGATGCGGCCGGAGGCATCCGTGACGGTGCCCGAGATCATGATCGGCAGGCGCTCGCCGGTGTCTTCGAACAGTTCGTCGAGCGCGAACAGCGCGGCCTTCGCGTTCAGCGTGTCGAAGATCGTCTCGACGAGGAACAGGTCGACGCCGCCGTCGAGCAGCGCCTTCGCCTGCGCGTAGTACGCGTTGCGCAGCTCGTCGAACGTGACGTTGCGCGCGCCCGGATCGTTGACGTCCGGCGAGATGCTCGCCGTCTTCGGCGTCGGCCCGATCGCGCCCGCGACGAAGCGCGGCTTGGCCGGCGTCGCGTATTTCGCGGCCGATTCGCGCGCGAGCCGTGCCGATTCGACGTTCATCTCGACGACGAGATCTTCCATCCCGTAGTCGGCCTGCGCGACTGTGGTCGCGCCGAACGTGTTGGTCTCGACGATGTCGGCGCCGGCCGCGAAGTACTGGTCGTGGATCTCGCCGATGATCTGCGGCTGCGTGAGCGACAGCAGTTCGTTGTTGCCCTTGATGTCGCGCGGGAAATCCTTGAAGCGCTCGCCGCGATACGCGGCTTCGTCGAGCTTGTAGCGCTGGATCATCGTGCCCATCGCGCCGTCGAGGATCAGGATGCGCGATTTCAGCAGCGCGGGCAGTGCGGCGCCGCGCGTGTAGGGCGCGTCGGCGTAAGCGGCGAGAGGTGTCGCAGACATGGGCGGAAGACCGGCGAAGACGGGAAAGCCGTCATTGTAGCCGGTGCGCCTGACCGCCGCCCGGCCTCGCGCCGGCCGGGCGGCCCGCCAAACGAAAACCCCCGCCCGGCGAACCGGGCGGGGGCATGATCGGAGTGCTCGCGGCGCCGCGTCGGTGCGCGGCGAATGGCCCGGCCGCGCGAGGCGCCGGGCCGCGGGTCGTCAGTGCAGCACGACGGGCATCATCATCAGGCTGTCGAATTGCCCGAGGAATTCGTCGACTTCGTCGAGCGACGGTTCATCCTCGATCAGCTGTTTCACGTGCGCGCGGAAGCGTTCGGCAAGTTCGCCGTCGATGAAGATCTCGCGCTGCGCATTCTTGTCGACGATTTCGTATCCGCCGGCATTCATCAGATGATGGCCAGCCTGCGGCGCAAATTCGACGACGCAGTAGTTGGGGCTGTTGTAGATCATTTGCATGGCGGCACTCCTCTTCGCAGTGGCATCTGGCCTTGTTGTCCCCTAGGTGGGGCGGGCCTTGCCGGTTTCAAGGGGCTTGCGCTGCACACCCCGTTCCCGTTGCGTGGGGTGTATCGGTTAGAAGCCGATGTCTATGAAACGTTTCTTATTGTCTGCCGGTGTACGGAAATAGTTGTTAAAGAGTGTCATCGGCTATTTCACGAAAATCTGTAATCGGTCGAAATTGCCGAATCGCTTGCCGTTACGGTGCGGCCGGCGACGAGGCGGGCGGTGCAGCCGGTTGTGCCGGCGGTTGCACGGCGGCCGGCGGCGCGGGTTGTGCCGGTTCCGCGACCGGTGCGGCCGATGCATCGGGCGTCGGTGCGCCGGTGGGCGCGTTCGTTGCACCGCCGGCCGGCGCCGCGAGCCCGCCATGCCACAGCAGTTCGATCTGCGTGCCGTTCGGCTCGGTCTGCACGAGCCGTGCGGGCAGCCAGCCGAGCGACGGTGCGAGCCACATGTCGACGCGGCGCGTGTCGCCGTCGCGGCGCGGCAGGCGCATGAAGTGCCGTGCGTTGATGATACCGCTCTGCGTCTGCACCTGCTCGTCGCCGATCACGGTGATCGGCCAGGTCTCGCTGCTGTTGTTGTCGATCACGACGAACTGCTGCGTGACGCCCGGCTGGTACGCGGCAGGATTGCCGCGGACGAGCCCCGACAACTGCATCAGCATGCTGAAGCGGTCCTGCACGCCGTCGGGCAGCGGCGCGTTGTTCGGCGTGCGCGTGAACACGACCTGCCGGATCTCGCGGTTGAAGATCGCGATGTCTTCCGGCCGCTTGCCGCGCTTCTCGACGTAACGGTCGGGCGCGACGCCGAACGCGTCGATGCGGCCTTCGCTGCGATAGGTGAACGGGCCGACGAACGGCACGGGCATCGATACCGACAGATCGTAGGTGCGTCCGTCGGTGCGCCAGTGGATCGTGCCGATCATGTTCTGCATCCCGTTGTAGAACGTGTCGTATTGCAGGTCGCCTGACGGCGGCGCGGCGAACTTCACGCCGCTCGTCGCGGGGCCCGGCGTCGCGGCGCTGCTTGCGCCGGCAGCCGACGCGGCCTGCGCGCCCGATGCGCCCGGCACGCCGCTCGCCGCCGACGCGGCGGCCGGCGGCGGCTCGCCGTGCTCGGCTGTCTGCGTCGACGTGAGGACCGGCGTCGGCGATGGCGTGGGCTTCGGTGCGGCGGCCTTGGGCGTGGCCGGCGCGGGCGCGGCCGGATGCTCGACCGGCTTCGGTGCGGGCGGTGCGGGCTGGCGCTCGATCGGTTGCGGCTTCAGCAGCTCGATCTGCACGGGGACCTCGGCGGGCGCGGGCGGCGTGAACGATTCGCGGTTGCGCATCAGCCAGAGCGCGGCGAGCGCGTGCAGCACCAGCACGACCACGAGCGCGACGCCCACGCGCAGCCAGCGGCGGGGCAGGGCGTGACTCGGGCGGATGTCGGCAGGCGGCATGGGCATCGGAACAGGATCGGGGCGGTCGCGTGACGTCGGGTGCGCAGCGCGCGCCACAGGAATCGGACCGTCGGATGCGCCGCGCGTTCGCGGTGCGTGGCGTGCCGGGCGGGTACCGGGCGCGTCAGGCGTCGCGCGCGTCGGGACTATAGCCGAGTTCGTAAGACAGTTTCTGCGCGCAGGTGCGCAGCGCGGCGTCGATCTCGCCGCCCCACGCAATGTCGAACGAGCCTTCCTGGCCGAGCGCGACGATCGCGAGCGCGAGTTCGCCGACCGCGTCGAACACGGGCATGCAGAA
Organism: Burkholderia pyrrocinia; assembly: GCF_003330765.1. Lineage (NCBI taxonomy): Bacteria > Pseudomonadati > Pseudomonadota > Betaproteobacteria > Burkholderiales > Burkholderiaceae > Burkholderia > Burkholderia pyrrocinia. The sequence continues at coordinate 3,329,195 of NZ_CP024902.1, read as the reverse complement.
CGCGTGGATCGTCGGCAGCAGCATCCCTTCGACGCGCGCGGCTTCGTGCTTGCGCACGTCGGCGAGCACCGCGTCGACCTCGTCGAGCGTGCGTGGGCCGCCGTGGTGCGGCGAGCGGCGCGTATCGGCGAGTTCGCGCTCGAGCATCGCGGCGGTCTTGCTGCGCGGCAGGTACGCAGCGAACAGCAGCCCCGTCGCGGAGCCGAGCAGCGGCATCACGTCGCCGAGCTTCAGCGACGCCTTCGCCGGATGGCTCGATTCCATCCAGTGTACGATCGTCGGCCCCTGGTTGCCCCATACCGCGATGCCGACCGTCTGGTCGAGGCGGTCGCGGAACTCGGTCAGCGCGATCCGCGCGAGCTTCACGCCGTCGACGCGCGCGAGCCGCGCGAGCCCCATCTGCAGCGCGAAGCCGCCGAGCTCGTAGCGGCCCGATACGGGGTCCTGCGACACGACGCCGAGCCGCGAGAAGCTGACCAGGTAGCGGTGCGCCTTCGCAGGACTCATGCCCGCGCGCTGCGCGAGGTCGCGCAGCATCATCGCGCGCGGCTCGCTCGTCAGCACGTCGAGCAGGCGGAAGCCGACTTCGATCGACTGGATGCCGGAACGGACCTTCTCGCCGTTCTCGCCGGAGGCGGCGTCATCGGAGTCGGAGTCGGCGAGATCATCGTCGGGAAGCGGGCTGGCGGGCATGGGCAACGGGTGCGCGAAAATGCGGCAAGGATCAGGGCGGAAACGGCGTACGCAATCGTGGCGCGCCGCATGGATTCACCATCGTAAAATAGATTCCCTCCATCGTCACTACAACGGCAAATTCCCCCTATGAAACTTGCTTCGCTGAAGGACGGCACGCGCGACGGCCAGCTGATCGTCGTGTCGCGTGACCTGCACACCGCGGCGATTGCCGACGCGATCGCGTCGACGCTGCAGCGCGTCCTCGACGACTGGGCGTTCTACGCGCCGCAACTGCGCGACCTGTACGAAGCGCTGAATCACGGCCGCGCGCGCAACCCGTTCGCGTTCGATCCGGCCAATTGCATGGCGCCGCTGCCGCGCGCGTTCCAGTGGGCCGACGGCTCCGCGTACGTGAACCACGTCGAGCTCGTGCGCCGTGCGCGCGGCGCGGAGATGCCGCCCGAGTTCTGGACCGATCCGCTGATGTACCAGGGCGGCAGCGACGATTTCCTCGGCGCCCGCGACGACGTCGTGTGCCCGTCCGAGGAATGGGGCATCGATTTCGAGGCGGAAGTCGCGGTGATCACCGGCGACGTGCCGATGAGCGCATCGCCCGACGACGCGCTGAAGGCCGTGCGGCTCGTCACGCTCGTGAACGACGTGTCGCTGCGCAACCTGATTCCGGCCGAGCTCGCGAAGGGCTTCGGCTTCTTCCAGAGCAAGCCGGCCACCGCGTTCGCGCCGGTCGCCGTGACGCCCGACGAGCTCGGCGACGAATGGCGTGAAGGCCGCGTGCACCGGCCGATGATCGTCCACTGGAACGGCAAGAAGGTCGGCCAGCCCGATGCGGGCACCGACATGGTGTTCCACTTCGGCCAGCTGGTCGCGCACGCGGCGAAGACGCGCAACCTGCGCGCCGGCTCGATCGTCGGCTCGGGCACGGTGTCGAACAAGGACGCGAAGCGCGGCTACTGCTGCATCGCCGAGAAGCGCTGCCTCGAAACGATCGAGCACGGCGCGCCGCAGACGGAATTCATGCGCTACGGCGATACGGTGCGCATCGAGATGTTCGATGCGGCCGGCAAGTCGATCTTCGGCGCGATCGAGCAGTCGGTCGCGCCGCCCGACGGCGCGGCGTAAGTCGCGCCACGCACCTGCGAAACCCAGCCCCGGCCCGCGCGCCGGGTTTCGCCTGATGTTTGCCCGCGCGGGCTTGGTTACACTCGATTCAGGAGCGACGGTCTGTTTTCATGTGGAAACAGACCGTATGGCAAGGAGCAGAGCATGGCCGATCTCGCCGCGTACGGCGGTTACGAAGCACTGAAGGTGACGCGCCGCGATCATGGCGTGCTCGACATCGTGATGAGCGGCGAGGGCGCGAACCGCAGCGGTCTCGCGACCGCGAACGCGCGCATGCATCGCGAGCTCGCCGACATCTGGCGCGACGTCGACCGCGATCCCGACACGCGCGTCGCGGTGATCCGCGGCGAAGGCAAGGGCTTTTCGGCGGGCGGCGATCTCGCGCTCGTCGAGGACATGGCGAACGACTTCGACGTGCGCGCCCGCGTGTGGCGCGAGGCGCGCGACCTCGTCTACAACGTGATCAACTGCAGCAAGCCGATCGTGTCGGCGATGCATGGCCCGGCCGTCGGCGCGGGGCTCGTCGCCGGGCTGCTCGCCGACATCTCGATTGCCGCGAAGGATGCGCGCATCATCGACGGCCATACGCGGCTCGGCGTCGCGGCCGGCGACCACGCGGCGATCGTGTGGCCGCTGCTGTGCGGGATGGCGAAGGCGAAGTACTACCTGCTGCTGTGCGAGCCCGTGAGCGGCGAGGAGGCCGAGCGGATCGGCCTGGTATCGCTCGCGGTCGAGCCGGCCGACCTGCTGCCGAAGGCGTACGAAGTGGCCGGGCGGCTCGCGCACGGCTCGCAGTCGGCGATCCGTTGGACCAAGTACGCGCTGAACAACTGGCTGCGCACGGCCGGGCCGACCTTCGACGCGTCGCTCGCGCTCGAATTCATGGGTTTCTCGGGGCCCGACGTGCAGGAAGGCCTCCGCTCGCTGCGCGAGCGGCGTCCGCCCGACTTCCCCGGCGACGCGCCGTTCTGACGCGCGCTATGATCGAACCACGCGCGGCTGCGCGACGCATGGCGGCCGCCTCGCTCCCTCAGTCAACCAGGATGCCCGTATGACGACCGATGCCTCCGGCTCGAACCCTTTCGCCGGCTTTGCCGGCTTCAAGCCCGCCGACATGCTCGACCGGATGTGGGACATGGTCCGGATGTCGCCGTTCGGCGGGATGACGCCGTTTCCGGGCGCCACGCCAGGGCTGCCGCCGTCGCTGTCGAGCATGTCCGACATGATGGCGCCGCTCACGAGCGTCGAGGAACTCGACAAGCGGATCACCGATATGCGCGCGGTCGAGCAGTGGCTGAAGCTCAATCTCGGGATGCTGCAGTCTGCGATCCAGGCGCTCGAGGTGCAGCGCGCGACGCTCGCGACGCTGCGTGCGTTCGGCGCGTTCGCGCAAAGCTCGATGTCGGCGGCCGAGGAAGCGGCCGTCGTGGCGGCGCATGCGGCGAAAGCCGCGTCGGCGGCGCCGGACGCCGCGGATGCGCCGCCGGAAGGCGACGCCGCGCAGCAGGCCTTCGATCCGGCCGGCTGGTGGAACCTGCTGCAGTCGCAGTTCAACCAGCTTGCGAACCTCGCGATGGCGCAGCCGGGCATGGAGCCCGCGGCGCCGGGCGACGCGCCGCCGGACACGGCCGCAGCGCCGGAGAAAGCCGCGAAGCCGGCGCCGGCTGCTGCCGCGCCGCGCAAGCCCGCGGCGAAGCGCGCGAAGCCGGCCGATTCGGCCGCGGCGCGCGCGGCGGCCGCTTCGTCGCCCGCAACCCGTCCGCCGAAGCGCTCGACGTGACGCGGCGCAGGTAGCAGGTCGATCATGCGGCTCGCGCTCGTTCTGATGGGAGGCGGCGCGCGTGCCGCCTATCAGGTCGGCGTGCTGAAGGCGCTGACCGAGATCGCGCGCGAGGCCGATCCGCAACGGCACACGCTGCCGTTCGCGGTCGTGTGCGGCTCGTCCGCCGGCGCGATCAACGCGACGTCGATCGCGAGCCACGCGGACGATTTTTCCCACGGCGTGCGGCGCCTGCTCGAATTCTGGGAACCGCTGCGCGCCGACTACGTGTATCGCACCGACTGGCTCGGCATCGCGGCCGCCGGCGCGCGCTGGCTCGCGGCGATGACCTTCGGCTGGGCGTCCCGCAGCTCGCCGCGCGGGCTGCTCGACAACAAGCCGCTCGCGCACCTGCTGCAGCGCGAGCTGAGCTTCCACCGGATCGAGCAGATGCTCGAGGCGCGCCTGCTGCATGCGCTCGCGGTGACGGCGCTCAGCTATTCGAGCGGCCGGCACCTCACGTTCTACCAGGCGGCCGAGCCGATCCAGGCGTGGCGGCGCGCGCAGCGCACCGCGCGGCTCGTCGACCTGTCGGCGTCGCACCTGCTCGCGTCGTCGGCTATTCCATTCGTGTTCCCGGCCGTGCCGCTCGTGCTCGACGGGCAGATCGAATACTTCGGCGACGGTTCGATCCGGCAGATTGCCCCGCTGTCGCCGGCGATTCACTTCGGCGCGGACCGGATCGTCGTCGTCGGCGCCGCCGACCCGCGGCCCGAGATTCCGGCCGCGAACGGCGCGGGCCTGGTGCGCGGCTACCCGACGCTCGCGCAGATCGGCCAGCAGGTGCTCGCGAGCGTGTTTCTCGACTCGATCGGCTCGGACATCGAGCGGATCGAGCACATCAACCGGATGATCGAGCACCTGCCGCACCAGGTCGAGGTGGACAGCGGCTGGCGGCACGTCGACGTGCTGGCGATCGCGCCGTCCGAGCGCATCGAGCTGATCGCCGCGAAGCACCTGAAGCAGATGCCGGCGACGATGCGCGGGCTGCTCGGCGCGGTGGGCGGCAGCCAGCCGGCCGGCGCGTCGTTCGCGAGCTACCTGCTGTTCGAGGAGGCGTTCACGCGCGAACTGATCGAACTCGGCTACTGCGACGGGCGGGCGCAGCGCGACACGCTCGTCGGCTGGATCGCGCAGGCGGACGGCGGCAGCGCGCCGGCTGCCGGCACGCCGCCGGAAGACGGTCTCGCGACGGGCGAAATACGGGTCTGATGCATGGAGGGGGCGTGCGGTTGCGTTTTCGCGACGGTCGGCCGCGACCGATCGCCGCATCGCGATGGGCGCGGCGCGGCCGGGCAGGCGTCTCGGAACCGTCATGCACGCGTGATATCATGGCCGCCGCCGTATACACCATATCGAGCAGCCCGCCGATCCGGCATCCGCACGGGACCCTTCGGGGAACCCGCCTGGGGGCAGGGGACGGGCTCGCCAACGAGCCGGCCAGCGCCGGCCCCCAACTCAGGCAAGCGCGGCCGGTTCCGTTCGTACGGAGCGTGGCTGCGGCGTGCCCAACGGCGGCGGCGCGGCCGCCCGGCTGCCGGACGCGGAATCAGCGTCCGGTCGGTCGGTTTCACGCGTAAAATTAGAGTCTTGGCTGCAAAAAGCGCGCTTGGCGCACTTTTGCGGCAACAGTCACGTTTAGAGAAGTCGCATTGCGCAGAACAGGGGTGGGACCATCATGAACACGATGCTTTATCCGGAACTTTACAGGTCGCTCGAAGCTGTCCGCTGGGACATGGAGAAGGACATTCCGTGGGACAAGTTCGACGCTTCGCTGCTCACCGACGAGCAGGCGAAGACGATCAAGATGAACGCGATCACCGAATGGTCGGCGTTGCCCGCGACGGAAATGTTCCTGCGCGACAACCAGCACGACAGCGACTTTTCCGCGTTCATGAGCGTGTGGTTCTTCGAGGAGCAGAAGCATTCGCTCGTGCTGATGGAATACCTGCGCCGCTTCAAGCCGGAAATGGTGCCGTCCGAGGAGGAGCTGCACGCGGTGCGCTTCCAGTTCGACCCGGCGCCGCCGCTCGAGACGCTGATGCTGCACTTCTGCGGCGAGATCCGCCTGAACCACTGGTACCGCTGCGCGGCCGACTGGCACACCGAGCCCGTCATCAAGCAGATCTACGAAACGATCTCGCGCGATGAAGCGCGCCACGGCGGCGCGTACCTGCGCTACATGAAGAAGGCGCTGAACAACTGCGGCGACGTCGCGCGTGCCGCGTTCGCGAAGATCGGCGTGCTGATGGCGTCGGCGCGCCGCACCGAGAAGCCGCTGCACCCGACCAACCTGCACGTGAACCAGGCGCTGTTCCCGCGCGACACCGTGCAGTCGCGCCTGCCCGATCCGGAATGGCTCGAGCGCTGGCTCGACGAGCAGATCCGTTTCGACGGCGAGTGGGAAAAGAAGGTCGTCGAGCGCATCCTGCACAACCTGTCGATCCTGTTCGAGCGCACGTTCGCGACCGCGCAGGAACTGAACCGCTACCGCAAGGAAGTCACCGGCCGCCTGCAGTCCGAAAGCGGCCCGTCGTCGGCCGCGCAGCCGGCCTGAGGCAGGCGCCGCAGCCGGCGTGAGTCGCGCCGGCCGCGTTGCGCCGTTTCGCGTCCGTTGCATGAAGCCCGCCCGGCCGGTCCGGCGGGCTTTTTATCTGGCGCCGCCGCCGCGTCCTGCCGTCGAGGTCTGCCGCGCGCGCCGTCGTTCATTCCGTCCGACCTCCATCATGCCCGCCACCTTCGAACGCAAGCTGATCACCCGTGATGCCCTCGTCGCCCTGCGCGCGTCGCTGCCGTCGCCTGTCGTGTTCACCAATGGGGTATTCGACATCCTGCACCGCGGACACGTCACGTATCTCGCCGACGCGAAAGCGCTCGGTGCATGCCTGATCGTCGGCCTGAACAGCGACGCGTCGGTGCGCATGCTCGGCAAGGGCGACGACCGGCCGATCAATCGCGAGGACGACCGCGCGGCGCTGCTCGCGGCGCTGGAAAGCGTCGACTGGGTCGTGAAGTTCGAGGAAAAGACGCCTGTGTCGCTGATCGAGGCCGTCCGTCCGGACATCCTCGTGAAGGGCGGCGACTACGACATGGATGCGCTGCCGGAATCGGCGCTCGTGCGCGGTTGGGGCGGCCGCGCGCTGGCGATTCCGTTCGAGCATGACCGCTCGACCACCGCGTTGCTGAAGAAGGTGCGCGCGCAGCAGTCCTGAGCGCGGCGTTATTGCCGTCAGGAGTGCCGTCAGGGCGCGGATGCCGCGAGCGGCGCAGCCGTGACGGCCGGCGGCGCGATCGGGCCGCCGATGACGGGCTGGTCGGTCGCCTGCGCCAGTGGCGTCACGCGCAGCGCATCGGGCCGCACCTGCCGCGACAGCACGCCGGGTTCGCGCGGGCCGGCCGCCGGCAGCGGCCCGAACACGCCGCGCGACACCACGAACGCGAGCATGTTGGCGAGAAAGAGAACAGCGATCAGCCAGCGTAGCATCGTCGACACTCCTCGTCGTCGTTCATGTCATTCAGTCAGGCCGGCCACATGGCCGGTTTTTTTCATTGCTTCCGCTAACCGTTCGCGCGGGCCGCCGCTGCGTCGCCGCCCGTATTGCATCGTCATCGTGACGCATGCCCGCCCGGGGGCTTGTGTCGCCCCGCGCCGGCATCTTTCCGTCAATCCTGTGCCGCCGCTGCGGCGGCCGCTTCCGCGGCAATCAGCGCGAGCCCGGACAGGATCAGCGCGTCGTGCCGCGTATGCGGGACCGTCAGCGCACGTGCGACGTCGTCCGCCGCGCCGCCGGCCAGCACGAGCCGCACGGGCGCCTGCCACGCGTCGGCGAGATCGCGCCACGCGCGTTCGATCAGCCCGGCCTGCGCGTACAGGCAGCCGGCCGACAGCGAGCGCGGCGTATCGACCTGGAACGGCTCGGCCTGCGCGCCCGCGAGCAGCCCGCTCGCGATGTCGGTGGTCAGCGTCGGCAACTGCGCGGTGTGCGTGCCGAGCGCGCGCATCATCAGCGCCCAGCCCGGCGCGATCAGCCCGCCCGTGAAGCGGCCGTCCGCACGCAGCGCCTCGAGCGTCGTCGCGGTGCCGAACGTCGCGATCAACAGGTGCTCGCCCGGAAAGGCCGCGTGCGCGCCGATCAGGCCGGCCCAGCGATCGCTGCCGAGCTGTTCGGGCGTCGTATAGCCGTTCGTCACGCCGCATTGCGCGGGCCTCGAGCGTATCGTCGTGCGCGGCAGGTCCGGCCAACGCGCATCGAGCAGCGCGTCGAGCCGCGCGGCCACGTCGGCGCCCGCGACGTTCGAGATCCATGCGCCGCGCGGCCGCGTCAGGTTCGACCAGTCGGGATCGGCACCGCCGTCGCGAGCGTGGCCGAACGCGCCCGTATCGACGAGCGTGCGCTGCGCATCCGCGAGCGCCCACTTGATCCGGCTGTTGCCGGCGTCGATCAGCAGGTGCGGCTCGCTCATTGCGCTTCGCGCAGCGACACGTCGCCGGCTGCGATCGCCTGCACGCCGTCCGGCGTGTCGAGCAGCAACTGGCCGGTCGCATCGATACCCGTCGCGATGCCGCGCACGCGTTCGACCCCCTGTTCGAGCAGGACGACTTCGCGCCCCGCGTAAGCGTGCAGCGCGTGCCAGCGCGGCAGGAACGGCGCGAGCCCGTCGGCGCCGAACTGCGCGAGCGCGGGCGTGAGCGCGTTCAGCGACGCGGCGAGCGTATCGGTGAGGTTGGCCGATGCGCACGCGATCGACAGCGCGGCGGGCGGCAGGCCGCTCGCGAGCGTCGCATCGCGCGCGCGCAGCGCGTCGACCTGCGTGGCGACGGCTTCCGCGCCGCGCACGTTGATGCCAAAGCCGATCACGACGGCGGTTGCGTTGGCGGTGGTCCAGACGGTTTCGATCAGGATCCCGGCGAGCTTGCCGACGATGCGCGGCGTGCCGTCGTCGGTGGCCGTCAGCAACAGGTCGTTCGGCCATTTGAGCGCGACGCGCGTGTGGGTGTCGAGCGGCAGCGTGGCCAGCCCTTCGGCGAGCGCGACGCCGATCGCGATGCTGAGGCCGCCGAGCGCGTCGACGGGGCGCGGCACGATGCAGCCGACCGAGCACAGCAGCGCGTTGCCGGGCTGCGCGAACCACGGGCGGCCCTGCCGGCCGCGGCCGGCCGTCTGCTCGAACGCCACGCGCACGAGCGGCGCGGGCAATGCGTTCGCGCTGCGCGGCAGCGCCTTGAGCCGGGTTGCGACGTCGGCGTTGGTCGAGCCGGTGGCGGCGACGATGTCGAGCGGCCACGCACGCGGCGCGGCGTCCAGGTGCGCGTCGAGCCGGTTGCGCGCGATGTGCGCGTCGCCGGAATCGGGCGTGTCGGAGGAGGTGGGGGCGTTCATGGCGCTTATTGTAGCCACAGGGGGCGATGGCGCGCGCCGGGCAGCGCGCGCGACAGGCGGGGCAAGGTGCGGCGGCCCGCACGCGAACGGCGCCGGTGCCCCGCCACACGACTTACTGCTTTTCCATCCGCTCCAGCGCCTTGATGTCTTCCTCGGACGTCATTTCGCACGCAAGCAGCGTCCTGCCCTTCAGCGCCGGGCCCTGGCGGGCCGACACGAGGATCAGCGCGCCACCGGGGCCGCGGACCGTCAGCCGGCGCGAATAGCCGACGGACGACGTGCCCAGCAGGTGGCCCTTCTCGGGAGCGAGCTGGTAGCGCTGCGCGAGCCGGTCGGCAACCTCACCTTCGACGAGCACGCCGATCCCGGTACCGACGAACACGACGTGCTGCGTCGTGAAGTCGTCCCGGCGGATCGGCTCCGGCAGACGGAAGACCGCGGCGCCCAGCATCGACTCGTCCGGCTTCGGATCGGTCGCCTTCACGGCGTTGTAGATCGAGTCCATCAGGTCCGACGTAAACGGTGGCTTGCAGAGCGCGGCGTTGAAAATGTCGGGATGGGCAGGCGGCGCGGCGAGCGCAACGAACGGGGCGGCAGTGACGGAAATGGCGGCGGCGCGAAGCCAGGACAGGCGATCGGACATGGATGCAGTTCTCTCAGGTTTTGTTGTGAGGCTGCATGTTAAGGCATCGCCGCGCACCTATCGACCGACACGGATCGATCGGATGGCGACACGGCGATACAGCGACCGGCGCGCTCGCCCGCGCCCCACGATCGATTCCGCTTCCGGGCGATCGATGCGCGGGGCGTCGGGTCGTGCGCATCAGGCAGCCGCTGTTCCGCTGGTTCGCGCTCGCGCGTGCCGCGGAACCGTCAAGGCGCGACAACCGGATGCTTCAGCGCATGCGCGGTCTCGATCCACTGCGCGTGGAACGCGTCCGCGTCGGGCTTCAGGCCGAGCTCGCCGTTGCGATAGGCCATCGCGAGCGTCTGCACGGCTTCCGGCAACTCGTGTTCGGCGGCCCGGCGATACAGCGCGAGCGCGCGTGCATCGTCGCGCGGCACGCCGCTGCCGTCGCGGTACGCGTTCGCGAGCATGAAGTCCGCGGCCGGGATGTCCGCGCGCGATGCGATGTCGAACCAGCGCGCGGCCTGCACGGGATCGGCAGCGATGCCGTAGCCGCTGCGATAGATCAGCCCGAGGTAATACGCGGCGGCCGGTTCGCCCTGTTCGGCCGCTTCGCCGAGCAGCGCACGGGCGCGTGCGTAGTCCTTCGGGATGTCGCCGCTGCCGAGCAACAGTGCCTTGCCGAGCGCGAGCTGCGCGCGCCGCGCGGCCGGCGCGTCGGCATGGCCATCCGCCTGCGCGGCTGTTTCCAGCCAGCCGCGTCCCTCGTCGCGCAGCCCCGGTTCGCGCGCGTCGACGAGCGCGATGCCGAGCGCCGCCTGGGCGGCGCCCGAGCCGCGGCGCGCGAGCGTGCGCAACTGCGCGAGCGCGTGCGGTTCGGCGGCCTGCGTGACCATCGCCTGCCATTCGTCGAGTTGCGCGGCGCTCGGCGCGGGGCCGGTGCCGCGCAGGCCGGTCGCCGCGACGACGGCCGCGACGGTCACGGCCGCCGCCGCGAGCAGCGCGGCCGGCGGGAGTTTCGCGCGCAGCAGGCGCCGCGCGGCGGCGGCGAAGCCGGTTTCGGCCGGCCGCATCGTCCGGATCGGTTGCATCGCGTGTCTCATTGCGTGAGGTCGATCTCGTAGGTGGCGAGGGTCTTGCCCGAGCCGTCGTCGGCCGCGACCTGCGTGATGCCGGTCAGGCCGGCCGCCGCCGCATCGCCGAGACGGTTCGGCGCGGACGCGAACTGCACGTGCGCGACCGAGCTCGCGAGTTTCGTGAAGCGCCAGCTGCGCTGCGCACCGTCGGCCGTGCGCGTGATCTTGCCGCGCTGCTTCACGAACGCGATCAGCACGTCGCGGTTCGCATCGGGCGATGCGAAGATCGTCTTGCTGCCGTCGAGGCCCGGGAAGTTGCCGCCGCCGCTCGCGCGGTAGTTGTTGGTCGCGACGATGAACTGCGCGTTCGGGTCGATCGGCGTGCCCTTGTAGGTCAGGTTCCTGATCCGGCTGCCGAGCGGCTGCGTGACGTCGATTTCATACGCGAGATCGGCCGACGTGAACATGTCGAAGTTGTAGCCGGGGAAGCTGCTGACGAGCGGCTGCACGGTCGCCTTGGTCGGGTCGATCCGGTTGAAGCGCTTCGCGGCCGTCTCGAGCCAGTTCTTCACGTCGGCGCCGCTCACCTTCACCGCGTAGACGGTGTTCGGATACAGGTACAGGTCGGCCGCGTTGTTGATCGCGAGCGCGCCCGGCGCGACGTCGGTGTAGTCGCTGCCGCCGCCGAAGCCGCTCTTGAACGGCGCGCTGACCGACAGCACCGGCAGCGACGCGTATTGCGGCAGGTTCGCCTGCACGTAGCGCGCGACGTAGTCGGCCTGCGCCTCGTTGACGATCTGGATCGCGCCCGGATCGCCGACATCCGCGAAGTACGAGTTCATCCGGTAGTCGGTCGAGCCGATCGGCGTCTTCACGTAGTCGATCGTCGCCTGGTGCTCGGCGGCGATCGCGGCCGACACGGACGGATCGGCCGCGACGTAGGTCTTGTCGGCGTTCTGGATCGGCCGCGCCTCGACGGTCGTCTGCGACTTGTCGACGCTCCACGTCTTGCCGTCGAACTTCAGGCCGAGCTTGATCACGCCGAGGTGCTTGCCCCAGTAGTTGGCCATCACGGTCGGCACGCCGTTGACGGTGCCCTTGACCTTGTCGACGCCCGGCAGGTTGAACTGCGACACGGTGCTGTTGGCGTCCGGGAACACCTGGTGCGAGTGGCCAATCAGCATCGCGTCGATGCCGGCTACCGTCGACAGCCACCAGCTGCCGTTTTCCATCGTCGGCGAATACGCGGCATTGTCGAGGCCGCCGTGCGAGATCGCGACGACGAGATCGGCGCCCTTAGCGCGCATCTCGGGAATGTACTTCTCGGCGGCTTCCTTCAGGCCGGTCGTGTAGACCTTGCCGTCGAGCCAGCGCTTGTCCCAGCTCATGATCGCGGGCGGCGTGAAGCCGATGATGCCGATCTTCACGGGCGCGCTGACCGTCTTGCCGTCCGGCGTCGTCGCCGTCACCGTGCGGGTCAGGATCGTGTACGGCGTGAACAGCGGCGCGTTGGTCTTCGCGCTGATCACGTTCGCGAGCACCTGCGGGAAGGTCGGGCCCGCGCACTTCTTCTGCTGGGCCGGGGCCGGCAGGCCGTCGACCTCGAACGTGTTGCCGGTCACCTGCGACAGGTACGGCAGCCCGTAGTTGAACTCGTGGTTGCCGATCCCGCCGCCGTCGAATTTCGCGGCGTTCATCACCTTGTAGATCGCGAGCGTCTGGTCGCAGCCGACCGGCTTCACGAGCGCCTGGTAGTCCGACAGCGCGGTGCCCTGGATCGTGTCGCCGTTGTCGAGCAGCAGCGTGTTCGGATACTGCGCGCGCGCCTGCGCGATCAGCGTCGACACGCGCTCGAAGCCGAGCGAATTGTCGGCGGCGAGCTTGAAATAGTCATACGACAGCACATTGGTGTGCAGGTCGGTCGTCTCGAGCAGCGCGAGCGTGGCCGTCGTGCCGACGGGCGCCTGGGCCTGCGTCTGCGACGACGGCGGGGCGGTGACGTCGTCGCCGTTGCAGCCGGCGAGGGCAAAGGCGAGGCCGGCGAGCGCGGCGGCGGCCGGCGCGCGGCGGCGGGAAAGCGGGGGAAAACGCATCGGTTGTCCTGTTCGGTGTTCTGTTCTGTTTTGGCGAGGTGCGCAACGAAATGGCGGCGCGGGGCGCCGACGGCCTGATATGCGGCGCGTGAGAGTATCGAAAGGAAACGTGACGGAAGAATGAAAGGTGATGACGCCGGCAACGGGCCGGGGTGTGCGGTGGCCTCAGGGCAGACCCGGGCCAGGCGCCCCCGGCCCGGCGCCCCACGGAAATCCTCACGTCGCGGCGCCGGGCGGTTCGCTACAATGACCGCTGTCATCCTTTTGCAAACAACCTGCCCTTGGACTTCGAGACTCCTCCCGGCCTGTCGGTCGACGCCGGCGGCCAGGGCCAGACCGTGCGCCTGTACGGCCAGTGGACCGCGCTCGCGCTCGCGCGCAATCGCGGCGCGGTTGCGCGCCGCGTCGCGAGCATCGCGTCCGGGCGCGTGAGCGAATGGGATCTGTCCGGTATCGAGCGGCTCGACCATGTCGGCGGCCAGGCGCTGTGGCGCGTGTGGGGCCGCAAGCTGCCGGCCGGCGTCGCACTGAGCGTCACGCAGCGCACGATCTTCGAGCGCATCGAGCGGCTCGACAGCGGGCGCGAGGCGCCCGAGCGCGTCGTGCGCTTCGATCCCGTCACGCGGCTCGGCCAGGCGATCTTCTCGTTCGGCGAACACCTGCAGGGCGGCATCGCGATGTTCGGCCTCGTGGTTCTCGATGCGATATCGGTGCTGCGCCGCCCGCGGATCATGCCGTGGAAGGAAACCTCGGCGAACATCTACAGCGCGGGTGCGCAGGCGCTGCCGATCACGGCGCTCGTCGCGTTCCTGATCGGCATCGTGCTCAGCTACCTGTCCGCGCAGCAGTTGCAGATGTTCGGCGCGAACCGCTACATCGTGAACATCCTCGGGCTGTCGGTGATCCGCGAGCTAGGCCCGGTGCTGTCGGCGATCCTGGTCGCGGGTCGCTCGGGCTCGGCGATCACCGCGCAGATCGGCGTGATGCGCGTGACCGAGGAGCTCGACGCGATGCGCGTGATGGGCATTCCGCACGGGCTGCGGCTGATCCTGCCGCGCGTGCTCGCGCTCGGCGTCGCGATGCCGCTGCTCGTGATGTGGACCAACATCATCGCGCTGTCGGGCGGTGCGCTCGCCGCGAAGATCGTGCTCGGGATCGACGTCAACTATTTCGTGCGTTCGCTGCCGGGCGTCGTGCCGATCGCGAACCTGTACATCGGCGTCGGCAAGGGCGTCGTGTTCGGCATGCTGATCGCGCTGGTCGCATGCCATTTCGGTTTCCGGATCAAGGCGAACTCGCAGAGCCTCGGCGAAGGGACGACCACGTCGGTCGTGTCGTCGATCACGGTCGTGATCCTCGCCGACGCGGTGTTCGCGATCCTGTTCCAGAACGTGGGGCTCGGATGAACGCATCGAACGAATCGCCGGCCGGTGCCGCGGCGGCCCATGCCGCGGGCACCCATGCCGCGGCAATCGGCGCCGCATCGGTCGGCACGCCGTCGGCCGCCGCGGCCGATGCCGGCGACCTCGTGATCGAGGTGCGCAACCTGACGAAGCGCTACGGGCGCAACATCGTTCACCAGAAGCTCGACTTCGACGTGCGGCGCGGCGAGATCGTGTCGATCGTCGGCGGCTCGGGCTCCGGCAAGACGACGCTCGTGCGGCAGATCCTCGGCCTCGAGCGGCCGACGTCGGGCACGATCAAGGTGTTCGGCGAGGATACGGCGACGATCGACGCCGCGAGCGCGCGGATGATGCGCACGCGCTCGGGGATGCTGTTCCAGCAGGGCGCGCTGTTCTCGTCGATGACGGTGTTCGACAATGTCGCGCAGCCGCTGCGCGAGCTCGGTCGCGTGCCGCCGGACCTGCTGCACGACATCGTGATGCTGAAGCTCGAGATGGTCGGGTTGCCGTGCAAGCACGCGTCGAAGATGCCGGCCGCGCTGTCGGGCGGGATGATCAAGCGGGTCGGCATCGCGCGCGCGATCGCGCTCGAGCCCGAGCTGCTGTTCCTCGACGAGCCGACGGCCGGCCTCGATCCGCAGGCGTCGGACGAATTCGTCGAGCTGATCGCGACGCTGCACCGCACGCTCGGGCTGACCGTCGTGATGGTGACGCACGATCTCGACACGATGGTCGCGCTGTCGACCCGCGTCGCGGTGCTGGCCGACCGCAAGGTGCTGGTCGCCGCGCCGGTCGAGGAGGCCGCGAACGTCGACCATCCGTTCATCCACGAATATTTCCTGGGGCTGCGCGGGCGCCGCGCATTGCAGGCGCTGCCGCCCGAGCGGCGCGCGAAGCTGCCGAAGGCGGCCCTCGAACCGGCGCTGTCGAGCGTCGAGCTGTAAGCAGAGCCTAGCGCAAGGACGAAGGAACCCTCTGATGGAAAACAAATCACATGCGTTCTGGGCCGGCCTGTTCACGATCGCGCTGACGCTCGCGATCGCGGGCACCGTTTTCTGGTTCAACGTCGACCGCACCGTGCGCGTGCCGTACGACCTGCTCGCGCGTACCAACGTGACGGGGCTGTTCCCGGACGCGGCCGTGCGCTTTCGCGGCCTCGACGTCGGCAAGGTGCAGTCGATCGGCTTCGATCGCACGCACCCGGGCCAGATCCGGATCCGGATTCTCGTCGACCACGATGCGCCGATTACGCAGTCGACCTACGGCAGCCTCGGCTTCCAGGGCGTGACGGGCATCGCGTTCGTGCAGCTCGAGGATACGGGCCGCGACCTGGCGCCGCTGCCGTCGTCGTCGAAGGCGATCGCGCAGATCCCGATGCGGCCGAGCCTGTTCGACCAGATCCAGGAGCGCGGCGACGTGCTGCTGCATCAACTCGAACTGGCCGCAAAAAGCGCAAACCAGTTGATGTCGCCCGAGATGCGCGAGCAGTTGCGCGCGACGGCCGAAAGCCTGCAGCACGCGGCCGATGGCGTGACGACGCTGTCGAAGCAACTCGGCCCGGCGGTCGCCGCAGTGCCGCAGACGATGCACGAGGTGAACCGCACGATGGCGTCGGCGAACACGCTGCTGCAGCCGAACGGGCCGCTCGTGTCGAACCTGAACAAGGCCGGCACGGCCGCGGAGCAGGTCGGCGTCGCGCTGAACGACCTCAACGCGCGCGTGCAGTACGACACGCTGCCGCGTTTCAATGCGCTGGCCGGCAGCGTCGGCGACGCGTCGCGGCAATTGAAGGACGTCGCCGGTGAACTCGGCCGCAATCCGAGCAGTCTGTTGTTCGGTTCGCCCGGCCCGGCGCCGGGGCCCGGCGAGCCGGGCTTCGTCTGGCCGGGTGCGACGGCCGGGCAGTGACATACATCGGCAACCCATCGATCGACTGGCCGGAAACGGCCGGGCGGTGACGCCCATCGAAACCGGAAACATCATGCAGGAACACGCCATGCCACGAATCCTTGACCGTGCGCTGCGTCCGGCCACGGCCGCGCTCGCCGTGCTGACGCTCTCGCTTGCCGCCGGCTGCGCCGGCAACAGCGCGGTAATGTCGAATGTCCGCTACGACCTCGGGCCGGCCGCGTCAGTCGTGACCGCCGGTGCGGGCCCGGCGCTGAAGGTGCTCGACGTCGGCGCGCCCGACGCGCTCGACTCGGACAAGTTCTCGTATCGCCTCGCATACGCGGATGCGCAGCACGTGGCCGTCTATCGCGACAGCCGCTGGACCGCACCGCCCGCGCAACTGCTTACGCAGCGGCTGCGCGGCGCGCTGTCGTCGCGCGGCGCGGTGCTCGAAGGGTCCGACGGCGTGCGCGCGCCGACCCTCAAGGTCGACCTGAACGAATTCGAGCAGGTGTTCGACGGTCAGTCGCAGAGCCACGGCGCCGTCACCGCGCGCGCGACGCTGACGCTGGACGGCAAGGTGCTCGGCCAGCGCACGTTTGTCGCGCGCGCGCCGTCGAGCACGCCCGACGCCGCTGGCGGCGCGCGCGCGCTCGCGACGGCGAGCGACGAGCTCGTGTCGCAGATCGCTGCGTGGGTCGGCATGCAGGCATACGCGGGCACGCCGTGACGCGTGCCGCGCAGCCGCGATGAACGCGACCGGCACGCCTCGCGCGTCGTCGCTCGCGCGGCAGGCCTTTGCCGCTTACGCGGCGCTCATCGTCTACGCATCGCTGTATCCGTTCGACGGCTGGGTGTCGCTCGGCATCGGGCCGTTCGACTATCTGTTCGCGCCGATGCAGCGCTACGTGACTGCGTTCGACGTAGTCACGAACGTGCTCGGCTACCTGCCGTTCGGCGCGCTCGGCGTGCTCGCGCTGCACCCGCGCTGGCGCGGCGTTGCCGCGACGCTGATCGTGGGCGGGCTCGGCGTGCTGCTGTCGGGCTCGATGGAGGCGCTGCAAACCTACCTGCCGACGCGCGTCGCGTCGAATCTCGATCTCGCGGCCAACGCGCTCGGCGCGCTGCTGGGTGCGGCGCTCGTCGCGCCGGCCACGGGGGCGCTGCTCGACCGCGGCGCGCTGCGCCGGCTGCGTTTCGCGTGGTTCGAGACCGACGGCGCGACGCCGCTGCTGCTCGCCGTGCTGTGGCCGTTCGCGATCCTGTTTCCGTCGCCGTTCCTGTTCGGCATCGGCGACTGGCCGGCCGCATTGTGGGAGCGCGCCGACGCGTCGATGCAGGACACGCTGCTCGCGTGGCTGCCGGCCGCATGGCGCGTGAGCGAATGGCCCGAGCGCGTCGACGGCTGGTTGTCCGACTCCGGATGGGAGGCCGCGCTCGGCGGGCTGATGCTGTTCGCTGCGCTGGCGATCGCGTCGCTCGCGATGCGGCCGCGCGCGCCGCGCATCCGGCTGCTGATCGCGTTCGTCGTCGCGACGCTCGTGCTGAAGGCGGCCGCGACGTTCATGCAGTCGGCCACCGGCCTTGTGGTCGTGTGGGCGACGCCCGGCGCGCGGCTCGGGATCGAGCTCGGGTTCGCGGCCGCGCTCGTCGCGCTGCGCGTGCCGGCGACGTGGCGCGCGACGCTCGCGGCGCTCGCGCTGCTGGCCGGCGTGGCGCTCGTCAACCTGCTGCCCGTCAATCCGTTCTTCGACTTCACGCTGTCGGGCTGGCGGCAGGGGCGCTACGTGCACTTCAACAGCCTCGCGCGCTGGCTCGCGTGGATCTGGCCGTACGCGGCGCTGATCTGGCTCGGCCAGCGCGTCGAGCATGCGTGGCTGCCGGCCGCGCTGCGCCGCTGACGCGGCGGCTCGGGCAGCGCGGCCGCCGCCCTGTCGCGGGCAGCGGTGTGCGCCGGTCGCTATAATCGTTCGCACGAGTGCAGTGTTCGGCGCTAATCGGCACTTATGTGCTGCGCCTTCGCGCCCGTGGCCGCGTTGCAAATCCTCGCGATGCCACTGGGCATCGCTGCGGTTTGCGCCTTGCCACGAGCACGAATCCGCTGGCACATAAGTGCCGCTTAGCACCGAACACTACACGACCGTTGCCCCGCGCAACGGCAATCGCCCCTCTTTCCGCACGGCATTGCGCCGGGCCGCTCGCGACCATCATGGATTCCTACTACCAGCACCACGTCTTCTTCTGCCTGAACCAGCGCGAACCGGGCGCCGAACGCCCGAGCTGCGCGCAATGCGACGCGCAGACCATGCAGGAATACGCGAAAAAGCGCGTGAAGGAGCTCGGCCTCGCGGGGCCCGGCAAGGTTCGCATCAACAAGGCCGGCTGCCTCGACCGTTGCGAGGAAGGGCCCGTGATGGTCGTGTATCCGGAAGGCACGTGGTACACGTACGTCGACCAGGCCGATATCGACGAGATCGTCGAATCGCACCTGCGCGACGGCAAGGTCGTCGACCGCCTGAAGATCTGAGCGGGCCGGCCGAATGAACGTACATACGCAGAAATCGCTGATCGCGGGCCCGGTCGGGCAGATCGAAATCGCGGTCGACCTGCCCGACGCCGTGCGCGAAGGCGTCGCCGCGCCGCGCGGCATCGCGCTCGTCGCGCATCCGCATCCGCTGTTCGGCGGCACGATGGACAACAAGGTCGCGCAAACGCTGGCGCGCACGCTCGTCCAGCTCGATTACGTCGTCTACCGGTCGAACTTCCGCGGCGTCGGCGCGACCGAAGGCGTGCACGACAACGGCACCGGCGAGGCCGACGACCTGCTCGCGGTGCTCGCGCACATGCGCGCGCAGCCCGCGTATGCGGACCTGCCGCTCGTGCTCGCGGGCTTCTCGTTCGGCACCTTCGTGCTGTCGCACGTCGCGAAGCGGCTGCGCGACGCGGGCGAGACGATCGAGCGGATGGTGTTTGTCGGCACGGCGGCGAGCCGCTGGCAGGTGGCCGACGTGCCCGAAAACACGCTCGTGATCCACGGCGAAACCGACGACACGGTGCCGATCGCATCGGTATACGACTGGGCGCGGCCGCAGGAGCTGCCGGTCGTCGTGATCCCCGGTGCCGAGCATTTCCTTCATCGCAAGCTGCATGTGCTGAAGCGCATCATCGTCGACGCATGGCGCTAGCCGGCACGCGGGCGCTGGCGTAACGCGCCGGCGGCCCGCGTCGCACACCGGCACCCGGCCGGATGCGCGATCGACCACGCGACATTGCGCCGCACAACCCGACTTGCACACAGCCTGCGCGCGCCTTTCGTGCGGCTTCGAGTGCGTTGGCCCGCAGCGCGCCCGCGCCATGCTCTCGAAGCTGGTACGCGGTCGTCCCGCGCCAGGTTCCCGAAAACGCCGTTCGCGGCCACGTATAATGGCCGCATTTCGCGTCGCCCGCGGCCCGGCTGGGCCCATGCGGCGCTCGTTTCGCCGCTTGTCCGCCCGCTCGCGACGGCCGCGAACCGAACGCGTCCGCACGAGTCCAACCGGCGCGTTTCGCGTCGCCCGACGGTTTCGGGCGAGTGCCCGAAACGCCCGCCGCCTTGCCGTTCAACCCTGCGCGTTTCGCACCGCACTTTCTGCCATCAGCCTGAATCGATCATGCGTCTGTCTCCCCAAGGCCTCAAGTCCCTCGCTTCCTCCATCGCCTTCGGCACCGCCGCGCGCAACGTCGCGCTCGGCGTGATGCTGCCCGTCGCGCTCGCATCGACGATCGTCGTCGCCGAGGCGAAGCCGGCCGCCAAGGCCAAGGCGCATGCCGCGCCGGCCGCCGCCGAGCAGTTCACCGGCGCGCCCGCGACCTACATGCCGGGCGCGGTGCCGCCGCCGGGCGTGAACGCGCGCTCGTGGGTGCTCGTCGACGCGACGAGCAACACGGTGCTCGCGTCGGGCAATGCGGACGAGCGCGTCGAGCCCGCGTCGCTGACGAAGCTGATGACGGCCTATCTCGTGTTCGAGGCGCTCGACAAGAAGAAGATCTCGATGGAGCAGATCGTCACGCCGAGCGACGCGGTGCGCCGCGTCGGCCGCGACGAGTCGCGCATGTTCATCGAGGCGAACAAGCCGGTGTCCGTGCATGACCTCGTGTACGGGATGATCATCCAGTCGGGCAACGACGCCGCGATCGCGCTCGCCGAACTCGTCGGCGGCAGCGAAGGGCAGTTCGTCAACATGATGAACGACGAGGTGAAGCGCCTCGGCATGAAGGGCACGCACTTCGCCGACGTGAACGGCATGCCCGACCCGAACCACTACACGACGGCCGGCGACCTCGCGAACCTGTCCGCGCACCTGATCCGCGATTTTCCGCAGTACTACAGCATCTTCTCGGAGAAGGAATTCAAGTACAACAACATCCGCCAGGGCAACCGCAACCGTCTGCTGTGGCTCGACCCGACGGTCGACGGCCTGAAGACGGGTCATACGCAGGCGGCCGGCTACTGCCTGATCGCGTCGGCCAAGCGCGCGATTCCGGGCGTCGACGGCCAGCGCCGCCTGGTGTCGGTGATGATGGGCGAGCAGAAGGAAGGCGAGCGCACGCAGGACAGCATGAAGATGCTGAACTACGGCTACAGCGCGTTCGATTCGGTGCGCCTGTTCAAGGGCGGCCAGGCGATCTCGACGCCGCGCATCTACAAGGGCAAGGACAACACCGTGCAGGTCGGCGTGAAGGTCGACCAGTGGGCGACCATGCCGCGCGGCCTCGGCGACAAGGTCAAGACGGAAGTCGCCGTCAACGCGCCGCTGATCGCGCCGCTCGCGGAAGGCCAGCAGGTCGGCACCGTGAAGATCGTCGCCGATGGCAAGACGCTGTCCGAATTCCCGGTCGTCGCGCTGCAGGCCGTGCCGGAAGCGGGTATCTTCGGGCGTATCTGGGACTCGATCCTGCTGATGTTCAGCAAGAAGAAGTAAGCGCGCAGCACGCACGACGGGCCTTTGTTTTTACGACTTCATCCCCATCTGTCATAGCCATGAGCCAAGCCGAATTCGAACCGATCGTCTACCTCAGCGTCTCGTCGCAGGAGGAGTGGGTGCCGCTGTCGGAAGCCCGTGTCCCGGTGCTCGACCGCGGGTTCATCTTCGGCGACGGCGTGTATGAAGTCGTCCCCGTTTATGCGCACGACGGCGCGCATGTGCCGTTCCGGATCGAGCAGCATCTGGAACGGCTCGCGCGCAGCCTGAAGAAGATCGGCATCGACAACCCGCACGACGCGGCCGGCTGGCGCGCGCTGATCGAGCGCGTCGTCGAGTCGAATGCCGAAGGCCTCGGCGACGGCAACGCGCTCGTCTACCTGCAGGTGACGCGCGGTGTCGCGAAGCGCGGCCACGCGTTCCCGGCGAATACGGTGCCGACGGTGTTCGCGATGACGAGCCCGCTGCGCCTGCCGCCGGAAGAAGAGCGCGCGAACGGCGTGCGCTGCGTGACGGCCGAGGATCGCCGCTGGCTGCATTGCGACATCAAGTCGATCTCGCTGCTCGGCAACGTGCTGATGGCGCAGCATGCGGCCGAACGCGACGCGTTCGAGACGCTGCAGTTGCGCGACGGCTACCTGACCGAAGGCTCGTCGTCGAACGTGTGGATCGTGAAGAACGGCGAGTTGATCGCGCCGCCGCGCAGCAACAAGATCCTCGAAGGGATCCGCTACGCGCTGGTCGAGCAGCTGGCCGACGAATGCGGGATCCCGTTCGTCGCACGCGAGATCAGCGAAGTGGAGTTGCGCTCGGCCGACGAAATCATGATCACGTCGGCCACGAAGGAAGTGCTGCCCGTCACGTCGCTCGACGATCTGCCCGTGCAGGGCGGCAAGCCGGGCCCCGTGTTCGCGGCGCTGTACGACGCGTACCAGCGTGCGAAGGCACGCGAGTTTGAACAGTTTGACCTAACCCGGAGAAAATGATGAGCGAACCGACCAAAACCGTCGAGGTCACCGGCGCGATCGAGACCCGGAAGGAGTCGCTGCTGGAGTTTCCGTGCGATTTCCCGATCAAGATCATGGGCAAGGCGCACCCCGAGTTCAGGGACACGATCTTCAAGGTCGTCGCCGTCCACGACAACGAGATCGACGTCGAGAAGATCGAGGAGCGGGCGTCGAGCGGCGGCAATTACACGGGCCTCACGATTACCGTGCGCGCGACGAGCCAGGAGCAGCTCGACAACATCTACCGTGCACTGACCGGCCATCCGATGGTCAAGGTCGTACTCTAAGCGCCTTCCATCCTCCTTCCTGCGCGCATTCGGCGGGGGTCTTCCCCGCCGCGCGCCGCGCGTCCAGTTCGTCGCACAGCAGCCTGTATTCGGCGACTTCCTGAAGCAGCCAGGTCCTGAACGCCTGCACGCGCGGCGTGTTCAACAGCGGCGGCGGACACACGAAAAAATAGTGCCACGGGCTTGGCCCGTCGATGTCGAACAGGCGCACGATGCGCCCGTCCAGCAGGTCGTGCACCGCGAGCGAACGCCGCACGAGCGCGATGCCCTGGCCGTCGATCGCGGCCAGCAGCAGGTTCGACGAATCCTGGTACAGAATCCCCCGTTTCGGCTCGGTCAGCGTATCGAGCCCGGCCGCATCGAACCACGGCCGCCACAGCTCGTCGTCCGAGCGCAGCAGGTTGTAGTGCGCGAGATCGGCGGGTGTCTGCGGCAGCTTGCCGCCGTTCAGCGTCGGCGCGCATGCCGGAAAGAACACCTCCTCGAACAGCGGCTCGACATGCAGCCCCGGATAGGTGCCGAAGCCGAAGCGGATCGCGAGATCGACGTCGTCGCGCGCGAAATCGGTGAGCGAGTTGGTCGACTGCAGTTCGACGTCGATTTCCGGATGCCGCTCGATGAACGTGCCGATGCGCGGCGTGATGAAGCGCGCGGCGAACGACGACAGCATCGACACCACGAGGCGCCGGTCGCGATCGCTCGCACGCACGTCGCGCGTCGCGTCGGCGATCACCATCAGCGCGGTGCGAACCTGCTGCGCGTAGCGCATGCCGGCGTCGGTCAGGCACAGCCGCTTGCCGTTGCGCGTGAAAAGCTGCACGCCGAGCTCTTCCTCGAGCGCGCGCACCTGATGGCTGACCGCGCCGTGCGTGACGTACAGCTCGTCGGCGGCGCGCGAGAAATTCTCGTGACGGGCGGCGGCTTCGAACGCGCGAATCGCGTTCAGCGCAGGCAGCTGGCGGAGGTCCATTTGCTAATTTTCCTCACATCGACGTGAAAATTGGTCGTTTGGTCGGACGCCTTGAAGTGACTACGATTGTAGCCATCGAAGCATTTATTGGCGGAGTCGATCATGCAAGAAATTTCTTCAAGCATCACGTTCGAAATCCCCGCGGGCGAAACCGTGCCGATGAAGGTGCAACGCAGCACGCGGCTGATTGTCCAGTGCGGGCCGGTCTGGGCGACGCGCAGCAACGACGTCGACGACTACTTCCTGGTCGATGGCGAGACCCTCAAGCTGCGCCGCGGCGAGCGGCTGTGGCTCAGCGCGGAAGGCCGGGAAGGCGCGTGCGTCGCGTTCTCGGTGTCGCGGCCGACCCGCGAAGTCGCGCTCGGCGGGCTGGCCCGGCTGCGCGAACGCGTGACTGCGCTGCTCCATGACGGATGGCGCACCGTCTGACCATCATTTCCTCCGACGGATACCGACAATCCGTCCCCTTTCCAGAGCCGGCGAGACCCATGGGTTTTCGGTAAACTACCGCCCATGTCCGTCTCGCCGGTTTCCATCGTGTCCACGCCTGTCGCCGTTTCCGCTTTGCCCGCCGAATCACCGGTTCAGCCGGTCGCCGTGCGCTGGCGGGGCGTCGAGGCCTACGAGACGAGCTTCGACGCGATGCGTGCGTTCACCGACACGCGCGCGGCCGATACCGGCGACGAGATCTGGGTGGTCGAGCATCCGCCCGTCTACACGCTCGGCCAGGCGGGCAACCCGGCCCACCTGCTGGTGGCCGACAGCGGCGTGCCGCTCGTGAAGGTCGACCGCGGCGGACAAATCACTTACCACGGCCCCGGCCAGATCGTCGTCTACCTGCTGCTGGACCTGCGCCGGCGCAAGCTGATGGTGCGCACGCTCGTGACGAAGATCGAGGAGGCCGTGATCGAAACCCTCGCGGCGTATAATCTCGCTTCGGTCCGCAAGGCGGGCGCGCCCGGGATCTACGTGGCATCCGGCGTGCACGAAGGCGCGAAAATCGCGGCCCTCGGCCTGAAGATCCGCAACGGCTGCAGCTATCACGGGCTGAGCCTGAACGTGAAGATGGATCTGCGCCCGTTTCTTGCGATCAACCCGTGCGGCTATGCCGGACTGGAAACTGTCGACATGGCGAGCCTCGAGGTTGCCGCCGACTGGAACGACGTCGCCCACACGCTGGTGCGCCGTCTGATCGCCAACCTCGACGGCGCATCCGCGGCCGCCGACAAGCCGCAGGCACTGGAACAATCGAATGACTGACGTTACCGCTTCTCCCGCACCGGCCGATTCGGCTGCCACCCCTGCCTACGATCCGACCGCCAAACAGAAAGCGCAGGCGAAGACGGCGCGCATCCCGATCAAGGTCATTCCGATCGAGAAGCTGAAGAAGCCCGAGTGGATCCGCGTGAAGGCGGCTACCGGCAGCTCGCGCTTCAACGAGATCAAGACGATCCTGCGCGAGCACAACCTGCACACCGTGTGCGAGGAAGCGAGCTGCCCGAACATCGGCGAATGCTTCGGCAAGGGCACCGCGACGTTCATGATCATGGGCGACAAGTGCACGCGCCGCTGCCCGTTCTGCGACGTCGGCCACGGCCGTCCCGATCCGCTCGACGCCGATGAACCGAAGAACCTCGCGCGCACGATCGGCGCGCTGAAGCTCAAGTACGTGGTGATCACGAGCGTCGACCGCGACGACCTGCGCGACGGCGGTGCGGCCCACTTCGTCGAGTGCATCCGCGAAGTGCGCGAGCAGTCGCCGGAAACGCGCATCGAGATCCTGACGCCGGATTTCCGCGGTCGTCTCGATCGCGCGATCTCGATCCTGAACGCCGCACCGCCCGACGTGATGAACCACAACCTCGAAACGGTGCCGCGCCTGTACAAGGAAGCGCGCCCGGGTTCGGACTACGCGCACTCGCTGAAGCTCCTGAAGGACTTCAAGGCGCTGCATCCGGACGTCGCGACGAAGTCGGGCCTGATGGTCGGCCTCGGCGAGACGGAAGAGGAAATCCTGCAGGTGATGCGCGACCTGCGCGCGCACGACGTCGACATGCTGACGATCGGGCAGTACCTGCAGCCGTCCGAGCACCACCTGCCGGTGCGTGCGTACGTGCATCCGGATACCTTCAAGATGTACGAGGAAGAGGCGTACAAGATGGGCTTCACGCACGCGGCCGTCGGTGCGATGGTGCGTTCGAGCTATCACGCCGATCTGCAGGCGCATGGGGCCGGGGTGGTCTGAGCGTCCGCGTTGCCTGTCGGCACACACGACGCAGTCGATAAAGCCCGCAGCGATGCGGGCTTTTTCATTGGCGCAAGCCCCGGGCGCGGCCCGCGCCCCGGCGCGACAATCGCCACCTGACCGGACGCGCGATCCAATCCAGCACGAAAAGCAAAGCTGAAACGGCATCGATAGCTTCGCAGGATAAGTTCGCTCCCGCCGCGCGCAAAGCTCCTATAGTCGGCTCTCCCGCAGCACCGCCCGTATTCCGAAGGAGAGCCGCATGTCCCGTTTCAGCTTCATCCGCCGCGCCGTCGTCGCGCTGACCGCCTTTGCCGCGTTCGGCGCGGCGCACGCCGAATCGCGCGAAGTCGTGATCGCGTACCAGGACATGGTCGTGCCGTGGCGTTACGCGCAGGCGAGCGGTGAAGTCGAGAAGGCGACCGGCTACAAGGTCAGGTTCCGCAAGCTCGACAGCGGCGCGGACGTGATCCGCGCGCTCGCGTCGGGTTCGGTGCAGCTCGGCGAAGCCGGTTCGAGCCCGATCGCGGCCGGCCTGTCGCAGGGCCTCGACATCTCGCTGTTCTGGGTGCTCGACAACATCAACGACGCGGAGGCGCTCGTCGCGCGCAACGGTTCGGGCGTGACCAGCATCGCGGGGCTGAAGGGCAAGAAGATCGGCGTGCCGTTCGTGTCGACGTCGCATTTCCATACGCTCGTCGCGCTGCAGGCCGCGGGCGTCAATCCGAACGACGTGAAGATCGTCAACCTGCGTCCGCCCGAAGTCGCGGCTGCGTGGGCACGCGGCGACATCGACGCGACCTATATCTGGGATCCGGTGCTCGCCAAGGTCAAGCAGTCGGGCACCGTGCTGACGACGTCGGGCCGGGTTGCGAAAGAAAGTGGCAAGGCAACCTTCGACGGCTTCGTCGTGAGCCGCAAGTTCGCGCGCGAGAATCCCGAGTTCGTCGCGGGCTTCGTGAAGGTGCTCGCGGCCGCCGATGCCGACTACCGCGCGCATGCGGCGGCCTGGAAGGTTGGCTCGCCGCAGGTCGCGGCGGTGGCGAAGGTGTCGGGCGCGAACGCGCAGGACGTGCCGGCCAGCCTCGCGCTCTACGCATTCCCGACGCCGGCCGAGCAGGCGTCGCCGACGTGGCTCGGCGGCGGTGCGCAATCGGGCGCCGCGAAGTCGCTCGCGGCCACGGCCACGTTCCTCAAATCGCAAGGCACGATCCAGACGGTGCTTGCCGACTACTCGGTCGGCGTCGATCCGCAGTTCGTGCAGAAAGCCGCGCGTTGAGCGCGGCTCGCATCGCGGAGCATCGATCATGAGCACGCTGGAAGTCCGTCAGGTATCGGTCGCCTATCCGGGCGAGCGTGGGCGGCCGACGACGCAGGCGCTCGCCCGCGTCGACCTGCGCATCGACGCCGGTGAATTCGTCGTCGCGCTCGGTGCGTCCGGGTGCGGAAAGACGACGCTGCTGAACTGCATGGCCGGCTTCGTCGCGCCGACGACCGGCGACGTGCGCGTCGACGGCGTGACGGTCACGGGCCCCGGCGCCGATCGCGGCGTCGTGTTCCAGAAATACGCGCTGCTGCCGTGGCTCGATGTGCTCGACAACGTCGCGCTCGGGCTGCGCTTTGCCCGCGTGCCGAAGGCCGAACGCGCAGCGCGTGCGCGCGAGATGCTCGCGTTGGTCGGGCTCGACGGCCTTGCGCATGCGCGCGTGTACGAACTGTCGGGCGGGATGCAGCAGCGTGTCGGCATCGCGCGTGCGCTCGCGAGCGACCCGCGCGTGCTGCTGATGGACGAGCCGATGGGCGCGCTCGACGCGATGACGCGCGGCACGATGCAGGCGCTCGTGCTCGACGTATGGGCGCGCACCGGCAAGACGGTGTTCTTCATCACGCACGACGTCGAGGAGGCGCTGTTCCTCGCGACGCGTCTCGTCGTGATGACGCCGGGCCCCGGCCGGATCGCGGACACCTTCGAACTGCCGTTCGCGCGCCGCTACGTCGAATCGCGCGATGCGCGCGCGGTGAAGTCGTCGCCGGATTTCATCGCGTGGCGCGAGCGGCTGATCGCGTACCTGCATCGCGATGAAGCGATCGGGGAGGCCGCGTGACGCGCGAACTGGCGCGGCAGGGCGCGTCCGTCGGGCGCGGTCGAATCAGCACTTTGCACAGGCAGGACAGCATGAGCACGCAGGATTCGTGGGCGGCCGATCGCGCGGCCGCGGGTTTCGAGCAGGACGATCGCACGACGCGGCGTCAGGCGGCGCGCCCCGTGCGCGCATCGTATCCATCGCACCGTTACCGGTTGCCGGGGCAGGGGAAGACGGCGGGGCTGAGCGCGGCGACGGTCGCGGCGCTAGTCGTGCTGTGGTGGGTCGCGACCCACCGGCAGTGGTTGCCGCCGCTGTTCCTGCCTGCGCCGGAAGCCGTGTGGGCGGCCTTCGTCGACGCGTGGCACGGCCGCATCCAGGGCGGCCTGCCGCTGTCCGAGCACCTGCTGTGGAGTGCCGCGCGCGTGTTCGGCGCGTTCCTGCTCGCGACCGCGATCGGCGTGCCGGCCGGCATCCTGATGGGCGTGAGCCACGTCGCGCGCGGCGTGCTCGATCCGCTGCTGGAGTTCTACCGGCCGCTGCCGCCGCTCGCGTACCTGCCGCTCGTCGTGATCTGGTTCGGTATCGACGAAACGGCGAAGCTCGTCGTGATCTTCCTCGCGTGCTTCGCGCCGATCGCGATGGCCGCGCGCGCCGGCGTGCGCGCGGCGACGGTCGAGCAGATCAACGCCGCGTATTCGCTCGGCGGCAGCTTCGCGCAGATCGTGCGGCACGTCGTGCTGCCGGCGGCGATGCCGGAGATTCTCACGGGGCTGCGGATCGCGATCGGCTTCGGCTGGACGACGCTCGTCGCGGCCGAGATGGTCGCCGCGACGGCCGGGCTCGGGCAGATGGTGCTCAACGCATCGAGCTTCCTGCGCACCGACATCGTTGTGATGGGGATCCTGATCATCGGCGCGATCGCGTGGCTGTTCGATCTTGCGATGCGCTGGGTCGAGCGGCGGGTGGTGCCGTGGAAGGGGCGGGGCTAACGCCGCGCGGCACCGGCTCGCCCGTCAATCCCCCATCGCCACCCCTTCGCGCCGCGGGTCCGCACCGCCGAACCAAACCGTCTGCCCCTGCACGTTCAGCCGCTGGATCCCCTGCAGCCCCGAGTTCATCTCGACGACCTGCACGTCGTGCCCGCGGCCCTTCAGCCCGTCGGCCAGCGCGTCCGACACGCGGCCGCGCTCGAGCTGCGTCGGCCCGTTCATCGACCCGAAGTTCGGCAGCGCGATCGCCTGCTGCATCGTCATGCCCCAGTCGAGCACGCCGACCAGCGTCTTCGCGACGTGATTGATGATCGCGGGTCCGCCCGCCGAGCCGACGATCATCGTCACCTGCTGCGTCTTCTTGTCGAACACGAGCTCCGGCGACATCGCCGAGCGCGGCCGCTTGCCGGGCTGTACGCGGTTCGCGACCGGCCGGCCGTTGTCGTTCGACACGAACGAGAAATCGGTGAGCTGGTTGTTCAGCATGAAGCCGCGCACCATCAGCCGCGAGCCGAACGCATCCTCGATGCTGGTCGTCATCGACAGTGCCTGCCCGTAGCGGTCGACGATCGCGATGTCGGACGTCGACGGCAATTCGGGGCTGCGGTCGTCGGCCAGCGCGAGCGTCGCGCCCTGCGGCGTGCCGGCCTGCGCGACGCCCATGGTGTTGTCGCCGATCAGGCGCGCGCGCTGCGCGAGATAGGTCTTGTCGGTGAGGCTCGCCCAGTTGCCGCCCGGCAGCGGCACGAAATCGGGATCGGCGACATAACGCGCGCGGTCCGCATACGCGAGGCGTCCGGCCTCGCTGAACAGGTGCGCGGCGAACGGCGTCGGCTCGTAGCCGATGTCGTTGCGCACCGGCTTCTGCGCGCCGATCTGCTGCCAGTCGGGCATCGCTTCGAGGATGCCGAGCATCTGCGCGATCGCGAGGCCGCCCGACGACGGCGGCGGCATCCCGCAGACGACCGAGCGCCGGTAGTCGGCGCATAGCGGCGCGCGCACCTTCGCCTTGTAGCGCGCGAGATCCTGGAGCGACAGCAGGCCCGGGTTGGTCGGGTGCTTGCGCACCTTCGTGACGATGTCGCGCGCGATCGCGCCGCTGTAGAACGCGTTCGCGCCGCGGTCGGCGACCTGGCGCAGCACGGTCGCGAGCGCAGGGTTCTTCAGCACCGTGCCGGCCGCCTTCGGCGTGCCGTCCGGGTTGTAGAAGTACGCGCGCGCGGCCGGGTCGTTCCTCAGATACTTGTCGTTCGCGATCAGCATCGCGAGCCGCGGGCTGATCGTGAAGCCGTGCTCGGCAAGCCGGATCGCGGGCTGGAACAGCCGGCGCCACGGCAGCTTGCCGTGCGCGCGGTGCGCGGCGTCGAGCATGCGCAGCACGCCCGGCGTGCCGACCGAACGCCCGCCGACCACGCCTTCGTAGAAGCCCATCGGCTGGCCGGTCGGCCCGTAGAACAGCCGGTCGGTCGCGGCGGCCGGCGCGGTTTCGCGGCCGTCGTATGCCTGTGTCGCCTTGCCGTCGAAGTACAGCATGAACGCGCCGCCGCCGATCCCCGACGATTGCGGCTCGACGAGCGCGAGCACCATCTGCGTCGCGATCGCGGCGTCGATCGCGGTGCCGCCGGCCTTCAGCATCTCGTAGCCGGCCTGCGTCGCGAGCGGGTTCGCGGCCGCGATCATGAAGTGCTGCGAGGTCCAGCCCGGCTTGTCGGTCCAGCCGGACGACTGCTCGGGCGCGTGGACGCCGGGCAGCGGGACGGCGGCGCCCGATGCGGCGACGACAGGGACGACGGCACCCGACGGCGTGGACGGGGACGAGCAGCCGGCGTTGAACGCGACGAGTGCGACGGCGGCGAGCAGCGTCCAGGGACGCGAATGCGGACGAATCCGGTCGAACATTGAACCCTCGGCAGCAGTGAATTCGAAGGAGGCGGCGGTTGTGCCGCGACAGGGGCTGTCTGTACAGGCGGCGAGCGGCAGGTCGGCTGCGGCCCCGACGTCGCGGCGTACGCGCGGCCGGCCGGCGACGCGTGCGTGCTGTCGGGGCGCCGCCGCGCCGCGCCCGCCCCGGCGCGCTATTGTCGCCGCGTGGCCGGCGGATTGTCATCCGACAGGAAACCCTGACGCATCCCGCCGGGCCCGCCCCGGCCGGTCTTTCCGGCCTGTTCGAGGATGAACTCTATGAACGTCGAGGTCGCGCGCGTGTGGTGCCGGTTCGGCATGTAGAGCATGTACATGTGCGTGCCGAAGATGCTGAGCCGGTACGCGTCGAGCGACGTGACGACGGCACCGCCCCGGATGTCGTCCTGCATCACGTAGTCGGGCACGATGCCGACGCCGATCCCCGCGAGGATCGCCTGCCGCAGGAACAGGAAGTTCTCCGAAATCAGCGTGGGCTCGAGCAGTACCTCGTGGCGCTCGTCGCCGAGATACGCGGCGATCTTGAGCTGCCGGCCCATCACCGTCGCGGTGACGACCGGCGCGGCCGCGAGCGCGCCGAGGCTCGCGGGCATCCCGTATGCGGCCGCGAACGCGGGCGACGCACACGCGATGTAGCGCACCGCGCCCATGTCGCGCGCGACGAGGTTCTGCGGCGGCTCGGACATCACGCGGATCGCGATGTCGACTTCGTCGCGCATCAGGTCTTCCACGCGGTTCTCGAACACGACGTCGAGCACGATGCCCGGATGCCGCCGCTTGAACGCGAGCAGCCATTCGGACATCACCATCTGGCCGTAGCCGCTCGGCACCGACAGCCGCACGCGGCCCTGCAGGTCCTGGCCGAGCGTCGTCACCGATTCCTGCGCGGCGAGGAGTTCGTTGCGGATGCGCCGGCCGTGCTCGTACAGCTTCAGCCCGATCTCGGTCGGCTCGATGCGCCGCGTCGTGCGCCGCACGAGCTGCTGGCCGATCGAGCGCTCGAACTGGTTCAGCCGGTAGCTGACGTTCGCGCGGCTCATCTTGAGCCGCTGCGCGGCCTTGCTGAGATTGCCGGCGTCGAGGATCTCGACGAGCAGCGTCAGCGCGTTCAGGTCCATGCGTTCGCTCCTGATCAGTCCCGTTTAACGGTCGGAAAGCATTCAATGTCAAGTCGGACTTGACAGCTTGTAAAGGCGTGCGGGAATTGTCAATGAATCTGGATCAATCGAGAATCAGGTCATGTCTGGAGCACGCGACCGCCGTGGGGTTGGCGCAGGCGCTGAAGCGCCAACGCCAACCCGCCACGCCATGGGACCCGACCAAGCGCTAAAGCGCCAAGTCGGGTCGACAGGAGAAACCATGAATTCACCCGCATCCCCCGCTACACCCCAAGCCGGCCCGGTTACGCGCGAGCGGCGCGACAAGGTGCTCGTCGTCACGATCGACCACCCGCCCGTCAACGCACTGTCGGCCGACGTGCGGCGCGGCCTTGCCGACGCGCTCGACGCCGCGCAGGCCGACGACGCGATCCGCGCGGTGCTGATCGTCGGCGCCGGCCGCAACTTCATCGCGGGCGCCGACATCCGCGAATTCGGCAAGCCGCCCGTGCCGCCGTCGCTGCCCGACGTGTGCGAGCGGATCGAATCGAGCGCGAAGCCGGTCGTGGTCGCGCTGCACGGCGCGACGCTCGGCGGCGGTCTCGAAGTCGCGCTGGCCGCGCATTACCGGCTCGCGGTGCCCGGCGCGAAGCTCGGGCTGCCCGAAGTCACGCTCGGCCTGCTGCCCGGCGCGGGCGGCACGCAGCGCGCACCGCGCCTGATCGGCGCGAAGGCCGCGCTCGACCTGATGCTGACGGGCCGTCATGCAAGTGCGGACGAAGCGCTCGTGCTCGGCCTCGTCGACCGCGTCGCGCACAGCGACGACACGCTCGCCGAAGGCCTCGCGTATGCGCAGGAACTCGTGTCGCTCGGCGCACCCGTGCGCCGCACGCGCGATGCGCAGGGGCTCGCCGATCGCGCGGCCGCGCAGGCCGCGATCGACGCGGCTCGTGCCGAGCTGCCGAAGAAATCGCGCGGGCTGTTCTCGCCGGCGAAGATCGTCGACGCGGTCGAGGCCGCGCTCACGCAGTCGTTCGACGCGGGGATGAAGTTCGAACGCAGCCTGTTCCTGCAGTGCATCGACAGCCCGCAGCGCGCAGGCCTCGTGCATGCGTTCTTCGCGGAGCGCGAAGCGGCGAAGGCGCCCGAGGCGCGGCGTGCGAGCGCGCGGCCGGTCGAGCGGATCGGCGTGGTCGGCGGCGGCACGATGGGCGCGGGCATCGCGGTCGCGGCGCTCGATGCCGGGCTGCCGGTGACGATGATCGAACGCGACGAAGCGTCGCTCGCGCGCGGCCGCGCGCATGTCGAGAAGGTATACGACGGCCTCGTCGCGAAAGGGCGGATGACGCCGGCCGCGCATGCGGCGCGGCTCGCGCGCTTCAAGGGCAGCACGTCGTACGACGCGCTCGCGCAGGCCGACGTCGTGATCGAGGCCGTGTTCGAGGATATGGCCGTGAAGCAGGCCGTGTTCGCCGAGCTCGCGCGCGTCTGCAAGCCAGGCGCGGTGCTCGCGACCAACACGTCGTATCTCGACATCGACGAACTGGCCGCGAGCATCGACCGGCCGGCCGACGTGATCGGCCTGCATTTCTTCTCGCCGGCCAACGTGATGAAACTGCTCGAGATCGTCGTGCCGGCGCACGTGAGCGCGGACGTGGTCGCGACCGCATTCGCGCTGGCCCGGCAGCTGAAGAAGACGCCGGTGCGCGCGGGCGTGTGCGACGGCTTCATCGGCAACCGGATCCTCGCCGTCTATCGCACGGCGGCCGACTACCTGATGGAGGACGGCGCGTCGCCGTACCAGATCGATCGCGCGGTGCGTGAATTCGGCTTCCCGATGGGGCCGTTCCAGGTCGTCGACCTCGCGGGCGGCGACATCGGCTGGGCGACCCGCAAGCGCCGCGCGGCGACGCGCGACCCGCGCGCGCGCTACGTGGAGATTTCCGACCGGCTGTGCGAGCGCGGCTGGTTCGGGCAGAAGACCGCGCGCGGCTACTACCTGTATCCGGACGGCGCGCGCGTCGGCACGCCGGACCCGGAAGTCGACGCGATCGTGGCCGAAGAGCGCGCGAAGAAGGGCGTCACGCCGCGCACGTTCACCGACGACGAAATCCTGCGCCGCTACCTCGCCGCGATGATCAATGAAGGCGCGAACGTCGTGCACGAGAAGATCGCGCTGCGGCCGCTCGATGTCGACGCGGTGTTCCTGTACGGCTATGGCTTCCCGCGCTATCGCGGCGGCCCGATGCACTACGCGGACACGGTCGGCCTCGCGAACGTGCTCGCCGATATTCGCGCGTTCGCGAAGGAGGATCCGCTGTTCTGGAAGCCTTCGCCGCTCCTCGTCGAACTCGTCGCGCGCGGCGCGGATTTCGCGAGCCTGAACCGCATCGACTGAACGCCAACCGCATTCGCAACGGACCGACGATGGACCTCAATTTCACTCCCGAAGAGGAAGCGTTCCGCACGGAAGTGCAGCGCTTCCTGCAAGCCGAACTTCCCGCGCGCATCGCGCGCAAGGTGAAGGGCGGCCTGCACCTCACGCGCGACAACATGCGCGAGTGGCACGCGATCCTCAACGCGCGCGGCTGGCTCGCGAGCCACTGGCCGCGCGAATACGGCGGCCCCGGCTGGAGCGTCGCGCAGAAGTTCCTGTTCGACAACGAATGCGCGCTCGCGGGTGCGCCGCGCATCGTGCCGTTCGGTGTGAACATGCTCGCCCCGGTGCTGATCAAGTACGGCAACGAAGCGCAACAGCGCCACTGGCTGCCGCGCATTCTCGACGGCACCGACTGGTGGTGCCAGGGCTACTCGGAGCCGGGTGCCGGTTCCGATCTCGCGGCGGTGAAGACGAGCGCGGTGCGCGGGATCGACGCGCAGGGCGAGCACTACATCGTGAACGGCCAGAAGACGTGGACCACGCTCGGCCACTACGCGAACATGATCTTCTGCCTCGTGCGCACCGCGACCGACGTGCGCAAGCAGGAAGGCATCAGCTTCCTGCTGATCGACATGAATACACCGGGCGTCGACGTGCGCCCGATCATCACGCTCGACGGCGAGCACGAGGTGAACGAGGTGTTCTTCACCGACGTGCGCGTGCCGGCGGAAAACCTCGTCGGCGAAGAGAACCGCGGCTGGACCTACGCGAAATTCCTGCTCACCTACGAGCGCACCAACATCGCGGGGATCGGTTTCTCGACGGCCGCGCTCGACCGGCTGCGCGCGGTCGCCGCGAAGGTCATGAAGAACGGCAGGCCGCTCGCGGACGATCCGTTCTTCGCGGCGCGCGTCGCGCGGGTCGAGATCGAGCTCGAGAACATGCGCACCACCAACTTGCGCGTGCTGGCCGCGGTCGCGGGCGGCGGCGCGCCGGGCGCGGAAAGCTCGATGCTGAAGATCCGCGGCACGCAGATCCGCCAGGAGATCACGTCGCTGATGCGGCGCGCGATGGGGCCGTACGCGCAGCCGTTCGTCGACGACGCGCTCGATGCGGACTACGACGGCGAACCGGTCGGCCCCGACGAAGCAGCGAGCGCCGCGCAGCAGTACTTCAACAACCGGAAGCTGTCGATCTTCGGCGGCTCGAACGAGATCCAGAAGAACATCATCGCGAAGATGATGCTCGGGCTGTAACGAGGGAACGCGACGATGGATTTCCAGCACACAGAAGACCGCCGGATGCTGGCGGACACGTTGAACCGCTTCATCGCCGAACAGTACGCGTTCCCGGTGCGCGATCGCATCGCGCAGTCGGTCGAGGGCTTCGATCGCGCGATGTGGCAGCGCTTTGCCGAACTCGGCACGGTCGGCGCGCTGTTTCCCGAAACCGACGGCGGCTTCGGCGGCGCGGGTTTCGACATCGCCGTGGTGTTCGAATGCCTCGGGCGCGGGCTCGTCGTCGAGCCGTTCCTCGGCGCGCTGCTGGCCGGCCGCGCGTTGTCGCTCGCGGGCGGCGATGCACATCGCGACAAGCTCGCCGCGCTGATCGACGGCAGCGCGAGCGCCGCGTTCGCGCACGACGAGCCGGGCTCGCACTACGAACTGACGACCGTGCGCACGCGCGCCGAACGCGCGGGCGACGGCTGGGTGCTGACGGGCGCGAAGGGCGTCGTCGATCAGGCCGCGCAGGCGGCGTTCTTCGTCGTCAGTGCGCGGGTGTCGGGTCACGACGACGATGCGGCCGGCATCGGCCTGTTCGTCGTGCCGGCCGACGCGCCGGGCGTGTCGCTGCGCGACTACCTGAAGATCGACGGCGGCCGTGCGGCCGAGGTGCGCTTCGATCGCGTTGCGCTGCCGGCCGATGCAGCGCTCGGTAAGCCGGGCGGCGAGCGTGGCGATCAAGACGACGAAGCGGGCGCGGCGCTGCTCGAACGCGTGCTCGGCTACGGGCTGCTCGCGCTGTCGGCGGAAGCGCTCGGCGCGATGGACGTCGCGAAGGAGCACACGCTCGAATACCTGCGCACGCGCAAGCAGTTCGGCTTGCCGATCGGCAGCTTCCAGGCGCTGCAGCACCTGATGGCCGACCTGCTGCTCGAAGTCGAGCAGGCGCGCTCGGCCGTGATCAACGCAGCCGCGCAGCTCGATGCGCCGCGCGCGGTGCGCGATTGCGCGCTTGCGGCGGCCAAATACAGCATCGGACGGATCGGCACGCTCGTCGCCGAGGAGAGCATCCAGTTGCACGGCGGGATCGGGATGACGTGGGAGCTGCCGCTGTCGCACTACGCGAAGCGCCTCGTGATGATCGATCACCAGCTCGGTGACGAGGATCACCATCTCGCGCGCTACATCGCGCTGTCGAAACAGTAAAAGCGAAAATCGCGAATGGAGGAGACAAGGATGACGAACGAACCGCGTGCGTTGCCGCTGGCCGGCGTGAAGGTGCTCGATTTCTCGCGCGTGCTCGCGGGCCCGTGGTGCGCGATGGTGCTCGCCGATTTCGGTGCGGAAGTGATCAAGGTCGAGCATCCGGCGCGCGGCGACGACACGCGCGACTGGGGGCTGCGGATCGGCGATACCGAGACCACGTATTTCAACAGCGTGAACCGCAGCAAGCGGTCGATCTGCGTCGACCTGCAGACGGAAGCGGGGCAGCGCGTCGCGCGCGAGCTGGCCGCGCAGGCCGACGTGCTGATCCACAACTTCAAGTTCGGCGGCGCGGAAAAGCTCGGCCTCGGCTACGACGCGCTGGCCGAACTGAATCCACGCCTCGTGCACTGCGCGATCTCCGGCTACGACCGTTCCGGTGCCGAGGCCGCGCGGCCCGGCTACGACCTCGTCGTGCAGGGCGAGGCCGGGCTGATGGCGCTGAACGGCGAGGCCGGCCAGCCGCCGCTGAAGTTCGGCGTCGCGGCGGTCGACCTGTTCACCGGCATGTATTCGGCGCAGGCGATCCTCGCCGCGCTGTACGAGCGCCACGCGACGGGGCGCGGGCGGCGCATCGAGATGGCGCTGTTCGACTGCGGGCTGATGATCACCGCGTACTACGGGCTCGACGCGCTGCTGATGGGGGAGGACCCGCCGCGCTACGGCAATGCGCATCCGTCGATCGTGCCGTACGGCGTGTTCGACGCGGCCGACGGCCCGCTCGTGATCACGGTCGGCAACAACACGCAGTTCGCGCGCTTTTGCGACGCGATCGGGCGGCCCGACCTCGCGGCCGACGCGCGATACAAGACCAACCTCGGCCGCTCGGAAAACCGTGCCGACCTGCTGCCCGAGATTCGCCGCGAACTCGCGCGTCGTTCGCGCGCGACGCTGCTCACGGCGCTCGCCGACGCGGGCATTCCGTGCGGCGAAGTGCTCGGGCTGCACGAAGCGCTGACATCGGAGCGCGCGACCAGCGCGGGGCTCGTCACGCGGCAGCCGCATCCGGTCGCGGGCGGCGTCGACGTGCTCGCGCCGCCGTACCGTTTCGACGGCGCGCGGCTGCCGGTGCGCGGTGCGCCGCCGGTGCTGGGCGCGGATACGGATGCGGTGCTCGGCGGCTGGCTCGGGATGTCGGCCGACGAGGTGGCGCGGCTGCGCGCGGATCGTGTGGTCTGAACCGCTGCACGCGTCATCACGCATATCGCATTGAAACCGCTGCGGCGCGGGCGGAGCAGGGCGCGCCGATCGATGGATCACACAACAATCCTCGCGAGACGAGGCCCATTGACATGGGACTGGAGACAATATGGAGCTTTCCGTCGTCGAATCGGTCACGGCACGCCGCGACTACCAGCAACTCGTGCGCGCGCGGCGCCGCTTCAGCTTCACGCTGACGGCGCTGATGATCGCCACTTACTACGGCTTCATCCTGCTCGTCGCGCTCGCACCGCACGTGCTCGCGGCGCCGCTGTACCGCGGCGCGACCACGTCGGTCGGGATCGCCGCAGGCGTCGCGATCATCCTGGTCGCGATCGGCCTGACCGCGTGCTACGTGCTGCGCGCGAACCGCGTGTTCGACCGCACGGTCGCCACGATCCTCGGGCGCTCATCATGACGGGGGCCGCGATGCATCGTTTCTCGATCGCGCTCGGCGCGCTTTGCGCCGTCGTTTCCTCCGCCGCGCATGCGGTATCCGTCGCCGGCCCGATGCCCGACAAGGTCGAGCTGAACCCGGTCGCGATCGGGATGTTCTTCGCGTTCGTGTTCGCGACGCTCGCGCTCACGCGCTGGGCCGCGCGCCGCACGCGTTCGACGCGCGACTTCTACACGGCCGGCGGCGGCATCACCGGGCTGCAGAACGGGCTCGCGATCGCGGGCGACTACATGTCGGCTGCGTCGTTCCTCGGGTTGTCAGGCATGGTGTTCATGTTCGGCTTCGACGGGCTCATCTACTCGATCGGCTTTCTCGTCGGCTGGCCGTTCGTGATGTTCCTGATCGCCGAACCGCTGCGCAACCTCGGCAAGTTCACGTTCGTTGACGTCGTCGCGTACCGCTTCGCGCAGCGGCCGATCCGGCTGCTGACGTCCGCGAATTCGCTGACGATCGTGGTGCTGTACCTCGTCGTGCAGATGGTCGGCGCGGGCAAGCTGATCCAGCTTTTGTTCGGGCTGTCGTACGGCACGGCCGAGCTGATCGTCGGCGTGCTGATGGTCGTCTACGTGTTTTTCGGCGGGATGACCGCGACCACCTGGGTGCAGATGATCAAGGCCGTGCTGCTGTTGTGCGGCGCGACGCTGCTCGTGCTGCTCGCGCTCGGCGAATTCGGCTTCAGCATCGACGAGATGTTCCGCCGCGCGGTGGCCGTGCACCCGGGCGCGCTCGGCATCATGGGGCCCGGCAAGCTGATCCGCGATCCGGCCAACGCGCTGTCGCTCGGCATCGCGCTGATGTTCGGCACGGCCGGCTTTCCGCACATCCTGATGCGCTTCTTCACGGTGCCGAACGCAAAGGAGGCGCGCAAGTCGGTGCTCTACGCGACCGGCTTCATCGGCTACTTCTACCTGCTGACCTTCGTGATCGGCTTCTCGGCGATCGTGCTGCTCGCGCAGCATCCGGAATTCTTCCGGCTCGGCGCGAACGGCACGTTCAACCTGACGCACGACCTGCTCGGCGGCTCGAACATGGTCGCGGTGAAGCTGGCGCAGGCGGTCGGCGGGAACTGGTTCTACGGGTTCATCGCGGCCGTCACGTTCGCGACGATCCTCGCGGTGGTCGCGGGCCTGACGCTCGCCGGCGCGACGACGATCTCGCACGACCTGTACGCGCAGATGTGGGCGCGCGGCAAGCCCGACGAGCGCCTCGAGATGCGCATCTCGCGCGCGGCGACGATCGCGCTGTCGGCCGTCGCGATCGGGCTGTCGATCCTGTTCGAGCACGTGAACGTCGCGTTCATGGTCGGCCTCGTCGCGGCGGTGGCCGCGAGCGCGAATTTCCCGGTGCTCGCGATGTCGATCTTCTGGCGCGGGATGACGACGCGCGGCGCGGTGCTCGGCGGCGGCCTCGGCCTCGCGTCGGCGGTGGTGCTCACGGTGCTGTCGAAGTCGGTGTGGGTCGACGTGCTGCACCACGCGCACGCGCCGGTGTTCCTCGACAACCCCGCGCTCGTGTCGGTGCCGCTCGCGTTCATCGGGATCGTCGTCGGCTCGCTCGCGGATCGCGGCGAGCGCGCGCGGCGCGAGCGCGATGCGTTCGCGCAGCAGGAGTTCTATGCGCAGACGGGCGTGCTGGCCGGCCGGGCCGTGCAGCACTGATTCGTCCGACCAATGCATGCATCCGTCCGGATCGCCGGACGGATATTTTCCGGAAATCCGGAATCCCGGATTTTCTTGCCTGCCGCATTATGATAAATACAATGAAAACAACGGCTTGAGGGGTTCCGGAAACCTGGCATCGACCTTGCGATATAAAACGCACGGCCGTCCCCCCGGCCCGACTATTAAACCAGCGTTGCATGGGACCCGAGTAAGCGCTGAAGCGCTAACTCGGGTCGACAGGAGACAATCGATGACCACTGCCTTCCTCCCCCTCCGGATGTCCTGAGGCATCGCTTGTTGCGGCACGGCAGCCGCGCGGGCGATTTGTTTTCCCCTGACATTCGTCCGCGCGCGTGACGCCGATTCCACCGGCTCATCTACTTCAGCAGGAATCATCGTGAAGAAAAAACCCTTCTACAAAGTGCTCTATGCGCAGGTGATCTTCGCCATCATCGTCGGCGTGATCCTCGGCCACTACTACCCGGCGCTCGCCACCGACATGAAGCCGCTCGGCGACGGGTTCATCAAGCTGATCAAGATGGTGATC
The DNA here is from genome assembly GCF_003330765.1 of Burkholderia pyrrocinia. NCBI lineage: Bacteria > Pseudomonadati > Pseudomonadota > Betaproteobacteria > Burkholderiales > Burkholderiaceae > Burkholderia > Burkholderia pyrrocinia. The sequence continues at coordinate 3,288,796 of NZ_CP024902.1, read as the reverse complement.
GGTCCGATCATCTTCTGTACGGTCGTCACCGGCATCGCCGGCATGGAGGACATGAAGAAGGTCGGCCGCGTCGGCGGCAAGGCGCTGCTGTACTTCGAGATCGTGTCGACCTTCGCGCTGCTGCTCGGCCTCGCGGCCACGCACATCCTGCGTCCGGGCGTCGGCTTCAACATCGATCCGGCGACGCTCGACGGCAAGGCCGTCGCGTCGTACGCGGCGAAGGCGCACGGGCAGTCGACGGTCGACTTCCTGATGCACATCATCCCGAACACGATGGTCGATGCGTTCGCGCAGGGCGAGATCCTGCAGATCCTGCTGATCGCGCTGCTGTTCGGCAGCGTGCTCGCGCACCTCGGCGAGCGCGGCAAGGTCGTCACCGACTTCATCGACGGCCTCACGCGCGTGCTGTTCGGCATCGTGCACATCGTCACGAAGCTGGCGCCGATCGGCGCGTTCGGCGCGATGGCGTTCACGATCGGCAAGTACGGCGTCGGCTCGCTGGTGCCGCTGCTCAAGCTGATCGGCACGTTCTACCTGACGTCGGTCGTGTTCGTGCTCGTCGTGCTCGGCACCATCGCGCGCTTCACGGGCTTCTCGATCATCCGCTTCGTGTCCTACATCAAGGAAGAGCTGCTGATCGTGCTCGGTACGAGCTCGTCGGAAGCCGCGCTGCCGCAGCTGATGGAAAAGCTCGAGAAGGCCGGCTGCTCGCGCTCGGTCGTCGGCCTCGTGGTGCCGACCGGCTATTCGTTCAACCTCGACGGCACCAACATCTACATGACGATGGCCGTGCTGTTCATCGCGCAGGCGACCAACATCGAACTGACGTGGATGCAGCAGCTCACGCTGCTCGCGGTCGCGATGCTGACGTCGAAGGGTGCGAGCGGCGTCACGGGCGCGGGCTTCATCACGCTGGCCGCAACGCTGGCCGTCGTGCCGACGATTCCGCTGTCGGGCATGGTGCTGATCCTCGGCATCGACCGCTTCATGAGCGAATGTCGCGCGCTGACCAACATCGTCGGCAACGGCGTCGCGACGGTCGTCGTGTCCGCATGGGAGAAGGAGCTCGATCGCACGAAGCTGAGCCAGGCGCTGAAGGGCGGCGGCGAGGTCGCGACGGCCGAGAAGGCCGGCGCCTGACGTCATGAAGGAGCAGGCGGCGGCACCGCCCGCCGGCGGCGCGGCGCGCGGCGACGATCTGGATGCCTATGACACAATAGGCGATCCGCATCGCCAGGAAGCCTCGACCGTGACGCGCCGCCTGCTCATCCTCGTCGTGCTTGCCGCCGCGCTCGCCGCGGCGTGCGCGCTGACGTGGACGATTACCTGGCGGCGCGGCGTCGCCGAGCTGCAGCGCAACGCCGCGGTGCGCGTCGACCGTACCACCAACGCGCTCAAGAGCACGCTCGACCGCTACGAATCGCTGCCCTATCTGCTCGGCAGCCATCCGTACGTGCAGGACCTGCTCGCCGAGCCGAAGCGCGGCGACTACACCGCGCGCGTCAACCGCTATCTCGAAGACCTCAACGAACACGCGCACGCGACCGTCACCTACGTGATCGGCGCGGACGGCCTGTGCGTTGCCGCCAGCAACTGGCGCGCGCCCGACAGCTTCGTCGGGATCGAATACCGCTTCCGCCCGTACTTCCTCGACGCGATGAACGGCCAGGTCGGCCGCTTCTTCGGGATCGGCACGGTCTCGCGCGATCCCGGCTACTACATCTCGCAGCCCGTGTGGCGCGACGGCAAGATCGCGGGCGTCGTCGTCGTGAAGCTCAATCTCGAATGGTTCCAGGGCGCCGACGCGTCCGAGCCGCTCGTCGTCGCGGACGATCACGGCGTGGTGTTCCTGTCGTCGGTGCCCGCGTGGAAGTACCACACGCTGCGCCCGTTGACGGGGTCCGTTGCCGCGTCGATCTATGAAACCCGCCAGTACGCGCAGCAGCCGGTCACGCCGCTGCCGCTGCGCGTCGAGCAGGTGCTCGGGCCTGACGCGGAGATCGTGCGCCTCGGCCTTGGCCTGCGCGCGCCGCGTTTTCTGGCCAGCAAGCGCCGGATCGGCGAGCCCGACTGGCTGCTCGTCACGCTCGCGCCGATTGCGCCCGTCGACGCCGATGCACGCAACGCGACGATCGTCACGGGCTTCGGCTTCGTATCGGTCGCGCTGCTCGCGTTCTACTGGCGGATGCGCCGCGCGCGCGTGCGCGAAATGATCCGCGGCCGCGCGCTGCTGCAGCAGGCGTACGCGGAGCTGAACCGGCGCGTCGAGGAGCGCACGGCCGACCTGTCGGAAGCGAACGAGCAATTGCAGAAGGAAGTCGGCGACCGGATCCGCGCGGAGCAGGAGCTGCGCGCCGCGCACGACGAACTGATCCAGGCGAGCAAGCTCGCCGCGCTCGGCCAGATGGCGGCCGGCATCACGCACGAACTGAACCAGCCGCTCGCGGCGCTGCGCAGCTTCTCGGACAACACGCGCGTGCTGCTCGATCGCGGCGAGCAGGCGGCCGCGCGCGAGAACCTCGAGGCGATCGCCGCGCTCACCGAACGGATGGGCAAGATCACGAACCAGCTGAAGCTGTTCGTCGGCCGCGCGAAGCCGCGCAACGAGCGGGCGCTCGTTGTGCGCGCGCTGCGCAGTGCGTTGTCGCTGCTCGACGATCGCCTGCGCGGCGTCGCGCTCACGCTGAGGCTGCAGGACTCGACCGTGTCGCCCGCGCACGACGTCCAACGGAAGTCCCCGTGGGATGCGCCGCTCGATCTGGCGCGCGACTATCCCGAACTCGTCGCCCGCTGCGAGGACCTGCGTCTCGAGCAGGTGCTGATCAACCTGCTCGGCAATGCGCTCGATGCGGTCGCCGGTGTCGCGGCGCCGGCCATCGAGGTGACGATCGCGGTGTCGGCCGCGACGCTCGCGCTCGAGGTGCGCGACAACGGGTCCGGCATTGCGCCCGACCTGCTGCCGCGCCTGTTCGAACCGTTCTTCACGACGAAGGAAATGGGGCGCGGGCTCGGGCTCGGCCTCGCGATCTCGTCGTCGATCGCGAGCGACGCGGGCGGTGCGCTGACCGCGCGCAACGTGCCGTCGGGTGGTGCGCTGTTCGTCTTGACGCTGCGGCGCGCGCGCACGCATCATCCGGACTCCGTGTCCGAGCCGGCAGGCCCGCATTGAGCATACGTCAGGTCCGGTCGGCGAACGACCGGCATCAACGCAGCCGCGCGCGCGACAGCGCCGCGCGGCCCGTCAGGAGCAAGTGAGTACGATGGCCAACCGGCTGCAAGTGATTTATATCGAAGACGATGCGCTCGTTCGCCGGGCGAGCGTGCAGAGCCTTCAACTGGCGGGCTTCGACGTCGTCGGCTTCGAGTCGGCCGAAGCGGCCGAGAAGGCGATCGTCGCGGACACCGCCGGCGCGATCGTCAGCGACATCCGGCTGCCCGGCGCAAGCGGGCTCGACGTGCTCGCGCAGTGCCGCGAGCGCGTGCCCGACGTGCCCGTGATCCTCGTCACCGGGCACGGCGACATCTCGATGGCCGTGCAGGCGATGCGCGACGGCGCCTACGACTTCATCGAAAAACCGTTCGCGGCCGAGCGCCTGATCGAGACGGTGCGCCGCGCGCTCGAGCGGCGCGAACTCGTGCTCGAGAACCATGCGCTGCGGCGCGAGCTGGCCGGGCAGAACGTCGTCGCGCCGCGCATCATCGGCCGCAGCCCCGCGATCGAACAGGTGCGCAAGCTGCTCGCGAATGTCGCGCCCACCGACGCGTCGGTGCTGATCAACGGCGACACGGGCGCCGGCAAGGAGCTGATCGCGCGCAGCCTGCACGAACTGTCGCCGCGCCGCGACAAGCCGTTCATCGCGGTGAATTGCGGTGCGCTGCCCGAGCCGATGTTCGAGTCGGAGATGTTCGGCTACGAGCCCGGCGCGTTCACCGGCGCCGCGAAACGGCGCGTCGGCAAGCTCGAATACGCGTCCGGCGGCACGCTGTTCCTCGACGAAATCGAAAGCATGCCGCTCGCGCTGCAGGTGAAGCTGCTGCGCGTGCTGCAGGACGGCGTGCTGGAGCGGCTCGGCTCGAACCAGCCGATTCGTGTGAACTGCCGCATCGTCGCGGCCGCGAAGGGCGACATGAGCGAGCTCGTCGCGGCCGGCACGTTCCGGCGCGACCTGCTGTATCGGCTCAACGTCGTGACGATCGCGCTGCCGCCGCTCGCCGAGCGCCGCGAGGACATCGTGCCGCTGTTCGAGCACTTCATGCTCGATGCGGCCGTGCGCTACGGGCGGCCTGCACCGGTGCTGACCGATCGGCAGCGCGCGAGCCTGATGCAGCGCGACTGGCCCGGCAACGTGCGCGAGCTGCACAACGCGGCCGACCGCTTCGTGCTCGGCGTGGCCGACATGCCGCAGGAAACGGGCGCGGGCAGCGACGATGCCGACAACGAGCAGACGCTGAAGGAGCGCATCGAGCAGTTCGAGCGCGCGGTGATCGCCGAGGCGTTGAACCAGACGGGCGGTGCGGTCGCCGCGACGGCTGACCGGCTGCATGTCGGCAAGGCGACGCTGTACGAGAAGATGAAGCGCTACGGACTGTCGGCGAAAGGCGAAACCGACCGCTGAAAAGCAAACGGACCGCGGAACCGGGCTGGCCGGTCGTGCGGTCCGTTGTCGGCGAAGGGCGCTGCGTGCGGCCCTTCGAACCGGATCCGGCGGCGCTCAGGCCGCGTTGCTGTCGAGCGCCTTCTTGAGCAGCGCGTCGAGTTCCGCGAACTGCGGTGCGCCGACATAGCGCTTCAGGATCTTGCCGTTCTTGTCGACGACGAAGGTCGTCGGCGTGAGCTGCACGTTGCCGAACTGCTTCGCGACGCTGCCGTCGTCGAGCGCGACCTTGAACGGCAACTGGCGCGTCTGCGCGTAGTTGGCGACGTACATCGGCGGATCGTAGTTCATCGCGACCGCGACGAATTCCAGCCCCTGGCCCTTGAAACGGTTATAGGTATCGACCATCTGCGGCATTTCCTGCATGCAGGTCGCGCAGCTCGTCGCCCAGAAGTTCACGAGATAGACCTTGCCCTTCAGGTCGCCGGCGGTCGAGACCTTCTGGCCCGACAGCAGCGTGAACGTCGCGTCCGGCACGGTGGACTTGCCGTTGAACGCGAAGAAGCCGGCTACGGCGATGGCCGCGACGACAGCGGCGGCGACGATGTAGCGGACGGGGCCGGCGCTGCGCCGGGTGGGAGGCGTGGTGTTCATCTGCGGTGCTCTCGGAGTCGGTCGATGACGCGGATCAATGCAAAAGACATCGAAATTCGGCGCTCATTTTAGCGCGAATGCGGCGCGCGCACCGGTGGCCACCACACATCCCGAGATTCCGGTTCGACGGATTATGTCCCTTTTTGCCTGCCCGATCCACACCATGCCGAAGGAAGTCATCGATTCGTTGCGCCCCCTTTTTCGCCCGCTGCGACACTTCGCCGCGCTTGCCTGCGCGAGCATCGCGCTGGCCGCGTGCTCGCCGTCATACGACTGGCGCACGCTGCACAATGACGCCGGCTACACGATCGACCTGCCCGCGAAGCCGACCGTCGAGGAGCAGCCGGTTGCGATCGGCGGGACGTCGATGCCGATGCGGATGCAGGCCGCGCACGTGGACGGCGCGGTGTTCGCGGTCGGTACGCTGATGCTGCCCGACGACCGCGACGACACGCGCCGCGCGGCGCTCGAGTTCCTGCGCGCCGGGCTGTCCCGCAACCTCGAAGGCGCGCCGCAGACGGCTTCGGTGTCCGTGCCGCTCGCGTCCGGCGGCGCGGTGAACGCCCTCGAGCTGCACGTCGCGGGCGCCGCGGCCGGCGGCGATCGGGCGCGCAAGACGATCGTCGCGCGCCTCGTGGCGCGCGGCCGCCATGCGTACCAGGTCGTCGTGATCGCCGACGGGCCGCTCACGCAGGAACAATTCGACCAGTTTTTCGGCTCGTTCAAACTCGACTGACGGCGGCCGGCGAGGGCGCTCGGACACTGTGTGACAACTGAAAGTTCATTCGCAGCTTTCGACGCTAATCGCCGGATTTTGCGAGGGTTTTTCAGCTATCCACAGCGCATGTGGATAACTTTGTTGAAAAGTCGGCCCTACCTCCCGCCGAGCCGCGCCGGACGGCCTTCCGGCTCGTTTGGTTGCTTGCTCGACTTTTGATAAAAATCAATAAAAACAAAGGGATACGAATTTCGCGATGGAGGCATCCCGGCGAATCGTGATCCGGGGCCGGATTCGCGAAATTGTGCATAAGTCAAGTCTTGACAGCCGGATTTTGTCCTCCGAGGGCACTCAGAGCGCCGTGAGCGCGCGCCGGTAGCGGATCGCCTCGGCGATCTGCGCGGCCGTCGGCAGCGGGTCGCCGGCCAGGTCGGCGATCGTCCGCGCGACCTTCAGTACACGGAAATACGCGCGCGCCGACCAGCCGAAGCGTTCGCCGGCTTCGCGCAGCAGCCGCTCGCCTTCGTCGGTCGGCCGGCACCGGTCGTCGGTCTCGCGGCCGCTCAGCATGTGATTCGTCTTGCCCTGCCGGCCAAGCTGCAGCGCGCGCGCCTGCGCGACCCGCGCGGCCACCGCGGCGCTCGGCTCGCCGGGCGCCGTCGCGCGCGACGCGAGTTCGGCCGGCGACAGCGCGGGCAGGTCGATCTGGATGTCGATGCGGTCGAGGAGCGGCCCCGACAGCTTGCGCAGGTAGCGCGCGGCGACGTCCGGCGTGCAGCGGCAGCGCCCGGACGGATCGCCATGCCAGCCGCACGGGCAGGGGTTCATCGCGGCGATCAACTGGCACGCGGCCGGGAAGTCGGCCTGCTGGGCCGCGCGCGAGATCGTGATGCGGCCGGCTTCCAGCGGCTCGCGCAGCATCTCGAGCACGTGCCGGTCGAATTCCGGTAGTTCATCGAGGAACAGCACGCCGAGGTGCGCGAGCGTGATTTCGCCCGGCTGCGGCGGGTTGCGGCCGCCGACCAGTGCGGCGGCGCTCGACGAGTGATGCGGCGAGCGGAACGGCCGCCGGCGCCACTGCGCGGGCGAGAAGCCGATGCGGCTCGCGGAAAGGAGGGCGGCCGACGTCAGTGCTTCGTCGTCGGTCAGCGGCGGCAGGAGGCCCGGCAGCCTCGCGGCCAGCATCGACTTGCCGGCTCCCGGCGGCCCGACCATCAGGATGTGGTGGCCGCCCGCGGCGGCGACTTCAAGCGCGCGCCGGGCGCCGCGCTGGCCGATCACGTCCGCGAGGTCGGGTGCGGCGGGCGCCGGCAGGCCGTCGAGGCACGGCGCTGCGACCGGCGCGAGTCGCCCGTCCGGCGCATCGGCGAGATGTGCGCACAGCGCGGGCAGGTCGCGCGCGCCGAACACCGTGACGCCCGGCACGAGTGCCGCCTCGGCCGCGCTGTCGAGCGGCAGGTACAGCTCGGGCGGGCGCGACGTTGCCGCGGAGCCGGATAGGGTGACGGCGTCTGGCCCTGAACCGAGGCCCGATCCGGTTTCGCCCGCGCGCCAGTCCCGCGCCGCGCCGCACGCCATTGCGAACGCGCCGCGCATCGGCCGCAGCGCGCCGGTCAGCGACAGTTCGCCCGCGAATTCGCGGCCGGCCAGCGCGTCGGCCGGGATCTGGCCGTTCGCGGCGAGGATGCCGAGCGCGATCGGCAGGTCGAACCGGCCCGATTCCTTCGGCAGATCGGCCGGCGCGAGGTTGACGGTGATGCGACGCACCGGGAATTCGAATCCGCAATTCTGCAGCGCGGCGCGTACGCGCTCGCGGCTTTCGCGGACTTCGAGATCGGGCAGGCCGACGATCGAGAACGACGGCAACCCGTTGGCAAGATGGACTTCGACGGTGACGTCCGGCGCGCGGCCGGACGCAGGCGCGCGACTGCGCACCACGGCGAGCGACATGGCGAGGCTCCTGTAAACAGACGGGCGACGGCCGTTCGGGGCCGCATGCCGCGGGAATCGGAGGAATCGGTGCGCGCTTGCCGGCGTGGCGCGGGGAAAGAACGAGGAACTGCGGAACAGCGAAGAGCGATGAACAGCGAAGAACGACAGACTACGAAGAACGGCGGAACGGCTTCGGGCGGCGGGCGCGGGCCGCACGAGGCGGCCCGCGCCCGGACCTTGCGGCCGGGTGGGGCGTCAGGCCTGCGGCGCTGCGAGCTTCTGCTCGAGTTCCGCGACGCGCTTTTCGAGTTCCTCGAGGCGCACGCGGGTGCGGGCGAGCACCTGCGCCTGCGTGTCGAATTCCTCGCGCGTGACGAGATCGAGTTTCGAGAAGCCTTGCGACAGCATGGCCTTCACGTTGCGCTCGACGTCCTTGGCCGGCGAGTTTTTCAGCAGATCGCTGACGCGCGACTGCAGATCGTTGAAAACGTCGCTGGGTTGCTTCATGTGATTCCCCTTCCTTGCACAAAAAATGTGCATCTTCAGTTGCGTACGTGCCCATGATGCACGCGTGACCGGAAATGGTGCGCCCGAAGCGCGAATTCCGGGCATGGCGCCCGCATGGGTGAATGTCCCGGCGATCCGGGACGTGCGTGCACTCTAGCAACGATCCTTTCGTCGCGCCAGCAAACCGGGCCACGTTGGCCATTCGGCCGGGCTTCCGCGCCTTACATCACGGGATGCGACCCCGTTCCGGAGCCCTTCGAGACGGTGCTCGGACGAACATGGCATGCGAGTTGCTGAGAAGAGTCCGTTACAACATTCCAACCAATTCGACGGGACAACCCAGCGAGAGGACTTCATGAAACTCATTACCGCAATCATCAAGCCGTTCAAGCTCGATGAGACGCGCGAAGCGCTGTCGGCGCTCGGCGTCTCGGGCATCACGGTGACGGAGGTAAAAGGGTTCGGGCGCCAGAAAGGGCATACCGAGCTGTACCGCGGCGCCGAATACGTGGTCGATTTCCTGCCGAAGATGAAGATCGAGGCGGCCGTGTCCGACGATCTCGTCGACCAGGCGGTGGAGGCGATCGAGCGGGCCGCGCGCACCGGCAAGATCGGCGACGGCAAGATCTTCGTCACGCAAATCGAGCAAGTGATCCGGATTCGCACCGGGGAGACCGGCGCAGACGCGCTGTAACAGAACAGACAAGACAAGCGACAAGAGGAAACCCAAGATGCGCAAACTTCTGATGTCCCTGCTGATGGCCGGCTCGCTGATCGCGGCCGGCGTCGGCTCCGCGCTCGCGGACGACGCGGCGTCCGCCGCAACGGCTTCCGCGCCCGCCGCAACGGCTTCCGACGCGTCGGCTGCTGCCGCCTCGGCAGCTTCGGCACCGGCCGCGACGGACGCATCCGCCGCCGCCGCTGCCGCTGCACCGGCCTCGGGCGCCGCCGACGCATCGGCCGCCGCTGCGGCATCGGCCGCCGCCGCGTCCGCGCCGGCCGCACCCGCCGCGCCGACGGCACCGTTCTCGGTCGATTCGTCGAAGATCAGCGCGGGCGACACCGCGTGGATGCTGACGTCCACCGCGCTCGTGCTGTTCATGACGGTCCCCGGCCTCGCGCTGTTCTACGCCGGCATGGTCCGCAAGAAGAACGTGCTCGCGACCGTGATGCAGAGCTTCGCGATCACCGCGCTGATCACGGTGCTATGGACGGTGGTCGGCTACAGCCTCGCGTTCACGCCGGGCAACGGCTTCATCGGCGGCCTGTCGCGCGCGTTCCTGCACGGGATGAACTACATCCACGGCGACAAGGCGACGACGCTGACCGTCAGCCACCTGGCGCCGACGATTCCGGAATCGGTCTACTTCGTCTACCAGATGACGTTCGCGATCATCACGCCGGCGCTGATCTGCGGCGCGTTCGCCGATCGCATGAAGTTCTCGGCGATGCTCGTGTTCATGGCGCTCTGGTCGCTGATCGTCTATGTGCCGATCGCGCACATGGTGTGGGAGCCGAGCGGCTGGCTGTCGTCGGACGGCGTGCTCGACTTCGCGGGCGGCACCGTCGTGCACATCAACGCCGGTATCGCGGGCCTCGTGTCGTGCCTGGTGCTCGGCAAGCGCGTCGGTTACGGCCGCGAATCGATGGCGCCGCACAACCTCGTGCTGACGATGATCGGCGGCTCGATGCTGTGGGTCGGCTGGTTCGGCTTCAACGCAGGCTCCGCAGTCGCGGCCGACGGCCGTGCCGGCTTCGCGATGCTGACGACCCAAGTGGCGACGGCCTGCGCGGCGCTCGGCTGGATGTTTGCCGAGTGGATCGCGAAGGGCAAGCCGTCGGTGCTCGGCATCGTGTCGGGCGCGGTCGCGGGTCTCGTCGCGATCACGCCGGCGGCCGGCTTCGTCGGCGTGACGGGTGCGCTCGTGATCGGTATCGCGGCCGGCGTCGTGTGCTTCTGGTCGGCGACGTGGCTCAAGTCGAAGCTCGGCTACGACGATTCGCTCGATGCGTTCGGCGTGCACGGCGTGGGCGGGATTCTCGGCGCGCTGCTGACGGGCGTGTTCGCGGTCAAGGACATCGGCGGCGCCGACGGCAGCCTGCTGCTGCAGGCGAAGGGCGTGCTGATCACGCTGGTCTACAGCGGCGTGATCAGCTTCGTGCTGCTGAAGCTGATCGACCTGACGATGGGCTTGCGCGTGTCCGAAGAGGAAGAGCGCGAAGGCCTCGACGTGATCCTGCACGGCGAGCATGTCGAATAAGTCATAAGGATGCACGGCGGGCCGCCGCGACGACGGCGCCCGCCACGAATGAGCGCAGCGACTTCGGCCCGCCTACCCGGCGGGCTTTTTTTCTCCTGCCGCCGGCTGTCGTAGCGCATAACCCTGCGCGCTATCGGGTCAATAGCCGAAAACTTCCTCCAAACCCTTGCGAAGCCGGGAACAATCCCCAAATGGGCAAGGCAATTGCTCTACAATCTTCATTCTCCCGCTCGCGAGTGATTCATGGTTCCCCACCTCGTTACCGCGTTGAACGGTCCGCTGCTCGAACTCGAGCAAAAGATCCTCGACGCGACGCCTGCGATCGAACGCTGGTTCAGGCTCGAATGGCAGGAACACACGCCGCCGTTCTATTGTTCGGTGGACCTGCGCAACGCCGGCTTCAAGCTGGCGCCCGTCGACGCGAACCTGTTTCCCGGCGCGTTCAACAATCTGCCGTCCGAAGTGCTGCCGCTCGCCGTGCAGGCCGCGATGGCCGCGATCGAGAAGATCTGCCCGGACGCGAAGAACCTGCTCGTGATTCCCGAGCTGCCGACCCGCAACGCGTTCTACCTGGAAAACGTCGCGCGCCTCGCGACGATCATGCGCCAGGCCGGCCTGAACGTGCGTTTCGGTTCGCTCGACCCGAGCATCACCGACATGACGCCGATCACGCTGGCCGACGGCCAGAAGATCGTGCTCGAACCGCTCGAGCGTTCGCAGCGCCGCCTCGGCCTGAAGAATTTCGACCCGTGCTCGATCCTGCTGAACAACGACCTGTCGGCCGGCATCCCGGCCGTGCTGGAGAACCTGCACGAGCAGTACCTGCTGCCGCCGCTGCACGCGGGCTGGGCCGTGCGCCGCAAGTCGACGCACTTCTCGTGCTACGACGACGTCGCGAAGAAGTTCGCGAAGATGGTCGGCGTCGATCCGTGGATGGTGAATCCGTATTTCGCGCACGTCGAGGGTGTCGACTGGCAGGCGCATGAAGGCGAGCAGGCACTCGCCGACGCGATCGACGGCGTGCTGAAGAAGATCGCGCGCAAGTACCGCGAATACGGGATCAGCGAGAAGCCGTACGTCGTCGTGAAGGCCGATGCGGGCACGGCGGGGCGCGGCGTGATGACCGTGCACGACGCGGCCGAGATCGGCCGCCTGTCGAAGGCCGAGCGCGCGCAGATGGCCGAGTCGAAGGCCGGCCTCGCGGTGCGCGACGTGATCGTGCAGGAAGGCGTCTATACGTTCGAGCGCGTCGGCGACGAAGTCGCCGAGCCCGTCGTGTACATGATCGACCGCTACGTGGTCGGCGGCTTCTACCGCACGCACGGCGGCCGCGAGCGCGACCAGAACCTGAACGCGCCCGGCATGCACTACGTGCCGCTCGGCTTCGAGCACACCGCGCTGCCGGATGCCGGCGCCAAGCCGGGCGCCGCGCCGCCGAACCGTTTCTACATGTACGGCGTCGTCGCGCGCCTGTCGCTGATCGCGTCGTCGATCGAACTGGAAAAGACCGATCCCGAAGCCATCCAGGTGTAACGGACCTTCGCTACGTACAGGACCCGCATGGACATTCTCTTTATCGCCGACCCGCTCGAGCGCTTCAAGATCTACAAGGATTCGACCTACGCGATGATGGCCGAGGCCGCGCGGCGCGGGCATGCGGTGTATGCGTGCGAACCGGGCCACCTCGCGTGGACGGGGTCGGCCGTCGAGGCCGACGTGCGGCGCATCACCTTCGTCGGCGAACTGGACGACCTGCATCGCGAGACCTGGTTCGATGCGGGCCCGCTCGATGCGCGCCGCCTCGAATCGTTCGGCGCGGTGCTGATGCGCAAGGATCCGCCGTTCGACATGGAATACGTGACGTCGACCTGGCTGCTCGAACTGGCCGAGCGCGCCGGTGCGCGCGTGTTCAACAAGGCGCAGTCGATCCGCGACCATTCGGAGAAACTCGCGATCGGCGAGTTTCCGCAGTTCGTCGCGCCGACGCTCGTCACGCGCGACGCGAAACGGCTGCGCGCGTTCCACGCCGAGCACGGCGACGTGATCCTGAAGCCGCTCGACGGGATGGGCGGGATGGGCGTGTTCCGCGTGAAGCCGGACGGCATGAACCTCGGCTCGATCGTCGAAATGCTGAGCCACGACGGCACGCGCTCGGTGATGGCGCAGAAGTTCATCCCCGAGATCAAGGCCGGCGACAAGCGCATCCTGCTGATCGGCGGCGAGCCCGTGCCGTATTCGCTCGCACGGATTCCGCAGGGCAGCGAGGTGCGCGGCAATCTCGCCGCGGGCGGGCTCGGTGTCGCGCAGCCGCTGACCGCCCGCGATCGCGAGATCGCCGAAACGCTTGGTCCCGTGCTCGCGTCGCGCGGGCTGCTGCTGGTCGGCCTCGATGCGATCGGCGACTGGCTGACCGAGGTGAACGTCACGAGTCCGACGTGCTTCCGCGAGATCATGGAGCAGACGGGCTTCGACGTCGCCGCGATGTTCATCGACGCGCTGGAGCGTGCGGCCGCGTAGGCCGTTTCCCGCACAACCCCGGCGGCGGCCGCGCAGGTCCCCCGTCGCCGGAGCAGCTTGACCGGCCTGCTACAATGCCCGCTTGCCCGGTGCCGCGATCGGCGCACCGAAGGCCCGGCGGTCGGGCCGACACTGTTGCAAGGCTGAACATGATACGTTCCCCATACTCGCTATGCTCGTTGCCCCGCCGCGGGGCGTCGGTCCGCCAGGGGCGGCCGGGAGCGATCTGACATGGCCGGGATTCTGATCATCGCACACGCGCCGCTCGCCACCGCGCTGCGGGACTGCATCGCGCACATCTACGGTGGCGTGCCTGCCCGGATCGGCTGCATCGACGTGCAGGCGGACAGCGATCCGACCCAGGTGATGGCGTTCGCGCACGCGGAGCTCGCGCGGCTCAAGGAAGAGAACGGCGCGATCGTGCTGACCGACATGTACGGCGCGACGCCCGCGAACATCGCGGGTCAGCTCGCGAAGATCGCGGACGTGCGGGTGCTGGCGGGCGTCAACCTGCCGATGCTCGTGCGTGCGGTCTGTTACCGCCAGATGCCGCTCGACAAGCTGGCCGACAAGGCCCTGTCAGGCGGCGCGAAAGGCGTCCACGAAGTCGCGGCCGGCACGCCGCCGCCGCCGTCGGAAACCGGCTGCGGGCAGTGCGCGCCGATTCCGCCCGAGCCGAAACCGCGCACCGAATCGCACTGACCACCGCGTTTTCCGTTTTAGACCGACCCGACCGAGAATCATGCTTCAACAAGAAACCACCATCGTCAATAAATTGGGGCTCCATGCGCGCGCATCGGCCAAGCTTACGCAACTGGCCGGCAACTTCCAGTCGGAAGTCTGGATGACACGCAACGGGCGCAAGATCAATGCGAAGAGCATCATGGGCGTGATGATGCTGGCGGCGGGCATCGGCAGCACCGTGACGATCGAGACCGAAGGGGCCGACGAGCGGGAAGCGATGGACGCGCTGCTGAAGCTGATCGCCGACAAGTTCGGCGAAGGCCAGTGATTCTCGCGCGGGATCGTTGCTGTTTCCAGTCAGAATGCCGCGGATTTCGCGGCATTTTTTTCGTCGGAAGCATTGATGCGGAATGCGCAATGCTGCGGTGCATGCAGTCAGCGGGGAGTCGCGGAATCTATAATCGCTAACCGGGGTCATAAGCGCATCGCAGCAGTGTGCCGCGGCTTTACTTGTACAGAGGAGGTGCGCGTGTCCTTCACGCTGCATGGCATTCCCGTCTCACGAGGTATCGCGATCGGGCGAGCGTATCTGATCGCGCCGGCGGCGCTCGACGTCGCCCATTACCTGATCGAGGCGAACCAGATCGACGCCGAGGTCGAGCGATTCCGCACGGCGCTCGACGTCGTGCATCACGAACTCGAAGCGCTGCGCGCCGACCTGACCGACGACACCCCGAGCGAAGTGGGCGCGTTCATCGACGTGCACGCGATGATCCTCCGCGACGCGATGCTCGTGCAGGAAACCATCGACCTGCTCCGCACGCGCCGCTACAACGTCGAATGGGCGCTGACCGAGCAGCTCGAGCTGCTCACGCGCCATTTCGACGACATCGAGGACGAATACCTGCGCGAGCGCAAGGCCGACATCGAGCAGGTGGTCGAGCGCGTGCTGAAGGCGCTCGCCGGCGCGCCGTCCGCGTCGCAGGCGCTCGACCGCGCGGCCGCGAACGGCACGAGCGAGATGATCGTCGTCGCGCACGACATCGCGCCGGCCGACATGATGCAGTTCAAGACGCAGTCGTTCCAGGCGTTCGTCACCGACCTCGGCGGGCGCACGTCGCACACGGCGATCGTCGCGCGCAGCCTCGGCATCCCGGCCGCGGTCGGCGTGCAGCACGCGAGCGCGCTGATCCGTCAGAACGACCTGATCATCGTCGACGGCGACCAGGGCATCGTGATCGTCGATCCCGCGCCGATCGTCCTCGAGGAATATTCGTACCGCCAGTCCGAGAAGCTGCTGGAGCAACGCAAGCTGCAGCGTCTGAAATTCTCGCCGACGCAAACGCTATGCGGCACCAAGATCGAGCTGTACGCGAACATCGAGCTGCCCGACGACGCGAAGGCGGCCGTCGAGGCCGGCGCGGTCGGTGTCGGCCTGTTCCGCTCCGAGTTCCTGTTCATGCATCAGAAGGTGATGCCCGAGGAGGAGGAGCAGTTCGGCGCGTACAAGCGGGCCGTCGAGTGGATGAAGGGCATGCCCGTCACGATCCGCACGATCGACGTCGGCGCGGACAAGCCGCTCGAGGCGCTGGACGAAGGCTACGAGACGGCGCCGAACCCGGCGCTCGGCCTGCGTGCGATCCGCTGGAGCCTGTCCGAGCCGCAGATGTTCCTCACGCAGTTGCGCGCGATCCTGCGCGCGTCCGCGTTCGGGCAGGTCAAGATCCTGATTCCGATGCTCGCGCACGCGCAGGAGATCGACCAGACGCTCGACCTGATCCGCGAGGCGAAGCGCCAGCTCGACGACGCGGGGCTCGCGTACGATCCGAACGTGCGCATCGGCGCGATGATCGAGATTCCGGCCGCGGCGATCGCGCTGCCGCTGTTCCTGAAGCGGTTCGATTTCCTGTCGATCGGCACCAACGACCTGATCCAGTACACGCTCGCGATCGATCGCGCGGACAACGCGGTCGCGCACCTGTACGACCCGCTGCATCCGGCGGTGCTGCACCTGATCTCGTATACGCTGCGCGAAGCGAAGCGCGCGGGCGTGTCCGTGTCGGTATGCGGGGAGATGGCGGGCGATCCGGCGCTCACGCGCCTGTTGCTCGGGATGGGGCTCACCGAGTTCTCGATGCACCCGAGCCAGCTGCTCGTCGTGAAGCAGGAGATCCTGCGCGCACACCTGAAGGCGCTCGAGAAGCCGACGGCCGACGTGCTCGCCGCGTTCGAGCCGGAAGAAGTGCAGGCGGCGCTGAAGCGCCTGTCGGTCGCCGAGCCGCGCGCGGACGCCGCGGCTTAGGCGCCCGCGTGACGCGCGTCAGTGCCGGCCCCCGCATACGGGGCAGTCGGCCTGGCGCGCGATCTTCATCGTCGTCCATTCCATCCGCAGCGAATCGAGCATCATCAGTCGCCCGTTGAGCGTCGTGCCGATCGCACCGATCACGCGCAGCGCTTCGGCGGCCTGCATCGCGCCGATGATCCCGACCGTCGGCGCGAACACGCCCATCGTCGCGCACGCGACTTCCTCGAACGGCTGGTCTTCCGGGAACACGCACGCATAGCAGGGCGCGGCCGGGTCGCGGAAGTCGAACGTGCTGATCTGGCCGTCGAAGCGCAGCGCGGCGCCCGACACGAGCGGCACGCCGTGCGCGACGCACGCGCGGTTGATCGCGTGCCGCGTCGCGAAGTTGTCGGTGCAGTCGAGCACGACGGTCGCGCCCGGCACGTGTGCATCGAGCCACGCATCGTCGACGCGTTCCGCGACCGCGCGCACGCTCACCCCGGGATTCAGTTGCGCGAGCGCGTCGCGCCCCGATTCGACCTTGCTGCGGCCGACCGATGACGTCACGTGCAGGATCTGCCGCTGCAGGTTCGTGAGGTCGACCGTATCGGCGTCGACGAGCGTGATCGTGCCGACCCCCGACGCCGCGAGGTACATCGCGGCGGGCGAGCCGAGGCCGCCCGCGCCGACAACGATCGCATGCGCATCGAGAAAGCGCTGCTGCGCCTCGATGCCGATTTCGTCGACGAGGATGTGACGGGAGTAGCGCAGGAGTTGATCGTCGTTCATGGGGAGTCGTGGGCGAGGCGGGCGTACGTTTCGTTATTTTAGGCGCGCATGAAAAACGGGCCATCGCGGTCTTCCCGCGATGGCCCGTCGGATGCCGGCCGGCGCTTACTTCGGCGCCGACGCGGGCTTCGGTGCGGAGGCCGGCTTCGCGCTTGTGCCCGATGCCTTCGGTGCCGCGGCGGCCTTGCCGGCCGGGCTCTTCGTCGTGCTCTCGGCGAGCAGCGACTTCGATTCCTGGACGGGCTTGCCTTCGAGCTTGTTGAGCGCCTGCTGCATCATGAAGTCGTCGGTGCTGCCGAACTCGATCGGCTTGCGATCGCGATCCTTCTGGCGCTGCTCCGGCGTCTTCTTGTCGTTCTGCTCTTCGAGGACGCGCAACTGATCCATCCGGCGCTGCTCGCGCTCTTCCTGTTCCTTCTTCTCGTTCGGGTCCTGCGTGTTCGCGAGGTGGTTCGTGTAGTCGACCTCACGCGTCACGAGCACGTCGTCCGGATCGCCATCCGCATACTGATCGACCGGCACGTCGGGCGTGATGCCCTTGTTCTGGATCGAGCGGCCGCTCGGCGTGTAGTAGTACGCGGTCGTCAGGCGCAGCGCGGTGTCGGCCGTCATCGGGCGGACCGTCTGCACCGAACCCTTGCCGAACGTCGTCTTGCCCATGATCTGCGCGCGCTTCGAATCCTGCAGCGCGCCGGCGACGATTTCCGACGCGGACGCCGAATAGGCGTTCGTCAGCACGATCATCGGCACGGTCTTGAAGACCGGCGGCAGGTTCTTCAGCGGATCGCCGTCGAAGGACGGCAGGCGATAGTTGTCGTACGTATCGCGGTAGACCTGCTTCGAATCGGGGATCTGGCCGTTGGTCGACACGACGACGGAGTCGGGCGGCAGGAATGCGCCGGCGACGCCGACCGCGCTCTGCAGCAGGCCGCCGCCGTTGTTGCGCAGGTCGACGATCAGGCCCTTCAGGTTCGGCTGCTGGCGCGCGATGTCCTGCAGCTTTGCAGCGAGATCGGGCGTCGTGCGCTCCTGGAAGCTCGTGATGCGGACATACGCGTAGCCCGGATCGAGGATCTTCATCTTGACGCTCTGCACCTTGATGATCGCGCGCGTGACCGTGATCGGGAACGTGCGGTCGTCGCTCTTGCGGAAGATCGTCAGCGTGACCTTGGTGCCCGGCTCGCCGCGCATCTGCTTGACGGCCTTGTCGAGCGTCATGCCGCGCACCGGCTTGTCGTTGATGCGCGTGATCAGGTCGCCCGGACGGATGCCGGCGCGGAACGCGGGGGTATCTTCGATCGGCGAGATCACCTTGACGAGGCCGTCTTCCTGCGAGATCTCGATGCCGAGACCCGCGAAGCGGCCCTTCGTCTGCTCCTGCAACTCGTCATAGTCGGTCTTGTCGAGGAACGACGAGTGCGGGTCGAGGCTCGACACCATGCCCTTGATCGCCGCCGTCAGCAGCTTCTTGTCGTCGACCGGTTCGACGTACTCGCGCTTGATCTGGCCGAATACTTCCGCGAACAGGCGGAGCTGGTCGAGGGGAAGCGGCGCCGTGGCCGTCTGCTCGGCCGACGCGGAAATCTGCAGCGTGGCGAACACGCCCGTGGCGAGGCCCGCGGCAATCAGGCCGATGTTCTTCAATTTCATTCGCATAGAGAGTCTGGTGCGGTCGGGAAGCGCGTGGCGGTAGCGGGGATGTAGCGGACAAGTATAACTGTTCGTCCGATGACTCAGTGCAACGGTGCGAAAAGGGCCCGGAGAAGGCCGGAGAGGCGCCGCCGGACGCGCTTGCGGGTGTGAAAGCGGTTTCGACAGCGCCGGGGCCGCGAAGGTTCGCGCGCCGCGCCGGGCTGGCCGGGCACGCCGCGCCGGACGCGGCTCGCCCGGTGACGGGCGTCAGCCCGCCTTGCCCTGCTTCGCGACGGCGGCCTGCGCCTGCGCGATCGCTTCCTGGTCGCCGAGGTAATAGTGCGTGATCGGCTTCAGGTTCTCGTCGAGTTCATACACGAGCGGCACGCCGTTCGGGATGTTCAGGCCGACGATGTCGTTGTCCGAGATGCCGTCGAGATACTTGATCAGCGCACGCAGCGAGTTGCCGTGCGCGGCGATCAGCACCTGCTTGCCGGCGCGGACCGCCGGCGCGATCGACTCGTTCCACAGCGGCAGCACGCGCGCGACCGTGTCCTTCAGGCACTCGGTGAGCGGCAACTGCTCGCGCGGCACCTTTGCATAGCGCGGGTCGTTGAACGGCGCGCGCTCGTCGGTCGGCTCGAGCGCGGGCGGCGGCGTGTCGTAGCTGCGGCGCCAGACGAGCACCTGGTCGTCGCCGAACTTCGCGGCCGTTTCCGCCTTGTTCAGGCCCGACAGCGCGCCGTAGTGACGCTCGTTCAGGCGCCACGAGTGGACGACGGGCAGGTACATGAGGTCCATCCGGTCCTGCACGTGCCACAGCGTGCGGATCGCGCGCTTGAGCACCGACGTGTACGCGATGTCGAACGTGTAGCCGGCCTCCCTGAGCAATTCGCCGGCCTGGTAGGCCTCGTTGCGACCCTGTTCGGTCAGGTCGACGTCGACCCAGCCGGTGAAGCGGTTTTCCTTGTTCCACGTCGATTCGCCGTGGCGGATGAGAACGAGTTTGTACATGGATCTTGCGGTCGGTAGTGAAGGAAGCGGTGCGCGTCGCGCGGAACCCGACCCGGGTCCGCCATCGCGCAAGACGGTTATTTTATAATGGCGGGATTGTCCTCATCCGATTTCTCTTTTTCCGGCGGAATTCCGTGACGTTCTTTACCGATTACACGAACCTGGCCCTTATCGCGATCCTGCTGGTATCGGGCGGCCTGCTGGCATGGCCCGCACTGCGCCGCGGCCGCGGCGGCCTGTCGGCCGCAGAGGCGACGCAACTCATCAACCGTCGCAACGCGATCGTGATCGACGTGCGTGCCGCGTCCGATTTCGCCGCCGGCCACCTGCCGTCGGCGCGTCAGGTCGCGGCGGGCGAGATCGGTGCGAAGATTGCGCAGGTCGCGAAGAACAAGAGCACGCCCGTGCTGCTCGTCTGCCAGAACGGCCAGCAGTCGCAGAAGGCGGCGCGCGAGGTCGAGGCGGCGGGTTACGCCGAGGTGCATGTGCTCGAGGGCGGCGTGGCCGCCTGGCAGCAGGCCGGGATGCCGGTCGTCAAACAAGGAGTGGCGAAGTGACCAAGGTTTTGATGTACAGCACGCAGGTGTGTCCGTATTGCATGCAGGCCGAGCGCCTGCTGAAGCTGCGCGGTGTCGAGCAGATCGAAAAGGTGCTGATCGACCGCGATCCGGCCCGCCGCGAGGAAATGATGACGCGCACGGGGCGCCGCACGGTGCCGCAGATCTACATCGGCGACACGCACGTCGGCGGCTACGACGATCTGTCGAAGCTCGACCGCGAAGGCGGGCTCGCCCCGCTTCTGCAAGCAGCCTGATTAGGGCAGAATGGCCGCCGGCCGCGCCGCGGCTTGGGCGCGCAGGATTCATCCGTGGCGGCCGGCGAGAAGCCGGGCCGTCCCGTCACCACTTTTAGGGAAACACCATGTCCGACGTCGAAAACCAACCGTTCTTCAACATCCAGCGCGTCTACCTGAAGGATATGTCGCTCGAGCAGCCGAATTCGCCGGCGATCTTCCTCGAGCAGGACATGCCGTCGGTTGAGGTCGAAGTCGATGTCAAGGCCGACCGCCTCGCGGAAAGCGTGTTCGAAGTCGTCGTGTCGGGTACCGTCACCGCGAAGGTGAAGGACAAGGTCGCGTTCCTGATCGAAGCGAAGCAGGCCGGCATTTTCGACATTCGCAACATTCCGGACGAACAGCTCGACCCGCTCGTCGGCATCGCCTGCCCGACGATCCTGTTCCCGTACCTGCGCTCGAACATCGCCGATGCGATCACGCGCGCGGGCTTCCCGCCGATCCACCTGGCGGAAATCAACTTCCAGGCGCTGTACGAGCAGCGTCTCGCGCAGCTTCAGCAGCAGCAGGGCGGTGCCGCAGCAGGCGCGCCGAACGGCTCGACGCTGAACTGACGTTTCACTCGGACCGGTGCTGGGTATGAAAGTAGCCGTTCTCGGCGCCGGTGCCTGGGGCACCGCGCTCGCGGGCCATCTGGCCGCGCGGCACGATACGCTTCTATGGGCGCGCGACGCCGCGCTCATCGCCGGGCTGCAGGCCCGGCACGAAAATTCCCGTTATCTGGACGGCATCGCGCTGCCTGACGCATTGCGCTACGACGCCGATCTCGGCGCCGCGCTCGCGCATGGCGCCGCGGACGACGCGCTATGCGTGATTGCCGCGCCCGTGGCCGGGCTGCGCACGCTGTACCACGCGATGCGCGACGCCGGCTGCGTGCCCGCGCATGTCGTCTGGGTCTGCAAGGGCTTCGAGGCCGACACGCATCTGCTGCCGCATCAGGTGATCGCGGCCGAGCTGCCCGAACAGCACAGCAACGGCGTGCTGTCGGGGCCGAGCTTTGCGCGCGAGGTCGGGCTGTCGCTGCCGGTCGCGCTGACGGTGGCGAGCGTGTCCGCCGAATGCCGCGAGCGCACGCTCGCCGCGTTCCATCACGGCGCGATGCGGATCTATACGGGCGACGACGTGGTCGGCGTCGAGGTCGGCGGCGCGGTGAAGAACGTGCTGGCGATCGCGACCGGCATTGCCGACGGCCTCGGCCTCGGGCTGAACGCGCGCGCCGCGCTGGTCACACGCGGCCTCGCCGAAATGTCGCGGCTCGGCGTCGCGCTCGGCGGCCGCGCGGAAACCTTCACGGGCCTCACGGGCCTCGGCGACTTGATCCTCACCGCGACGGGCGACCTGTCGCGCAACCGCACGGTCGGCCTGCAACTGGCGGCCGGCCGCACGCTGAACGATATCCTCGGCGCACTCGGCCACGTGGCCGAAGGCGTGCGCTGTGCGCAGGCCGTGCTGGCGATCGCGCGCGCGCAGTCGATCGAGATGCCGATCACCGAAGCCGTGTGCGGCGTGCTGTTCGACGGCATTGCGCCGCGCGACGCCGTCAGCGGCCTGCTGCGGCGCGACGCGCGCGCCGAGTAGCGCGAACCGGCGCCGCCCGGTACGGTCGCACCAAGCGCGCGGCGCCAAAGCGCACTACGCTTGAACAGTCTCCGGCGTTCCGGGAGGTTGTCATGCTGCGGATCCATTCCACCACGCTCGACGCGCAGCTCGTCGACATCACGACGCTCGATGTCGATGCGATCGTCAACGCCGCGAACGGCTCGCTGCTCGGCGGGGGCGGCGTCGACGGCGCGATCCACCGCGCGGCCGGCCCCGGCCTGCTCGCCGAGTGCCGCACGCTCGGCGGCTGCGACACGGGCGACGCGAAGCTCACGCGCGGCCACGGGCTGCCGGTGCGCTACGTGATCCATGCGGTCGGGCCTGTGTGGCACGGCGGCGGGCGCGGCGAGGCCGATCTGCTCGCGTCGTGCTACCGGCGCGCGATCGAGCTGGCCGAGGAGGTTGCCGCGACGTCGATCGCGTTCCCGGCGATCAGCTGCGGAATCTACCGCTATCCGGCCGAAGAGGCTGTCGACATCGCGGTCGGTACCGTTGCCGAAATGCTGCCGCAGGCGCCTAACCTCGCACGCGTGGTGTTCGCGTGCTTTTCCCCCGACATCTACGACCTGTATCGCGCGCGGCTCGCGCGTGCCTGACACGTCCCGCGGTGCGGGCCGCGCCCGGCACGCGTCAGGCGCCGCCTTCGAAGCCGGCCTGGCGCCACGCCTCGAACACGACCACCGCGACCGTGTTCGACAGGTTCAGGCTGCGGTTGTCCGGCCGCATCGGCAGGCGCACGCGCTGTTCGCTCGGGAAGCGTTCGAGCAGCCCGGCGGGCAGGCCGCGCGTCTCCGAGCCGAACACGAACCAGTCGCCGGGCAGGAACGCATGATCGTGGAAGCGGCCCGAGCCGCGCGTCGTGAACGCGAACATCCGCGCGGGATCGGGCGATTCGGCCGCGACGAACGCGTCCCAGTCGCGGTGCACGCGCATCTGCGCGTATTCGTGATAGTCGAGGCCGGCGCGGCGCATCCGCGCGTCGTCGAGCGGAAAGCCGAGCGGCTCGATCAGGTGCAGGTGCGCGCCGGTGTTGGCGCACAGGCGGATCACGTTGCCGGTGTTCGGCGGGATTTCGGGGGCGACGAGGACGACGTTGAACATGTTTCGGTTTGGCTGGGCCGGCCGGGGCGGAGCAACGCGCGCTCGTTCCCGGCCGGCCGGTTCGTGACGGCCGCGTTCGGGCGGCCGGCCTCTCTATCTAATTAATCCCTGGCAGTGCGCAGCGCAACCAGATTCGTCACGCGTGCGGCGCCCGCCGCTTTCAGCGCGTGCGCGGCCGCCGCGAGCGTCGCGCCGGACGTCATCACGTCGTCGACGAGCGCGACGTGGCGGCCGGCGACGCCGCCTGCCACCGCGAACGCCGCCATCACGTTGTCGCGCCGTGCTTGCCGGTCGAGCCGCGACTGCGGCGCGGTGTCGGCGACGCGCGCGAGCAGCGCCGCATCCGAGTGCACGCCGAGCCGGTGCGCGAGCGGACGCGCGATCGCCCACGCCTGGTTGTAGCCGCGCGCGACGAGCCGCCGGTGCGACAGCGGCACCGGTGCGACCAGGTCGAAGCCGCTTGCGCCGCGCGTATCGTCGACCAGCCGGGCGAGCCGGGCTGCGAATTCGGCGCCGAGCGCGAGCCGCGCATGAAACTTCAGGCCGCGCGCGAGCCCGTCGAGCGGCGCGCGGTAATCCGCGAGCGCGAGCGTCGCATCGAACGGCGGCGGCTCGGTGCGGCATGCGTCGCACCGATACGCGGCCGCGCGGCCGGTGCCGGTGTGCCCGCCACGGGGCGGGCGCGAATGCGGTTGCCCGACGCCCAGCGGCAGCGCGCAGACGTCGCAGCGCAGCCGCGCCTCATTCCAGTACGCGGCGTCGCAAGCGCCGCAAATCACGGCATGTGACAAATTGCCGCACAGTGCGCAGCGATTCGGCAGCGTGACCGCGGCGACGCGCGCTGCCAGCGCGCGAACCTGCGACAAAACGACGCGCATCGTGCGCGGAGCGGAACGGTGGGTCATCGCGAACACTCCTGGCGGCCCCGTCTCGATGAAGCCTGCGGGGCGAGCGAGTATACTTCGGGCTCTTCGCCAGTGTGCCCGACATGTCCCCAGCTTCGACTTCAACCAGCCGTCCGGCCAATGACGCCAGGCGCCTGCGGCGGATCTTCGACCGCCGTGCTGCCACGTTCGACGCGGTCGCATTCCTGCCGCGCGAGATCGCGCAGCGAATGAACGAGCGCCTCGAATACATCAAGGTGAGCCCCGCGGCCGTGCTCGATGCGGGCTGCGGCCCGGGCGACGACCTGCCGGCGCTGCGCGCGCGCTTTCCGGAAGCGCCCGTCTTCGGCGTCGACCTGTCCGGCGCGATGCTCGCGCGGGCCGGTCAGCGCGAGGTCGAGCAGACGAGCTGGCGCCGCTGGCTGCCGGCTTCGCTCGGCCGGGCGCTCGGCCCGCGCGGCCCGCGCGTCGCGCAGGCCGACTTCGCCGCGCTGCCGTTCCCGGGCGGCGCGTTCGACCTGATCTGGTCGAATCTCGCCCTTCACTGGCATTCGCGCCCCGATGCGGTGCTGCCCGAATGGCAGCGCGTGCTGCGCGTAAACGGGCTGCTGATGTTCAGCACGCTCGGTCCCGACACGCTGCGCGAACTGCGCGCGGCCTGCGCGGACGCCGAAGCGGCGCTCGGCATCGCGCCGCCCGCCGCGCGAGTGATCGATTTCGTCGACATGCACGACCTCGGCGACATGCTCGTCGAGAGCGGCTTCGAGATTCCCGTGATGGACCAGGAAGTGCTGACCGTCACGTACAAATCCTCCGACTCACTGCTGGCCGACGTGCGCCGCTGGGGCGCCTATCCGTTCGAGCGCGCGGCGCCGCAGCGCGAGACGCGGCGCTTTCGCGCGGCGCTCGGCGACGCGCTGGAAGCGCGCCGGCGCGCGGACGGCACGATTCCGCTGACCTTCGAGGTGATTTACGGCCACGCGTGGAAGGCCGTGCCGCGCACGACCGCCGAGGGGCACGGGATCGTGCGCATCGAGGACATCGGAAAGGGACGTCCGAAGAATCGGTAAAGCGGTAAAGAGGGGTTTTGTTATGTCTGGAATTAGCGGCGCAAAGCGGGGTCGAATTGGCGCCAAAAATGGCCGGAAAGCTTGTCGCACTTGGCTTGCGGGGCGATAGGCGCTTGCTTGTGGATGCCATTGAACCCGCCTATAATGCGTCAGCTTGTCGCCCTGGGGTCCCCGCAATACGGGGCGACGAGTCCGATGCAGGCATGCATCGCATGCCATTCGCGTGAGGCGGCGATGGAAGCAGCGAGGGTTTCGGCAGAGACGACGAGCGGCGAACCGGTCCTCGAAGACTGGCTCATGAAACGCAACTGTTCGGCGTCGCCACGCCAGTTCGTGCTGTTTTACGCGTCGCTCGCGGGCTTCTCGCTGGTGATCGCGGCGTTGTTGATGTGGCGGGGGGCTTGGCTCGTCATGCCCTTCACCGGAATCGAGTTGCTGGCGGTGGGTGTCGCGTTTGCGATCTATGCCCGCCATGCGGTCGATTACGAGCGCATCAGGCTGTTTCCGCACCGGCTCGTGATCGAGCGGATGGATGCGGAGCGGCTCACGCTGATCGAATTCAACCCGCGCTGGGTGCGGGTCGAGCCGGGTGCGACGCCACGCGATCCGATTCGACTGGTATCGCGCGGGCAGACCGTCGTAATCGGGCAGCATCTCGCGCAGTACAAGCGTGCGCAGTTCGCCGACGAACTGCGCGTGTCGCTCAGGCGCTGCGGCTGACGAGGCGCGGGCACCGGCCGGGAACAGGCCGGCGGCTTGCGACGGGGGAGGGTTTGAATGGAAATTTTGGGTAAGGATGCTATGAAAACAATCAAGCGAGCCCTCACGGGCGTGCTGGCATGCAGCGGATTGCTCTTTGCCGGTGCCGCCCTGGCGGTCGGTGATAGCCCGGGCGGCCCCCGTGTCAACGAGATCAACTTTCAGCCGCCTGTCACGAAGATCGCCGAGGAGCTCTACGATCTCCACACGATGATGCTGATCCTGTGTACGGTGATCTTCGTCGCCGTGTTCGGCGTGATGTTCTATTCGATCTTCGCGCATCGCAAATCCAAAGGCCACAAGGCCGCCAATTTCCATGAAAGCACGACCGTCGAGATCATCTGGACGATCGTGCCGTTCGTCATCGTCGTGCTGATGGCGCTGCCGGCGACGAAGGCCGTCGTCGCGATGAAGGACACGACGAACGCCGATCTCACGATCAAGGTCACCGGCTACCAGTGGAAGTGGGGCTACGACTACGTGAAGGGTCCGGGCGAGGGCATCGGCTTCCTGTCGACGCTCGCGACCCCGCGTGACGAAGTGATGGGCAAGAAGCCGATCACCGACACCTATCTGCAGGAAGTCGACAACCCGCTCGTCGTGCCGGTCAACAAGAAGATCCGCATCATCACGACCGCGAACGACGTCGTCCACTCGTGGTACGTGCCCGCGTTCGGCGTGAAGCAGGATGCGATTCCCGGCTTCGTGCGCGACACGTGGTTCAAGGCCGACAAGGTCGGTACCTTCCGCGGTTTCTGTACCGAGCTGTGCGGCAAGGAACACGCGTACATGCCGGTCGTGGTCGAAGTCCTGTCGGAAGACGACTACGCGAAGTGGGTGACCGCGCAGAAGGCCAAGCTGGCCAGCGCGTCGGTCGATCCGAACAAGGTCTATACGATGGCCGAACTCGTCGCGCACGGCGAGGAAGTCTACAAGACGAACTGCGCGGCCTGCCACCAGGTGAGCGGCAAGGGCCTCGGCGCCTTCCCGGCGATGGACGGCAGCCCGATCGTGAACGGCCCGATCGCCGGTCACGTCGAGCGCGTGCTGCACGGCAAGGGCGCGATGCCGTCGTGGGCATCGCTGTCGGACCTCGACATCGCCTCGGTCATCACGTACGAGCGCAATTCGTGGGGCAACCACAAGAACGACCTGCTGCAGCCGAAGCAAGTGGCTGACGCGCGCAACGGCAAGATGCCGGAAGACACGGCAGGCGCAGCGGCGCCGGCTGAAGCGGCTTCGGCGCCGGCGCAAGCCGCGTCGGGCGCAGCCGAGCAGCCGGCGGCAGCGTCGGCATCGGCATCGGCCACGGCCGCACTGTCGACGATCTACTTCGAGACGGGCAAGAGCGAACTGCCGGCCGACGCGAAAGCGGCGATCGCCGCCGCGGCCGACTATGCGAAGGCGCATCCGGACGCGAAGCTCGCGCTGTCGGGCTTCACCGACAAGACGGGCTCGGCCGGCACGAACGCCGAACTGGCCAAGCATCGTGCGCAAGCCGTGCGCGACGCGCTGAAGGCAGCAGGCGTGGCGGAAGACCACATTATTCTCAAAAAACCGGAAACGATCTCGGGCGGCGCTGACGCGAAGGAAGCGCGGCGTGTCGAGATCGGCCCGGCGGCTTGACGTGTCGCTGAGTTAGTCGACGTATTCGCATTAGGAGATTCTCATGTCTAGCATCGGGCACGACGTAGCCGCGGACCACGCGCACGACGACCACGCGCACGCAACACCGCACGGCTGGCGGCGCTGGCTGTTGGCCACCAACCACAAGGACATCGGTACGCTGTACCTGCTGTTCTCGTTCATCATGTTCCTGTCGGGCGGCGTGATGGCGCTCGGCATCCGTGCCGAACTGTTCGAGCCGGGCCTGCAGATCATGCGTCCGGAGTTCTTCAACGAACTCACGACGATGCACGGCCTGATCATGGTGTTCGGCGCGATCATGCCGGCGTTCGTCGGCTTCGCGAACTGGATGATTCCGCTGCAGATCGGCGCGTCCGACATGGCGTTCGCGCGGATGAACAACTTCAGCTTCTGGCTGCTGCCGGTCGCGGCCGTGCTGCTGGTCGGCTCGTTCTTCGCGCCGGGCGGCGCGACGGCCGCCGGCTGGACGCTGTATGCGCCGCTGTCGACGCAGATGGGCCCGGGCATGGACTTCGCGATCTTCGCGGTCCACTTGATGGGCGCGTCGTCGATCATGGGCGGGATCAACATCGTCGTGACGATCCTGAACATGCGCGCGCCGGGCATGACGCTGATGAAGATGCCGATGTTCGCATGGACGTGGCTGATCACGGCCTACCTGCTGATCGCCGTGATGCCGGTTCTGGCAGGTGCGATCACGATGGTGCTGTTCGACCGCCACTTCGGCACGTCGTTCTTCAACGCGGCAGGCGGCGGCGACCCGGTGATGTACCAGCACATCTTCTGGTTCTTCGGCCACCCCGAGGTGTACATCATGATTCTGCCGGCGTTCGGGATCGTGTCGCAGGTGATCCCGGCGTTCGCACGCAAGACGCTGTTCGGCTATAGCTCGATGGTGTACGCGACGGCTTCGATCGCGATCCTGTCGTTCATGGTCTGGGCGCACCACATGTTCGCCACGGGCATGCCGGTCACCGGCCAGCTGTTCTTCATGTACGCGACGATGCTGATCGCCGTGCCGACGGGCGTGAAGGTGTTCAACTGGCTCGCGACGATGTGGCGCGGCTCGATGACGTTCGAAACCCCGATGCTGTTCGCGATCGGCTTCCTGTTCGTGTTCACGTTCGGCGGCCTGACGGGCCTGATGCTTGCGATGGCGCCGCTCGACATCCAGTATCACGGCACCTACTTCGTGGTGGCGCACTTCCACTACGTGCTGGTGGCAGGCTCGTTGTTCGCGCTGTTCTCGGGCTGGTACTACTGGGCGCCGAAGTGGACGGGCTGGATGTACAACGAGACGCGCGGCAAGATCCACTTCTGGGCGTCGATGATCTTCTTCAACCTGACGTTCTTCCCGATGCACTTCGTCGGTCTCGCGGGCATGCCGCGCCGCTACGCGGACTACCCGGCGCAGTTCACGGACTTCAACCAGGTTGCGACGATCGGCGCATTCGGCTTCGGCCTCGCGCAGGTGTACTTCCTGTTCGCGGTCGCGCTGCCGGCCTACCGTGGCGGCGGCGAGCTGGAAAAGGCGTCGGACAAGCCGTGGGATGGCGCGACGGGCCTCGAGTGGACGGTGCCGAGCCCGGCTCCCTTCCACACGTTCGAGCAACCGCCGCACGTCGAGTAAGTTTCACAGTGCGCTCCGCCGCTGCCTGCCGCGCAGGCAGGCGCGGCGGGCGCCGAACCGAAGTTTCAGATGAACCGGAATCCACAAGAAAGACGAACGCCCGAGCAGATTCGCGCGGGCAACAAGCGGCTCGGCCTTATCCTGCTCGTCATCGCCGCCGTTTTTTTTATGGGTGTCGTGATCAAGCAGTGGTGGTTGTCCACCCACTGATGCAGTAACTGACGCAGTAGCGAGGAAGTTGTCGTATGTCGAAGCCGGAAGAGGGCGCCGTCGATCGCGCGTTCAATCGTTCGATGCTGGTGAAGCTCTTCGTCGTGGCAGGGCTGATGTTCGGTTTCGGCTTCGCGCTGATCCCGATGTATCGGGCGATCTGCCAGATCACCGGCATCAACAACCTGGTGCAGCGCGATGTCAGCGAGCGCGAGGTGAAGAACTCGCAGGTCGACACCAGCCGCACGGTGTCGGTCGAGTTCGATGCGAACGCGCGCGGCCCGCTCGGTTTCAAGCCGGAGCACAACAGTCTCGACGTGCATCCGGGCGAACTGACGACGATCGTGTACGACGTGACGAACGGGCAGGGCAGGCCGGTCGTTGCGCAGGCGATTCCGAGCTACGCGCCGAAGCAGGCGACGGAGTTCTTCAAGAAGATCGAGTGCTTTTGCTTCACGCAGCAGACGCTGGCCGCGAACGAGTCGCGCAAGATGCCGGTGGTGTTCGTGATCGATCCGAAACTGCCGAAGGACGTGAAGACGATCACGCTGTCGTACACGTTCTTCGAGCTGAATACGCCGGCCGCGCCGGCGCCGGCGCAGCGTAGTACCGCGGCGCAGGGCGCGGCGACGCCGGGTGCATGACGACGGAGGCGGGGCGATGACGGAGGGCAAGCGCGGCGGTTTCGGCCAGGCAGTGAGAGCCGTGTTGTGGTCGTTCTTCGGGGTGCGCAAGCGGCGCGACCTGGAGGCCGACGCGACGCAGTTGAATCCGCTGCACGTGCTGATCGTCGCGTTGATCGCGGCCGGCGTGTTCATCGGCGTGCTGATCC
The DNA here is from genome assembly GCF_003330765.1 of Burkholderia pyrrocinia. Taxonomy (NCBI): domain Bacteria; kingdom Pseudomonadati; phylum Pseudomonadota; class Betaproteobacteria; order Burkholderiales; family Burkholderiaceae; genus Burkholderia; species Burkholderia pyrrocinia. The sequence goes on along the minus strand of NZ_CP024902.1, from coordinate 3,258,624 downwards.
TGATCGTGCGTGCCGTCGTGGGCTGAAGCCCGCGGGCACGAAAGAATGCAGTGCGCGGCGCCACGGCGCTGCGTGCAGGAAAGAGCGGCGGTGGTTGCGCCGCGCAAGAAATAAAGCCGGAGCGGTTTCCGGTACACAAATTGGACTGAAGTGGAGAATCAAGCATGAGCGGTCAAAACCAGACCCCGTACTATTTCGTGCCGCATCCGTCGCACCATCCGATCAGCGCGGCCATCGGCCTGTTGGTCATGCTCGGATCGGCGGCGCTGTGGATCAACGGTCACGACTGGGCGCCGTTTACGTCGCTGCTCGGCCTGCTGTGGTTGCTCTTCACGCTGTATCACTGGTTCGGCGACGCGATCGCCGAATCGGAAGGTGGTCAATACGGCAAGAACGTCGACAAGTCGTACCGCTGGAGCATGAGCTGGTTCATCTTCTCGGAAGTCATGTTCTTCGGTGCGTTCTTCGGCGCGCTGTTCTATGCGCGTGAAATCGCGCTGCACCAGCTCGGCAGCCTTGACTACAAGCTGATCTGGCCGGATTTCTCCGCCGTGTGGCCGAACGAAGGCCCCGCCGCGCTCGCCGGTCACTTCAAGACGATGGGCCCGTGGCCGATCCCGACGCTGAACACGGCATTCCTGCTGTCGTCGGGCGTGACGCTGACGATCTCGCACCACGCACTGCGCGACGATCATCGCAGGAAAGCAATCGCATGGATGGCCGCGACGCTCGCGTTCGGTATCTGCTTCCTGTTCCTGCAGGGCTTCGAGTACTACCACGCATACAACGAACTGAACCTGACGCTGAACTCGGGCGTGTACGGTTCGACGTTCTTCCTGCTGACGGGCTTCCACGGCTTCCACGTGTTCCTCGGCGGCACGATGCTCGCGGTGGTGCTGGTGCGGATGATCCGCGGCCACTTCACGCCCGATCACCACTTCGCATTCGAAGGCGCCGCGTGGTACTGGCACTTCGTCGACGTCGTCTGGCTCGGCCTGTACGTCGTCGTCTACTGGCTGTAAATGGAAAAACGGCCCGCGCGGCAATGCGCGGGCCGTTTTCATTGGTGTTGACCTGGCAGCGGCTGGCTGTCGGCCCGCACCACCCTGGCGCCGCCGCGACTCAGTCAGGCGGCGCTTTTGCTTGGTGGCGATGCCGTGCGGCGAAATGTCACAGCGGGTCGTGGTGCCCGCAGCGGTACATGCATCAACGCCCGATCGGCAGGCCGGTCGAATGGATCCAGCCCATCCAGTTGGCGAACAGGATGAACAGGAACAGCGAGACCGACAGCCCGACGCGGGTGGCGAGCGACCAGGCCATGCGTTTCGTGTGGCCACGGTCGTGCATCATGAAGTAGAGCGCCGAGCCCATGCTGGCAATGATGAGGACGAAGGCGATGGGAACGAGTATGTGCATGACACGAACCGGACGACGGCAATTCGAAAGGAAGGGGATAATTATCGCACTTCGCTTTCGCGAATGTACCGGGCGGGCCGCACGATGAAGATTCGCTGGCTGCCTGCGCTGCTGATCCTCGTCGTCGTCGCCGCCACGATCCGTCTCGGTTTCTGGCAGCGCGACCGCGCGCACCAGAAGGAAGCGCTGCAGGCGAGCATCGTGCGCTACGAGCATGCGGCGCCCGTCGACGTCGGCGCGCAGCCGATTCCGCTGGCGTCGATCGAATTTCATCGCGTGCGTGCGACGGGCCGCTTCACGCCCGAGCAAGCGGTGTTCCTCGACAATCGGCCGTATAACGACCAGCCGGGTTTTTACGTCGTGATGCCGTTTAAACTCACGGGCGGCGGCGTCGTGCTCGTCAACCGTGGCTGGCTGCCGCGCAACATCGCCGATCGCACGGCGATCGAGTCGTTCGCGACGCCCGCGGGCGACGTCGAGATCGTGGGCATTGCGCGCGCCGACGCGTCGCGCGCGTTCGAACTCGGCGAAGGCGGTTCGGCGGCGCACCAGAAGATCCGGCAGAACCTGGACGTCGCCGCGTATGCGAAGGAAACGGGGCTGCCGCTGCAGCCGTTCGTGATCCAGCAGACGAGCGACGACGGCGACAAGCTCGTGCGCGACTGGCCGGCGGCGACGACCGGCGTCGAGCGCAATTACGGTTACATGTTTCAGTGGTGGGCCATGGCGGCGGCCGCGCTCGGTTTCGGCCTGTACGCCGCGCGGCGTGCGGCGAAGAAGTCGGCCGGCGCGTGAGCGCCATGCCAGGACGCGGCACAAGCGCCGCGGGTTCGTTTCGAGAGGTCTGATTTGTCCATGCAATCTTCCCGTCAGGGTCCGGCCGCCAAGCCGGTTTCGCCGGCGGCCCGCAAGCGCGGCCGCTGGATGCTCGTGCTGCTGGGGCTCGTGTGCGCCGCGCCGATGCTCGCGTCGTACTTCACCTATTACGTGATCAAGCCGAAGGGCGGTTCGACGAACTACGGCACGCTGATCGAGCCGCAGCGGGCGATCCCGGCGGATCTGCAGGTCACCGACGAAACCGGCAAGACCGTGCCGCTGTCGTCGCTGCGCGGTGTGTGGCTGTTCGTGATGACCGACAGCAGCGCGTGCGACGAAGCCTGCGCGCAGAAGCTCTATTTCATGCGCCAGATCCGCGTCACGCAGGCGGGCGAACGGCACCGGATCACGATGGTGTGGCTGCGCAGCGATGCGGGCGCGACGCCGCAGAAGGTGCTCGAGGCCTACCCGGACACGCGCCGGCTCGTCGCCGATCCGGCTGCGGTTGCCGCATGGCTGCCGGCCGACGCCGGCACGCGGGATACCGACCACATCTACATGGTCGACCCGAACGGCAACCTGATGATGCGTTTCCCGAAAGATCCGAATCCCAGCAAGATCAAGGCAGACGTGACGAAGCTGCTGAAGTGGTCGAGCATCGGCTAAGGCGAGACAACGAGGCACACATTCCGATGTCGTATCTACTGCAACTCGGCCTGATCGGCTTCTGCATCGCGCTGCTGCCGCTGTCGTACGTGTGGGTGAAGGCCGACGACAACAAGTTCCGCCAGCTCGTGTGGATCACCACGTTCCTCACGCTCGATCTCGTGATGTTCGGCGGCTTCACGCGGCTGACCGATTCGGGGCTCGGCTGCCCCGACTGGCCCGGCTGCTACGGCACGTCGTCGCCGTTCATCGCGCACGCCGCGATCACGGCCGCGCACCAGGCGATGCCGACGGGCCCCGTCAGCATGTCGAAGGCGTGGATCGAGATGATCCACCGCTATTTCGCGATGGCGATCGGCGTGCTGATCATCGCGCAGGTCGTGATCGCGTGGTCCGCGCGGCTGCGCCGCCGCCCGCTGCACGTGTCGCCGTGGTGGCCGACGAGCCTGCTGCTGCTGATCCTCGTGCAGGGTGCATTCGGCGCGTGGACGGTCACGATGAAACTGCAGCCCGTGATCGTCACGATCCACCTTCTGCTCGGCCTCACGCTGCTCGGCACGCTCGGCTGGCTCGCGGCGCGGCAGACGCCGCTGCCGTCGCATGATCCCGAGGCCGGCCGCTACCGTGCGGCCGCGCTCGCGGCGCTCGTGCTGCTGGTCGTGCAGATCGCGCTCGGCGGCTGGGTGAGCACCAACTACGCGGTGCTCGCGTGCACCGACTTCCCGACCTGCAACGGCCAGTGGATCCCGCCGATGGACTTCCAGCACGGCTTCCACCTGTGGCGCGCGCTCGGGATGACGAAGGACGGCGACGCGATCACGCAGGACGCGCTGGTCGCGATCCACTGGACGCATCGTACGTTCGCGTTCGTCGTGGTCGCGTACCTGGTCGCGTTCGCGCTGAAGATGCGCCGCTTCGAATCGCTGCGGCGGCCCGCCAACGGCGTGCTGCTGGTCGTGCTGCTGCAGTTCGTGACGGGCCTGACCAACATCGTGCTGCAGTGGCCGCTGCCGGTCGCCGTCGCGCACAACGGGGGGGCTGCGATCCTGCTGCTGCTCGTCGTCATGTTAAACTTTCGCATCCTTTCAAGCCGCCCTGGCCGTGTCGCGCTGCCTGCGCGCGACGCTGCCCCGGCGTGACCGCCCCCATGCAAAGCACCCTCTCCCAATCGCTCGGTAGCCGCTTTTCCCAATACATGGCGCTGACGAAGCCGCGTGTCACGCAGCTCGCGGTGTTCTGCGCGGTGATCGGCATGTTCCTCGCGACGCCGGGCATGGTGCCGTGGCATGTGCTGATCGGCGGCACGGTCGGCATCTGGCTGCTGGCCGGCGCCGCGTTCGCGATCAACTGCCTCGTCGAACAGAAGATCGACGCGATGATGCGCCGTACCGCATGGCGCCCGTCCGCGCGCGGCGAGATCACGTCGCCGCAGATCCTGCTGTTCTCGGCCGTGCTCGGCAGCGCCGGCGCGTGGACGCTCTATACGTTCACGAACCCGCTGACGATGTGGCTGACGATCGCGACGTTCGTCGGCTACGCGGTGATCTACACGCTGCTGCTCAAGCCGATGACGCCGCAGAACATCGTGATCGGCGGCGCGTCGGGCGCGATGCCGCCGGCGCTCGGGTGGGCCGCGGTCACCGGCGCGGTGCCCGGCGACGCGTGGATCCTCGTGCTGATCATCTTCGTGTGGACGCCGCCGCATTTCTGGGTGCTCGCGCTCTATCGCCGCAAGGATTACGAGAGCGCGGGGCTGCCGATGCTGCCCGTCACGCACGGCGAGAAGTTCACGCGGCTGCACATCCTGCTGTACACGGTGATCCTGTTCGCGGTCACGCTGATGCCGTTCATCTCCGGGATGAGCGGGGTTGTCTACCTCACGAGCGCGGTGCTGCTCGGCGCGGTGTTCCTCGCGTATGCGTGGAAGATCTACCGCGACTATTCGGACGCACTCGCCCGCAAGGCCTTCCGCTACTCGATCGTCTATCTGTCGCTGCTGTTCGCCGCGCTGCTCGTCGATCACTATGCACGCCCGCTGCTCGGCGTGTAACCGCACGGTTTGAACGCAATGCTCCATTCACGGTTCGGGCGCCGCGCGCGCCAAGGCTGGATGCTCGCATGCGCATTCACGGCAGCGCTGCTGCTCGCCGGATGCGACAACGCGCCGAAATTCCAGAATCTCGACATCACCGGCAACACGCAGTTCGGCAACGACTTCTCGCTGCCCGATACGGCCGGCAAGGTGCGCACGCTCGCCGATTTCAAGGGCCGGGCCGTCGTGATGTTCTTCGGCTATACGCACTGTCCGGACGTGTGCCCGACGACGATGGCCGAGCTGTCCGAGGCGCTGAAGCAACTCGGGCCCGATGCCGCGAAGCGCGTGCAGGTGCTGTTCGTCACCGTCGATCCGGAGCGCGACACGCCTGCGCTGCTCGGCCAGTACGTGCCCGCGTTCGATCCGTCGTTCATCGGCCTGCGGCCGGCCGACGAAGCGGCGCTGAAGAAGGTCACGAAGGATTTCCGCGTCTACTACGCGAAGGTGCCCGGCAAGACGCCCGGCAGCTACACGATGGATCACACCGCCGCGAGCTACGTGTTCGACCGCGACGGCAAGCTGCGCCTGTTCGTGCGCGACGGCCAGGGCCCCGGCCCGTGGGTCCACGACCTGAAGCTGCTGGTCGACTGAACGGCATCCGCCGGGCGCACGGCCCGGCGATCGCGTGACGGCCGCCACGCGCCGTTGCGCATTCTCTCCCCTCGTTGTTTGCATGCGCCGCCCGTCGGGCGGCACGTCGGCCTGCGCGCGCGTCGCGCAGGTGTCGCGTTACGGCAGCGCGGGCACGTTGAAGCCCGATGCGGCGCGCGTGATCCGGAATTCCGTCACGCGATACGTGGCGAGCCCTTCGGTCACGAACGGGTCGGTCTTCAGGATCGTGTCCAGTTCGTCGCGATCGATGCGCGCGGCGAGGATCACGCCGCCTTCGCGCGGCACCTTCGGTCCCGCCGCGATGAAGATGCCCTTGTCGAGCAGCGGCTGCAGATACGCACGGTGGCGTTCGAGCGCGTCGTCGATGCGCTCGAGCGACGCGGTGTAGTGGATGTCGATGACGTACATGGATGGCCCTGGAATGGCGCCGGCGCTTCGCGCGCCGGCCAGCCGGTCTTTTTAGCACAGCGAATGCGGGCTGTCGCGCCGGCGGTCGCGTTGCGGGGCGAGGGCAGTGGGTCGGCCGCGTGTTCATCGCGCCGGCCCGTATTCAAGTTGTAAGCCTCGTTGCCGTAAATAGAAGGGCAACCGTTTGCGCGCGACGGGCCGTTCGTGCGCATCGACATCGACAACAAGGCACGCAGATGAGCAGAATGAGTTTGAACCGCAAGCTGTGGCTCGCGCTTGCGCTGGTATGGATCGGTCTCCTGGGCGTCGGCGCATGGAGCGCCTACGAGACGCGCGCGACGATGCTCGCCGAACGCAAGGCCGGCATCGCGAATCTCGTCGACTCGGCGGCCGGCGTGGTGAATGCGTATCACGCGCTTGCGCAGAGCGGCACGCTGCCCGAGGCCGACGCGAAGCGCGACGCGCTCGCGAGCCTGGCCGCGATGCGCTACGGCGATTCGGGCTACGTGTTCGTGATGGACTCGCAGCCGGTCGTGCTGATGCATCCGACGCTGCCGAAGCTGGTCGGCACGCAGGTCGGCGACTATCTCGATCCGGACGGCAAGCCGCTGTTCGTCACGATCCTGAACGCCGCGAAGGCGACCGGCAGCGGCTTCGCCGAATATCGCGGGCGGCTGCCGCACAGCGAGACCGCCGTGCCGAAGATCAGCTACGTCACGCGCTTCGCGCCGTGGGACTGGAACATCTCGAGCGGCGTCTTCCTGAAGGACATCGACACCCTCTACTACCGGACGCTGCTCGGCCACCTCGCGGTCGTGTTCGTGATCGGCTTCGTGATCAGCGCGGCGATGCTGGTGATCATCCGCAACGTGCGCGGCAGCCTCGGCGGCGAGCCCGACGAAGCGGCCGCGCTCGCGACGCGCATCGCGCAGGGCGACCTGACGCAGCCGGTGCCCGTGCGCGCGGGCGACCGCACGAGCATGATGGCCGCGATGCACGACATGCAGGCACGGCTGCAGGCGACGATCGGCGGGATTCGCCAGTCGGCCGAAGCGATCGCGTCGGCGAGCCGCGAAATCTCGGCCGGCAACGACGACCTGTCGCAGCGTACCGAGGAGCAGGCCGCGTCGCTGGAAGAAACGGCCGCGAGCATGGAGCAGCTGACCGCGACGGTGAAACAGAACGCGGACAACGCGCGGCAGGCGAGCGGGCTGGCGAACAACGCGTCGGACATCGCGCGCACGGGGAGCGACGTCGTGAACCGCGTGATCGGCACGATGGGCGAGATCGACGACAGCTCGCGCAAGATCGCCGACATCATCGGCGTAATCGAGGGCATCGCGTTCCAGACCAACATTCTCGCGCTGAACGCGGCGGTCGAGGCCGCGCGCGCGGGCGAGCAGGGCCGCGGTTTCGCGGTGGTCGCGGGCGAAGTGCGCTCGCTCGCGCAGCGCAGCGCGACGGCCGCGAAGGAGATCCGCGAGCTGATCGTCGATTCGGGCGAACGTGTGCGCAACGGTTCGACGCTCGTCGGCCAGGCCGGCACGACGATGGGCGAGATCCTGCAGGCCGTCGCGCGCGTGACCGACATCATGGGCGAGATCGCGGCCGCGTCCGAGGAGCAGGCGAGCGGCATCACGCAGGTCGGGCGCGCGGTCACGCAGATGGACCAGGTGACGCAGCAGAACGCGGCGCTCGTCGAGGAGGCCGCCGCGGCCGCCGCGTCGCTGCAGGAACAGGCCGCGCGGCTGCGCGACACGGTTGGCGCGTTCCGGGTCGGCGACGCCGGCGGCCTGTCGCCGCGCCGGGCCGGCGAGCGGGCGGTCGAACCCGCGTTCGGCACGAAGGCGGCCGACGGGGCAGTGGTCGCGTGACGCGGGCTGGTTGATGCGCGTCACGCACAAATGCAACTAACAGCCAAGCCTCGCATCCGCCGCCAGCACCGCCGAGGTGCATACCCATATGAGCGGGATGTATTTCACTTCCCGCCGATCCTGTGACACCATTTGCCCCTTCCTGCGAGTCGGGGCATACCCGTATCGCGCCCCATTTAAAGTAAGCAAGAAAGCGAGAAACAGATGAAGCGTCGCAGTCTCCTGAAGGTATTTTCCGTGCTGGCCACTGGTGCAGCGCTGACGCTGTCGGCGGGCGCGCACGCCGAAGACAAGGTGATCAAGGTCGGCACGGTCGCCGGCCCGGATTCGGAAGTATGGCAACTCGTGCAGAAGGTCGCGAAGGAGAAGGAAGGCCTGAACGTGAAGGTCATCGAGTTCAACGACTACGTGCAGCCGAACGCGGCGCTCGACTCGGGCGACCTCGACGCGAACAGCTTCCAGCACCAGCCCTACCTCGACAGCCAGGTGAAGCAGCGCGGCTACAAGATCGTCAGCGCGGGCCTGACCTACATCTCGCCGATGGGCGTGTACTCGAAGAAGTTCAAGGCGCTGAAGGACCTGCCGCAAGGCGCGAAGCTCGCGGTGCCGAACGATCCGTCGAACGAGAACCGCGCGTTGCTGCTGCTGCAGACGCAAGGCGTGATCAAGCTGAAGGCGGGCGCCGGCACGGGCGGCAACAACGCGACGGTGCTCGACATCGCCGAGAACCCGAAGAAGCTGAAGATCTCCGAACTCGATGCCGCGCAACTGCCGCGCGTGCTGTCGGACGTCGACGCGGCCGTGGTCAACACGAACTACGCGCTGGCCGCGAACCTGCAGCCGACCAAGGACGCGATCGCGCTCGAAGCGCTGACGAGCCCGTACGCGAACCTGATCGCCGTACGCGCGAAGGACAAGGATCAGCCGTGGGTGAAGAAGCTGGTCAAGGCGTACCAGTCGCCGGAAGTGAAGGAGTTCATCAAGAAGCAGTTCAAGGGCTCGATGGTTGCGTCGTTCTGAACGCCGCACACCGGTCGGACCGCTGAACGGAAAGGGCCTGCATCGCGCAGGCCCTTTTTCATTGGCGCGCCCGACCGACGGCTGCGCGGCGCCCGGCGTTCAGCGCTGGCTCACATATCGCCGCGCCGCGAGCAGATCGCCATGATCTGCTGGATCGCGTAGTTGTCGCGCACGCCCGGCAGTGATTGCACCACGCACTCGTGAAAGCGCCGCTCGCGCGGCAGCAGCATCGCGTTGTTGTGGTACAGCGCGTCGCAGGAGCGCTGGATCAACTGGGCCGCCGCGCCGTTGCGGCTTTCGCGCAGCGCGTTGAGCATGCAGTCGTCGTACTGCGCATCGCCGTCGGTCAGCGCGAAGGCCGCGACCGGCAGCGCCAGCGCGACGGCCGCGAATGCGATTGCACGGATCCCCCGTTTCATCGGCCCTCCGATGGAGTGAATTGGGTCGGTCGACAGCATAACGTAAAGCCGCGAGCGCGGCTGATGCGTTGCGCGGACACCGGCGGGAACCGCCGCCGGCCGGGCTTCGCGCGCGGTCGCGGCGCCCCGGTGGGTGCCGCGATCCGGTGCGCCGAATGAAAGCGCGGAGTCAGGCGGTGGTCTGCTGAAATGGTATCCTCATGCGTTCGCCGCTGCACGCCTTCCCGGGGGGCGCGGGCCGGCCGCCGCCGTGTTGTACGCGCTGCGGCGCCCGCATGACGGCGGCGGGAATCCATCATCCAGAACCGACACAATACGGGGGAGACTCACCCATGAAGCGATTCAAGACTTTCGCGATCCGTTCGATCACGGCCGGCGTGGCCGCACTCGCGCTGGCAGGTGCCGCGCACGCACAGACCGTCAAGGTGCTGTCGATCGTCGACCATCCGGCGCTCGACGCGATCCGCGACGGCGTGCGCGCCGAACTGAAGGCGGAAGGCTACGGCGACGACAAGCTCAAGTGGGAATACCAGAGCGCGCAGGGCAACACGGGCACGGCCGCGCAGATCGCGCGCAAGTTCGTCGGCGACCAGCCCGATGTGATCGTCGCGATCGCAACGCCGGCCGCGCAGTCGGTCGTCGCAGCGACGAAGAGCGTGCCCGTCGTCTATTCGGGCGTCACCGATCCGGTCGCCGCACAGCTCGTGAAGGGCTGGGGCCCGTCGGGCGGCAACGTGACGGGCGTGTCCGACAAGCTGCCGCTCGACCGCCAGGTCGCACTGATCAAGCGCGTCGTGCCGAATGCGAAGACGGTCGGCATGGTCTACAACCCGGGCGAAGCGAACTCGGTCGTCGTCGTGAAGGCGCTCAAGGAGCTCCTCGCGAAACAGGGGATGACGCTGAAGGAAGCGGCCGCGCCGCGCACCGTCGACATCGGCCCGGCCGCGAAAAGCCTGATCGGCAAGGTCGACGTGATCTATACGAACACCGACAACAACGTCGTGTCCGCGTACGAAGCGCTCGTGAAGGTCGCGAACGAAGCGAAGATCCCGCTCGTCGCCGGCGACACCGACAGCGTGAAGCGCGGCGGCATCGCGGCGCTCGGCATCAACTACGGCGACCTCGGCCGCCAGACGGGCAAGGTCGTCGCACGCATCCTGAAGGGCGAGAAGCCGGGCGCGATCGCGTCGGAGACGAGCAGCAACCTCGAGCTGTTCGTCAATACGGGCGCGGCTGCGAAGCAGGGCGTGACGCTGTCGTCGGATCTCGTGAAGGAAGCGAAGACGGTCATCAAGTAAGCCGCGGCCCGACCGCTGCGCCGGCAGGCCCGATCCGGGCCTGAACGACACCGCCGAACGGGCGGCTTCCACCCGGGGCTGCCCGTTCGCTTCGCCCGGCCGTACACGTCCGGCCGGGAAGCAACAGGATTCCCCATCATGTCTCTGTTCTCGTTACTGGGCGCGCTGGAGATCGGCCTGATCTTCAGTCTCGTCGCCCTCGGGGTGCTGATCTCGTTTCGCATCCTCAACTTCCCCGACCTCACCGTCGACGGCAGCTTTCCGCTTGGCGGCGCCGTTGCCGCGACGCTGATCTCGGCCGGCTACGACCCGTTCAGCTCGACCTGCATCGCGATCGTCGCGGGCGCGGTTGCCGGCTTCATCACGGGCTGGCTCAACGTGCGCCTGAAGATCATGGACCTGCTCGCCAGCATCCTGATGATGATCGCGCTCTATTCGGTGAACCTGCGCATCATGGGCCGGCCGAACGTGCCGCTCATCACCGAGCCGACGATCTTCACCGTGCTGCAGCCCGACTGGATGCCCGACTACGTGCTGCGCCCGGCGCTGCTCGCAATCGTCGTCGTGGTCGCGAAGCTCTGCCTCGACTGGTTCTTCTCGTCGCAGCTCGGCCTCGCGATGCGCGCGACCGGCGCGAATCCGCGGATGGCGCGCGCGCAAGGCATCGCGACGGGCCGCTCGACGCTCGCCGGGATGGCGCTGTCGAATGCGCTCGTCGCGCTCGCCGGCGCGTTGTTCGCGCAGACGCAGGGCGGCGCGGACATCTCGATGGGGATCGGCACGATCGTGATCGGGCTGGCCGCCGTGATCATCGGCGAGACGCTGCTGCCGGCACGCCGGCTCGTGCTGACGACGCTCGCCGTCGTGCTTGGCGCGATCGTCTACCGCTTCTTCATCGCGCTCGCGCTGAACAGCGAATTCATCGGCCTGAAGGCGCAGGATTTGAACCTCGTGACGGCCGCGCTCGTCACGATCGCGCTGGTGCTGCCGGCGACGCGCAAGAAGCTGTTCGCGCGCAAGAACGGAGGGGCATGACATGCTGTCCGCACAAGACCTGAAACTCACGTTCAATCCCGGCACGCCAATCGAGACGCGCGCGTTGCGCGGGCTGTCGCTCGAGATTCCTGACGGCCAGTTCGTCGCGGTGATCGGCTCGAACGGCGCCGGCAAGTCGACCTTCCTCAATGCGGTCAGCGGCGACCAGCGCGTCGATTCGGGGCGCATCGCGATCGATGGCGCGGACGTCACGCGCCAGCCCGCGTGGGACCGCGCGCACCTCGTCGCGCGCGTGTTCCAGGATCCGATGGCCGGCACCTGCGAGGCGCTGACGATCGAGGAGAACATGGCGCTCGCGATGGCGCGCGGCGTGCGGCGCGGCTTCCGGGCCGCACTCGGCCGGCCGTCGCGCGAGCTGTTCCGCGACAAGCTGCGGCTCTTGAACCTCGGCCTCGAGAACCGGCTGACCGACCGGATCGGGTTGCTGTCGGGCGGGCAGCGGCAGGCCGTGAGCCTGCTGATGGCGTCGCTGCGGCCGTCGCGGATCCTGCTGCTCGACGAGCACACGGCCGCGCTCGACCCGAAGACGGCGGCGTTCGTGCTGGAGCTGACCGCGCGTATCGTCGCCGAAAGCAAGCTGACGACGATGATGGTCACGCACAGCATGCGACAGGCGCTCGACTACGGCGACCGCACGGTGATGCTGCACCAGGGGCAGGTCGTGCTCGACGTGTCGGGCGGCGAACGCAAGGGGCTCGACGTGCCGGACCTGCTGCAGATGTTCGAGAAGGTGCGGCACGAGCAGCTCGACGACGACGCGCTGCTGCTGGGGTGAGGCAACGCGCGTGTGCCGGCGCGATGCGGGGTGCCGCGTCGCGTCGGCCGGACGCTTTGGCTTTCCCATGTTTTTCTTCTGACGAAAGGCCGGTTTTCACTGGCGCTGTGCGACGCGAGCGCATTGCCATATACTGTATATCCATACAGTTGTGGGTGGCGTCATGCTCGCATCCTCCATTTCCCCCGAATCCCTTCATCCGTCGCTCTGGCGCGGTTCGCAACTCGCGCGCGGCGGTCCGCGCACGATCGACACGGGTTTTGCGTCGCTGTCCAGCGAGCTGCCGGGCGGCGGCTGGCCGGTCGGCGGGCTCGTCGAATTGCTGGCCGCGCAGCCGGGCTGCGGCGAGATGCGGCTGCTCGCGCCCGCGCTCGCGCGCACCGTCAGCGCGCGGCGCCCGCTCGCGCTCGTCGCGCCGCCGCAAGCGCCGCATGCGACCGCGCTCGCCAGTCTCGGCGTGCCGGCCGACGCGCTACTGTGGCTGCGTGCGGGCAGCCGCACGGATGCGTTGTGGGCTGCCGAGCAGGTGCTCAAGACTGGCTGCTGCGGCGCGCTGCTGCTCTGGCAGGACGCGCGGCCCGATGCGCTGCGGCGCCTGCATCTCGCGGCCGCGCGCACCGGCGACACGCTGTTCGTGATGCTGCGCCCGCTGTCGGCCGCGCGGCAGCCGTCGCCGGCCGTGCTGCGCGTCGCGCTGTATCCGGTGCCGGGCGGCGTGTCGCTCGACATCGTCAAGCGTCGCGGGCCCGCGCGCAGCGAGCCGCTCGTGCTCGACCTGCCGTCGCCCATCGTGGAGAGCCGCTATGCGCGTCTTGCTCGGCATCCATCTGCCGCGCCTGCCGCTCGACGTGTGCGCCCCGCTGCTGTTTGACGGCGGCGCGGATGACACGGGCGAGGCAAGCGACGCAGGCGAGGCGGACGACGCGGGCTGCGCGGTGCTCGAACAGGGCGTCGTGCTGATCGCCGACGCGCCCGCGCGCCGGCACGGCGTGCGCGCGGGCATGAAGCGCGGCGGCGTGCTCACGCTCGCGCCGCACACGCGGCTCGTCGAACGCGATCCCGCGCGCGAGGCTGACGCGCTGCGCGCGGTCGCGCTCGCGTTGCTGCGCTTTTCGCCGTGCGTCGCGCTCGACAGCGAAGCCACGCTCATCGTCGACGTCGGCCCGAGCCTGCGGCTGTTCGGCGGTCTGCCGTCGCTGTGCCGCCAGGTGCGCGCGACGCTCGCGGCGCTCGGCTATGCCGCGCGCCTGTCCGCTGCACCGACCGGGTGCGGCGCATGGCTGCTGGCGCGCGTATCGGCCCGTGCGCGGATCCGGCGCCGGGTGGCCGGCCGCGCGTCGCTGGTCCGCGCGCTCGACGGGCTGCCGTGCGTGCTGTTGCCCGATGCGCGTCCGTATGCGGGCTGGTTCGACGGTCTCGGCTGCCGCACGCTCGCCGATCTGCGCGGCCTGCCGCGCGCGGGGCTGCAGCGGCGCTGCGGTCCCGCGCTGCTGGCCGCGCTCGATCGTGCGTATGGCGACGCGGTCGAGCCGCTCGCGTGGATGGCGGTGCCGCCCGTGTTCGACGTGCGGCTCGAATTGCCGGAGCGCGTCGAATATGCGGAGGCTGTGCTGTTCGCCGCGCGGCGGCTCGTTGTGCAGCTGTGCGGCTGGCTGGCCGCGCGGCAGCTGTCGCTGGCCGCGATGACATTCGATCTCGAGCACGAGCGCGGCCGCCAGGCTGTGCCGCCGACGCCGCTCGAACTCGCGTTCGCCGCACCCGTGCGCGACGAGGCACACTTCATGCGGCTGCTCGGCGAGCGGCTCGCGCGCGTCGAACTGCCGGCCGCGGTGATCGCGGTGCGTCTGAAGGCCACGCGCGTCGAATCGGTCGCGCCGCCGGCCGACGATCTCTTTCCCGAGCCGGGCAGCACGCGCGAGACGCGCGAGCGGCTGTTCGAGCTGCTGGTCGCGCGGCTCGGCGCGGACAACGTGCTGCGTGCGGCGCCCGTCGCCGATCATCGGCCCGAGGCCGCGAACCGCTGGTTGCCGCTCGATGCGCAGGCGGGCAAGCCGGCTGTCGCGCTGCCCGCCGCGCCGCCGCGTCCCGCGTGGCTGCTGGCCGAGCCGCTGCCGCTGCTGATGCGCGGGGAGCGGCCGGTGTTCCATACGCCGCTCAGGATGATGTCGTCGCCCGAGCGGATCGAGGCGGGTTGGTTCGACGGTCAACTGGTCGAGCGTGATTACTGCGTCGCGCAGGACGAAGAGGGCGCGTGCTACTGGGTATTCAAGGAACGGACGAGCAGCCAGGCGGACCCGCGCTGGTTTCTGCACGGGCTGTTCGGGTGAGCGGCGATGAATGCGGAATTCAGTGTGCTGCCCGATTACGCGGAGTTGTTCTGCCGCTCGAACTTCTCATTCCTGCATGGCGCGTCGCATGCAGACGAATTGGTCGAGCGCGCAGTCGAACTCGGCTATCGCGGGATCGCGATCACAGACGAATGTTCACTCGCGGGTGCGCCACGCATGCATGTCGCGGCGAAAGCGGCCGGGCTGCCGCTGATCGTTGGCTCGTACTTCGAGGTGACGCCGGACGATGTTCCGCCCGGCTACGATCCGGGGCCCGGCGCGTTCGGGCTCGTGTTGCTCGCGCAGAATCGTGAAGGCTACGGCAACCTGTCCGAGCTGATTTCGTGGCGGCGGATGGCAGCGCCGAAGGGTACGTACCAACTGACGTCGCGGATGTTGTCGGCGCCACCTGAAAAATTCGCGCATTTGCGCGGGATGCCCGACTGCTTCGCGATCCTCGTGCCGGCGTATCCGGTTCGCGCGAACGTGCTTGATGCACAGGTCGCGTGGTTCCGCGCGACGTTCGGCGAGCGTGCGCGGCTCGGGCTCGTGCAACTGCAGCGCGCGCTGGATGGTGTGCAGCGCGAGGAGATTCGCGAGGCTGGGGCGCGGCGCGGCGTGCGCGTTGTCGCGCTTGGTGACGTGACGATGCATAAGCGTTCATGCAAGAAGTTGCAGGATGTGATGACGGCGATTCGCGTCGGGATGCCGGTGTCGGAATGCGGCTATGCGCTCGCGCCGAACGCGGAACAGCATCTGCGTTCGCGCGGGCGGATCGCGAAGCTGTTTTCGGCTGACGAAATCGCGGAGACGTGCGCGATTCTCGATGGGTGTCATGTCGAACTCGACAAGCTGCGCTATGAGTATCCCGATGAGATCGTGCCGAAGGGGCTCACGCCGACGAGTTATCTGGAACAGGAAACCATGGCAGGGGCGGCCGAGCGTTATCCGCAGGGTATTCCGGAGAAAGTGGAGAAGCAGATCCGGCATGAACTCGACCTGATCGAAAGACTGGAATACGAACCGTTCTTCCTGACTGTCTACGACATCGTCAAATACGCACGCAGCCAGAACATCCTGTGCCAGGGACGAGGCTCGGCGGCAAACTCGGTAGTCTGTTATTGCCTCGGCATCACTGAGGTCGATCCCGATCAGAGCACGATGCTGTTCGAACGCTTCATCAGCGAGGAGCGTGGCGAGCCACCCGACATCGATGTCGACTTCGAGCATCAGCGTCGGGAAGAAGTGATTCAGCATATCTACAGCAAATACGGACACGATCGCGCCGCACTCGCGGCCGCCGTATCGACTTACCGCCCGCGTGGTGTGCTGCGCGAAACCGGCAAGGCGCTCGGCGTCGATCCGATGCTGATCGACCGCGTTGCGAAAGGGCATCGCTGGTTCGACGGCAGTCGCGACCTGCTGCAGCAATTCGCCTCGGTCGATCTCGATCCAGGCGCGCCAATCATTCAGGCATGGGCTGAACTTGCTACCCGGCTGCTCAACTTTCCGCGCCACCTGTCGCAGCACTCCGGCGGCTTCGTGATCAGCCGCGGCAAGCTCACGCGGCTCGTGCCGGTCGAGAACGCAGCGATGGACGGGCGGCGCGTGATCCAGTGGGACAAGGACGATCTCGAGGCGCTCGGGCTGATGAAGGTCGACGTGCTCGCGCTCGGCATGCTGTCGGCGCTGCATCGCGCGTTTGACATGCGCACCGCGTGGCGCGGGCCGCCGGAGCCGGACGGCAAGCCGTTTACGCTGAAGCACATTCCGCAGGATGACGAAGCGACCTACGACATGATCTGCCGTGCCGACACGGTTGGCGTATTCCAGATCGAATCGCGCGCGCAGATGTCGATGTTGCCGCGTCTGCGGCCGCGCGACTATTACGACCTGGTGATCGAGGTTTCGATCGTGCGTCCCGGGCCGATCCAGGGCGGCGCCGTGCATCCGTATCTGAAGCGGCGCAGGATCAAGGCGGGAGAGGAGAAAGGGGACATCACCTATCCGAGCGACGCGCTCAAGGAAGTGCTCGAACGCACGCTCGGCATCCCGATCTTTCAGGAACAGGTAATGCAGATCGCGATCGTCGCGGCCGGCTTCACGCCCGGCGAAGCCGACAAGTTGCGTCGTGCGATGGCCGCGTGGAAACGCAGGGGGGATCTCGGCCCTTACCATGACAAGATCGTCGACGGCATGCTGGCCCGCGGCTACACGAGCGAATTCGCCGAACAGATCTTCGAGCAGATCAAAGGCTTCGGCGAATACGGCTTCCCCGAGAGCCACGCGGCCAGTTTCGCGAAACTGGCCTATGCGAGCAGCTGGCTCAAATGTCACGAACCGGCGATCTTCCTCGCCGCGCTGCTGAACAGTCAGCCGATGGGTTTCTACCCGCCATCGCAACTCGTACAGGACGCGAAGCGCCACGGCGTGCAGGTCCTGCCGATCGACGTGACGCAAAGCGGTTGGGAGGCATCGCTCGAAGCGCTGCCCGGCCAGCCGCCGCCACACGGCCAGCCGGCTGTGCGGCTCGGCCTGTCGCTCGTGCGCGGTCTCGGCGAGGCGGCCGCGCGACGCATCGACATCGCGCGTGCGGCTGGCCCCTTTGAGAACGTCGACGCACTGGCGCGCCGCGCGCAACTCGAACGTCGCGACCTCGAAGCGCTCGCCGCCGCGAACGCGCTCGCGACGCTTGCCGGCCATCGCCGAGACGCGCTGTGGCAGGCCGTCGCTGCTGCGCCGGAGCGCGACCTGCTCGCGGCCGCGCCGATCGACGAACCGGACAAGCCCGCGCTCGGCGCGCCGTCGGAAGCCGACGACATCCTCGCCGACTACAGCACGACGGGTCTCACGCTGAACCGCCATCCTGTTGCGCTGCTGCGGCCCGCGCTGCAGGCGCGGCGGCTGTCGTCGGCGGAGGCACTGCGCGACCGCCCGAACGGCCGGCTCGCGCGTGCATGCGGGCTCGTGACCGCGCGGCAGATGCCGGGCACCGCGAAAGGCGTGATGTTCATGACGCTGGAGGACGAGACCGGCTGCGTGAACGTGATCGTCCGGCCCGAACTGCTCGCGCGACAGCGTCGCGAGACGCTCGATTCGCAACTGCTCGCGGTGTCGGGCGTGTGGCAGGTCGTGAGCGACGTGAGGCACCTCGTCGCGCAGCATTTCGAGGATCTGACGTCGCTGCTCGGCGGTTTGCGCACATCGAGCCGGGAATTTCACTGATGCACGCCGGTGCGATGCATGCCAGTGTGCGATATGGGTTCTATGTCGATATCGGTTGGCGGGCGCCTTGGCCGCCGGTTGGCCGCACGGAACGGTCATGGCGTCGAGAGGCCGGGGAGGGGGCGTGACAATGGAGAGGCTTCCACCATCGCCCCAGACAAGGAGACCGTCGTTCAATGAATGGGGCTCCGCCAGCCTCACCGGCTCGCTGGCCCCGACAGTTCCCGACAAACGCGTTGCGCGACGATTCCCGCGCGGCGACTCGACGCCGCGCGGGAATGCGCATGGCGCGCGCTACGCCATTACTGGTACATGATCGAATACAGCACCGACGTGTTCACCGTACCCGCGGACGCAGCGCCGCCCATCGCGACATACTGGGCCTGGTACGGCAGCGTGGCGGCGCCGTTCGAGAGCGCGACGGCCGTCGAATTCTCCGCGGCCTTGCCGATCCCGATCTGGCTGTGATCGTTGCCATTGAGCACGCCGACCTCGACGTTCTTCGCCGTACCCTGCGCGTTGACCAGCTGGCCGGTCGTCGAGTTGACCGTCGTACCCGGTTCGAAGTGGGTGTAGACGTTGCCCGAGTTCGGCGTGCAGTTGGTCAGCGCGATGTTGAACGGCGTACGGCCCGCGGTCGAGCCGCCCACCGCCAGCGACGACGTTGCCACCTTCGGCAGCTGGACCGTGAAGTTCGTGCCGCCGGAGTCGTTGCCGTTGATCGTGCAGGTCTGGCTGCCGATCTTGCCGTTGATCGTGATCTGGCCGTCGGCCGCGTGCGACACCGCCGGCAGTGCTGCCGCCATGGCCACCGTGAGCGCTGCGATGCTGGAGAATGCGAGTTTCATATCAATTTCCTGGTACGTAAGTAGAAAAACGGATTCCGTCGTCGAATCGCCGCCGCTGCCCTTGCCGGCACCGCCTGCTACTCGCGACCTCCTCCTGCGATGGCCTCCTGACACAACCCATTCGGATTGCTAAGCAGAAGCCGGTTTTAACCGCCGGTCGGCGGCTTGCCGGAGAAAACTCACGTTGCGTGACTTCGTCTCGCGAACGCTTCGTTTCCCCAGGATTCGAAATGCCAATGGCCTCGTGCGCTCACTGATAGCTCATGGTGAACGTGGCGACTCCCTTTACTGTTCCGCCGGACACCGGGCCGTCGGCGACGTACTGCACGCTCAGCGGGATGTTCGACGTCGACGCCGACGGACCGACATACCACTGGTTCAGATTGCCGGGGACGCGCGAATCGGGGCCGTAGCGGACCGGCCGCCCGTTTTGTGAGACGCGCAGCTTCACCCCCTTCGCCGTCGAGTCCTGGGTCAGCGTCAACAGGTCGCTCGTGTTGCCCGGGGCAGTCAGATCGGTCAAGGTCACGTACACGTTCGAGCCGGCCCGGCAAGTCAGCCCGATATTGAAGCCGGTGTCGCCCGCAGTGGCACCCGCAAGATTCAGCTTGCTCGCGCCGACAGGTGGCAGGCGCACCTCCGGCGACGAGTTCGTGACCGTGCAACTCTGCTGCATGGGCTTGAGGGTCCCACTAATTTGATGAGTGACAACCATTCTGTTATGAGCGGCGGGATCGTCAATGTTTCTGTTTGCAAGCCTGACTACAAATACCGGTGGTCGTGAGTCGTTTGGCATTTGTGTTATTTTGTAAATGCCATCGCTCAGCTTGATCAACTCTATCTTCATCCTGATCATGCCGGAAACGGGGTTGGCGCCAGTAATTGTGGTCCCCCACTCAGTTGTGGTAAAGCCCAAGGGATTCATCACCTGACCCGTATCCATGTTGGTCATGCGCAAACCAGTGTACTTATAAAGACCTTCATAAGCAGTGTTGAACTGCCCGACTCCCGGAAACTGCGTTGCCAGTGCCAGAGCGCCGTCGTATTTGATAGAAAATCCGCCTATATTGAGTGGGTAAGCAGGAGGGTTGATCGGGCAATCGTACGCAAGATTGAATACTATCGTTGCAATGGGAGCGCCATCCGGAACATCACGTGGAATGACAATATCGCCGAAGGTGAAGCGTGTGTTGCTGACATGGGATAATTGTGTGAATTTACAAATGGCCTGAGCATATGCGGAATGATTAACGCAAATCCATGCGAATCCAAAAAACGTGATAAGTCTCAATATGCGAATCAGGCGGTTTTTTGCATCAAATTTCATTTGAATTTCCCTCCAACTTCAAAGCATCGGCGCTTGCCTCGCTACGTGTGTCGCTTGCGATGCCCTTGTGTTCGATTGAGCGAGCCTCGACGTCGGCATTCGCAGGCGCAGCCGCAGCGGCGGGATCAAGCGACTTGACGGCCTTTGGCGCGCTGTAATCGCAGACCGCATCGGCACGCGCATAAACCGCGCCCTTCGCATCCTTGGTCGGCAACTGGTAGGTGAACGCGCAGACGTCCGTGGATCGATTGCCCCATTTCGCCGTCAGCGTGCCGGTGTCCTCCACGCCTCGAACGAACAGGTGCCCGCCTTGCCCCACTGTCCCGACATACTTGCCGTCGTTGTCGACCACGCTGGTCCCGAAGGGCACCGGTGCTCCGTTCGGCTGGCGCACCGTCAACAACGCCGCCCGCCCGCTGACGGTCGCGAAACGAACCTTCACGACCGAGTTCGCGCGCGGCGCGATCTGCTGGCTGGTCGACATCATTTCGACATCGAGCGGAATGCCTTTCGGATCGAGTTCGATGGTGTTCATCCTGTACGGCGTCAGGTACGGCACCACCGCATAGCCGCGCCCGTCGATCCTCACGTCCGAGCCGTTCGTGATGCGCGCACCCACGGCGTTCTTCGCTTCGACGATCGCGACGGTGTCGCCGAGATCGTTCGCCAGCGTCACACCGCCCGCGTGCCCGACCAGGGCGCCCGACATGCCGGCGGACACGCTCGAATACCCGCTGCCGCCGCTCGCGCTGCCGGAGAACGTCGCGTAGGGGCTGCGGTACTGCAGGTTGCCGCCGCCGGACATCGAACCCGATACATGGTCCGCGTTCACGCCGTACGACAGCACGCCGGATTCACCGACCGAGCCGCTCAGCGACATCTGCTGGGACGAGCCGTTCCGGTTGTCGTACCCGATATTCGTGCTCAAGGTCGGCGCGTACGAGCGCTTGCCGAGCGGCAGCGACAGGTTCGCGAACACCTGGTTGTTCAACTGCCCGGTGAAACCGTCGCGCTGGCGCGATAGCGACAGGTTGTAGCTCAGGTTGACGCCACTCAGCCGGAAGCTGTTGTTGTAGCCGACCTGGAACTGGGTGGTCGTGCCCTGGCGGTTCCAGTAGCTGGCCGTCGATCCCACTGCGAACACGCTGCCGCGCTCTGCGCCGAGGTTCTGGTTCAAGGTCAGCTGAATCTGATTGCGCTGGCGGTATGCAGCGTTCGGGTCCGTGCCGGACGCCGAGCGTTCGCGTGCATACATCGTGTCGCGCATGCCCCAGTAGCCGCTCGACGAGTAGCGATAGGCCGCCACCGCGATATTGGTATTGGTCGCGTCCACGAACTTGCTGTAGCTCACGCGCACACTCTGGCCGCTGGTATTGGCCACCCCGGGGATCTTCGCCGACGCTTGCGTGACGTCGAACGCCAGCGCGCCGAGCGGGGTGTTGAACGCCGCCCCGACCAGCCCTGCCAGGTAGTTCTCCGCAACGATCGCGCCGGCGTACCCGGTCAGCAGATTGCTGATGCCGCGTTGCACCGTGACCTGCGCAAAATTCGGATGACCATTGAGCGACGGATCGCGTAACTGGCCGACCGCCACGCCATAGCGCGTCACGCCGGGGCGCAGCGATTGCACGACCGACGCGTATGGCACGGTGAAGCTGTGCTTGCTGCCGTCCGCTTCGGTGACTTTCACGAGCAGGTTGCCGCCGTAGCCCGTCGGGTAGAGATCGTTGATCTCGAACGGCCCGGGCGCCACGTTGGTTTCGTAGAGCACGTTGCCGTTCTGCGAGACCTCGACATGCGCGTTGCTCATCGCGATGCCGCGCACCACGGGTGCATAGCCGCGCATCGAATCCGGCAACATGCGATCGTCAGTTTCGAGCGTGACGCCTCGCATGCCGACGCTGTCGAACAGGCTGCCGTCGGTATAGGTCTCGCCGATTTTCAGCTGGCTGCGCAGCGCCGGCAGATCTCGCTGCACATAGGTGTTGATGCTCTGGTAGCCGCTGTCGCCGCCCGTTTGCGTGCTGTACGAGCCGTTGTGCCGGAAATGCCAGTTCCCGATGTTGACGCCGGCGGCGAGGCCGACGTACGCCTGCGTACTGGTGTAGCCGGACGACGCGCTGCGGAACACGTTCGCGTTGTATCGGAGCGTCGCGGAAGGTACGCTCTCGCTCCACAACTTGGGGCTGACATAGCCGCGCGGATTGCGCAGCAGTACTGCCTGCGGCACGCTCAGATCGAGACGCAGCTCGGACATGTCGAATGCGTACGACGCATCGTCGGCCAACCTGGAGATATCCGTGCATGCATCGCCCGCCTGGACGCGCGCCCACTCCGTGCGGGCAGCGTCGGACAGCGCGCGGTCGTCGATGCCGATGCGGCCGAGCAGCGATTTGTCGAAGCATGGTTTTGCGATGGTGCTGCCTTCGCTGGCGAGGAAGCGCACGTTCGTGCGACCGATCCAGGCGCCGTTCGTGTAGACATCGACCAGATAGTCGCCCGGCGCGACCGGGTTGCCTTTCTCGAAACGACCGAGATCGAGCTGCTGGCCGCGCGGCTTCATCATCAGCAGATCGCTGAAGCGAACTTGCGCGATCTCGAGCTTGTCCTCGGCCGCGCCCGGCAAACCCGACGCCTGGCCTTGCGCTGCCCAGCTGCCGAGCGCCGCGAGAACGAACACGTAGCTCAGCTTGAGTGCTGGGTGCGCCGCGTCCTGCGGTGGTTGATATTGATGAGACGTTCGCATTAGTCGATATCATTGATGCCGTAGCGTCATAACGCGAACGACGGTTTGCCAATGACGGTGCAATCACCGCCGATTCGGTTCCAGCCTGGAATGAGTTAGCCCGAAGCGTGCTGCGCTAGCGCGCGACCTTGGGTTCGTATTTGCCCTTGACGCCCGCGCCGTAATCGCTGAGATATGTGTAGTCGACCTCGATCGGTCCCGCCGGCAGCGATGGCACGTTGCCGACATCGAACTTCGCGGTGGCATTCGGATCGACCATGCCGCCCAGCTCGTTGGCCCACGTCGACGCGCCTGCCTTGACGGCAATCCGGCTGAACGTCACGTGATAGGGGGTGGGATTGTTCGCTTCCAGCACGTAGCCGCCACCTTGCTTCGGCGCGAAGTTCCAGCGCACCTGCTCGGCTGCTTCGCCCGCGTCGCCTTGCAACGCGGTAGGCCGGTAGAACAGCTTGATGCGTGAACGAAACGCGAGCTGCAGCATGTTCGGCGCGTCGGGATCTTCGGCCGCCTGTGGCGGGACGTCGAGCACGTTCAGCCAGAACAGCGACTCCCTGTCTTGCGGCAACGGATCCCCCGTGTAGAGGATTCGCAGGCTCTGCCCCTTCTTCGGGTCGAGCCGGAACAACGGGGGCGTTAGCGTGAACGGGACGTTGGACTCGCTCGGCAGCGCGTTCACGTCGCCGGCATCGATCCACGCCTGAACGAGTGAAGGCTTGTCCCCCTCATTGGTCAGCTTGACGGTGACCTCGCGCTCCTTTTCCGTATAGACGACTCGCGTGCCGCTGATCACGACGCTCGCGTCGGCCATGCTCGGGCCGAGCAACGACGCGGCCAGCATGGCGGTGCCTGCACCCTTGCGCCAACCCTTTCGTACGTCCATCGCTGATCTCCTTCTTTACAAACGAAACGGTTCATCCATGAACCGGACAAGGACGGGTGCCGCGCGGAACAGCCGCGGCTCCCGACCCACCCGTCATCCGACCGGCTTATTGATACGCGATCGAATACAGGACCGACGTAGCGACCGTGCCGGCGGTGGCTGCGCCACCGGTAGCGACGTACTGCGCGAAATAGTCGAGCGTGGCCGAACCACCCGAGATCGGCACCACTTGCGAGTTCTGCTGCGCCTGGGCCGCGCCGAGCTTGATGTTGGAGCTATCCTTGTTCAGCAGGCCGACTTCGACGTTCGATGCGGTACCCGTCACGTTCTTCAGCTGACCGGTTTCCGCGTTGACCGTCGTACCCGGTTCAAAGTACACCGAAGCATTGCCCGAATTGGGCGAGCAGTTCGTGAGTGCGATACGGAACGGCTTGCGGCCGGCGGTCGTGCCTGCCGTCGAGAGCGACGACGTCGACACGGTGGGCAGCGTCACGGTGAAATCCTTGCCGCCGCCGTCACCGGAGATCGTGCAGGTCTGGCCGGTGATTTCGCCCTTGAACGTGATGGTGCCGTCCGCTGCGTGGGCCGACGAAGCGATCGTTGCCAGACCAGCAGTTGCCAGCAAAACCGAGAGAACTTTCTTGCGCATGTAGATACCTTTCAATAGTGAGCTTGCGTCGAAAAACGACACGCGGACATTTCCCGTCGCGCCGGTGGCAACTGCCAGGAAAGCTGACCGAAGCCGTGACAGGAAACGGTTGTAATTATCGAAAGGTCCGACATCCACGGAAATGGGACGAGAATTAGTTTGTCTATCCAGACCGATAGGACGAGTACTAAATTGCAGTTTTGGACCCGTTTGGCGGTTTCGGGATCGCCTCCGAACGGACAGCGAACGTTGTCGAGACGCCCTCCAGACCCGCAGGCGTGCAGATGAATTAAATTCGGATCACTAATTATTATTCGGTCGGAGAGGGCGCGCACCATTCGGAACGCGAGCAGGGACCGCTGAATGGCGATTCGCCGTCAAGCGATCCACATCATCCCGGACGTAAGCGGCGGTACCCCGAAGCCGCATTGCCGTTAAGGCACGCGATGGCGTGCATTCTTCGCCACAAGCGACGCGGTTGATTTTTCGATCTCCCGGATCATCGAGCGTGCTGCGCGGCCATGCCGCGGGTGCCGCTGCCGGGCCGCAGCACCACGTCGTGCCGTTCGTGATACCGGATGAAATCCGGGACGCGCTGCGCTCGCTGGCGGTGATCGTCGACGCGCATCCGCGCAATGCATACCAGTTGGTGAAACTGGTCCTATCTCAATAGCATTTCGGTGCGCTGACAGCCGCCTGTAGGCTGTCATGAACTGTCCCTTTGCATCCCGCATCGGGTAAATCCCTATCCTGCAAGGCATTGTAAACAAAGGCTTTGTTTGAGCTAAAACGCTTGCCTGGCAAGGCTTTCGGCGATTTCCACGAGGCTAATACCAGTTCGTTGACTGGTATTATTGTGGTTATATAATGCCCTCACTTTCGATGGTGCGCGTGCGTCGTCCGGCTTCCCTGGTGTACAGGCCGATTGCCACGGCTTCGTCGCCTGGTTGAAACGCCGACCGGCGACACTGCACCGGCGCGCGGCAAGTGCCGCAAGCAACAGATTCCGGAACTCACGACGCGGATGCCCGCGTCACCAGATCATCAAGAGAACGTCATGCTGACTGGAAACATCCTCACCCCCGACGGCTGGATTCACGGTTCGCTCGATAGCGAGAACGGCCGCATCACCACGCTCGACGGTACGCCCGCCGATCCCGCGAAGAACGACGCGCCGTACATCCTGCCCGGCTTCATCGACCTTCACGTGCACGGCGGCGGCGGCGCCGACGTGATGGAAGGCGGCGACGCGATCGAGACGATCGCCCGCACGCACGCGCAATTCGGCACGACGAGCCTGCTCGCGACGACGATGACCGCGCCGCGCGACGAACTGATGAAGGTCGTCGGCAACCTCGGCTCCGTCGCACGCACCCGCACGCCGGGCGGCGCGCGCGTGCTCGGCGTGCACCTCGAAGGGCCGTACATCAACCCCGGCAAGCTCGGCGCGCAGCCCGACGCGGCCGTGTCGGCCGTGCTCGACGAAGTGCTGAAGTACCTGTCGATCGCGCCGATCCGCGTCGTCACGCTCGCGCCGGAAATCGCCGGCCACATCGAGATCATCGGCGAGATGGCCGCGCGCGGCGTGCGCGTGCAGCTCGGCCACTCGCTCGCGACCTACGACGACGCCGTCGCCGCGCTCAAGCACGGCGCGTGCGGCTTCACGCACCTGTTCAACGCGATGTCGCCGCTGCATCACCGCAACCCGGGCCTGGTGGGCGCGGCGCTTGCGCATGCCGAATACGCGGAAATCATTCCCGACCTGCTGCACGTGCATCCGGGCGCGATTCGTGCTGCGCTGCGCGCGATCCCGCGCCTGTACGTCGTGACCGACAGCACGTCCGCAACGGGCATGCCCGACGGCGAATACCGGCTCGGCAGCCAGCACGTGACGAAATGCCTTGGCGGCGTGCGGCTGGCCGACGGCACGCTCGCCGGCAGCACGCTGACGATGGACCAGGCGTTGCGCAACCTCGTGTCGCTCGGCCTGCCGATCGCCGACGTGTCGAACCGGATGTCGCGCTATGCGGCCGACTACCTCGGGGTCGCCGATCGCGGCCGCCTCGTGCGCGGCGCATGGGCCGACCTCGCGGTGTTCGATCGCGACCTGAACCTCACCGCGACCTACGTCGAAGGAGAATCGATTGTCGAATATGCTTAAGGAAGCGCGCGAGTCCGCCCAGGTCGTCGCCGCGCAGATCGCCGACACCACGCGCGTCGAAGCGCTCGCCGGCCAATTGCTCGATCACCCGCCGGCAGTCGCCTTGACGGTTGCGCGCGGCAGCTCGGATCACGCCGCGAGCTATTTCGCGAGCCTGACGATGAGCCGCCTCGGTGTGCCGGTTGCGTCGCTGCCGATGTCGGTCGCGACGCTGCAGCAGGCGCCGCTGAAGGTGCAGGACCAGCTCGCGATCGCGTTCTCCCAGTCGGGCAAGAGCCCCGATCTCGTCAACACGATGGCCGCGCTGCGCGAAGCCGGCGCGCGCACCGTCGCCGCCGTGAACGTGCTGCCGTCGCCGCTCGCCGACGCGTGCGAGCACCAGTTGCCGTTGCTCGCCGGCCCCGAACTGTCGGTCGCCGCGACGAAGAGCTACATCGCGATGCTGTCGCTGTCCGCGCAGATCGTCGCGTTCTGGCAGCGCGACGCGGCACTGATAGCCGCGCTGCGCGGCCTGCCCGATGTGCTCGCGCAGGCCGGCCGGCTCGACTGGTCGCAAGCCGTTGCCGCGCTCGCGGGCGTCGAGCGGATGATCGTCATCGGCCGCGGCCTCGGTCTCGCCATCGCGCAGGAAGCCGCGCTGAAGCTGAAGGAAACCTCCGGCATCCAGGCCGAGGCGTTCTCGAGCGCCGAAGTCCGTCACGGCCCGATGGAGCTGATCGACCGCGACTATCCGCTGCTCGTGTTCGCGCCGCCGGGGCCTGAGCAGGCCGGCCTGCTGCAGCTCGTCGAAGACATGCGCGCACGCGGCGCCGCCGTGCTGCTCGCGGCGCCCGCCGGCACGCCCGGCGCGACGTTGCCGCTCGCGCAGTCCGCCCATCCGGCGCTCGACCCGATCGCCGCCATTCTTTCGTTCTACGTGATGGCGGCGGATCTCGCCGTCGCGCGCGGCCGCAATCCCGACACGCCGCGCCACCTGAACAAAGTCACCGAAACGCACTGATAGCCGAGAAAGCCGATGAGACGCGCCGAGGAGTCCCAGTTGAACAGCCCCACCCACGATCAGATCGTCCTGCTTGCCCCGCTGACGGGGCCGATCGTCGCGCTGGCCGACGTGCCCGATCCGGTGTTCTCCGGCGGGATGTTCGGTGACGGTATCGGCATCGACCCGCTTGCGGGCAAGCTCGTCGCGCCGTGCGCGGGCATCGTGTCGCATCTCGCGCGCACGGGCCACGCGGTGACGATCACGACGCCGCAAGGCGCGGAAGTGCTGCTGCACATCGGCATCGACACCGTCGAGCTGAACGGGCAGGGCTTCGCCGCGCACGTCGAGGCAGGCGCGCGTGTCGAAGCGGGCGATCTGCTGATCGAGTTCGACCAGGACGCGGTCGCGCGCAGCGCGCACTCGCTCGTGTCGGTGATCGCGATCGCGAACTCCGACGCGTTCGAGGTCGTCGACCGCGCGAGCGGTTTCGCGACGGCCGGCAAGACGCCGCTGCTCGCGCTGCGCGGCAAGGGTGAAGCCGCCGAGCAGGCGGCACAGGCCGGCGCGGCAGCGATGAACGAAGTGCGCCGCGAGATCGTGCTGGCGCAGCCGGGCGGCCTGCATGCGCGGCCGGCCGCGCGCGCACGTGAAGCCGTGCGCGGGTTCGACGCGACCGTCGACGTGCAGTTCGACGGCCGCAAGGCGTCGATCGCGAGCGTCGTCGGCCTGCTCGGCCTCGGCGCCGGCGAAGGCGCGACGGTTGAACTGGTCGGCCGCGGCGCGCACGCGCAGCAGGCCGTCGATGCGGTCGAGCACGAACTGCTGCGCGAAGCGCACGGCGAAGTCGAGGAAAAGCCGGCGCGGCTGAATTCGCCCGCGCCGCAGACGGTCGCGCGCAACGTCGGTGCGCCCATCGACCCGAACACGCTTGCAGGCGTGTGCGCGGCGCCCGGCATCGCGGTCGGCACGCTGGTGCGTCTCGACGATGCGGAAATCGTGCCGCCCGAGCAGGCATCCGGCACGCCCGCTACGGAAAGCCGCCAGCTCGATCAGGCGCTGAAGGCCGTCGACGGCGAACTCGACGAAACGGTGCGCAACGCGTCGGCGCGCGGCGCGGTCGGCGAAGCGGGCATCTTCGCGGTGCATCGCGTGCTGCTCGAGGACCCGACGCTGGTCGACGCGGCGCGCGACCTGATCAGCCTCGGCAAGAGCGCGGGCTTCGCATGGCGTGCGACGATCCGCACGCAGATCGACACGCTGTCGAAGCTCGACGACACGCTGCTCGCCGAACGCGCGGCCGACCTGCGCGACATCGAGAAGCGCGTGCTGCGCGCGCTCGGCCACACGAACGGCGCGGCGCGTGCGCTGCCCGACGAGGCCGTGCTCGCGGCCGAGGAATTCACGCCGTCGGACCTGTCGTCGCTCGATCGCCAGCGCGTGACCGCGCTCGTGATGGCGCGCGGCGGCGCGACGTCGCACGCGGCGATCATCGCGCGGCAGCTCGGCATCCCGGCGCTGGTTGCGGTCGGCGATGCGCTGTACGCGATTCCGGACGGCACGCAGGTCGTCGTCGATGCAAGCGCGGGCCGTCTCGAACACGCACCGACCGCGCTCGACGTCGAGCGCGCGCGGCACGAGCGCCAGCGCCTGGACGGCGTGCGCGAGTCGAACCGGCAGATGGCCGGCGTTGCTGCCGCGACGGCCGACGGCCGTGCGATCGAGGTCGCCGCGAACATCGCGACGCTCGACGACGCGAACACCGCGGTCGACAACGGCGCGGACGCGGTCGGCCTGCTGCGCACCGAGCTGATGTTCATCCATCGCCAGGTCGCGCCGACGGTCGCCGAACACCAGCAGAGCTACCAGTCGATCGTCGACGCGCTGCAGGGCCGCACCGCGATCATCCGCACGCTCGACGTCGGCGCCGACAAGGAAGTCGACTACCTGACGCTGCCGCCCGAACCGAACCCGGCGCTCGGCCTGCGCGGCATCCGCCTCGCGCAGGTGCGCCCCGATCTGCTCGACGATCAACTGCAGGGCCTGCTCGCGGTGAAGCCATTCGGCGCGGTGCGCATCCTGCTGCCGATGGTCACCGACGCGGGCGAGCTCGTGCGGCTGAGAAAGCGCATCGACGAATTCGCGCGCGCGCAGGGCCGCACCGAGCCGATCGAGGTCGGCGTGATGATCGAGGTGCCGTCGGCCGCGCTGCTGGCCGACCAGCTCGCGCAACACGCGGATTTCCTGTCGATCGGCACCAACGACCTGACGCAGTACACGCTCGCGATGGATCGCTGCCAGGCCGACCTGGCCGCGCAGTCCGACGGCCTGCATCCGGCCGTGCTGCGCCTGATCGACATCGCGGTGCGCGGCGCGGAAAGGCACGGCAAGTGGGTCGGCGTGTGCGGCGCACTGGGCGGCGATCCGCTCGCGGTGCCGATCCTCGTCGGCCTCGGCGTGACCGAGCTGTCGGTCGACCCGGGATCGGTGCCGGGCATCAAGGCGCGCGTGCGCCGTCTCGATTACCAGTTGTGCCGTCAGCGCGCGCAGGATCTGCTCGCGCTCGATTCGGCACAGGCGGTAAGGGCAGCAAGCCGCGAGGTCTGGCCGCTCGACTGAACGTCGACGGCAGGCTCGCGGCCCGTTTCACTACGAAAGCAATTAAGTCAACGACGAGACAAGGATTGGAGGACTGAATGAACGGGAATCCGTTTCTGAAAATACAGGGCCTGGGCCGGGCGCTGATGCTGCCGATCGCGGTATTGCCGGTCGCCGGCATCCTGCTGCGACTCGGCCAGCCGGACGTGTTCAACATCAAGATGATCGCCGACGCCGGCGGTGCGATCTTCGACAACCTGCCGCTGCTGTTCGCGATCGGCGTGGCGGTCGGCTTCGCGAAGGACAACAACGGCGTCGCGGCGCTCGCGGGTGCGATCGGCTACCTGATCGAAACCGCGATCATGAAGGACATCGATCCCAAGCTGAACATGGGCGTGCTGTCCGGGATCATCGCGGGTGTGGTCGCAGGCTTGCTGTACAACCGCTACAAGGACATCAAGCTGCCGGACTACCTCGCGTTCTTCGGCGGCAAACGGTTCGTGCCGATCATCACGGGGCTGGTATGCGTGATACTCGGCATCGTGTTCGGTTACGTCTGGCAGCCGGTCCAGCATGTGATCGATGCGGCCGGCCAGTGGCTGACGACGGCGGGCGCGATCGGTGCGTTCGTGTTCGGCTTCCTGAACCGCCTGCTGCTCGTCACGGGCCTGCACCACATCATCAACTCGCTCGCGTGGTTCGTGTTCGGCAACTTCACGCCGCCCGCCGGCGGCGACATCGTGCACGGCGACCTGCACCGCTTCTTCGCGGGAGACCCGACCGCGGGCACCTTCATGGCCGGCTTCTTCCCGATCATGATGTTCGGCCTGCCGGCCGCGTGTCTCGCGATGCTGCACGAAGCGCCGAAGGAGCGCCGCGCGATGGTCGGCGGCCTGCTGTTCTCGATGGCGCTCACGTCGTTCCTGACCGGCGTGACCGAGCCGATCGAATTCAGCTTCATGTTCCTCGCGCCGGTGCTGTACCTGATCCACGCGGTGCTGACGGGGCTGTCGCTCGCGATCTGCCAGATCCTCGGCGTGAAGCTCGGCTTCACGTTCTCGGCCGGCGCGATCGACTACGTGTTGAACTACGGGCTGTCGACGAAGGGCTGGATCGCGATCCCGCTCGGCATTGCGTACGGCGCCGCGTACTACGGGCTGTTCCGCTTCTTCATCCGAAAGTTCAACATGGCAACGCCGGGCCGCGAGCCGGCATCGGCCGATGCGGCGGCGGAATCGTACGCATCGGGCGGCTTCGTCGCGCCGGCTGCGGGCGCTGCCGCGGCTGCGCCGCGCGCGCAACGCTACATCGCCGCGCTCGGCGGTGCGGGCAACCTGACGGTCGTCGACGCATGCACGACGCGCCTGCGTCTGAGCGTCGTCGATCCGGAAAAGGTATCGGAGCCGGAACTGAAGTCGATCGGCGCGCGCGGCGTGCTCAAGCGCGGCGGCAACAGCGTGCAGGTGATCATCGGGCCCGAGGCCGACATCATTGCCGACGAGATGCGTACCGCCATCGGCAGCGGCGCGACCGGCGCGGCGTCGACGGTGACGGCCGCTGCGGCGCAGCCCGTCACGGGCGCGGCCGCCGGCCCGCTCGATCCGGAGCCGGCCCGCTGGCTCGCGGTGTTCGGCGGGGCGACCAACGTCGTGTCGCTCGACGCGGTCGCGACCACGCGCCTGCGCGTCGTCGTGCGCGATCCGGCGGCGGTCGATCGCGATCGTCTCGGCGCACTCGACGTCGCCTGGGTGTCGCTCGACACGTTCCACATCGTCTGCGGCAACGCGGCGGCACGTTATGCCGAACAGCTCGGCGCGCGCCTGCCGCCGTCGGGCGGCGGGGCGGCCGCGCAGCCGGCTTGACGCGACCGGGCCGGCCGGATCCGCGATGCGGGTTCGGGCCGGCCGGCAAAACGAAAACGGCTTGCGATGCGTCGCAAGCCGTTTTTCTTTGGCGGAGCGATTGCGCGATGCGTGCCCCCGCATCGCGCATGGCTTACCGCTCGACCATCCAGCCGTTCACGGGTTCGTCAGCGTAAAGGTCGGCTTCCGGTAGCCGATGCCGGCCCGGTCGAGCTTCGGCAATTCGCGTTGCGTGAGCAGCGTCGCGAAACCGGCCCAGTCGCGCTGCAGCGCGGCCGTGTCGACGTGATGCGTGTCGCCGCGCTTGTAGCGCACGCCAGCCGCGTACGGCAGCTCCCAGTCGGCCCGGTGCCACGCGCGCTCGGCGAGCGCGAGCAGCCGCGGATAGGCCATGTATTCGAGGAAGGTGTCGTTGCGCATCACCTCGCCCCACGCCTGCCCCTGGATGCCTTCGATGCGCGGCGCGGGGCCCGTGCCCGTTACCTCGAACGGGTTGCCGTCACGGTCGCCCATCACTTCGGCGTTCTGCGGCAGGTTCTCGGGCGCGAACGAGAACACCTTGTACTCGTCGGTTGCCTGCGAGCCCCAGTAGTAGCCGCGCTCGCGCGGGTTGAGCGTGTACGGGAAGTCGAAGTACAGGTAGTCGGGCAGCGCCAGCACCGTCAGGTAGCCCTTGCCGCTCAGGTCGCGCGCGCTGTCCGACGCGCCCCAGAAGATCGTGTCCCACAGCGACACCATCACGTGGCGCGTGCTGAAGTCCTGCGGCCCGTTCGCATGCTTGATGCCGTCCTGCCATGCGGCCATCGTGTCGATTCCGTTCGCGTTGACCGCTGCGCTCACCTGTTTCGCGAAACGCGTCGGCAGCTCGTCGATCGACTTGATCTCGCCGCGCTGGAGCAGCGCCGTGCACGCGGGCGAACGCGCCCACGGCTTGTCCTGCGCGGCGAGATCGATGCGGCCCTTGTTCGGGTCGGTGCCGTTCAGCGGCTGGAAGCCCGCGCCGAGCAGGATGTTCTTCGCCTCGTCGCCGCCGTAGTGCCAGATGTGCAGCGGCGCCTGCGCGTCCGCATGCATCGCCGCGATCTCGCGGATCACCTTCGACGCGAAATTGAGCGCGCCCGGCACGCACGGGTTCAGGTCGCTGCGCCGGTCGTAGAACTGCACCGTCAGCAGGTTCGATGTGTCCTGCGGATCGAGCAGCCGGTACGCGTTCGCTTCCTGTTCGCGGCCGGCCGCATGGAGCCGGCGGTAGCGCGCCTCCATCGTCACGACGGCCGCGCGTGCGTGCGCGGGCATGTCGATCTCGGGGATGATCTCGACGAAATGCGCGGCCGCGTAGCGCACCAGCGCCACATAGTCGTCGCGCGTCAGGTAGCCGCCGCCCGAGCGGTTGTCGGGGCCGGAGCCGAGCTGCGGCAGCAGGCAGCGCGTCTCGCTCGGGTCGTGGCAGCGGCGTCCTCCGATCGCGGTCAGCTCGGGCAGGCCGGGAATCTCGATGCGCCAGCCCTCGTCGTCGGACAGATGCAGGTGCAGGCGGTTGAGCTTGTACGCGCTCATCTGGTCGATCAGGCGGCGCAGCGTCGCCGGGTGCTTGAAGTTGCGCGCGAGATCGACGTGCATCCCGCGATGCGTGAAGCGCGGCGCATCCTCGACCAGCATCGCCGGGATCGGGCCGCCGCCGGCCGGCGCGAGCGAGAAGAGCGTCTGCACGCCGTAATAGAGGCCCGCGCGATCATAGCCTTCGATGAGCACGCCGCGCGGCCCGATCGCGAGCCGGTAGCCGCCCGGCGTCGCGATGTCGGCCGGCAGCCGGCGCGGCGCGACGGCGCCGCGGACCGGCACGCGCGCGCCGTCGAGCCCGAGTGTCGTCGCGCGCTCGCGCAGCGCCGCGACCTGCGTGTCCGGCAGGTCCGCCAGCGCGAGTTCGACACCGCGCAGGTCGAGCGTGCCGGGCAGCGGCTGTTCGCGCTTCACGCTCGGCAGCGCGCGGCTCGCGTCGGGCCGTGCGGCCACGGGCGGCGCATTGCCGGTCGAGTTGTTCTGCGCGTCGGCCGGCAGCGATTCGACGTAGCGAAGCTCGTCGTCGGTGTCGTTGTAGCGGAGCACGGCCGGCGGCGCGCCGTCGACGACGACATACGGGCGCGGAATCACGTCGCTGTAGCGCCGCAGCCAGTATTCGGCGACGAACGGCAGTTCGATGCGCTCGCCGGGCGCAAGCCGCACCGAGCCCGGCTGCGGCGTCAGTTCGTACAGGTCGCCCGTGAGCTGCCGCAGCGCGAAGCCCGGGCGGTCGATCCGCAGCAGGCGGCGGATGCTGTGCAGGTAGAGCTTCCAGCCGCCGTCGGCGATCACCTGGTGGCCGCGGTTCTGCAGGATCAGGCGGCCTGTCGCGCAGGCCGCGCCATCGGCGCCGAGATCGGCGCACGGCACGCCGGCTGCGGCCGCGTGGTTGTTGTCGACGGCGACGCGCAATGCGAGGCCGTTCGACAGCAGCGCCGCGAGATTGGCCGGTTGCGCGGCCGATGGTACGGTGCCGGTGGTCGCGGCAGCGGCGGTCGATGCCGGCTGCGCGCCGATCGCGGCCGGCGACAGCGCCGCGATCAGCAGGGAGGCAAAGAGGGATGGCAAGGCGTGTTTCATTCGAACTCCTGAAAAAAAGGGAGGCGTAGCGGCGTCGTGGGGTGACGTCGCTGCGATCGGGGCTTTCAACGGAGCTGCAGGAGATACCCGCGCACGGGGCGATGCGGCCGCACCGCGCGCATTCGGCACGCGGGGCGTGCGTTACGGATCGGGAGGCGGGCACGCGTGCCGATCGGATCGGCGTGGTGGCGTACGCGTGCTCATCGGCGGCGCGCGGCAACCGCCGCGACGAGGCGGTCGTAGCCGATTGCGTTCGGCCGGCCTCGCGCGATGGCGACGTCGGGCGCCGCCGCACGGCAACCGGCCGCCGCCGCACACGGACAGCGATACGGCGCGCAGGCGCGCGCCACATACGGGATTCGCATGTCTCCCCCACCCAGATGGATTCGGCCTGTCAGCGGCCGTGTCCAAAGATCTTATGAAACCTTTTATTGGTATTCAAGTGGTATCAATCTGGCGCTAAATTGGCATCGGCGCGCCGGGCCTGTCCGGCCGGCCGGGGCGAAAAAAAACCTCGCGCGAAGCGAGGTTCTTTCCGGACGGCGGCGGCGTGATCGGCCGCGCGCGTCAGTCGTGGCGCACGCGCGCTTCCTGCGTCTTCTGCCGCGCTTCGAGCCACATCACATTGACGATGCCGAACGACAGCGCGACGCCGATACCGAGAATCCAGCTGAAATACCACATGATCCGACTCCTTGCGAAACGGTGGACGGGGGCGCCTGCGCGCCCCGGCCCGGTTCAATACATCGAGTGCTTGTTCTCTTCGAGCGACTGGCGCGTGACCTTGCCGCGCATCACGCGATACACCCAGCTCGTGTAGATCAGGATGATCGGCAGGAACACGATCACCGCGAACAGCATCACCTGCAGCGTCTTCTGGCTCGATGTCGAATCCCACACGGTCAGGCTGCTGCGAGGGTCGAGCGACGACGGCATGATGAACGGGAACATCGAGAAGCCCGCGGTCAGGATCACGCCGACGATCATCAGGCCCGTGCAGAAGAACGCCGTCTTCTCCTGCTTCGAGCCGGCGAGCAGCAGTGCGAGCAGGCCGCCCGCGATCCCGAGGACGGGCGCCGCGATCGTCCACGGATATTCGCTGTAGTTCGCGAGCCACAGGCCCGAGCCGGCGGCGACGTCCTTGAGCAGCGGGTTCGCGACCGTGTCGGTCGCCGCGGCGCTCGTGATGTGGAAGCCGCCGATAGTCGACGCGATCAGCACGCCGGCCAGCACGAACAGCGCGACCGCGAGGAACGCCGACACGCGCAGCGCGATCGATGCACGGCGTGCGATCACGCCGTCGGTCTTCATCTTGATGAACGCGGCGCCGTGCGCGACGAGCATCGTGAGGCTGACGAGCCCGCACAGCAGCGCGAACGGGTTCAGCAGCGCCCAGAAGCTGCCGTAGTAGGTCACGCGCAGGTCGCTGTCGAACTTGAACGGCACGCCTTGCAGCAGGTTGCCGAACGCGACGCCGAACACGAGCGCTGGCACGAAGCCGCCGACGAACAGGCCCCAGTCCCAGCCCGCGCGCCAGCGCGGGTCAGGCCGCTTGCTGCGGTAGTCGAAGCCCACCGGCCGGAAGAACAGCGCGAACAGCACGAGCAGCATCGCGAAGTAGAAGCCCGAGAACGACGCCGCGTAGACGAGCGGCCAGGCGGCGAACATCGCGCCGCCGGCCGTGATCAGCCACACCTGGTTGCCTTCCCATGTCGCGCCGACGGTATTGACGATGATGCGGCGCTCGTCGTCGGTCTTGCCGAGGAACGGCAGCAGCGCGGTCGCGCCCATGTCGAAGCCGTCGGTGACGGCGAAGCCGATCAGCAGCACGCCGACGAGCAGCCACCAGATCAGCTTGAGAGTTGCATAGTCCATAGCGATTCCTTGTTCCGTTTCGGGTGCGTGCTCAGGCCGGGGCGCTCTCGCTGGCGGCCGCGAGTTCGTGGTGATAGCGGCCGGTATGCAGCGACGACGGGCCGAGGCGCGCGTACTTGAACATCAGCTTGATCTCGATGACGAACAGCACGGTATAGAACAGGATGAAGCCCGCGAGACTCAGGTACAGGTCGGTCGGCGTCAGGCTCGACGCGGACAGGTGCGTCGGCAGCACGCCCGCGATCGTCCACGGCTGGCGGCCGAGCTCGGCGACGATCCAGCCGAATTCGATCGCGATCCACGGCAGCGGGATCGCCCACACCGCGTAGCGCAGGAACCAGCGGCGATTGTCCTGCAGCAGTTCGCGGCGCGCGCAGAACCAGAACGCGGCAATGAACGTCGCAACGAACAGGAGGCCGAGGAACACCATGATCCGGAACGAGAAGAACACGGGCGCGACCGGCGGGATCGTCTTCTTCGCGGCGGCCTTGATCTGCTCGGGCGTCGCATCGACCACGTTCGGCGTGAACTGCTTGAGCATCAGCCCGTAGCCGAGATACTGCTTGTGCTGGTCGAACAGTTCGCGCGTCGCGGCGCTCGTGTCGCCTTCCTTGATCTTCTGCAGCGCGCCGTACGCGACCATCCCGCTCTGGATGTGCTCCTCGCTGTGCTTGGCGAGATCGCGCAGGCCGATCACCGGTTCGTCGATCGAGCGCGTCGCGATCAGGCCGAGCGCATACGGGATCTTGATCGCGTAGTCGGTGCGCTGTTCTTCCTGGTTCGGAATGCCGATCAGCGTGAACGACGCGGGCGCCGGCTGCGTTTCCCATTCGGATTCGATCGCGGCGAGCTTCATCTTCTGCACTTCGCCGGTCGTATAGCCCGATTCGTCGCCGAGCACGATCACGCAGAGCGTCGCCGCGAGGCCGAAGCCGGCCGCGACCGCGAACGAACGCAGCGCGAAGTCGACGTCGCGCTTCTTCAGCAGGTACCACGACGACACGCCGAGCACGAACATCGCGGCCGACACGTAGCCGGCCGACACCGTGTGCACGAACTTCACCTGGGCGACCGGGTTGAACAGCACGTCGAACAGGCTCGTCATCTCCATGCGCATCGTCTGGTAGTTGAACTCGGCGCCGACCGGGTTGTTCATCCAGCCGTTCGCGACGAGGATCCACAGCGCGGACAGGTTCGAGCCGAGCGCGACGAGGAACGTGACCATCAGGTGCTTGACCTTCGACAGGCGGTTCCAGCCGAAGAAGAACAGGCCGACGAACGTCGATTCGAGGAAGAACGCCATCAGGCCTTCGACCGCGAGCGGCACGCCGAAGATGTCGCCGACATAGTGCGAGTAGTACGACCAGTTGGTGCCGAACTGGAATTCGAGCGTGATGCCGGTCGTCACGCCCATCGCGAAGTTGATCCCGAACAGCTTGCCCCAGAACTGGGTCATGTCCTTGTAGACCTGCTTGCCGGTCATCACGTAGACGGCTTCCATGATGACGAGCAGCCAGGACAGGCCGAGCGTCAATGGAACGAACAGGAAGTGGTAGAGCGCCGTGATGCCGAACTGCAGACGTGACAGATCGACGACTTCACTACTTATCATGGTGGTCTCCCTCGGTAGATGCAGGCGCCGGCACCGAGAGCAGCTTCTCGGCGACGGCGGCAGGCGGCAGCGACATGTGCTCGGCCTGCGGATGATTAAAGAATGCGTATTTGAGCGACATCAGGAGGATCAGCTTGACGATCAGCACCAGGGTGATGTCGCGGGCGAGGGTCGGTCCGCGTGCCCACGCGGCGATGCGCGCGCGCCAGCCGATCGTGCCGGCTGGCCGCGGGGGAGGCGGCGGCGCAGGCTCTTTATTGATCGAGATCAAGGCGATTATCCTGAATCGATTTAGGTCGGTTTTGGGGCGACTTTACGTCGGATTTATGACGGCCGTTAAGCTGTTTTAATCCTTTTGCGGCTGACATGCGAATTTTAAAAGGACGGCTTTCCGATGCCGAGTGCTGCGCTGCGGCAGACCGTCGCGAAACGCGGGCCAAAACTTGAGGCAGATCAAGGTTATGCGGAAGGGGACCGCAAACCGCGTAATACCTGATGAATCGGGTCGATTAATCGGCGCAGAAACGAACGAAGAAGCGGGTGAAAAGCAGGCGAAAAGGACAGACGAAAAAAAACCGCTGCCGGTGGGCAGCGGTTTTCGATGAGGCGCTCTAAATCGTCAGGATTTATGCGTATTCGGCGAGGGCGGTGCGCATTTTTTTCATTGCGCTCGCCTCGATCTGGCGGATGCGTTCCGCCGACACGCCGAACTCGGCGGCGAGATCGTGCAGCGTCGAGCCGCCCGAGCCGTCGTCGTCGACGTGCAGCCAGCGCGCCTCGATGATGCGGCGGCTGCGCGCGTCGAGCGCGTCGAGCGCCTGCGCGATGCCGTCCGTCTGCAGCGTGTCGCGCTGACGCGCGGCGAGCACGGCGGTCGGCTCGTTGTGCGAGTCGGCCAGGTAGGCGATCGGCGCGTACGACTCCTCGCCGTCTTCCACCTGCCCTTCGAGCGCGATGTCGCCGCCCGACAGGCGCGTTTCCATCTCGCTTACGTCTTCGCGCTTGACGTTGAGCTCTTGCGCGAGGCCGTCGATTTCCTCGGGCGTCATCGCCTGCATGGTCTTCTTGTGGCTGCGCAGGTTGAAGAACAGCTTGCGCTGCGCCTTCGTCGTCGCGACCTTCACCATGCGCCAGTTGCGCAGGATGTACTCGTGAATCTCGGCCTTGATCCAGTGGATCGCGTACGACACGAGACGCACGTTCTGGGCCGGATCGAAGCGCTTCACGGCTTTCATCAGGCCGATGTTGCCTTCCTGGATCAGGTCGCCATGCGGCAGGCCGTAGCCGAGATAGTTGCGCGCGATCGACACGACGAGCCGCAGGTGCGACAGCACGAGGCGGCGTGCCGAGTCGAGGTTGTTGTCTTCGCGGAATTCGGTTGCGTACTGGCGTTCCTCTTCGGCCGTCAGCAGCGGAATGCGATTGACGGCCTGGATATACGCGTCGATGTTGCCAAGCTGGCCCGGCAACATCGATTGAGCTGCGAGCGCCAGCGAGCCTGCCGATTCGGCCTTGGCCGGCGTCGGGCTCAGGATGTTCGGGAGGGTCAGGGCGTTGCTCACTAAAAAACTCCTTTGGAATCAGGGACAAGCCCCCGGTCTCGGATGAGATTTCGTGGGCAATCTTAGCACTCCCGCAAACTGAGTGCTAATTCCTTAGAGCGGGCGTGGGCATCGGAGTTCCCGGGTTTTCTATCGAACTTCTCGAGTCGATAGTCTAATCTGCGACCAAGGCGGCGAAGCGAAGTTCCGTAAACCGTTGTTTCTGATGGGAATCAGTAGACGATTTCGATTTTTGTCGATTTGGAAGCAAGCCATTTCGCTTCGCGATGCCGATCAGAAAAGTCCTTTACCATACCATTCAGTTCGCTCGGGCCCGGCTGTCGCGGCAGGCCCCATTCAACCCACAAAGTTGGAGTGTCAGATGAACGATAAGAAGAATCGCCGGCCCCGCAGCCGGCTTGCGCTGCATGCGATGCTGGCGGCGTCTCTTCTGGGCGGATCGGGTGCGGCATTCGCGGATCGATGGGGGATCCAGGCGGGCGGCGGATTTTCGGATCGTCACGGGATCGACAAGGCCGATCTCGGCGTGGTGTGGGATCCGGGCTGGAACTGGTGGGAAATCGGCGGCTGGCACTTCGCGTTCGTGATGGAAGGCCACGTCGGCTACTGGCACACGGGCGGCAATGTTCACGGCAGTCTCGGCGAGATCGGCGCGACGCCGATGTTTCGCTTCATCAAGAGCGCGGGCCAGGTGCGCCCGTTCATCGAGGCCGGCGCAGGCATCCGGTTCCTGACTTCCCCGACGATCTCCGACCATCTTTCGCTGGGGACGTCGTTCCAGTTCGCGGATGTCGTCGGCGTTGGCGCACAGTTCGGAGAACGGCAACAGTATCAGGTCGGTTACCGTTTTCAACATGTGTCTAACGCGGGTATCAAAGAGCCGAATCCTGGTATAAATTTCCACCAGTTCTACGTGCAGTACAACTTCTGATCCGCACGCCGGCGCACGGCGTGTGCGTTGCCGAGGAGTCAGGCGATGGCGAAGGTGATCGATGCGATCCGCGCGCTCGAGCGCGATCGGTTCCGGGCGATGGTGGACGGGGACGGCGAGGCGCTCGACGCGTTGCTGTCGGGCAACGTGTTCTTCGTGCACACCAACGGCAAACGTGAAACCAAGCAGCAGTTCATCGACGCCATCGTCGCCGGCCGCCGCCGCTATCGCCAGATCGAAATCCAGTCGCAGGACGTGCTGCCCGTCGGCGACGAAACCTGCGTCGTCACCGGGCGCGCGTTGATCGAGATGGAAGCGAACAACGGCGGTCTGGTCTTCCCGATTGCCTATACGTCAGTCCACACCCGGGAGCAGGGCCGCTGGTGCCTGCTCGCATGGCAGGCGACGCGGTGCGCGACCGAGACATGAGCGCGCGTGGCGCTCCTTTTCATGTCCCGACCGAAGCGGCCTTCCGGGCCGCTTTTTGCTGCCTCGTGCGGCGCGGATCGCGCGGCGCACGGGCGGTCACGCCCCGCTCGCTGACGTTTGAACCCTGAATCCAGGCCTGGGAGTCAGGCCGCCGCGCGTCGGTCCGTGCAGTGCCACGCCGAGCGGTTGATCGCGCTGACGACCGCGTCGAGCGCGGCGCCGGCCGCATCGGCGTGCAGGCCGACACCATGTCGCAGCGGCGCATCGCCGACCCGGCAGCCGACCGATACCGCGATCCGGCCGTCCGTCGTGCGCGCGTGTTCGCACGACGCGACGTCGATCGCGGTGCCGGCCGCCGCCGCGAATGCCGCGGCCAAACGCCGCACGGCGTCCTCGGGCGCCGCGTCGGCCGCGTCGGCCGCGGGCGCCGCCGCGATCTCGCGATTCTGCCAGCGCGCGCCGCTGCCATGGCGCGCAGCCGGGCCGTCGGTCTCGAAGAATTCGCGGGCGAACAGCGCACAGATCGCGTCGCCCGTCACTT
Organism: Burkholderia pyrrocinia; assembly: GCF_003330765.1. Classification (NCBI taxonomy): domain Bacteria; kingdom Pseudomonadati; phylum Pseudomonadota; class Betaproteobacteria; order Burkholderiales; family Burkholderiaceae; genus Burkholderia; species Burkholderia pyrrocinia. The sequence continues at coordinate 3,216,977 of NZ_CP024902.1, read as the reverse complement.
CCTCGCCGGACGCGTCGGCGAGCGTCTGCACCGCGTGGCTGAATTCGATCTGCACGCGGCGCGTCGGCGTGAAGCCCATCCCGCGTTCGAGCAGGAACGTCGCGCCGCCCTTGCCGGACTGGCTGTTCACGCGGATCACCGCGTCATAGCTGCGGCCGAGGTCGGCCGGGTCGATCGGCAGGTACGGCACCTCCCAGATCGCGTCGGGGCGCTGCTGCGCGAAGCCCTTGCGGATCGCGTCCTGGTGCGAGCCCGAAAACGCGGTGAACACGAGGTCGCCCGCGTAAGGATGGCGCGGATGCACGGGAATCTGGTTGCAGCGTTCGACGACGCGGCGCACCGCGTCGATGTCGGAGAAATCGAGGCCCGGGTCGATGCCCTGCGTGTAGAGGTTCAGCGCGAGCGTGACGAGATCGACGTTGCCCGTGCGCTCGCCGTTGCCGAACAGGCAGCCCTCGATGCGGTCGGCGCCCGCGAGCAGCGCGAGTTCGGCCGCCGCGACCGCGGTGCCGCGATCGTTGTGCGGATGCACGGACAGCACGATGCTGTCGCGATACGCGAGGTTGCGGTCCATCCATTCGATCTGGTCGGCGAACACGTTCGGGCTCGCGGCTTCGACGGTGGCCGGCAGGTTGACGATCATCTTGTGGTCGCGGGTCGGCCGCCAGGTCTGCGCGACCGCGTCGCAGATCTCGCGCGCGAAAGTCAGCTCGGTCATGCTGAAGGTTTCCGGCGAGTACTGGAAGGTCCAGTGCGTGTCGGGGCGCGCGGCGGCGTGCTCCTTGACGATGCGCGTGCCGTCGACCGCGAGCGCCTTCACGTCGTTCTTCGACATCCCGAACACGATGCGGCGGAACGACGGGCAGACCGCGTTGTACAGGTGCACGATCGCGCGCGGCACGCCGTCGAGCGCGTCGAACGTGCGTGTGATCAGGTCTTCGCGCGACTGCACGAGCACCTCGATCGTCACGTCGTCGGGGATGCGCTTGTCGTCGATCAGCTTGCGGACGAAATCGAAGTCGGTTTGCGACGCCGACGGAAAACCGACTTCGATCTCCTTGAAACCGATCGCGACCAGCATCTCGAAGAACTCGAGCTTCTGCTCGATGCTCATCGGCTCGATCAGCGACTGGTTGCCGTCGCGCAGGTCGGTGCTCATCCAGACGGGCGCGCGCTCGATGGTGCGGGTCGGCCAGCGGCGGCCGTTGATGCGGACGGGCTCGAACGGACGGTACTTGTCTTGCGGATTGCGCTTCATCTTCTGGACCTCGGGTCTCAAGTCGTGAGCGAAGACGGGCGGCATGGGCGACGGTTGGCGCTGCCTCGCACCGTGGCGCGCGATCGCGCTGCGGATGCGGATGATCTTCGCGAATCGACCGACGGATAGACGGACGAATGCTGACGACTTCGGGTTGTAAAAACTGCGAGAGGGGTACTGCGAGGAACTGCTGGGAGGGACCGTGCGGACAGCACACGGCGCTACGACAGCCTTAGGCTAGTCGTAGCGATAGCGGCCGCGCTAGGCGGCCGGAGGTAATTCGGAGGGTGTTCGGAAAGGAACGCATGACGGCAACTCTATGCCAGGATGCGGGCGCGTGTCAAATGGTCGTGGCGCGGGGGCGGGCCGCCGCTGCGCCGTCAGCGCGCGATGCGGGCGATCTGCACGATCGTTCCGACCTGCCGCGCGACCGTGTCGGGCACCGGCACCTCGCCGCGCAACACGGCGTCCGTCCACGCAGCCGTGGTCGCCGCATCGCGCGATTCGGGCAGTGTGACGGGCGGCGTATCGGTCGATGAGCGTTCGGCCTCGATCAGCGTGTCGCACACGCCGTCGTGCAGCCAGTCGACCTGCACCTGGCGCCGCGTGTCGGCGACGGCCTCGCCTTCGGTGCCGCGCGCGAGCAGCGCGCCGCCAGGCGCGGCGTCCGGATGGTCGCGGAACAACTGCGCGAGGCTGTCCCGGTACGGCGGATGCGTGTAGTTGACGAGCCGCAGGCCGGCCGGCGCGAACGGCTGCAGGATCTTCACGAGCGTGTGCGTCGAGTTGCGCACGCCGAGCACGCTGCGCATCGACAGCAGATGCGCGATGCGCGGCGCCAGCGCTTCGATCGGCGCGAACGCGACGCGGCGCTCGGCGAGCGTGTCCTCGATCGCATCGTGCGACGTCGACGGCGCGAGCGACAGCGCCGAGAAGATCTCCGCGCTCGTCACGCGGCCCGGATCGCGCTCTACGCCGTGCACGAGCACCGGCACGCCTTCGCGAGCGAGCAGCAGCGCGAGCAGCGGCACGAGGTTCGGTTGCTTGCGCGCGCCGTTGTAGCTCGGGATCGACACGGGACGGAATGCGGCGTCCTGCACGTGCACGGGCTCGAACGACGCCTGCGCGGCGGCAAGCATCGCGGCCAGTTCGTCGGCGGTTTCGCCCTTCAGCCGATAGGCGATCAGGATCGCGCCGAGTTCGACGTCCGACACGCGCGCGTCGAGCATCGCGCGATAGAGTTCGAACGTGTCCTCGGCGGACAGCGCGCGCGCGCCGTGCGGGCCACGGCCGATTTCCTTGATGAAGCGGGCGCAAGGGAACGGAACGGCTGCGGGATCGTGGGAAGCGGTCATCGGGGCGTGGGGCGGGCGGCCGGCATCGGGTCGCGCGGTGAGCGGTGAGGAATGCCCCGAGTATCGCACGGGCGCGGCCGGTGCAAGCGCTGCCGCACATCGCGCCGCGCTACACTCTGATTCACGGCGGTGCGCGCCGGCTGCACCGCGCCGGTGCCGTTGCCGGCCGAATACGATCACGAGAGACACCCATGAAGCTCTACAGCTATTTCCGCAGTTCCGCGTCGTACCGCGTGCGGATCGCCCTGAACCTGAAGCAGTTGCCGTTCGACTATGTCCCCGTGCACATGCTGCGCAACGGCGGCGAGCAACTGAAAGACGAATACCGCGCGCTGAATCCGGATGCGGTCGTGCCGACGCTGACCGACGGCGATGCGACCCTGCAGCAGTCGCTCGCGATCATCGAATATCTCGAGGAAACCCATCCCGAGCCCGCGCTGCTGCCGAAGCAGCCGGTCGATCGCGCGTATGTGCGCGCGGTCGCGCTGCAGATCGCGTGCGAAATCCATCCGCTCAACAACCTGCGCGTGCTGAAGTACCTGAAGCACACGCTGCAGGTGCCCGAGGAGGCGAAGAACGCGTGGTACCGGCACTGGATCGAGGCGGGCTTCGAATCGCTCGAGACGCGTCTCGCGAGCGATCCGCGCACCGGCAAGCTGTGCTTCGGCGACACGCCGACGCTCGCCGACGTGTGCCTCGTGCCGCAGGTGTTCAACGCGAACCGCTTCTCGATCGACACGACGCGCTATCCGACGATCCAGCGGATCGTCGACCACGCAGCGACGCTCGACGCCTTCAAGGCGGCCGAGCCCGGCGCGCAGCCCGACGCCGAGTGAGTGCGGCGCGCCCGGCCGGGCGCGCATGAAAAAGGGCGCCCGAAGGCGCCCTGTGCGATGCGTGCCGGCGGCGTTCAGCCGAGCAGTGCGTCCGCGAATTCCTCGGCGCTGAACGGCTGCAGGTCCTCGACCTTCTCGCCGACGCCGATGAAGTAGACGGGCACCGGGCGTTGCCGCGCGATCGCGGCGAGAATCCCGCCCTTCGCGGTGCCGTCGAGCTTCGTGACGATGAGGCCCGTGAGGCCGAGCGAGTCGTCGAATGCCTTCACCTGCGTGAGCGCGTTCTGGCCGGTGTTCGCGTCGATCACCAGCAGCACTTCGTGCGGCGCGCCGTCGTGCGCCTTCGAGATCACGCGCTTTACCTTCCTCAGCTCTTCCATCAGGTGGAGCTGCGTCGGCAGGCGGCCGGCCGTGTCGGCCATCATCACGTCGATCTTGCGCGCGCGCGCGGCGCTGACCGCGTCGAAGATCACCGCGGCCGGATCGCCGCTTTCCTGCTGCACGACCGTCACGTTGTTGCGCTCGCCCCAGATCGCCAGCTGTTCGCGCGCGGCTGCGCGGAACGTATCGCCCGCGGCCAGCAGCACCGACTGGTCGAAGCTTTGCAGATGCTTCGCGAGCTTGCCGATGCTGGTCGTCTTGCCCGCGCCGTTCACGCCGGTGATCATCATCACGAGCGGCTGCGCGCGGCCGAGCATCAGCGATTTCTCGAGCGGCTTCAGCAGTTCGACGAGCAGGTCGTGCAGCGCATCCTTCACCTGCTGCGGGTCGGTCAGCCGGCCCGTGCGCACTTTTTCGCGCAGCGCGCCGAGCAGGTACTCGGTCGCGTCGACGCCCGCGTCGGACATCAGCAGCGCGGTTTCGAGCTCCTCGTACAGATCCTCGTCGATCTTCGTGTTGACGAATACGCCGGTGATGCTCGAGCCCGTCTTGGAGAGCCCCGTTTTCAGGCGCGCGAGCCACGATTTCTTCGCGGATGCGTCCTGCATCGGCGGCGGGACGATTTCGACCGTCTCGACGACTTCGTCGCGGCCGTCGTTGGTGGGCGTGACCGTCATCACGACGGTCGGCGCGGCCGGTTGTGCGGGGGCCTGCGGTACTTCGACCGCGGGCGGTGCCTCGACCGCGGGCGCATCGGACAACGCGTCCGGCTGCGACGCGTCGGCCGATTGCGATTCCGCCGGATCGGGCTCCTGCGTTTTCTTGAATCGTTTGAAGAAGCTGAACATGGTCTGACGTCGGGAAGAGGGCGGGCCGCCGCCCAGGGGCGGGGCGCCGGAGGGGCCGTTCTGCATTCGCGCGGGCGCGGCGCATGGCGGCCGAAACCGTGCATTTTATCAGTGCGGCGTGGCGCTCGCGTCAGTGTGCGCCGCCGCTGTGGTAACGTGCGCCTGTTTGGCGGTGCGCCCCTGCGCGCGCCCGGTCCCTCCGTTGTCGATATTCCGTATGTCCCGTTCCTCTTCCGGCCGCCCGGCGGCCACTCCCGGCCGCGGCAAGCCGCACACGATCCGCATCATCGGCGGCGACTGGAAACGCACGCCGCTCGCGGTGCTCGATCTCGACGGCCTGCGGCCGACGCCCGATCGCGTGCGCGAGACGCTGTTCAACTGGCTCGGCCAGGATCTCGAACGCCGGCGCTGCCTCGACCTGTTCGCGGGCACCGGCGCGCTGGGCTTCGAAGCCGCGTCGCGCGGCGCGGCGAGCGTCGTGATGGTCGAGCGCCATCCGCGCGCTGCGCAGCAACTGCGCGCGATCAAGGACAAGCTTGGCGCTCGCTCGGTCGAGGTCGCGGAGGCCGACGCGCTGCGGCTCGCAGCCGGGCTCTCGCCGGGCGCGTTCGACGTCGTGTTTCTCGATCCGCCGTTCGGCGATACGGCCGTGCTCGAGCGCGCGATCGCGCTGGCGGCGCCGCTCGTCGCGGCAGGCGGCGCGCTGTACGTCGAGACGGGGGCGGAACTCGACCCGGCCGCGCACGACGCGCTCGCGGGCTGGCAGGTCGTGAAGCACGGCAAGGCCGGTGCGGTTCACTATCATTTGCTGCGGCGCGAAAATGATGAATAATGCGCGTTCCATACGAGGCGGCGCGCCGCAAAGGCGACGCATGCCCATCTCGGCAGTGGCGTGCGCGTGGCACGGCTGCCATCCCGTTTGCGTGATGACAGGAGGAGCGACATGGTAGTCGCCGTGTATCCCGGTACGTTCGATCCGCTGACGCGCGGGCACGAAGACCTCGTGCGGCGTGCGTCGAGCATTTTTGATACGCTGGTGGTCGGGGTCGCCGACAGTCGCGCGAAAAAGCCGTTCTTCTCGCTCGAAGAACGTCTGACGATTGCGAACGAGGTGCTTGGCCATTATCCGAACGTGAAGGTGATGAGTTTCACGGGCCTTCTGAAGGACTTTGTCCGCACCAACAACGCGCGCGTGATCGTGCGCGGCCTGCGCGCCGTGTCCGATTTCGAATATGAGTTCCAGATGGCGGGGATGAACCGCTATTTGTTGCCCGACGTCGAGACGATGTTCATGACGCCGTCCGACCAGTACCAGTTCATCTCGGGGACGATCGTGCGCGAAATCGCACAGTTGGGCGGCGATGTCAGCAAGTTCGTGTTTCCGTCAGTCGAGAAGTGGTTGACCGAGAAAGTCGCCGCGATGGGAGGCCCTGCCGCGTGACGCGGCGCTGGCCGGTTTCGTTGCGAAGCCGGCCGCCGGCCTGAAGAAGTGAGATCAGTATGGCTTTGATGATTACCGACGAGTGCATCAATTGCGACGTGTGCGAGCCCGAGTGCCCGAACGGCGCGATTTCGATGGGCCCGGACATCTACGTGATCGACCCGAACAAGTGCACCGAGTGCGTCGGCCATTTCGACGAACCGCAGTGCCAGCAGGTGTGTCCGGTCGAATGCATCCCGCGCGATCCGCAGCATGACGAATCGCACGAGCAATTGATGGAGAAGTATCACGCGTTGATCGCCGTGAAGGGCGACGACGCGTCGTGACATGTCGTGACGCACGCGCCAGCCAGGCGGCGCGCGCATCACGATTCCCGAGCGGCGCCGCCCGGCGCCGGTTCCGGTTCAGCCAAGCAGCTCGCGCAGCGCCGTGACGAGCGCATCGCATTCGGCGTCGGTGCCGACGGTGATGCGCAGGTGCTGGTCGATCCGCGGCAGCCGGAAGTGCCGCACGAAAATTTCCCGTTCCTTCAGCTTTGCCGCAATCGCGCCCGCATCGTGCGCCGGATGGCGCGCGAACACGAAATTCGCGGCCGACGGCACGACGTCGAAGCCGAGCGCGTCGAGCGCGTGCGTGAGCCGCGTCCGGCTGTCGATCACGCGCCGGCAGGTCGCGCCGAAATAGTCGGTGTCCTCGTACGCGGCCTGCGCGGCGACCTGCGCGAGCCGGTCGAGCGGATAGGAGTTGAAGCTGTCCTTCACGCGGTTCAGCGCGTCGATCAGCGCCGCATCGCCGAACGCGAAGCCGACGCGCATGCCGGCGAGCGAGCGCGCCTTCGACGTCGTGTGCACGACGAGCAGGTTCGGATGGCGGTCGATCAGCGTAATCGCGGACTGGGCACCGAAATCGACGTATGCCTCGTCGATCACGACGACCGACGACGGATTCGCGGCCGCAATCTGCTCGACGTCGGCGAGCGGCAGCGCGCGCCCGGTCGGCGCATTCGGGTTCGGAAACAGCACGCCGCCGGCGTCGTCGAGATAGTCGTCGACGCGGATCGAGAAGTCGTCCGCGAGCGGCACGACCGTGGTCTCCACGCCGTACAGGCGCGCATAGGTCGGATAGAAGCTGTACGTGATGTCGGGAAAGCGCAGCGGCCGGTCGTGCTTGAGCAGCGCCTGGAACGCGTGCGCGAGCACCTCGTCGGAGCCGTTGCCGGCGAATACCTGCTCGGGCCTGATGCGGTGATGGGCCGCGACCGTCTCGCGCAGGGCGCGCGCGACCGGGTCGGGATAGCGGCGCAGCGTGTCGCCGGTCTCGCCGAGTTCGCGTGCGATCGCCGCGACGACGCGCGGTGACGGCGGATAGGGATTCTCGTTGGTGTTCAGCTTGACGGGGTGCGCGAGCGCGGGCTGCTCGCCCGGCACGTAAGGCACGAGTTGCTGAACGACATCGCTCCAGTAACGGCTCACCGCTTGGCTCCTGTCGGGCAAAACGACCAGATTACCGCATGTGCGCGTTACCGTGGGAAGGGCGGTGCCGCCCGGCGAGGCCGGACGGTCCGTTGCACCGTGCCGGTGCGATGCGCGGTCAGTTGCGATGCAATTGCATCGTCGCGCGGTCGAGTTCGCCCTTGACGACCATCGGCATCACGGCGAGCGCGCGTTCGATCGACGCGTCGATCACCTCCTGTTCCTCGCGACGCGGCGGCTTCAGCACGAAGTTCGCGACATCGGGCTTCGCGCCGGCGCGCGCGCTTTCCGGAATCAGGTCGCGCGGATGGCCGATGCCGATCCGCAGCCGCCAGTAGTGCTGCGACGACAGGTGCGCGGAGATGTCCTTGAGGCCGTTGTGGCCGCCACTGCCGCCGCCGAGCTTCAGCTTCACGGTGCCGGGCGGCAGGTCGAGCTCGTCGTGCGCGACGAGGATCTGGTCAGGCAGGATCTTGAAGAATTGCGCGAGCGCGACGACCGACTGGCCGGAGCGGTTCATGTAGGTCTGCGGTTCGAGCAGGTGGACTTCCTCGCCGTGCAGGCGCGCTTTCGCGTAGAAGCCGTGGAAGCGGCGCTCGTCGCGCAGCGTCGCGCCTGCTTCGCGGGCGAGCTGGTCGATCAGCCAGAAGCCGGCATTGTGGCGCGTCGCGGTGTATTCCGCCCCGGGATTGCCGAGGCCGACGATCAGTTTGATCATGACGTTTCGAAGGCGGCGCGGGCCGCCTGGGCGCAGAAAAAGAAAAACCCGCCGGGCAAGCCGCGGCGGGTTGCGTCGACCGTTTCGTGAAACGGATCGATTGGGCGCGTGGGCAGCCGCTTAGGCAGCCGGCGTTTCGCCTTCTGCAGCGTCCGACACGGCGCCAGCCGGGATCGTTGCTGACGCGACGACCGGGTTTTCCACGTCGATGTGCGCGATCAGCGCAACGCCCTTCGGCAGTGCGATGTCCTTCACGTGGATCGACTGACCGGCTTCGAGCTTCGACAGATCGACTTCGAGGAATTCCGGCAGGTCGGCCGGCAGGCACTCGACTTCGACTTCGGTCGCGACGTGCGAAACGATCGCGCTCGACAGCTTCACGGCCGGGCTGACTTCAGCGTTCAGGAAGTGCAGCGGCACCTTCGTGTGCAGCTTCTTCTTCGCGTCAACGCGCTGGAAGTCCACGTGCAGCACCAGTTGCTTGAACGGGTGGTATTGCACGTCGCGCAGCAGAACCTGTTGCGTCTGGCCGGCCACTTCGAGCTCGAGGATCGACGAGTGGAAGGCTTCCTTCTTCAGGGCGTGCCACAGGGCGTTGTGATCGAGTTCGACCTTTTGCGGGGCAGCTTCGCCACCGTAGACGATACCCGTGGTCTTACCCGAATTGCGCAGGCGGCGGCTCGCACCCGTACCTTGCTGTTGGCGCTCGAAAGCGACGACTTTCATGTGATTCTCCAATGGCTGCCCGCGACCAGGCAGTAAAACGGGGCCGTCAAACGGCGGCCCCCGATGAAACGGCCGGGGTTTCGTCTATCCCGTCCGATTGTGCAAAAAGCGAAGCGTTGCCGCTTCGCTTTCTGCGAATACTTTGTCGTGTCGATTCGCGATCAGGATTCCGCGAACAGCGACATCACCGAGTCGCCGCGACGGATCCGCGAGAACGTCTCGGCCAGCAGGCTCGCGCTCGTCAGCGAGCGGACCTTCGAGCATGCCAGCGATTCGGCCGACAGCGGGATCGTATCGGTGACGACCAGCTCGTCGAGCGCCGATGCGGCGATGCGATCTGCGGCGCCGCCCGACAGCACGGGGTGCGTCGCATAGGCGAACACCTGCTTCGCACCGCGGTCCTTCAGCACTTGCGCGGCCTTGCAGAGCGTGCCGGCCGTATCGACCATGTCGTCCATGATCACGCAGGTGCGGCCTTCGACTTCACCGATGATGTTCATCACTTCGGCGATGTTCGCCTTCGGACGACGCTTGTCGATGATCGCGAGATCGCAGTTGAGCTGCTTCGCAAGTGCCCGGGCACGCACCACGCCGCCGACGTCCGGCGACACGACGAGCAGATCCGAGTAGTTCTGCTTGCGCAGGTCGCCCAGCAGGATCGGCGTTGCGTAGATGTTGTCGACCGGGATGTCGAAGAAGCCCTGAATCTGGTCGGCGTGCAGATCCATCGTGATGATCCGCTCGACGCCGGCGATTTCCAGCATGTTCGCGACGACCTTCGCCGAGATCGCGACCCGCGCCGAACGCGGGCGGCGGTCCTGGCGGGCGTAGCCGAAGTAGGGGATGGCAGCAGTGATCCGGCCGGCGGATGCGCGCTTGAGCGCATCGACCATGATCATCAGTTCCATCAGGTTGTCGTTCGTCGGCGCGCACGTGGATTGCAGGACGAAGACGTCCTTGCCACGCACGTTTTCCTGGATCTCGACCTGGATCTCGCCGTCGGAGAAACGGCTGACCATCGCTTTGCCGAGGGGGATTCCAAGAATGTTGACGACTTCCTGGGCGAGCGCGGGATTCGCGTTGCCAGTAAAAACCATCAGGCCGTCATGGCTGCTCATCGTGCACCTGCTTCAGGCTTGGGCGGGAAATGCGGGAAAATATTTGGCAGGGGAGGAAGGACTCGAACCCTCGCATGCCGGAATCAAAATCCGGTGCCTTGACCAACTTGGCGACTCCCCTACACTTAACTGATAACTCCACCGGACTTGTGTAGGCCGTCCGGCAAAGTAAAACTTCATGACGCGAAAGCGAAGAGCGGATGCTCGTTCAGGCTCTCGGCAACTGCACCGTTCCAACCGGCGGGCAGCCTGGCTTTCGCCGCTTCTGCCTCGTGTTTGTTGCGGAACGCCGCAAACACGCTTGCTCCGGAGCCGGTCATCCTCGCGGGGGTCACATCATACAACCATTTGACCACCTGCGCAACTTCCGCGTACTTACTTGTCACAACTTGCTGCATATCGTTCCGGCCGAAGCTGTCTGGCCATCCCGCATCGCTGTTTTGCTGTGCAAGAAAGTCAGCAATTGTGACGGGCTTCGAATTTCTTGTCAACAACTCATCTGAAAATATTTCAGCGGTCGGGACATGAACGCGTGGCGTCACAACCAGGAACCAGCGAGTCGGCAATTCTACCTCAGCTAATTCCTCTCCGATACCCTCTGCGAACGCATTTTTTCCAAAAATAAAAAACGGAACGTCTGCGCCGAGTTTTACCGCGAGCGACTGGAGCGCCGCGCGCGGCAGGTCGAGTTGCCACAGGCGGTTCAGCGCGAGCAGCGTCGTCGCCGCGTCGGAGCTGCCGCCGCCGAGGCCGGCCCCCATCGGCAGACACTTGTCGATCTCGATGTCGACGCCGGACGCGGTGCCGGTGTGTGCTTTCAGCAGGTTGGCCGCGCGCACGACGAGATCGCTTTCCTCGGGCACGCCGGGCACGTCGGTGACGCGCGCGACGCGGCCGTCGTCGCGCAGCGTGAAGTGCAGCGTGTCGCCCCAGTTCAGCAGCTGGAATACGCTCTGCAGATCGTGATAGCCGTTCGGGCGGCGGCCGGTGATGTGCAGGAACAGGTTGAGTTTCGCGGGCGCAAGGCAGTTGCGCAGCGAGCGAGTCGAATCGGTCATGCGTATGTCGGAGCTAGGCGCACGTGTTCACTGATCGAGCACGAGCTTGATGTCGAGCGGCGGCGTCGCGCGCACGAGGTTGACGCGTTTGACGCCCGTGGCCGGGGCATCAGCGTAGGCGAGGTAGTCGATCGTCCAGCCGTCCTGGCGGATCTGCTTGACGCGCGTGCCGTCGGCCGGATCGCGCACCGTCTCCGCGTGCGTCGCGGGCGCGGGCGTCGGCAGCAGCCAGTAGCGCAGGCCCGCGAGCGGCAGTTCGAAGCCGAGCGTTTTCTGCATCAGGTCGCCGACGTCCGTCGCATATTGCGTCGGACGGTTCGGCAACTCGAGCGACGCCGCGCGCGGCGTCGATTTCACGACCGCGAGCGTCTGGCCGAGCGGGCTGCGCAGTTCGAGCGACACGTCGTTGCCGTGCTCCTGCCAGTCGAAGTTGCCGTACACGTTCTGCTGCTTGCCGAGACGATCGTCGTACTGCACCGCGAAGCGGCCATGGTAAGCGTGCGTCGCGGCGGTCTGCAGCGGCGCGCCTGTCGGCGCGCTGACCGACGGCGGCGTGCTCGCGCAGCCGGCGAGCGCGAGCGCCGCGCCGGCCGTGGCCAGCGTGCGCTGCGCGCGGGAGGACAGGGAAAGCATCGGGAACATCTGCATCAGAGGCCGTTGACTTGGAGGCGTTTCAGCGTCTGCACGAGCGTGTCGTTGTCGGGCTCGAGCTTCTGCGCGGCACGCCACGCGGAACGCGCGTCGTCCTGCGCGCCGCTCTTCCACAGCACTTCGCCGAGATGCGCGCCGATCTCGGCGTTCGGCTGTAGTTCGTACGCGCGCCGCAGGACCGTCGCCGCGCCTGTCGTATCGCCCATCCGGTACTTCACCCAGCCGAGGCTGTCCATGATGTAGGCATCGTTCGGCGCGAGCGTCATCGCCTGGTCGATCAGCTTGCTGGCCTCGGGCAGGCGCTGGTTGCGGTCGGCGAGCGAATAGCCGAGTGCGTTGTACGCCTGCGGGTTGTCGGGCTGCGTGCGGATCAGCTCGCGCAGCTGCTTTTCCATCGTCGTGTAGTGGCCGGTCTTTTCGGCCGCCATCGCGTAGTCGTAGCGCAGGTCGGGATCGTCGGGGAAATCCTGGACCGCCTGCCCGAGCCGTGCCTCGGCTTCCGGATAGCGCTTCGCGGTGAACAGGATCGATGCGTCGGTGCGCGCGACCACGGCCGCGTCGCGCGGATCCGTGATGGGCAGGTCGTCGAGCACCTTGCGTGCCTCGTCGGTCTTGCCCTGTTTCTGCAGCAGCTGTGCACGCGTGATCTGCGCGGGGAGGTAGTGCTGGCTCGTCTGGTCGACCTTGTCGAGCCATTGCGACGCCTGCGCGTCGTTGTTCTGGTCGATCGCGATCTGCGCGAGGTAGATGTAGCCCTGGCCGACGTCGAGGTTCGGCTGTTTGTCGCCGAGCTGCACGTACTGCTTCAGGTAGGCGGTCGCTTCGTCGAGCTTCTTCTGCTGGATCCTGATCAGCGCGAGCGCCATCAGCGGCGTCGGATCCTTCGAGTCGAGCTTGCGCATCGTCTCGAACTGCTTCTGCGCATCGTCGAGGCGATCGTCGGCGAGATAGAGCTGCGACAGCGCCAGCCGCGCGTCGCGCGACTTCGGATTCTGCTGAACATACTTCTCGAACGACGCGATGCCCGCCGCGCGTTCCGCCGGCCCCATCTGCGACAGCATCAGGGCCGCCGGCAGGTAGTCGGGGCGGAGCTGCAGCGCCTGCTTCAGCGACTGCGCGGCGCCGGCCTTGTCGTCGACCGCGAGCTGTTGCCGCGCGATCGCGAGCTGTGCCTCGGGCCGGTTCATGTCGTTCTTCAGCATGTCCTTCAGCACCGCGAGGCCGCCGACGCGGTCGGAGCCGCGCACGAGCAGTGCCTGCAGCGCGAGGATTGCCGGGCCGCGCGTCTCGCCGGTCGCCCGGGCCAGCTCGCGCGCGAGCATCGGCTGCGCGTCGGCCGGCTTGCCGGCGAGCACCAGCAGCGCCGCGTCGACCTGCGACGCCCGGTTCGAATCCGGTGCGTACTGGCGCCACAGATTGGCGGCGGACAGCGCGTCGGCCGGGCTCTGCGCGCCGAGCGCGATCTCGGTCGCGCGCTGCGCCATGCGCGGATCGCGCGTGTCGCGGGCGAGCGCGAGGTAGGTCTGGTAGGCCGGCGCGGGCTGGTTGCGCTGGAGCGCGACCTCGGCGGCAAGCACTTGATAAACGACCTGGCTCGTCAGCGGGACGCCGGGGAGATTCCTCTGCTCGTCCGGCATCACATGCTCGAACGCGCCCTGCGACTCCGCGTCGTCCGATGCCGGATCCTGCGCGTGAGCCGGGAAGGCGGTGAGGGTCCAGGCGGCAAACAGCGCGGCGCCGAGTGCACGACGGACCGGGAAGGCGCGGACGCCGCGCACGGCGGCGGGGCGCTTCTGAAGCAGCTTCGAGGGCAGGGTCATGGAAATCCGTTCGATGTTTCAACCGATTGTAACGCGCTCGCTACAATACACGCACGATCGTGATAGGGTCTGTTTACATCTGGAACGCACATGCGAATGCCCGAAATCGCCCGTATGGCAAGAAGCGACGAGCGCCGTTTGGCGAGCCAAACAAGCGACGAGCGACGCCGCCATACGGGCGATTTCGGGCATTCCCGTGACATGAATTTTTTAATTTGGGGTTGCCACGAGAACGACCGCTCGCCGCGTTGCGCTCCTTGCGAATACGTCAGTATTCGCGGCGTCGCGCGCCTCGCGAGCGGCCGTTCTCGTGGCAACGCATGTGCGTTCCAGATGTAAACAGACCCTAGTCTCAGACCCGCAAAACATGCCAGAGTTGCCAGAAGTCGAAGTCACGCGCCGGGGCATCGAGCCCTTTGTCGCGGGCCGCCGCGTCGAGCGTGTCGACGTCCGTACCGCGATGCTGCGCTGGCCCGTGCCGGCGGGGCTCGCCGAGCAATTGCGCGCGCGCGAGGTGCTCGCCGTCGAGCGTCGCGGCAAGTACCTGCTGTTCGAGGTCGACGCGGGCTGGTTCATCGTCCATCTCGGCATGACGGGCACGCTGCGCGTGCTGCCCGCGGCCGGCGTGCCCGTCGCCGCGAAGCACGACCACATCGACTGGATCTTCGACGAATTCGTGCTGCGGTTCCGCGATCCGCGCCGCTTCGGCGCCGTGCTGTGGCACCCGCGCGAAGCGGGCGACGTGCATGCGCACCCGCTCCTCGCGAGCCTCGGCGTCGAGCCGTTCTCGCCGGCGTTCACCGGCGCGCTGCTGCACGCGCGCACGCGCGGCCGCACGGTGTCGGTCAAGCAGGCGCTGCTCGCGGGCGACATGGTCGTTGGCGTCGGCAACATCTATGCGTCGGAGAGCCTGTTCCGCGCCGGCATCCGGCCGACGACGGCCGCCGGCAAGGTCTCGCTGCCGCGCTACGAGCGGCTGGCCGACGCGGTGCGCGCGACGCTCGCCGACGCGATCGAGCGCGGCGGCAGCACCTTGCGAGATTTTGTCGGCAGCAACGGCGAAAGCGGCTATTTCCAGCTCGACTGCTTCGTCTACGATCGCGCGGGCCAGCCTTGCCGCGTATGCGCCACGCCGATCCGCCAGATCGTGCAGGGCCAGCGGTCGACCTATTTCTGCCCGACCTGCCAGCGTTGAAACCTTTTTCCGCGATTAGATAACTTGAAGCCGCCCCGCACCGCTCCCGCTCCGTTCCCTGTCACGCCGCTGCACCGCATGTTCGCCACGCGCCTGATCGCCTGGCAGCGCGAGCACGGCCGCCACGACCTGCCATGGCAGAACACCCGCGATCCGTACCGGATCTGGTTGTCGGAAATCATGCTGCAACAGACGCAGGTGTCGACCGTCGTCCCGTATTACACGCGCTTTCTCGAACGCTACCCCGACGTCGCCGCGCTCGCGGCCGCACCGATCGACGACGTGATGGCGCTGTGGGCGGGGCTCGGCTACTACTCGCGTGCGCGCAACCTGCACCGCTGCGCGCAGGTCGTCGTCGCCGAGCACGGCGGTGCCTTTCCGTCGACGCCCGACGCACTGGCCGAACTGCCGGGCATCGGCCGCTCGACGGCCGCGGCGATCGCGTCGTTCGCGTACGGCGCGCGCGCGACGATCCTCGACGGCAACGTGAAACGCGTGCTCGCGCGGGTATTCGGCGTCGAGGGCTTTCCGGGCGAGAAGCGCGTCGAGAACGACATGTGGGCGCTCGCCGAATCGCTGCTGCCCGACGCCGCGAACGCGGCCGACGTGAGCGCCTATACGCAGGGCCTGATGGATCTCGGCGCGACGCTGTGCGTGCGCGGCAAGCCCGATTGCGTGCGCTGCCCGTTCGCGGGCGACTGCGTCGCGCAATCGACGGGCCGCCAGCGCGAACTGCC
This sequence comes from Burkholderia pyrrocinia, assembly GCF_003330765.1. NCBI lineage: Bacteria > Pseudomonadati > Pseudomonadota > Betaproteobacteria > Burkholderiales > Burkholderiaceae > Burkholderia > Burkholderia pyrrocinia. Next base: position 3,201,363 of record NZ_CP024902.1, on the reverse strand, counting down.
GGCCGCGCGACCGAAGAAGGCGGTGCCGACGCGCAAGACCTGGATGCTCGTGCTGCGGGACGGCGACGCCGTGCTGCTGGAGCGGCGGCCGCCGGCCGGAATCTGGGGCGGCCTGTGGAGCTTGCCGCAAGCGGACGGCGATGCCGCGCTCGCGGAACTCGCGCGCGGCTTCGGCGGCGGCGGCCCGGTGTCGCTCGCGCCGTTCACGCACACGTTCACGCATTTCCGGCTCGAGATCGAGCCGCGGCTGAGCGACATGGCGGACGGTGGCGGCTTGCCTTCGCACGCGCGCGACGCGGACACCGCATGGGTACCGCTGAGCAGGCTCGATGCGTACGGCGTGCCGGCGCCTGTGCGCAAACTGCTCGATGCGCTGAGCGGGCCGTTGCTGTAACGAAAAGGCGAAGGGCGCGGCGTGGGCCGCGTGCTCAAGAAAACGTCGGGCCGCCAGAAGTTTTTCGCCCCGAAGGAAGTCCCCTTTGGGGATGCCCCCTCGGTGGGCTGGCGCGAAGCGACAGATCCGCGGGCGCTTACAGCCAGCCGTGCCGGCCGAGCACGTGGTGCACGGCGTCGATGCGCGCGCCGACGTCCGGAAACTCCATCAGCTTTTGCCGCGCGCGCAGGTCGAGCGGCAGCAGTTCCGACAGGCGGTTCGACACCCAGCTCGGATCGTCGAGATGGAACGGTTCGCCGAACGGCAGCTTGCCCGGTTCGGATTTCTTCAGCGCGTCGATGATGCGCTCGAGCACCTCGGCGCACGAGCCGAACTGCGCGAGCGACTGCTCGCCTTCGAGCGGGATGTCGTCGGGCAGCGGTTCCGCGATGCCGACCAGCAGCCCGTTGCCTTCGACGCGATACGACAGCAGCTCGAAACGCTGCGTGCCGACCGCCTGCAGATACAGCATCCCGAATTCACCGGTATCGCACTCGGTGATGCGCGCCATGCAGCCGATGGTTTCGGGCACCGACACGGCGCCGTCCTGTGCGACTTCGGGCCCGCTCTTCAGCAGGCACACGCCAAACGGTACGTCGTCGCGCAGGCATGCGCGTGACATGTCGAGATAGCGCGCCTCGAACACCTTGAGCGGGAGCAGGCCGCCCGGAAACAGCACCGTGTGCAGCGGAAACAGCGGCAGGTCGATCAGGCTGGTCGATAGGGAGGACATGGCGCGCTAACGAAGGGGCGGTGTCGCTAGGGTCGGTCGACCTCGGAGACGAGCCGCGACGACGCGTCGACATCCACTGGCGCGTCACGATGCCGCACGATCACGTTCGCCTCGTGCGCAAGGCGCGCGGCGAGCGTTTCCGCGATGAACACCGAGCGATGCTGGCCGCCCGTGCAGCCGATGGCGACGGTCAGGTAGCTGCGGTTGTCATCGCGGAAGTGCGGCAGCCATTTCATCAGGAACGCATGGATGTCGTCGATCATCTGGTGGACGATCGGCAGTGCGTCGAGAAAGGCGATGACCGGCTGGTCGAGCCCGGTGAGCGGGCGCAACTCGTGGTCGTAGTACGGATTCGGCAGCGCGCGTACGTCGAACATCAGGTCGGCGTCGAGCGGCACGCCGCGCTTGAAGCCGAACGACTCGAACATCAGCATCAGGGCGTTGTCCTTCTGCTCGATGAGGCGCTTGACCCACGTGCGCAGCACGTTCGCGCGCAGCGTGCTCGTGTCGATCTGGTGGCCGAATTCGGCGAGCGGCGCGACGAGGTCGCGTTCGCGCTCGATCGCTTCCTCGAGCGACGACAGCAGGCCGACGTTCGCATCGTGCGACAGCGAACCGGACAGCGGATGGCGACGGCGCGTTTCGGAGAAGCGCTGGATCAGCGCCTGGGTGCTCGCGTTGAGGAACAGTACGCGCACGTCGTGCTCGCGCGACAGATCGCGGATCAGGCCGGGCATTTCGTCGAGCGATGCGCTCGAGCGTGCGTCGATCGCGACCGCGAGCCGGCGCTGGCCGTCCTGGGCGAGGTAGCGGGCGAGTTCGGGGAGCACGTGCGGCGGCAAGTTGTCGACGCAGTAATAGCCTGCGTCTTCGAGCGCGTTCAGCGCGACGGATTTGCCTGAGCCGGAGATGCCGGTGATAAGGACGATGCGCATGGGAAGCAGAGAATCCTGACGTTTCATCATAGCACCGGCTCGACGCGTCGGCGTTGCGCGGCCGGCGCGTGCGGGTTATACCAGCTTGCCGGGGAACTGACTGTCGGGATCTTGCATCGCGAGTCGTTGCCGATCCATGAAATCGCGCAAAGTGTCGATTCCGCGCAACTGCAGGATCGTGTTCCGGACGGCTGCCTCGACGAGCACCGCCAGGTTGCGGCCGGCGGCGACCTGGATCGTGACCTTGCTGATCGGCAAACCGAGCACGTCGACGGTCTGGCTTTCGAGCGGCAGGCGCTGGAATTCGCCGTCCGGGCGCCGCACGAGCTGGACGATCAGCTTCAGCTTCATTTTCCGCCGCACGGCGGTTTCGCCGAAGATCGTCTTGATGTCGAGCAGGCCGAGGCCGCGCACTTCGAGCAGGTTCTGCAGCAGCGGCGGGCAGCGTCCTTCGACGAAATCGGGGCCAAGACGGACGAAATCGACCGCGTCGTCGGCGACGAGGCCGTGGCCGCGGCTGATCAGTTCGAGGCCGAGTTCGCTCTTGCCGAGGCCCGAATCGCCGGTCAGCAGCACACCCATCCCGAGGATGTCGAGGAACACGCCGTGCAGCGTCGCGCGCGGCGCGAGGATGCGCGACATGTAGAGCCGCAGGCTGTCGATCACCGCGGCGGCCGACATCGGCGTCGTGAACAGCGGGGTCGACGAGCGCGTGCAGCGCAGCACAAGTTCGGGCGGCGCCGCGGCGCCGCCGGCGACGACGAGGAACGGCGGTTCGAGCGCGATCAGCTCGGCCATGTGGCGCGAGCGGTCTTCGTCGGTCTGCCGCTGGTAGTAGTCGATTTCGGCTTCGCCCAGCACCTGGATCCGGTTCGGGTGGATCAGGTTCAGGTGGCCGACGAGGTCGGCGCTCGACGTTGCGTTGCCGACCGTGTCGGCCGAAAAGCCGCGTTCCCAGCCTTCATGCCCCGTCAGCCAGCTCAGTTTCAGCGTGGCCGCGTTGTCGTCGAAGATGCTCTGGGCGTTGATGCTGGACGTATCCATGACTCTCGTCACTCCAATGGGCCGGTGCATGCGCGCGGCGACGGACGTCGCCATGCCGGGCCGGCGCCGGGCGGCCCTGGACGGCGCCGCGTGCCGCCTCGTACGGGAAAATATTCCGCCCGGATCAACTCAAGGTTGCCACTGAGTGAGCAGGCGATGCAACTCGGCGATATCCGTTTCGTTGTGCAGACGCTCGCGCGCGTCGCGGTCGGACAGCAATTGCGCGATTTCCGACAGGATCTCGAGGTGCTGCTGGGTGGCTTGCTCGGGGACGAGCAGGAAAATCAGGAGGCCGACCGGCTGGCCGTCGGGCGCTTCGAACGGGATCGCGTCGGCGAGCCGGACGAACGCGGCGAGCGGGTGCTTGAGACCCTTGATGCGCCCGTGCGGAATCGCGACGCCTTCGCCGAGCCCGGTCGAGCCGAGGCGCTCGCGCGCGAACAGGTTGTCCGTGACGGTGCTGCGGGCGACGCCGTTCTGATTCTCGAACATCAGCCCGGCTTGTTCGAAGACGCGTTTCTTGCTGGTGACTGAGAGGTCGATGACGACGTTCTCTATGGGCAGGATTTTGGCTAGGCGATTCATGTTGGCAGGCGATTGGGCGGCCTGGGGTCTCCTTGCGGCGGCAGACTGATTTTCCATGTTCGGCGATATCAAGGCGTATGGCATCGGCAACCTGCAAGGCAGCTACCGTACCCAATGCCCCCCCGGCGATAACCGGAACATTATAGAGCACAGCCGCGTGCGTGGCGCAGCATGGACGGACCGGTCGCACCACTGCGCGGAGTCGCAAAAAAAACGCCCGGCGAACCGGGCGGCGTGCGTGCTGCGGTGACCGTTACTGCGGCGGCAGTTCGATCTGGTCGATCGACGGTTGAAGCTTGATCGGGTCGTGCGCGTGCGTTTGCAGGCGCTCCATGTGCTTGACGACCTGGCGATCCAGCTTGTCGATCAGCAGATCGATCGCCGCGTACAGGTTGCCGTTTGCGCTTTCGACGAAGATATCCTTGCCCTTCAGGTGCAGGTTGATTTCCGCGCGCTGCTGCTTGTCCTTTTCCTTGTGATTGTCGACCGAGAGGATCACAGTGCCATCGATCACCTGATCGCTATGCCGTAGCACCCGGTCCAGCTTGGTGATCACGTATTCGCGAATTGCAGGCGTGACTTCGAGATGATGTCCACTGATCTTCAGGTTCATAGTGCTTCTCCAAGCGAGTGACCACCCGGCCGCATCGAGGCGGCGCTCCAGTCGACTTGCCCGTGCCGCACGAGGCGGCGTATCGCAGACAGGTCGCCCGGCTTGTTCCCCGTGTGCGCGGTGGCCGGAACACGCCTGCCGCCGGGCAGGCAGCAGGCCTAAAGAGACTTACGCAGATTGACTGCCGGGATCTTGAGGGCTTCGCGATATTTGGCAACCGTGCGGCGCGCGACCACGAAACCCTGTTCTGCCAGCAGCTCGGCAATGCGGCTATCCGAAAGTGGCGATTTTGGGTCTTCAGCTCCTATCAGTTGCTTGATGAGGGCTCGGATGGCGGTCGACGAGGCGGCGCCACCGGTGTCGGTCGAAACGTGTGATCCGAAGAAGTACTTAAATTCAAGCGTCCCGAACGGGGTCAGCATGTACTTCCCGGTTGTCACACGGCTGACAGTCGACTCGTGTAGGCCCAGCGTATCAGCTATTTCCCGCAAAACCAAGGGGCGCATGGCAATTTCGCCATGCGCAAAGAAATTCTTCTGACGCTCGACAATAGCCTGCGCGACACGCAGGATCGTGTCGAAACGTTGCTGGATGTTTTTGATCAGCCAGCGTGCTTCCTGGAGCTGCTGCTTCAGCGAACCGGCCGACGGATCGCCGCGGCTGTTGCGCAGGATGTTCGCGTAGAGGCTGTTGATCCGCAGGCGCGGCATGACCTCCGGATTGAGTTCCGCGAGCCATCCCTGGCCGACTTTCTTCACCATGATGTCGGGCACGACGTAGTCGGCCTCGGCCTTGCCGTACGCGGCGCCGGGGAACGGCTCCAGCGAGCGGATCAGCGCATGCGCGTCGCGTAGCGCGTCGTCGTTCGCCTTCAGGTGCTTGCGCAACCGCGTGAAATCGCGTGCGGCGAGCAGTTCGAGGTGCTGCAACACGATCTCGAGCGCGAGCGTGCGCGTCGGGGACGGATCGAGGCGCAGCAACTGCAGCTTCAGGCATTCGGATGCCGAGCGGGCGCCGACCCCGGCCGGGTCGAAGCTGTGCAGCAGCGCGAGCGCCGCGTTCAGTTCGTCGCAGTCGATCTCCAGCTCGGGCGGCAGGTCGGCGAGCACTTCGTCGAGCGTGGCGGTCAGGTAGCCGTCGTCGTCGAGCGATTCGATCAGGAACATCACGAGCGCGCGATCGCGCGGGCCGGCCTGCGTGACGCGCAACTGCGCGGACAGGTGGTCGCGCAGCGACGTCGCGGCTTCCTGCACCTGCAGCGGCGGGAGATCGTCGTCGTCGGACGCGCCGCTCGAGCGGCCGAATTCGTCGAGATTCCATTGCGGGCCGTCGTTGCCGTCGCCGGACGAGTAACCGTCGTATTCGTCCGCGCCGGCCGGCTCGTCGCGCTCCGCGCGGTCGCCCGACTGGCTGCTGCCGTTCCCCGCGGCCGGCTCGGTGTTCTGCGCGGGAGGCGTCTGCGCGATCAGCGATCCGTCCGACCCGACGCGCAGCGGGCTCGCGATCCATTCGTCGTCGTTCTCGAGCAGCGGGTTCTGCGCAACGGCCATCGCGACTTCCTGCTGCAATTCGAGCGTCGACAACTGCAGGAGCCGGATCGACTGCTGTAGCTGGGGTGTCAGCGCCAGATGTTGCGACAGGCGAAGTTGAAGGCTGGCTTTCATGGCAAGGAGGGAGTCATACCGGCAGTGTGCCACGACCCAGGCGCGTTGAGCCATCCGCGATTACGCGCGGCGCGCCGCCCGGTCGCGGGCATGGCCGCGAAGCGGGGCACGGGCCCCGCGCGGCCATGCCGGGCGGGGTGCAGCCAGCCACGAGGAGGAAGTTACATGCGGAAGTGTTCGCCGAGGTACACGCGGCGCACGCTTTCGTTTTCGATGATTTCGCTGGGCGCGCCGGCGGCGAGCACCGAGCCGTCGCTGATGATGTAGGCGTGGTCGCAGATGCCGAGCGTTTCGCGGACGTTGTGATCGGTAATCAGCACGCCGATGTTGCGCTGTTTCAGGAACTTGACGATCTTCTGAATCTCGAGCACCGCGATCGGGTCGACGCCGGCGAACGGTTCGTCGAGCAGGATGAAGTTCGGGTTGGTCGCGAGCGCGCGCGCGATCTCGACACGGCGTCGTTCGCCGCCCGACAGCGACAACGCGGGATTCTCGCGCAGGTGGCCGATCTGCAACTCGTCGAGCAGCGCTTCGGTGCGCGACGAGATGCCATCCTTCGACAGCCGCTTGCCGTCTTCGCCGTATTGCAGCTCGAGCACCGCGCGGATGTTTTCCTCGACGGTCAGCTTGCGGAACACGGACGCTTCCTGCGGCAGGTACGACAGGCCGAGCGACGCGCGCTTGTGGATCGGCAGCAGGCTGATCGAACTGCCGTTCAGCGAGATCTCGCCCGCGTCGAGCGGCACGAGGCCGACGATCATGTAGAACGACGTCGTCTTGCCGGCGCCGTTCGGGCCGAGCAGGCCGACAACTTCGCCGCTCTTCACGTCGAGCGACACGTCCTTGACGACCGTGCGCGAGCCATAGCGCTTCTTCAGGTTGCGGACGACGAGCGAGCTCGTGGTGCCGGCCGGCTGGCGGTTCGGTAGCGCGTTCATTGGCCCGGCGCTCCCTGGATGGTGGTCGACGGCGACAGTTTCGCCGGGCCGCCGTTCAGCGGAGCGGGGCCGCCGTTCTTCGGCGACAGCATCGCGCGCACGCGGCCGTTCGGGTTGCCCGGCGCCGCGACGTCCTTGCCGCCCTTCGCGGTGTAGAAGTCGCGCTGGCCGTCGTACGTGACCACGCTGCCGTGCACGGTATCGGCGATCGTCGACGTGCCCTGCAGGCGGCGCACGGTCGCGGCGGTGGTCAGTGTGGTCAGGTCCTGCTTGCCGTCGTAGTCGATGCGCTCGGCGTCGCCGTCGATGTATTCGTCGAGGCCTTCGCGCTTCTGGCGGAACGTCGCGTGTTTCTTGCCGCTGCCGAACGAGGTCGCGTACTGATAGCCTTCCGGGTCCTGGCGCACTTCGACGCGATCGCCCTTGATGATGATCGTGCCCTTCGTGATCACGACGTTGCCGGTCGCGACCGTGACCTGCTTCAGGTCGTCATAGGTCAGGTTGTCGGCCTCGACGTTGATCGGCTTGCTCTGGTCGGCCTTCTCGGCATGGGCGAGCGGCGTCAGCCCGATCAACGGGAGCGCCACGAGCGTCGCGGCGAGCGCGGCGCGGACGGCGCGCGCAGCGCCGCCGGAATTCTGTCGAGGGAACGGTTCGTTCATGCAATCACGTGAGGGAAGCGTCACTTGGGTTGACCTTTCGAGCCGCCGGACGTGTCCGCCGCGGCGATCGTGCCGCGCACGTTGCCGTAAAGCTCGATGACCCGGGTGACGTTGTTGTACTTCATGCCGTCGGTCGCGTTGACGAGGGACAGGCCGCGCTGAAGTTTAACCGGCTTTTCGGTCTGGATCACATCGTCATTGACGAAGATCCGGAAATGCTGGGAATCGGCCTGCATCTGCGGATCGCCGCCGCCGGCCGCGCGCAGGATGCGCGCGTCGTCGTACAAATCGACGATCGACACGTCGCCGTTGACGGTGCCGCGCTTCGAGGTGGTCGTCACGACCGGCTTGCCGGGCTGGAATGCGCGCATGGCCGGATCGGCCAGGTCGCTGTTGTCGGTGTCTTCGTAATGGATCAGCTTCGCGGCCGTCAGCCGGTACTGGGTCGTGCCGGACTGGTCGAGTTCGGTGACCGAGAAGTTGTCCGCGAAATAGTCGGGCGTATGGCGCTTCGGCTGCACGATGCCCTCGCCGGGCGGCGGCAGCGTCGCCTGCAGCAGCCACCACGTGATGCCCGCGAGCGCGGCGACCGCGGCGAGCGGCAGCAACTGGGTCCAGCGGAAATGCGTATTCATCCGTCAGGCTCCGCAGGCGGCCGCGAGCAGCGCGTCGTAGCGGTGCTGCGCGCGCAGGATCGCGTCGCAGGCTTCGCGCACGGCGCCGTGGCCGCCGCGGCCCTCGGCCACCCAGTGCGCGCGGGCGATTACCTCGGGGTGCGCGTTCGCGGGCGCGGTCGCGAAGCCGCAGCGCAGCATCACGGGCAGGTCGGGCCAGTCGTCGCCCATGTAGCCGCACGCGTCGGCGGTGAGGCCGAGCGACGCGATCAGGTCGGCGAACACGGCGAGCTTGTTCTCGACGCCCTGGAACAGGTGCGCGATCTTCATTTCCTTCGCGCGCGCCGCGACGATTTCCGAGCGGCGGCCCGTGATGATCGCGGTCGCGATGCCGGCCTCGCCGAGCAGCTTCACGCCGTGGCCGTCGAGTGAATTGAACGACTTCATCGCGTCGCCGGCCGCGGTAAACAGCAGGCCGCCGTCGGTCAGTACGCCGTCGACGTCGAAAATCATCAGCTTCACGCGGCTGGCGCGTTCGGCCGCAGTCAGCGCTGCGCTCATCAGATCACCTTCTTCGAAAACAGGTCGTGCATGTTCAGCGCGCCGATCAGCGCGCCGTCGGCATCGACGACCAGCATCTGGTTGATCCGGTAGCGCTCCATCAGTTCCACGGCCTCGACCGCCAGGTGATCCGGCGCGATCGTGCGCGGGTCGCGCGTCATCACGTCGGTGATCGGCAGCGTGCGGAAGTCGCCGTCGCGCGCGAGCACGCGGCGCAGGTCGCCGTCCGTGAAGATGCCCGCGACCTTGCCGTCGCCGTCGACCACGGCCGTCATGCCCAGGCGCTTCGCGGTGATCTGGAACAGCGCGTCCGACAGCGTCGCGTCGAGCCCGACGGACGGGACGGCGTCGCCCGAGCGCATCACGTCGCGCACGTAGGTGAGCAGGCGCCGGCCGAGCGCGCCGCCCGGGTGCGAGCGCGCGAAATCTTCCGAACCGAAGCCGCGCGCGTCGAGCACGGCGACGGCGAGCGCGTCGCCGAGCGCGAGCGCGGCGGTCGTGCTCGCGGTGGGCGCGAGGTTCAGCGGGCACGCTTCTTTCGAAACCGCGGCGTTCAGGTTCACGTCGGCCAGCGTGGCGAGGCTCGATCCGGGCCGGCCCGTGATCGCGATCAGCTTCGCGCCGATCCGCTTGACGAGCGGCAGGATCGCGACGAGTTCTTCGGACTCGCCGGAATAGGAGATGCCGATGAAGACGTCGTCCGACGTGACCATGCCGAGGTCGCCGTGGCTGGCCTCGGCAGGATGGACGAAGAAGGCCGGCGTGCCGGTGCTCGCGAGCGTTGCCGCGATCTTGCGGGCGATATGCCCCGATTTGCCGATGCCGGATACCACCACGCGGCCACGGCAGCCGAGCAGCAGCGCGACGGCCTCGACGAAGCCGCCGTCGAGCTGGTCGCGCAGCGCGCGCACGGCGTCCGCCTCGATGTCGAGCACGTCGCGGGCGAGCGCGAGCGCCCGGTCATCATTGATTTTCGCTATCATGCGCGGAGTATAGCAAAGGCGTTTGTTCGCCGCGCCGGGCCATCGGACTTGTCCGATGCCGCCCGTCCACCGCCACCACCCGCGCCCGCATTGCCGTGGCCCCGACGAACGAGGACGCTTTGCCCGTGATTTCCCCGCTCGAAATGACGCTCATGCTGCTGCTGGCTTCGGTGGTGGGCGTCGTCGTGTTCCGTTCGCTGAACCTCCCGCCGATGCTTGGCTACCTGACCGTCGGCATCCTGGTCGGCCCGCACGCGCTGGGGATCGCGGGGGATCTCGAACGCGCCGAGCATCTCGCGGAATTCGGCGTGGTGTTCCTGATGTTCTCGATCGGCCTCGAATTCTCCCTTGCGAAGCTGAGGTCGATGCAGCGGCTCGTGTTCGGGCTCGGGCTGCTGCAGGTGGTCGCGACGCTCGTGCTCGCGCTCGCGCTCGGCGCGCTGTTCGAGCGCTGGGTGCACATCACGTGGCAGGGCAGCATCGCGCTCGGCGGCGCGCTCGCGATGTCGTCGACGGCGATCGTGTCGAAGATGCTCGCCGAGCGGCTCGAGATCGAGACCGAGCACGGGCGCAACATCTTCGGCGTGCTGCTGTTCCAGGATCTCGCGGTCGTGCCGCTGCTGATCGTGATTGCCGCGTTCGGCGCCGAATCGTCGAAGGATCTCGCGCTCACGCTGGGCTTCGCGGCCGTCAAGATCGTGATCGCGCTGTCGCTGCTGCTGATCGTCGGGCAGCGCTTCATGACGCGCTGGCTCAACGTCGTCGCGCGGCGCCGCTCGCAGGAGCTGTTCGTGCTGAACCTGCTGCTCGTCACGCTCGGCGCCGCGTTCATCACCGACAAGTTCGGCCTGTCGCTCGCGCTCGGCGCGTTCATCGCGGGGATGCTGATTTCCGAGACGCCGTTCCGCCATCAGGTGGAAGAGGACATCAAGCCGTTCCGCGATGTGCTGCTCGGCCTGTTCTTCGTGACGACGGGGATGCTGCTCGATCCGCGCGTGATCTGGGAGCATCCGCTCCTCGTGCTCGGCTTCTTCGTCGGCCAGGTGCTGTTCAAGGCCACGATGATCACGGGGCTCGCGCGGCTGTTCGGCGCGACGCCGGGCGTCGCGATGCGCACCGGCATCGGCCTCGCGCAGGCCGGCGAATTCGGCTTCGTGCTGCTGAACCTGATCCTCGACCGGCATCTCGTCGATTCGACGCTGCTGCAGGCGATCCTCGCGTCGATGCTGCTGTCGATGCTCGCCGCGCCGTTCCTGATCCAGAACGCCGACCGGATCGTGATGCGGCTGTCGTCGACCGAATGGATGCAGCAGTCGCTGCAGATGACGCGAATCGCGACGCAGAGCCTCAAGCAGCGCGGCCACGTGATCATCTGCGGCTACGGCCGCGCGGGCCAGAACCTGGCGCGGATGCTCGAACAGGAAGGCATTTCGTATGTCGCGCTGGACCTCGACCCCGATCGCGTCAGCGCGGCCGCGACGGCCGGCGAATCGGTCGTGTTCGGCGACGCGGCGCGGCGCGAGTCGCTGCTCGCGGCCGGTATCCACCGCGCGGCGGCGGTCGCGATCACCTATGCGAACACGCCGTCCGCGCTGCGCGTGCTGCACCACGTGCACGAGCTCGAGCCGACGCTGCCCGCGATCGTGCGTACCGTCGACGATGCCGATCTCGAGAAGCTGCTCGCGGCGGGCGCGACCGAGGTGATTCCGGAGATCGTCGAGGGCAGCCTGATGCTCGCATCGCATACGCTGGTGCTGGTCGGCGTGCCGATGCGCAAGGTCGTGCGGCGCGTCGAGGAGATGCGCGACGAGCGCTACAGCCTGCTGCGCGGCTATTTCCGCGGCGCGGACGATGCGGACGACGACGACCACGAGCAGGTGCGGCTACAATCGGTGCCGGTCGATGCGCGCGCCGACGCGGTCGGGCGCTCGCTGGAGGAACTCGGGCTGTATGCGCTCGGGCTGGAGGTCACGGCGATTCGCCGGCACGGCATCCGCGGCGTCGAACCCGATCCGCAGACCAAGCTGCGCGCGAGCGACATCGTCGTGCTGCGCGGGCTGCCCGAGGCGCTCGCGCTCGCGGAGGAGCGGTTGTCGCGCCATCGGCGCGATCCGCCGGCCGCGGCTGCTTGAGCCGCGATTCAATAACCTGACCCGTATTTATTCGAAACGGTGCCCGATCTTCGCGCACCGTTTTTTTCGGAGAGTTTCATGCCGCATTCGTCGTCGGGCGCGCCGCTCGATCCGGTCGCCTTCATCCACAGCCAGATCCGCACGGTGCCCGACTGGCCGCAGCCGGGCGTGATGTTCCGCGACATCACGACGCTGCTGCAGAGCCCGAAGGCGCTGCGCATCCTCGTCGACCTGTTCGTCGAACGCTATGTCGATGCGAAGCTCGACTACGTCGCGGGCCTCGACGCGCGCGGCTTCATCATCGCGCCGATCGTCGCGTACGAGCTGAGCGTCGGCTTCGTGCCGATCCGCAAGGTCGGCAAGCTGCCGTACAAGACGCGCTCGGAATCGTACGACCTCGAATACGGCAGCGCGACGGTCGAGATCCACGAAGATGCGTGCCGCCCCGGCGACCGCGTGATCATCATGGACGACCTGATCGCGACCGGCGGCACGATGATGGCCGGGCGCAACCTGCTGCAGCGGCTCGGCGCGGTGGTCGTCGAAGGCGCAGCGATCATCGACCTGCCCGATCTCGGCGGCTCGGCGCTGCTGCGCAACGCGGGACTGCCCGTCTATACCGTCACCGAATTCGCCGGCCACTGAACGCCGGCTTACGCAACGAGGTCACGATGCCCAACTTCATGCTGTTTCTCGCCACGTCGATCGCGATCACGTTCGCGCCGGGTCCCGACAACCTGCAGGTGCTCGCGCGCGGCATCTCGCAGGGCCGCGCGGCCGGCTTCGTCGCCGCGCTCGGCTTCACCGCCGGGATCCTGTTCCACACGACGCTCGCGGCGCTGGGCGTCGCGGCCGTGCTGCGTTCGTCGCCGGTCGCGTTCGAGATCCTGAAGCTCGCGGGCGCCGCGTACCTCGTGTGGATCGGCATCAAGGCGCTGCGCAGCCAGGGCCTCGCGAATGCGCACGAACGCCCGCCGCAGCCGCTTGGCGCGATCTTCCGGCAGAGTGTGATCGGCAACCTGATGAACCCGAAGGTCACGCTGTTCTTCGTCGTGTTCCTGCCGCAGTTCGTCGATCCGCATGGCGTGCAGAGCGTGACGCTGCAGATGTTCGAACTCGGCGCGCTGTTCATGCTGCAGACGGCCGTGGTGTTCTCGCTGTTCGGCGTCGGCGCCGGCGCGATCGGCACGTGGCTGAAGCGCCGCCCGAAGGCCGGCGTGTGGCTCGACCGGATTGCCGGCGCGACCTTCATCGCGATCGGCATCCGCGTCGCGCTGAAGGACTGACAGCGATGACGTTTCCGTGCATCGCGGCTGCGCACCGCTTCGATCCGGCCGCGCACCTGCGTTTCGAGATCGCCGGCCACGCGGTGGGCTGGGTGCGCCGCCAGGACGTCGCGAAGCTCGCCCGCTGGCCCGACGTGTTCGAACTTACCGGCGAGCGCGTGGTGCTGTCGGCGCGCTACGACTCGGTCGATGCACGCAGCATGGCGCTGGCGAGCGCGATCGGCGCGCTCGCGGCCGAAGGCGCGATTCCCGGCTGGCGCGACGAGATCTACGCGATTCGCAACCGCTTCGACGATCCGCCGCTCGCGTACATCGAGCGCGCTGCGTCGCGCTTTTTCGGGACGCAGACTTATGCGGTGCATCTGAACGGCATCGTAGAATATGCGGTTGCGCCGGGTGGGCCGTCCGCTGCTGCCGTGCCGCAGATGTGGCTCGGTCGCCGCAGCGCGACCAAGGCAACCGATCCCGGCATGCTCGACAACGTCGTCGCGGGCGGCATCGGCTGGGGCCTGGACGTTCACGAGACGCTTGCGAAGGAATGCTGGGAAGAAGCCGGCATTCCGGCCGAACTGGCGGCGCGCGCGATCGCGGGCCGTGCGGTGCAGGTGCTGTGCTCGCTGCCGGAAGGCACGCAGTCCGAACTGATCTTCGTGTACGACCTGCCGCTGCCGCACGATTTCGCGCCGCGCAACCAGGACGGCGAAGTGGCCGAGCACCTGCTGGCCGGCGTGCCCGAGGTGATCGGCTGGCTGCTCGAAGGCCGCGCGACGATGGACGCGAGCCTCGCGATGCTCGACACGCTGCTGCGCCACCGCTGGCTCGCGGCGGCCGACGCGGCGGGCATCGACGCGCTGTTCGCGCCGGCCGCGTGACGCGCGCCGCGATTTGCGGCCCGGCGGCGCGAACGGGCAATTTGACGAATACGGAAACGAAGGGAGTAGCGGTCATGCCGACCGATCACAGCTTTATCTTGAAACTGTCGTGCCCTGACCGGCACGGCATCGTCCATGCGGTCTCGGGCTTCCTGTTCGAGCGCAGCAACAACATCCTCGATTCGGCGCAGTTCGGCGACAGCCACACCAGCGAATTCTTCATGCGCGTGCACTTCGAGCAGGACGGCGGCGGGGTGGACGCCGCGTCGGCGCTCGACACGCTTCGCAAGGAATTCGCACCGCTCGCCGAGCAGTTCTCGATGCGCTGGGAGATGCATGACGCGGCCGTGAAGCCGCGCGTCGTGATCATGGTGTCGAAGATCGGTCACTGCCTGAACGACCTGCTGTTCCGCTATCGCACCGGCCAGCTGCCGATCGAGATTCCGGCGATCGTGTCGAACCACAAGGAGTTCTACCAGCTCGCCGCGAGCTACAACATCCCGTTTCATCACTTCCCGCTGATCGGCGGTTCGTCCGACGCCGCGAAGGCCGCGCAGGAAGCGCGCGTGCTGGAAGTGATCGACGAGCACCAGGCCGATCTCGTCGTGCTCGCGCGCTACATGCAGATCCTGTCGCCGAACATGTGCAAGCAACTCGCCGGGCGCGCAATCAACATCCACCATTCGTTCCTGCCGAGCTTCAAGGGCGCGAAGCCTTACTACCAGGCGTTCGACCGCGGCGTGAAGCTGATCGGCGCGACCGCGCACTACGTGACGACCGATCTCGACGAAGGCCCGATCATCGAGCAGGAAGTCGAGCGCGTCGACCACAGCATGACGCCCGACCAGTTGACCGCAATCGGCCGCGACGTCGAGTGCGTGACGCTTGCGCGTGCGGTGAAGTGGCACGTCGAGCACCGGATCGTGCTGAACGGGACGAAGACGGTCGTGTTCCGCTGATTCGCGATTCGCCGGACGGCCGGCCCCCGGAGCGCCGGCCGCCGGCCGCCGGATGGCCGGCCCCGCACAAACAAAAACGCCGCGCCCTTTACGGGGCGCGGCGTTTTTTATAGCCGGATGCGCGGGCTTCAGATCAGCCGCAGCAGGTACAGCTCGCGCTTCAGGTACGCATAGAAGATCGGCGCGGAGATCACGCCCGGCAGCCCGAACGCGGCCTCCATGATCAGCATCGCGAGCAGCAGCTCCCACGCGCGCGACTCGATCTGGCCGCCGATGATCTTCGCGTTCAGGAAGTATTCGAGCTTGTGGATGACCACGAGGAACGCGAGCGACGCGATCGCGGTGCCCATGCTGACCGACAGCGACACGGCAACGATCAGCGTGTTCGAGATCAGGTTGCCGATCACGGGCAGCAGGCCGACGATGAACGTGACGAGCACGAGCGTTTTCGACAGCGGCAGCCGCTGGTGGAAGATCGGCAGCGCGACGAGCAGGTAGATGCCCGTGAACGTCGCGTTGATCGCCGAAATCTTGATCTGCGCGAACACGATCCGGCGGAACGCATCGGCGAAGCGCGACACGCGAGTGACGAGCGCGGTCGACAGCGGCCGGCGCACCTTGCCGTGCTCGACGCCGATCGCGATCATCGCGCCGATGATCATCCCGAACAGCACATGGCCGAAGCCGCGCGCGACGCTCTTGCCGCTTTGCTGGAGCTGGTCCATGTGCGAGTGCATCAGCACGGCCGCCTTCGTCTTCATCTGCTCGACGTCGACGGGCAGCAGGTTCGCGATCCAGGCCGGCGTACGCGCGCGGGTTTGCTCGACGATCTGCATCAGCTGGTCGAGCAGGCTCTGCAGGTTCGGCACCGTGCGCTCGAAATGCTCGATGATGCCGATCGTCAGGCCCGTGAGCCCGCCGACGATCACGATCGACAGCAGCACGACGGCGACCCAGCGCGCACGCATGCTCGTCGTGTGGCGTTCGATCACGGGCGCGATCGTGTGGATCAGCTGGTAGACGAGCAGGCCGGCCAGCAGCCCGCCGAGCAGCCTGAGCTCGAGGACGAGCCACATCATGATGATCGCGAAGAGATAGCTGCCGATCTCGAGTGCCGACAGATTCGGCAGGCTGAAGTCGCTCGTCAGCCGCACGCTGCGCAGGTGCGGCTCGCGGTTCTGCGCGTCGCGCGACTCGGGTTGCTTCTCCATCGTGGATTCCTGTCGTTCGTGTGTCATGCCGCGCAGCGTGCGGCAGAGCGCGGGTCGCCCGGCGCTGCACCGGATTGGTGCGGATGGCGAACCTTACGACCGTAAAGTATAGCCGCCATTATGGGCCGCAAACGGGCCGTTTGGCGCATGGTGTAAACGCAGAGGGAAAACAAGGGGCGGGCGGTGTACCGCGGACGGGCGCACGCGGCCGGGCGGCCGCGCGCGGGAAGGGCAGGAAGGGCAGGAAGCGCGTCAGCCGGCCGCGACTTTGCGGGCCGTACGCTTGAGCAGCGGCGCGAGGTACTTGCCGGTGAAGCTCGCCTTCGTCTTCGCGACCTGCTCGGGCGTACCCTGCGCGATGATCTGGCCGCCGCCGGCGCCGCCTTCGGGGCCGAGGTCGATCACCCAGTCGGCTGTCTTGATCACGTCGAGGTTGTGCTCGATGATCACGACCGTGTTGCCCTGGTCGCGCAGCCGGTGGATCACCTCGAGCAGCAGCGCGATGTCGTGGAAGTGCAGGCCGGTGGTCGGCTCGTCGAGGATGTACAGCGTGCGGCCCGTGTCGCGCTTCGACAGTTCGAGCGACAGCTTCACGCGCTGCGCCTCGCCGCCCGACAGCGTCGTGGCCGACTGGCCGAGGCGGATGTAGCCGAGGCCGACGTCGAGCAGCGTCTTCAGCTTGCGCGCAATGACCGGCACCGCGCTGAAGAACTCGTACGCGTGCTCGACCGTCATGTCGAGCACTTCGCTGATGTTCTTGCCCTTGTACTGCACTTCGAGCGTTTCGCGGTTGTAGCGCTTGCCGTGACACACGTCGCACGGCACGTAGACGTCCGGCAGGAAGTGCATCTCGACCTTCAGCACGCCGTCGCCCTGGCACGATTCGCAGCGGCCGCCCTTCACGTTGAACGAGAAGCGGCCCGGATCGTAGCCGCGCTCCTTCGAGGTCGGCACGCCCGAGAACAGCTCGCGGATCGGCGTGAACAGCCCCGTGTACGTGGCCGGATTCGAGCGCGGCGTGCGGCCGATCGGCGACTGGTCGACGTTGATCACCTTGTCGAAGTGCTCGAGGCCCTCGATCGCCTCGTGCGGCGCCGGCTCGGCCGACGAACCGTACAGGTGGCGCGCGACCGCGTGATACAGCGTGTCGTTGATCAGCGTCGACTTGCCGGAGCCCGATACGCCGGTGATGCAGGTCAAGAGGCCGACCGGCAGCTCGAGATCGACGTGCTGCAGGTTGTTGCCGTACGCGTCGACGATGCGCAGCATCCGCTCGGGATCGGGTGCGAGCCGCTCGTCCGGATACTCGATCGTGCGCTTGCCGAGCAGGTACTGGCCCGTCAGCGACTGCGGGTTGGACTGCACCTGCTTCGGCGTGCCTTCGGCCACCACCACGCCGCCGTGCACGCCCGCGCCGGGGCCCATGTCGACGACGTAGTCGGCCGTGCGGATCATGTCCTCGTCGTGCTCGACGACGATCACCGAGTTGCCGAGGTCGCGCAGGTGCTTGAGCGTCCCGATCAGGCGATCGTTGTCGCGCTGGTGCAGGCCGATCGACGGCTCGTCGAGCACGTACATCACGCCCGTCAGGCCCGAGCCGATCTGCGACGCGAGCCGGATGCGCTGCGCCTCGCCGCCCGACAGCGTTTCTGCGCTGCGCTCGAGCGACAGGTAGTCGAGGCCGACGTTGTTCAGGAAGGTCAGGCGCGCGACGATTTCCTTGATCACCTTGTCGGCGATCTCGCGCTTCGCGCCTTCGAGCGTCAGGCCGTCGAAATAGCCGAGCGCGTCGCGCAGCGGCCAGCCGCTGATTTCATAGATGCCGCGCGCGTAGTCGCCCGCGCCGATCCGCACGTGGCGTGCCTCGCGGCGCAGGCGCGTGCCGTCGCACGACGGGCACGGCTGGTTGTTCTGGTACTTCGACAGTTCTTCGCGCACCGCGACCGAATCGGTCTCGCGGTAGCGGCGCTCGAGGTTCGGGATGATCCCTTCGAACACGTGCTCGCGGATCGTCGTGCGGCCGCGCTCGTTGATGTACGAAAACGGGATCGTCTGCTTGCCGGAGCCGAACAGCAGCACCTTCCTGATCTTTTCCGGCAGATCCTCGAACGCGGCGTCGATGTCGAATTCGTAGAACGCCGCGAGACTCTGCAGCATCTGGAAGTAGAACTGGTTGCGGCGGTCCCAGCCCTTCACGGCGCCTGCGGCGAGCGACAGCGACGGGTGGGCGACGACCCGCTTCGGGTCGAAGAACGTGATCTGGCCGAGGCCGTCGCATTCCGGACACGCGCCCATCGGGTTGTTGAACGAGAACAGGCGCGGCTCGAGTTCCTGCAGCGAGTACGAGCAGATCGGGCACGCGAACTTCGAGCTGAACAGGTGCTCGTGGTCGGTATCCATCTCGAGCGCGATCGCGCGGCCGTCGGCGAGGCGCAGCGCCGTCTCGAACGATTCGGCGAGGCGCTGCTTCATGTCCGGGCGCACCTTCAGGCGATCGACGACGACGTCGATCGTGTGCTTGTCGTTCTTCTTGAGCTTCGGCAGCGACTCGACCTCGTAGATCTTCGCGACGCCTTCGTTTGCGGTGCCGCCGCCCGAGCGCACGCGAAAGCGCACGAAGCCCTGCGCCTGCATGTCCTCGAACAGCTCGGCGTGCTCGCCCTTGCGGTCCGCGACGACGGGCGCGAGGATCATCAGCTTGGTTTCCTCGGGCAGCGCGAGCGCGGCGTCGACCATCTGCGACACGCTCTGCGCCTCGAGCGGGATGTCGTGGTCGGGGCAGTACGGCGTGCCGACACGTGCGTACAAAAGTCGCAGGTAGTCGTGGATTTCCGTGACCGTGCCGACGGTCGAACGCGGGTTGTGGGACGTCGCCTTCTGCTCGATCGAGATCGCGGGCGACAGGCCCTCGATCAGGTCGACGTCGGGTTTCTCCATCAACTGCAGGAACTGGCGGGCATACGCGGACAGGCTTTCGACGTAGCGGCGCTGGCCCTCGGCATAAAGGGTATCGAACGCGAGCGACGACTTGCCCGACCCGGACAACCCGGTAATCACGATCAGCTTGTGACGCGGCAGGTCGAGATTGACGTTTTTCAGGTTGTGGGTGCGTGCCCCACGGATACGGATCTGTTCCATGAACCTGGCGAAAATGGAGGGAACCAAACCTGCTACTATAACGGCTTTTCGAGACCGTCGTTTGGGGCCCCAGCCTTTACAGCAGGTGGCAGCAAGGCGGCGCCTGCGCCGGGGAAAGCGGTCGCGTCGCGCGGTTCCGGGCGGCCCGCAGGCCGCCTGCATCCTGCCCCGACGTGTCGCCCGCCAGGCCTCCCGGGCCGCTGGTCCTGATCTTCCGCCGCCCGGTGTCGGGCGGACATTCCGATCATTCGAAATTCATTCCCGATGTCCAATCCGTCCGCCACGTCTTCCCGCATGACCGCGCCCGAACTGCGCGCGACCACGTCGCTCGCGGCGATCTTCGCGCTGCGCATGCTCGGCCTGTTCATGATCATGCCGGTGTTCTCGGTCTACGCGAAAACCATCCCGGGCGGCGACAACGTGCTGCTCGTCGGCATCGCGCTCGGGGCCTACGGCGTCACGCAGTCGCTGTTCTACATTTTCTACGGCTGGGCGTCCGACAAGTTCGGCCGCAAGCCGGTGATCGCCACGGGCCTCGTGATCTTCGCGCTCGGCAGCTTCGTCGCCGCGTTCGCGCACGACATCACGTGGATCATCGTCGGCCGCGTGATCCAGGGGATGGGCGCCGTGTCGTCCGCGGTGCTCGCGTTCATCGCCGACCTGACCTCCGAGCAGAACCGCACGAAGGCGATGGCGATGGTCGGCGGGTCGATCGGCGTGTCGTTCGCGGTCGCGATCGTCGGCGCGCCGATCGTGTTCCACTGGGTCGGGATGAGCGGGCTGTTCGCGATCGTCGGCGTGCTGTCGATCCTGGCGATCGGCGTGGTGCTGTGGATCGTGCCCGACGCGGCGAAGCCCGTGCACGTGCCCGCGCCGTTCGCCGAGGTGCTGCACAACGTCGAACTGCTGCGCCTGAACTTCGGCGTGCTGGTGCTGCACGCGACGCAGACGGCGCTGTTCCTCGTCGTGCCGCGCCTGCTCGTCGAAGGCGGGCTGCCGGTCGCCGCGCACTGGAAGGTCTACCTGCCGGTGATGGGGCTCGCGTTCGTGATGATGGTCCCGGCGATCATCGTCGCGGAAAAAAGGGGCAAGATGAAGCCGGTGCTGCTCGGCGGCATTCTGGCTATCCTGATCGGTCAATTGCTGCTGGGCAGCGCGCCGCATACCATCCTGATTGTGGCGGCGGTCCTGTTCGTGTACTTCCTCGGGTTCAACATCCTGGAAGCGTCGCAGCCGTCGCTCGTGTCGAAGCTCGCGCCGGGTTCGCGCAAGGGTGCGGCCACGGGCGTCTACAACACCACGCAGTCGATCGGGCTCGCGCTCGGCGGCATCGTGGGTGGCTGGCTGCTGAAGCACGGCGGCGCGAACACGGTGTTCTTCACGTGTTCTGGGCTCGTTGCCGCGTGGCTTATAATCGCGGCCAGCATGAAAGCGCCGCCGCGCAAGGCCTGAACCTATTTTCGGGCAGGCACCGGCGGCGTTCGCCGGCTTGCCCGGCGGGCCGCTCCGACGACACGCGCGGGCGGCCCGGCATCGAATTTATTGGAGAAACACATGGCATCCGTCAACAAGGTCATCCTCGTCGGCAATCTCGGCGCCGATCCTGAAGTCCGTTACCTGCCGAGCGGCGACGCGGTTGCGAACATCCGCCTCGCGACGACCGACCGCTATAAAGACAAGGCGAGCGGCGATTCCAAGGAAATGACCGAGTGGCACCGCGTCGCGTTCTTCGGTCGTCTCGCGGAAATCGTCAGCCAATACTTGAAGAAGGGTTCGTCGGTGTACATCGAAGGCCGGATCCGCACCCGCAAGTGGCAGGGCCAGGATGGCCAGGATCGTTACTCGACCGAAATCGTCGCAGACCAGATGCAGATGCTCGGCGGCCGCGGCGGTGCGGGCGGCGGCGGTGGCAGCGGTGACGAAGGGGGTTATGGCGGCGGCTACGGTGGTGGCGGCGGCGAGCAGATGGAGCGCGGCGGTGGCGGCGGTGGTGGTCGTGCCGGCGGCGCGGCGCGTGGCGGTGCTGGTGGTGCCGGCGGCGGCGCGCAGAGCCGGCCGAGCGCACCGGCCGGCGGCGGCTTCGACGAGATGGACGACGATATTCCGTTCTGAGCATCGCGTCGGCACCCCGTATCAGGATGGACCCGAATGTCCGCGCCAGGCCGGTTGCCTGGTCCGGGCCTTCGGGTCTTTTTTCGTTTGCGCATTTTTCGGTTCGGGCGGCACATGGCTGACGCACTCCCCGATGTCATCGCCGCGCATCTCGACGTGCTGTTCTGCGGAATCAATCCTGGCCTGGCCGCGGCTGCGACCGGGCATCATTTCGAGGGACGCAACAACCGCTTCTGGCGCGTGCTGCACCTCGCGGGCTTTACGCCGCACGAAATCGCGCCGCAGGACGACCGCACGATACTTCGCTACGGATGCGGGCTGACGACGGTGGTGAGCCGGCCGACGGCGAGTGCCGATCAGCTTTCGCAAGCGGAATTCGGGGCGGCCGCCACCGGGTTCGAGCAGAAGATCGCGCATCACGCGCCGCGCTTCGTCGCGTTCCTGGGCAAGGCGGCGTACGCCGCGTTGTCCGGCCAGCGCGATATCGCATGGGGACGGCAAGCGGCTCGTCTGGCGCGCGCGACCGTCTGGGTCCTGCCCAATCCGAGCGGAAGAAATCGCGCGTTCGGTCTCGACGATCTGGTCGACGCGTATCGTCAGCTTCATCTGGTGGTGGCGGCCGATTCCGTCCTTCGACGGGAGGTGCCCGATGGCGCGAACTGACACTGCGCCGCACTGGCCGGGGGCAACGCTGCCGCGCGCGTTCTTCGATCGTGCCGCCACCACGGTGGCACCGCAACTGCTCAACAAGATCCTCGCGGCAGCGGACGGCAGGGCCGGCCGCATCGTCGAAGTGGAGGCCTATGCCGGCGCGATCGATCCGGCGGCGCATACCTATCGCGGCAAGACGCCACGCAATGCGACGATGTTCGGGCCGCCGGGGCACCTGTACGTCTATTTCACGTACGGCATGCACTGGTGCTGCAACTGCGTGTGCGGCCCGGATGGCACGGGAACGGGCGTGCTGATCCGTGCGCTGGAACCGCTGCACGGGCTCGAACACATGCGCGCGGCACGGCCGCCGCAGACGCCCGATCGCGACCTGTGCCGGGGGCCGGCCCGGCTGACCCAGGCGATGGGGATCGGCGGCGCCCAGGATGGCGTGGACCTGGTTGGCGCGCGCGAAGGGTTCGCGATCGTGGACGACGGCATGGCGCCGCCCACGGATCTGGCGGGCGGCCCGCGCATCGGCATTCGCGTCGGCAAGGATCTTCCGTGGCGGTGGAGCGTGCCCGGCAACCGGTATGTATCGGGGGCGCTGTCGCGCACCTGACGCGTGCCGTGCACAATCGCGTGCAAATCGACCTGCGTCATGCTGTCGCCATGATTGACCGGCTAAGCTGGTTCTTTCGACGTTTCAATCGAGGGGACACAATGCGGCGGGTCGTATTCAACCAGAAGGGCGGCGTGGGCAAATCGACGATCGTCTGCAACCTGGCGGCGATCAGCGCGAGCGAAGGGCTGCGCACGCTCGTCATCGACCTCGATGCGCAGGCGAACTCCACGCGCTACCTGCTCGGCGACGCCGCGGCCGACGCGCAACCGGGCGTCGCCGGTTTCTTCGAAACCGCACTGACCTTCAACTTCCGTCCGGTCGACGTCGCGTCGTTCATCCATCCGACCCCGTTCGACGGGCTCGACGTGATGCCCGCGCACGCGGATCTCGACACGCTGCACGGCAAGCTCGAATCGCGTTACAAGATCTACAAGCTGCGCGACGCGCTGAACGAGCTCGACACCTATGACGCCGTGTACATCGACACGCCGCCCGCGCTGAACTTCTATACGCGCTCGGCGCTGATCGCGGTCGAGCGCTGCCTGATCCCGTTCGACTGCGACGATTTCTCGCGCCGCGCGCTGTACACGCTGCTCGAGAACGTGAAGGAAATCCAGCAGGACCACAACGCGGCGCTCGAGGTGGAAGGGATCGTCATCAACCAGTTCCAGCCGCGCGCGAGCCTGCCGCAACGGCTGGTCGACGAACTCGTCGACGAAGGGCTGCCGGTGCTGGCGTCGAGGCTGTCGGCGTCGGTGAAGATCCGCGAGTCGCATCAGCAGTCCACGCCGGTGATTCACCTCGAGCCGGGGCACAAGCTCGCGCAGGAGTTTCGCGCACTGCATCGCGAACTGGCCGGCTGATCTCGCGCCTGCCGGAGCCGACCGCGGCCGCTTCATGCGGCCGCTTTTTTTTATTGCGACCCGCAATTCATCCGATCATTGATTTTGTCATTAATAATCCCGGAAACGATTTCAGAATAAATCTGGAAAAACGATTACATAAGGGGCCCCTTCATTTTCAATGCTCCCTTGTTTTCTAATAACCGGAATAATGCGCTGGTAAATGTTGATCTGGTAAATGTTGCGCGAAGTCATGGTGCGCCATGCTGTAAAAAGGTAAAAGGCGTTTCGGGACAGGGTGTTATGATGCTTTCTCTGCGATGTCGGCGCGCCATGGCTTCGGCGGCCGCTTGATAGGGTTATAAGGGTTTGCACCTATCATTAATGCCATTTAATTGACAATAAGTCGATCTAGAATGGCTTCCTTCAACTTCCCGCATCCAAATAAGTGACGGGTTGCCAATAAGGAAGCAGTTGCTGATCTGGCTTCCATTTTTCTTTACGTCGTCTCTCGCATTGCCAACAGGAGCGTGCCCGATGTCCGTATTTGCCCCCGAAAAACTCGCCGCCGATTATCAATCCGGAATCGCCGCGTGGTTTGCGATCGCCCGTCCGGCGATCCACGGTTTCGAGGCTGTCGTCGAACTCAACCTGCAAGCGGCCCGGACGGCGCTCGAAGAGTACGAGGACAAGCTGAAGAACGCATTTAACAGCAGCAATCCGGCCGCGGGCTTCGCGCAGCAGGTAGCCGCACCGCAGGAAACGACCGGCAAGGTCGTGTCGTACGGCCGCCATCTGTTCGACATCGCCGTGTCGACGCAATCCGAATGGGCGAAGGTCGCGCAGGCGCAATACGAACAGAACGACAAGCGCCTGAAGGACGCGCTCGGCGAACTGTCGAAGCATGCGCCGGCCGGCTCGGCGCCTGTCGTGGCCGCTCTGAATTCGGCGCTGTCCGCGGCGACCGCCGCGGCCGACTCCGTGCGTGCAGCAACGGGGCAGGCGATCGAAGCCGCACAGAGCGGCTTCGATGCGGTCAGCGAAACGGCAACGCGTGGCGCCAAGCAGACGGCTGCCGCCGCGCGCAAGGACGCAGCGGCCACGCGCGATTCGGCCGCGTAACCACGTGACCGCGTGTCGCGCGCAGGCGCGACACGATTGATCGGCGCCGGATGGCGCCGGACGCCGTGTGTGCCACGCGGTGTCCGGCGCACCTCCGGTTTGCCGCAAGGCGCTGGTGCATGGGCGGGCAATGCCGGTGTGCTGGTGCAACCGGGCGCTTGCGGCGCGGCGGCGTGCGATCGCTCTCGCGCCGGATGGCCCGAGGTGCGCCATCGCCAGTTGCAGCCGGCTCGTGCCGGCGTCAGAACGACGAACTGATTTCGATGCAGGAACTGAACATGACGGATGTAGTGATCGTATCGGCCGCGCGGACCGCGGTCGGCAAATTCGGCGGCTCGCTTGCGAAGATTGCGGCGCCCGAGCTGGGCGCGACGGTGATCCGCGCGGTGCTGGAACGTGCGGGCGTGAAGCCCGATCAGGTCAGCGAAGTGATCCTGGGCCAGGTGCTGACGGCCGGCTCGGGGCAGAACCCGGCGCGGCAATCGCTGATCAAGGCCGGGTTGCCGGCGGCAGTGCCGGGGATGACGATCAACAAGGTGTGCGGCTCGGGCCTGAAGGCCGTGATGCTGGCGGCGAATGCGATCGTCGCGGGCGACGCGGACATCGTGATCGCGGGCGGCCAGGAAAACATGAGCGCGTCGCCGCACGTGCTGCCGGGCTCGCGCGACGGGTTCCGGATGGGTGACGCGAAGCTGGTCGACACGATGATCGTCGACGGCCTGTGGGACGTGTACAACCAGTACCACATGGGCATCACGGCGGAGAACGTCGCGAAGGAATACGGGATCACGCGCGACGAGCAGGACGCGTTCGCGGCGCTGTCGCAGAACAAGGCGGAAGCGGCGCAGAAGGCCGGGCGCTTCAACGACGAGATCGTGCCGGTGTCGATCCCGCAACGCAAGGGCGAGCCGCTGCAGTTCGCGACCGACGAGTTCGTGCGTCACGGCGTGACGGCGGAAGCGCTGGCGGGGCTGAAGCCGGCGTTCTCGAAGGACGGCACGGTGACGGCGGCGAACGCGTCGGGGCTGAACGACGGCGCGGCGGCGGTGCTGGTGATGTCGGCGAAGAAGGCAGCGGCGCTGGGCCTGACGCCGCTGGCGCGGATCAAGGCGTACGCGAATGCGGGCGTGGATCCGAGCGTGATGGGGATGGGCCCGGTGCCGGCGTCGCGCCGGTGTCTGGAGCGCGCGGGCTGGACGCCGGGCGACCTGGACCTGATGGAGATCAACGAGGCGTTCGCGGCGCAGGCGCTGGCGGTGCACAAGCAGATGGGCTGGGACACGTCGAAGGTGAACGTGAATGGCGGCGCGATTGCGATCGGTCACCCGATCGGCGCGTCGGGCTGCCGGATCCTGGTGACGCTGCTGCACGAGATGGCCAAGCGCGATGCGAAGCGCGGTCTGGCGTCGCTGTGCATCGGCGGCGGGATGGGCGTCGCGCTCGCGGTCGAGCGCGTCTGAGCCCGGGTTGACGACACGGCTCGCATGCGGCGCCGGCCAGCGGCGCATGCGGGCGAAGCGGTTTTCGCGCACGACAAGCAGTCAACAACAAGCGCGATGTTCCGGTGCGTGCCGTGCCCGCGACGCGGGCGGTTGCGCATCGAAGCGGTGGGGCGGCAGCATGTGCCATGCCGTCGCCCCGCATTCATCGATTACTTTTTTGTCGGTAATTTATAGGATGACTAAGCGAATTGCAGTTGTGACAGGTGGAATGGGCGGCCTCGGCGAAGCGGTCAGCATCAGGTTGAACGACGCGGGCCACCGGGTTGTCGTCACGTATTCGCCGAACAACACCGGCGCGGACCGCTGGCTGACCGAGATGCACGCGGCCGGCCGCGAGTTCCATGCGTACCCGGTGGACGTGGCCGATCACGATTCGTGCCAGCAATGCATCGAGAAGATCGTGCGGGACGTCGGCCCGGTCGACATTCTCGTGAACAACGCGGGCATCACGCGCGACATGACGTTGCGCAAGCTCGACAAGGTCAACTGGGATGCCGTGATCCGCACGAACCTCGATTCCGTGTTCAACATGACGAAGCCCGTTTGCGAAAGCATGGTCGAGCGCGGCTGGGGCCGGATCGTCAACATCTCGTCGGTGAACGGCTCGAAGGGGTCGGTCGGCCAGACCAACTACGCGGCCGCGAAGGCCGGCATGCACGGCTTCACGAAATCGCTCGCGCTCGAGATCGCGCGCAAGGGCGTGACGGTGAACACGGTGTCGCCGGGCTACCTCGCGACGAAGATGGTGACGGCGATCCCGCAGGACATCCTCGACACGAAGATCCTCCCGCAGATTCCGGCGGGCAGGCTCGGCAAGCCCGAGGAAGTCGCGGCGCTGGTCGCTTACCTGTGCTCGGAGGAGGCCGGCTTCGTGACGGGCTCCAACATCGCGATCAACGGCGGCCAGCACATGCACTGACGCGTGGCGGCCCGGACGGCGTTCGCGCGCGTGTCGGGCCGCGTTCCGCTGTATCCAGTGCCGGAGCGGCGGCAGGCGCGCCGCTTCGGCCTCGCATTCCGGAGAAGGCATGGGTGACACCTGGATGGGACTCGCGATCGGCGGCTCGGCACTGGCCGTCGCGCTGGCGATGGCGATCGCGCTCTACTGGCTCGAGCGGCGCCGCGCGCGGCGGCTGCGGAACTTCGATCATCGCGATTGCTGGCTTGTCGCGTACGGCAAGTGCATCGCGCGCGGGCCGGCGAGGCCGGCACGCCGCATGCGCGGTGCGCGGTGACGGCAGCGATATCGCGGCGTCACGGTTGATGAACGGTCAGGCCTCGCGCGCATGCAGTCGGTGATGCGCGCGAGGCGCGTGCTCAATCGCTCTTTTCGCTCTTTCCGCCCGAGTCGTTCTTGTGGAAGACCCGTTTCGTCGTGCGCTTGGTGGCATCCCAGCCTTCGCGCGACGCGTGTGCGACCCCGTGCCCGACCGTCTTCGCGGCGCTCGCGGTCGCGTGGCCGAAGCTGCGTGCAGCCTCGCCGGTCTTGTGCGCGGCTTCCTTCGAATCGCGCTTGATGTCCTGCTTCACTTCCGACATGTCCGCGTGCGCGATCGGGCTGATCAGCGCCAGAACGAGCGTGGTGCCAATGAACTGACGAATTTTCACGACCTGGTTCCCTTGAGTAAGCCTCTTCAACGAGGATTCGTATTGCCGGCAGGCGCCGGGCGAAACGTGCCGGCCGACGCTGCGTCGAGCATCACCGCGGCGCGGCCGGACAGCAGCACGCGCTCGCCGCAGCGCAGCGCGAAGCCGTACAGCACCGAGCGGCCGTCGCCGCTCACGCGTTCCGCTTCGACGGTGAGCGGCAGGTCGAACGTGTCGAGCCGATCGACGAACGCGTCGACATTGCGCACGCTCGCGAGATAGCCGACGCGCGGGCAATCTTCGTGCGCGCCGAGCAGCGCGCCGTGCACGGCCATCGCCTGCGCCGCGTATTCGATGCCGCAGACCGACGCGAGCCGGCCGTGCGAGCGCAGCGGGTTGTGCGGGTCGCGGTGGCTCGTCGCGGTGCAACTGATGCGTGCGGCATCCCACGCATCGACCGTATCGAGCACGCACATCGCGCCGCCGTGCGGAATATGCGCGGCGATCCATGCGTGCTCGAGCGGCGGCGCAAGCGTCATCTTCATCGAGCATGCTCCGCGGCGACATCGGCCATCGCGACGTCGACCTGCACGCGCGTATCGGCCAGGTAGTCGAGCACGACGCGGGTCGAACGCCGCGCGGCGAGCGCGTCGAGCAGCGGCAGCACGCGCGCGGCCGGATTGCCGGAGCGCAGTGCGTCGAGATCGGCATTCGCGAGTGTGGTGGCGGGCGCGTCGGTGAGCTGCACGTCGATGCGGGCAAGCGCGCGCGCGCTCGCTTCGGGTGCGAGCACGAGCGCGACGCCGAATGCGTCGCCGATCGGCCGCACCGTGCGCAGCGGTTCCGGATAGTCGGTGTCGTACGCGATCAGCAGGCTCGGCACGCGATCGACCACGACCTGGCACAGGCTCTCGAGCAGGCCCGCAGCAAAGCTGCCGTCGTGCGCGCACAGCACGTTCGACGTCGCCATCGCGCGGGCCGCGATGCCCCAGTAACCGGCCGGTGCGTTGTGCACGGAGTTGTGGAAGCGCGTCGGCGATAGCTGGCGATCGTCGCCGGCAAGGGTTTCGCAGATCGCGTGGCAGTTCTGGCCGTCGCCGCCGGACGCGCTGAACACGGTCGCGAGCGTGGCCGCGTCGCGTCCGCTTGCAGCCACTGCTTCGTGGCCGACCGCGAGCGCGACGCGCACGACCGGGCCCGTGCGGCGCCGCTCGGCTGACGGCAGGCCGGCCGGCGGCGGCAGCTCGGTGCGTGCGGGCGCATAGGGTGCGCGGCCGGCAAGTACGTCGGCCGCGTGCGGCCAGTCGTTCAATCCCGGCCCGACGAGGCCGATGCTTTCGATGAAGGCGGTGAGCGTCATGGCGGGCCTCAGTGGCGTGCGTGGTCGGCGCGGCCGAGGATCAGGCTGCAATTCGTGCCGCCGAAGCCGAACGAATTGGAGAGGACGGCGCGCACGCGCGCGTCGCGGCTCGCGAGCACGTAGTCGGTGGCGAGGGCCGGGTCGGGTTGCGTCGTGTTGACGCCGGCCGGCACGAATTGCTCGCGCAGCGCGAGTGCGGCGACGACCGCTTCGAGCGCACCCGCCGCGCCGAGCGTGTGACCGGTCGCGCCCTTCGTCGAGCTGCACGGCGTGCTGGCGAGCAGCGCACCGACCGCGCGGCTTTCGGCCGCGTCGTTGCTCGGCGTCGCGGTGCCGTGCAGGTTCACGTAGTCGATATCGTTCACGCCGAGGCCGGCGAACGCGAGCGCCTGCTCGATCGCGACGCGCGCGCCGAGCCCTTCCGGATGCGGCGACGACATGTGATGCGCGTCGCTCGATTCGCCGATGCCGAGCAGCAGGATCGCGTTGCCGTCGAGCGCGGCGGGCGGGTCGGGCACGCGTTCGACGAGCGCGAACGCGGCGGCCTCGCCGATCGAGATGCCGTCGCGCGCGACATCGAACGGCCGGCATGGCTGGCGCGACAGCAGTTCGAGCGAATTGAAGCCGTACAGCGTCGTCAGGCACAGCGAATCGACACCGCTGACGACGGCCGCGTCGATCAACCCTGCCTCGATCATGCGTCGCGCGGAGCCGAACACCTTCGCGCCGGACGAACACGCAGACGAGATCGCCATTGCCGGCCCGCGCAGCGCGAAATACGCGCGCACGAACGCGGCCGGCGAATACGGGTTGTGCGTGTGCGCATAGCGGAAGTCGGCGGGCAGCGCGCCGCTCGCCGGATCGCGGCGCTGGTACGCGCGTTCGGTCTCGAGGATGCCGGCCGTGCTGGTGCCGACGAATACGCCGACGCGCGCCGCGCCGTAGCGCGCCACCGCCGCCGCGACGTGTGCGTCGAAGCCGTCCTGCGCGAGGCCGAGCTGCGCGAGGCGGTTGTTGCGGCATTCGAAGTCGGCGAGGTCCGCGCGCACGGGTTGCGCATCGACGCCGTCCACCGCGCCGATCCACGTGTCGAGATCCGCGCGCTCGAAGTCGCACGGCACGAGCCCGCCGCGGGCGTGGCGCAGCGCATCGAGGGTCGCATCGAGGCCGCGGCCGATGCAGCTGGTGGCGGTGAAGTGCGAGAGCAGGAGTGGTTTCACGAGGGTCGCATCCGGTGGCCGGAACGGGCGCCGCAGCAGGGCTGGCAGGCGCGCCGTTCGCAGTCAGATTTTATCAAACGGGGGTGCCGAACCGCCCGGCCCGCCGGGCGGTTCGGGCGCGAGCGCCGCGCGCAACGTGGTCCAGTGCAACTGCGCGTCGGCGGCCGCGCGCAGCATGGCCCGCAACACGTCGAGCACGACCGGTTCGCCGCGCGCGTCGCGCGCCGCGTGGCCGTCGTGCACGAGCAGGATGTCACGCGGTTCGAGGCCGTGCAGCAGGCGGCGCGTGACGGTCGCGGCATCGTGTGTGTGCGTGTCGAAGCCGCGCCGTGTCCAGCTCGCGAGCTGCAGGCCGAGTTCGCATAGCACCGGTTCGAGAAACGGATTGCGCAGGCCGGCAGGCGCGCGGAAAAACAGCGGGCGCGTGCCGGCGATCTCGGTCAGCGTCCGCTGCGCAGCCGCGATTTCGCGGCGCAGCGCGGCGGGCCCCGACAACGAGAACGTGTGCCGGTGCCGCTGGCTGTGGTTCTCGACCGCGTGACCGTGCGCGACGATCGCTTCGATCCACTGCGGATGACGGCGCGCAAGATCGCCGATGCAGAAGAACGTCGCACGCGCGTCGTAGCGCGCGAGCAGGTCGAGCACGCGTGGGGTGACGTCCGGGTCCGGGCCGTCGTCGATCGTCAGTGCGATCCGGCGGCCGGCGCCGGCCGGCAGGCGTGTCCAGTTCGGGCCGAGCAGCGTGCTGCGCGGCCACAGGCCGGCGGCGGTCAGCGCGAGATGCGAGGCGACCACGCCGCCGACCGCCCACGGCCACGCGGCCGGCTGCGCGACGACAGCGGCAGCCGCGCCCGCGTGCAGCGCGGCCGTGCCGGCGATCAGCGGCGTCGGTTTCCAGCGGCGCGCATCGCCGGCCTGGCGCGGTGGGTTGGACGACGGCGCGTTCATGCGGGGCTTCCTTGACGACGCTCATCCGCCGCGGCGCGCGGCGCGAGAATCGCCGCGAACGCGAGCGCGAGCATCGCGCCGGGGCCGACGGTCAGCCCGAAGGTTTCGAGCAGCGGCACGCGCGACAGCGCCAGCAGCCCGAAGCCGGCGACCGTCGCGAGGTTCGCGATCAGCAGCGACACGAGCGTGGTCGGCGTGACGGACTGCGCGTCGTCGCGCTTGCAGAAGAACAGCGCATAGTTCGAGCCGACCGCGACGATCAGCAGCATCCCGACGAGGTGCAGGATCGTCAGTTGCACGCCGGCGAGCGCGAAGCCGGCCGCCACGACCAGCACGGCCGCGACGAGCGGCGCGAGCGCGTGCACGACGCGGCGCGGCGAGCGCAGTGCAATCAGCAGCAGCACGGCGATCGCGGCAAAACCCGCGAGCGACAGCCGGATGTCCTCGCGCACGTAGCTCACGTACAGGCGGTCGGCTTCGGCCTTCATGTCGACGAACAGCGCATCGGGCACGCCCGCGCGCGCGACGGCCGCGCGAACGGGTGTCGCGTCGAGCCCCGGCGCCGGCTGCGCGGTGCGCGCGGCGTCCGGCGCGCGCAGCGGCAGCATCGCGCTCCAGCGGCCCGCGCGTTCGGTCAGCAGCGCATCGACGGCGAGCGCCATCGACGTGCCGCGCAAGTCCGCGCGCGCCAGCAGCGGCGCGTGGCGCGCGGCCTCGACGTCGGCGATGAACGGCGCGAACAGGTCGGGCTTCACCGCGATCGGCTGGTTCGCGACGGCGTCGCGCATCCGTGCGGCAAGTACGTCCGCATCCGGCAGGCTCGCCTGGCGCGCGCGCTGCGCGGCGTCGCTCGGCAGGTAGCGCACGGGGCTTTCGAAACCCGCGAGCGCGCCGCGGTCGACGAGCGGTTGCAACTGCGCGGCGACCTTTTCCGCGCGTTCGAGCGCGGCCTGTTCGGTCGGCGCGGCAATCACGACGAGGTAGCGCACGTCGGGCGCGCCGACATCGGCGCGCAGCCGCGCGTCGAGCGCCTGCGCGTGTGCCGGCACGGGGCTGAGCGCGGCGAGCTCGCGGCTCCACAGGCCGTCGCGATGCAGCACGAGCGTCGCGCCCGCGGCGACCACGAGCACGGCGAGCGGCCAGCGCAGCCGCGGCGCGGCGTCGGCCGCGCGCGCGAGCACGGCGCCGACGCGCGACACGTCGCGGATCGCGACATGTTCGCCGCGCAGGTGCGGCAGCACGAAGCGCGTGACGAGCGCGGCGGCCGTCAGCCCGACGATCGAATACAGCCCGAGCTGCACCAGGCCCGGGAATCCGGAGAACAGCATCGACGCGAAACCGCACACGGACGTCAGCACGCCGAGCCGGATCGTCGGCCAGTACGCGGCGAGCCATGCGCGCGTCGCGTCGGCCGGGCGCACCGCGCCGCGCGTGCCGGCCTGCGCCGATTGCACGAACAGGTAGATCGAATAGTCGACGGCTTCGCCGATCAGCGTCGTGCCGAAGCCGAGCGTCAGCCCGTGGACCGTGCCGAACGCGACGCTGACCGCCGCGATTCCCGCAGCGACACCCGTCAGCACCGGCAGCAACCCGAGCGCGAGCGTGCGCGGCGAGCGATATAGCGTCAGCAGCAGCGCGACGATCAGCACGACGCTCGCCGTCGACAGCCGTTCGACGTCATGCCGGATCGTGTCGCGCATGTCGACCGAGAACACGCCGGGGCCGGTCATCGCGAGCGTGGTTGCGGTCGCGTTTGGCACGGCCTGCTTCGCGGCGGCGAACGCGCGCCGCACCGTGTCGATCGCGCGTGCCTGCGCATCGGTATCGGAGCCGGCGGCGGTCGTCTGCACGACGAGTACTGCACGCGTACCGTCGCGCGACGCCCACACGCCGTCGCGGCTTGCCGGTTGCGCCGCGCTGTCGAACTGGTCGACGAGCGCGGCGACTTCGCCGGTCGGGTCGCGCGGCAGCATCGCCTTGGCCACGAGGCCGGCCGACGAGCTCAGCAGGTCGAGGCTGTCGCCGAGCGCCTGGTGCAGGCCGTCGGCGCTGAAGCGCTGCGGCGTGATCGCCGGGCTCAGCAGGTAGCGGTGATCGAAGATGAATTGCCGGTCGCGCGCGTCGTTCGCGGCTTCGCCGTTGTGAACCGCCGCGAACTGCGGGTCGGCGCGCAGCGCGCCGGCGACGCGCCGCGACAGCGTGGCGCGCGTGGTCGCATCGCCGCCGTCGATCGCGACGAGGATCAGCCGCGACACGATGCCGTCGCGCAACTGGTCGACGAGCACGCGCTGCCCGGCGCTTGGCGAACTCGGCAGGAATGCGGACAGGTCGGCCGTGAAGTGCGCGCGCCCGATCGCGACGCCGCACGCGACGAGCGCGAGCAGCCACACGATCACCGCGCGCTGCCGCAATGCGTGCAGGCGGCGGGCGACGGGCGAGGGCCGGATCCGTTCGTCCATCAGTTCGGGTTCGCCGGAACGGGTTGCAGGCGCATCACCGAATGATCGCCGTCGGCCTGCCGGATCGCGACGCTGCGCAGCACGTCGCGCGTGCCGTCGAGCGTGATCGTGCTGACGACCTTCAGCATCCGCGAGTCGAGCGGCGTGAGCGTCAGCGTCCAGTCGTCGCCGCGCCCGGCGAGCGCGACCTTGTAGACCTGTTCGAGCGCGAAGCGATTGCCGGCGAGCGTCGCGCGGATGCTGTCGATGAACGCGCCGAGTTCCGGATAGCGCGCGAGTGCGAGCGTGTACTTGCGGTTGTTGCGCTCGACGGTGAGCATGTCGCCGTCGACGACGAGGTGTTCGGGCTTCGGGCTCAGCGTGTGCTTCTCGAGATGGTCGGGCGCGACGAACACGAGTTCGCCGGACGATTCGACCGGCTGCGTGGCGATCGACAGGTACTTGGTCTCGGTGAACGTCGCGCGTCCCGACTTGTGCTGTGCGAGCGTCGACATCAGCCGGTCGAGGTTCCAGGCCGAACCCGTGTCGGCCGCCTGCGCGGGCACGGCCAGCGCGATCGCGGCGGCGGTGGCGGCGAGCATGCGGACGGCACGACGCAGCGCGAGCGGGAACGCGGGCAGGGGCAGGCAGCGGCGAACGGTGGTCATGCGTCGGAATCCCTCGTGGCGGGCAGGTCGGCACCGGCGTGCGCAGCGTCGCGGCGCGCGGCCGAGGCCGCGGCATCGCCGCCTTGCCAGAAATCGAAATAGTTGAACCAGTTGTACGGTGCCGCGCGGCAGTACTGGTCGAGTAGCGCGACGTAGCGCGCGAGTGCCGCGTCGACGGCCGCCGCGCGCGCGTCGCGCCGCACGTCGGAGAAGTCGGCGAGCGTCTCGAAGTGCACATCGTAGCGGTTGCCGTCGCGATAGAGGCCCGTCATGAAGATCACCGGGCGCCGCAGCATCGCGGCCATGTAAAGCGGCCCGAGCGGGAACGCGGCCGGCGTACCGAGCAGCGGCAGCCGCCGCAGCGACGCGGCCGCGTCGTCGAGCAGCGTGCGGTCGGCGAGCATGCCGATCATGCAGTTCGCGTCGAGGCGCTCGCGCACCTTCAGCATCGAGTCGACCTGCCCGAGCGGAATCACTTCCGGCATCGCGGCGGGATTCACCGCGGCGAGCGTCGCGTTGATCTTGCGCGCGTTCTTCTCGTACATCGTGACGACGACGCGCAGGTCCGGGTGCGTGCGGCCGATCGCGCGCACGACCTCGAAGCTGCCGAGGTGCGCGCCCATCAGGAACGCGCCGCGTCCGCCGGCGAGCGCATCGTCGACGAGCGTTTCACCGTGCAGCCGGATGTCGAACAGGTCGAAGCGCCCGTTCATCAGGTAGATGCGGTCGTGGATCGTCGCCGCGAACGTGAACACGTGCCGGTACACGTCGCGCCAGCGTGCGGGGCGGCCGAGCACGCGGCGCAGGTAGTCGCGCGACGCCGCGCACGCGACCGGCGAGAACAGCACGAAATACGTCGCGATCAGGTGCAGCACGACGCGTGCGCGCTGCCGGCCGAAGTGCAGCGAGATCCACGTCATCACGCGCAGCAAGCCCGCGTTGCTGCGCTCCTGGCGTTCGGCCCACGCGGTGCGCTTCATGGCTGCGCGCCATCCTGCGCGGCCGGTGGCGCGGACAGCACGCCGGTCGCGACATCGCGCGACCCGGCGCGCAGCGTGAAGCGGATCGCGCCGCTGGCCGCGGCGTCGAGCGCGAGTTCGAGCGGTTCGCCGGGCGCGACCGGGCTCAGGAATTTCGCGGAACCGAGCCGCCACGCGTGCAGCGGGCGGTTCAGCGCCGTGCCGATCGCGTGGATCGCGTGATCGAGCAGCACGACGCCCGGCACGACCGGATGGCCGGGGAAGTGGCCGGGCAGCGCCGGATGGTCGGCGGGAATCGTGAACGCGAGCGCGGGCGTGCCGGCCGTGTCGCGCACGGGCGGCGCTGCCGTGGCGCGCGCGTGTTGTGCAACGAGCGCGGCAAGCACGTCGCGCGGCAGCTTGCCCGTTTCGTTGCGCGGCAGCGCGTCGACGAACACGAGCGGGCGCGGCATGAACGCGGGATCGATCCGCTCGCGCAGCGCGCGCTGCAGATCGGCGGCCGCGAGCGTCGGCGCGACGACGAGCGCGACGAGGCGCGTGACCGGTTCGAGCGCCGTGTCGGCATGCGCCGGCGCGGCTTCGTCGGGCATGAAGAACACGCCGTCGACCACATCCGGAATCGCATTGAGCTGATGGTTCAGGTACGCGAGCGACGTACGTTTGCCGGCGATGTTGACGAGGTCCGCCTTGCGGCCGTGCAGCAGGAACCGGCCGTCGCCGAGCAGTTCGAGCGCGTCGCCCATCGGCACGGGTGCCTCGACGTGTCCGCCCGTCACCCACACGGTCGGCGCGCCATCGTCGCTTGCCGGTTCGTCGCGCGCGTCGAGCCGGATGCCCGGGAACAGCTGCCACGTCGCGCCCTGCGACGTGCGGCGGGTCGCGATCTGGCCGGTCTCGGTGCTGCCGTAGATCTCGACGAGCGGTGCGTCGAGCGCGGCCTCGGCTTCGCCCGCGAGCTTTTCCGACAGCGGTGCGGTGGCCGACAGCACGAGCGCCGCGCGCGGCAGCGCATGGCCGGCCGACAGCAGCGCGCGCAGGTGGATCGGCGACGTGACGAGCACGCGCGGCTGCGGGATCGCGTCGAGTTCGTCGCGAATGTCGACCGGGTAGAACGGCTGGCGGTTGCTGAACGCGAGGCCGCCGATCAGTGCGAGCAGCACCGTCGACTCGAAGCCGTACATGTGCTGCGCGGGCACCGTGCCGATCAGCGTGGCCGCGCGGCCGTCGAGCAGCCCGAGGCGGTCGGCCGCCGCGCGCACGCAGCCGACCAGGAAGCCCCAGGTCTTGCGGTGCGGCACCGGCGCGCCGGTCGAGCCGGACGTGAACACGTAGGCCATGATCCGCGCGGCATCGATCTGCGGCACGGCGAACGGCGCATCGTCCGCGCGGTCGCCGGGTGCGGCATCGGGATACGCGAAGC
The DNA here is from genome assembly GCF_003330765.1 of Burkholderia pyrrocinia. Lineage (NCBI taxonomy): Bacteria > Pseudomonadati > Pseudomonadota > Betaproteobacteria > Burkholderiales > Burkholderiaceae > Burkholderia > Burkholderia pyrrocinia. The sequence continues at coordinate 3,164,525 of NZ_CP024902.1, read as the reverse complement.
GCGGCAGGTCGATCGCGCAGTCGGGCGCGTCGTGCAGGCAGAACGCGTCGGGCGCGAACGACGCGAGCTGGCGCACCATTTCCGGTGTGTGCGTCGACGGCAGCAGGCTGATCCTGCCGGCGACGAGTGCCGCGCACAGGCTGACCGCGAAGCGGTAGCGGTCGCGGCACACGTTGAACACGTGAGCGCCGGCGGGCAGCGCGGCGGCCACGCGCGCGACGTCGGCGACGAACGCGCGCACGGTGACGGGCGCGCCGTCGCGCCAGGCGATCGTCTGGTCCGGCGAGGAATGGAATACCAGCGGGTGAGTCGGCATAAATCGGTAAAAACGACAGGGGCGAAGGCCGGCGCGGCCGCGTTGCGGCGCCGCGCCGGCCGTGAATTCATCGTGAGGCCTGCGACGCGTGCGTTGTCGCGCGATACGCGCGCACCGCGTCGACCATCCGCGACCGCGACTCGTGCGGCAGCGCGAAGCGCCGGCACGCATGCTCGGCGGCGAACATCACGGCGACGAGCGGCAGCGACAGGTAGTTCGCGAACGTCGACCACGTGACGATCGGCGCGGTCGCGAACAGCAGCGTCGACACGGCGGCGATCGCGACGAAGAACAGCGCCCACGCGAGCGTGATCTGCCGCGTATAGCGCGCGACGGCCGGCGTGAGCGCGCCGTGGATCATCGTCGCGAAGCGCGTGCACAGCGGCACCTTGCCTGCCGCGAGCGTGCGGCCGAACAGCAGCGCCATCGCGATGTTGAAGCTCGCGTGTTCCAGATACAGGCCCCATTCGAAATGCCGGGCGAGCGGCGCGCGCACGGCCCACAGCGCGGCGGCGACCAGCAGCCACGCCGGCACGAACGCTGCGCGCCGCGGCGAGCGCAGCGCCGCGCCGAGCGCGAGCAGCAGCGGCGGCACGAGCGCCATCGCGAGGCCGAAGCCGTGCGCGCCGGGCGTCGCGACCGCGTAGTGCGCGCCGGCCTGGTAGGCCGCCACGGCGCCGACCGCAGCGACGCCGCGCGCGACCGGCAGCAGCCGGCTCATCGACGGCCTCCGTGCGTGCGGCGCGGGCGCCCGTCACCGGTGGCCGCCGAGCGGCAGCGGGCGGGCGGGCGAACCGGAACGGAGCGGAAGGACGGGCGCGGCATGACTGGAGACATCGGGCGGATCGTGGCCGGACGCGGTGGTCGGGCCGTCAAACATCATATGAATGGCGGCCGGGACGCGTGTCCGGGCCGGTGGTCGGGCACGCCCATTTTAGGGCCCCGGCACCGCGTGTTCGGGGCGGGCGCGAGTGGGTTTTGTAACCGATTGTATGGCACCGGACGAAGGGTTTCGCGGGGTCGGTCCATTTCCATCCAAAGCGGCTCAAGCGTCTCGTGCATTCGCGTGCCGAAACGGGCCGCGGCGCCGGCTCGCCAGTCTGTAACCATTCGCGGTATACGGGCCGATACCCATCGTCTAGAATCCGCGTAACTTTTACCAACGATCCCCAAATAACGCAGGCGGGGAAGCCGGCAGACGCCGGAGGGACGGAGATCTGCACGCCGCCGCGCGTGCACGACAGTTGCCGTTTCCGGGCGCCTCCTGCTGCCGTGGGCCGCCTGCTCGCACGCATGATGAACGCACTGGAACAAGAGCTCGCCACGCTGATCATCGGCGAATTGAATCTCGAAGACGTCCCGCTCGAAACAGTGACGGCCGAGACCCCGCTGTATGGCGAAGGGTTCGGGCTCGACTCCATCGACATTCTGGAAATCGCGCTGCTGATCTCGAAGAAATACGGCTTCGAGCTGCGCTCGGACAATCCGGATAACCAGAAAATCTTTGCGACGCTCGGCGCACTGGCTGCCTACGTCGCCGCGCATCGCACGAAGTGACGGCGTCGCGCCAGGTCGCGGCGCGCAGGTGATGACGGCACGCGGCGGCGATCGGCAGACGATTCGCTGCCGCGTCGATCAAGGGGGAACGCGATGAACGGAGCAATTCGATGCGGGCGCTCGTGACGGGCGGCAGCGGCGCACTCGGGCAGGCGATCTGCGCGGCGCTCGCGCAGGCCGGCCATGAAGTGTGGGTGCATGCGAACCGCCATCTCGCGCAGGCGGAGGCAGTCGCGCAGCAGATCGTCGCGGCCGGCGGCACCGCGCGCGCGATCGCGTTCGACGTGACCGACGCCGACGCGACGCTCGCCGCGCTGGCGCCGCTCGCCGACGACGTGCCGGTGCAGATCCTCGTGAACAACGCGGGCATCCACGACGACGCGCCGATGGCCGGCATGTCGCGCCGGCAGTGGCACAGCGTGATCGACGTGACGCTCAACGGTTTTTTCAACGTCACGCAGCCGCTGCTGTTGCCGATGATCCGCACGCGGCGCGGACGGATCGTCAACATCGCGTCGGTGGCCGGCGTGACCGGCAATCGCGGGCAGGTCAACTACGCGGCCGCGAAGGCGGGGCTGATCGGCGCGACGAAGTCGCTGTCGCTGGAGCTCGCGTCGCGCGGCATCACCGTGAACGCGGTCGCGCCCGGCATTATCGAATCGCCGATGGCCGAACAGGCGTTTCCCGCCGAACGTATCAAGCAGCTCGTGCCCGCGCAGCGCGCGGGCCGGCCCGACGAAGTCGCGGCGATGGTCGCGTATCTGGTGTCCGACGCCGCGGCCTATGTGACGGGGCAGGTGTTGTCCGTCAACGGCGGGCTCGCATGACGCAGCGCGCCGCGTCGGCCTAACGTAACGCAACGCGGCGTAGTGCCGCGATGCCGCGCGGCCTGCGCCGCATAGTGAGGAAATCGAAGTGTCCGTGCATCCAGTCGACGCCGAACGGCGCCCGTGTTCCCTGTCGTCCGCCACCGCGCCGGTTGTGCGCGGACAGACGGCAGGCGGGCCGGCCGCATCGCGATCGGGCGCGCCGCTCGCGAACGGCGGCGACCGCGCACTGCGGCTCGTCCAGATGAACCAGGCGCGACTCGTCGCGTTGCTGCACGATGCGCGCATTCGTGGCGAAGGATTCGATCACGCGTTTCCTGGCGCGTTGGGCGCGGTGTGTATCGGCGCGGCCGGGTGGCAGGACGAATCGCGGGTTGCATCGCAGGCCGGTGCGGCGGCACGGATGCTGGCCGATGCCGCGCCCGACCTGCCGGTCGCACCGGTACAGATGGCGCTGCTCGGTGCCGGTGCCGCACCGGGCGATGCCGTCTGCGAAATCTGGCAATGCAATGCGCGCGACCTGCGCAGCGAACGGCGCGGCGCGCTGCACTATCGCTATAGCGAAACGGCGGGCCTCGTGTTCGGCAGCATCGTCGTGCACGAGACGCATGATGCGCAGCGCGACGGCGGCACGCCGCTCGAACGCGCGACGCGCGATGCATACCGCGCGCTGTTCGACGTGCTCGATACGCTCGGCATGCCGCATCCGCTGCGCATCTGGAATACCGTGCCGGCGATTAATGCGGTGCAGTTCGGGATCGAACGCTATCGTCAGTTCAATATCGGCCGTCAACACGCATTCGATGCGTGCCGCCGCGCGCTGACGGATGGCGTGCCGGCCGCTTGTGCGCTCGGCTCGGTCGTGCCGGTCGCGGGCGATGCGTCGCCGGCCGCGCCGCTCGCGATCCATTTCCTCGCGAGCCGCACGCCGGCCGATCCGGTCGAGAACCCGCGCCAGGTCAGCGCGTATCACTATCCGGCGCAGTACGGCCCGCGTGCGCCGACGTTCGCGCGCGCAGCCGCGTGGGCGGATGGCGACGCCGCACCGGTGCTGTTCGTGTCGGGCACCGCGAGCATCGTCGGGCACCGCACCGTGCATCACGGCGATGTCGTCGCGCAAACGCGCGAGACGGTCGCGAACCTCGCGGCCGTGCTCGGGCAGGCCGCGCGGCAGGGGCATGGCCCGTTCTCGCTCGCCGACCTGAGCTATCGCGTCTACGTGCGCGACGCCGGTGATGCCGCGGCGCTTGCCGCGATCGAGCGCGTGCTGCGCGAGGCGGCCGGCCCCGGCGTGCGGCCGCTCGTCGTCCATGCGGACGTGTGCCGCGACGACCTGCTGGTCGAGATCGAGGCCAGTGGCGGGCATGCGGTGGAGTGGCTGTCATGAAGCGCGAGAGCCTCACGATCCGGCAATCGGCGCCGCACGCGGGCAGCGTCGACGAAGCCTGCCGCCAGTCGTCGGCAAGTCATAAACTTTTGTCAGGATCCCTGTCTTCGCAATCGGCCGTTTCCATGTCCAAGCTGCACGCGTCGTCCACCCATCTGGTACTGATCCCGAGCTACAACCCGGGCGCCAAGGTCGACACGACCGTGCGCAATGCCCGCGCGCAGTGGAATCCGGTGTGGGTCGTCGACGACGGCAGCACCGACGGCAGCGCCGAACGGCTGCAGGCGATGGCCGAGCGCGATCCCGGGTTGCGCGTGATCGTGCTGCCGGAGAACCGCGGCAAGGGCGCCGCGGTGCTCGCGGGGCTCGACGCGGCTGCCGCGAGCGGCTTCACGCACGTGCTGACGATGGATTCCGACGGCCAGCATCCGGCCGACCTGATTCCCGCCTTCATGGCCGCATCGCAGGCCGCGCCCGATGCGATGGTGCTGGGCGTGCCGAAGTTCGACGCGAGCGCGCCGCAGTTGCGCGTGCAGGGGCGCCGGCTGTCGAACGCGTGGGCCGACCTCGAGACGCTGTGGGCCGGGATCGGCGATTCGCTGTACGGTTTTCGCGTGTATCCGGTCGCGCCGCTCGCCGCGATCATGCGCCGCCAGCCGTGGATGCGGGGCTTCGACTTCGATCCCGAGGCAGCCGTGCGGCTGTGCTGGGCCGGCGTGCGCCCGATCCGCATCGACGCGCCGGTGCGCTATTTCGGCCGGCACGAGGGCGGCGTCTCGCATTTCCACTACGGCCGCGACAACGCGCTGCTCGCCTGGATGCACTTGCGGCTCTTCATCGGCTTCGCCGTGCGGCTGCCGGTGCTGGTCGCGCGGCGGCTGACGCGACGCCGTGGCCAGACGGCCTGAGCGGTGCGCCCGTTTTCCGTCCCGTTCATCGCCCGGTCGCGGCGATTGTCTCTGTTTTTGTCGTCAATCCCGTTCCGGATCGCCGTTTCATTTCATTGTTCTGAGTAATAAAGGTGTCATGGGATGTAAACATCTGGTAATTTTCTGCCGGATTATGCAAAATCCCCGCTCCCAAATACAACTATCGAGGGATCCGGGATGCAACTCAAGAAAGCGGTGGCAGCGTGTGGCGTGGCGTTCCTGTTGAGCGCATGCGGCGGGGTACAGAGTCTCGACGCGAACAGCCTGACGTCGGCGGGGACGAACCTGTTCAAGGCAGCGACGCTGTCGGATACAGACATCGCCGCGTTGTCGAACGACTCGTGCAAGTCCAGCGACGCCGAATCGAAGATCGCGCCGGCGAACAGCGCGTATTCGAAGCGCCTGACGAAGGTGATGAAGGGCTTCGGCGACATGACGCTGAACGGCCAGAAGGTCAACTACAAGGTGTACGTGACCAAGGACGTCAACGCGTGGGCGATGGGCAACGGCTGCGTGCGCGTGTACAGCGGCCTGATGGACATGATGAACGACGACGAGCTGCGCGGCGTGATCGGCCATGAAATGGGCCACGTCGCACTGGGTCACTCGAAGAAGGCGATGCAGACGGCGTACGCGGTGAGCGCCGCGCGCAGCGCGGCTGGCGCGGCATCGCCGGGCGTGGCGGCGCTGTCGAGCTCGCAGCTCGGCGACATCACCGAGAAGTTCATCAACGCGCAGTTCTCGCAGACGCAGGAAAGCGCGGCGGACGACTACTCGTTCGACCTGATGAAGCAGAAGGGCATGAGCCAGAAGGGCCTCGTCACCGCATTCCAGAAGCTCGCGCAGCTCGATGGCGGCCAGAGCTCGATGATGAGCTCGCACCCGTCGTCGGCGAGCCGTGCGCAGCACATCCAGGATCGCATCGCGAAGGGCAGCTGATCGCAGGCCGCGGCGCCGGCCCCGGGCCGGCGCGCCGGATGCAGAAAGAAAAACCCCACGCTCGTCGGAGCGTGGGGTTTTGTTTTTGCAGCGCGCCGCTTACGGCACCATTCCCGGCAGCACGTACGCCTGCACGAGCGTGATCAACCCGACGATCACCGCGAACAGCAGGCTGTGCCGCACCGTGAAGCGGAACAGCTCCGACTCCTTGCCGACGAGGCCCGTCGCCGCGCAGGCGACCGCGATCGACTGCGGCGAGATCATCTTCGCGGTCACGCCGCCCGTCGTGTTCGCGGCGACCACGAGCGTCTCGGGCACGCCGAGCTGATGGGCGGTGGCCTGCTGCAGCGAGCAGAAGAGCGCATTCGACGACGTGTCCGAGCCGGTCAGGAACACGCCGAGCCAGCCGAGGAACGGCGAGAAGAACGGGAACGCGGCGCCGGTCGCGGCCAGCATCAGCGCGAGCGTCGACGACATCCCCGAGTAGTTCGCGACGAACGCGAACGCGAGCACGAGGCCGATCGACAGGATCGGGCGCGTCAGTTCCTTCAGCGTCTCGCCGAACGTGACGAGCGCGTCGTGCGGCTTCATCCGCAACAACGCCATCGAGATCAGCGCGGTCACGAGGATCGCGCTGCCCACCGCCGATACGAGATCGATCTTCAGCACGGCTTCGAGCGCCTTCGGCGTCGCGGCGATCGGTGCGGTCTTCACGACGAGCTGGTCGAGCCCCGCCACATGGAACTTCAGCACGGTCGACGCGAGCGCGCCGTGCGCGGCGAACAGCGCCTTGAACGGCGCGATGCTCCACACGGTGACGACGGCCGTCAGGATCAGGAACGGCGACCACGCGCGAACGGTCTGCGCGAGCGTGTACGGCGATGCCTGCCGGCTCGCACCGAAGCCGTTGCCGCTACCGCCCGCGCCGAAACCGGCCAGCGCCGCGCCGCCGCCGGACGTGACGATGCCGTCGGCCGGCTGCTGCGCGGTGCGCGGCTGCCAGACCTTCAGGAACGCGGCGAGCGCGACGAGGCTGACGAGCGACGACGTGATGTCCGGCAGCTCGGGCCCGATGTGGTTCGACGTGAAGTACTGCGTGACCGCGAAGCTGCCGCCCGCGACGAGCGCGGCCGGCCATGTCTGCCGCACGCCGCGCAGCCCGTCCATCATGAACACCAGCCAGAACGGCACCGCGAGCGACAGCAGCGGCAGCTGGCGGCCGGCCATCGCGCCGATGTGGAACGGGTCGATGCCCGTCACCTGCCCGGCGACGATGATCGGGATGCCCATCGCGCCGAACGCGACCGGCGCGGTGTTCGCGATCAGGCACAGCCCGGCCGCGTGCAGCGGGCGAAAGCCGAGGCCGACGAGCAGCGCGGCGGTGATCGCGACGGGCGCGCCGAAGCCGGCCGCGCCTTCGAGGAATGCGCCGAACGAGAAGCCGATCAGCAGCATCTGCAGGCGCTGGTCGTCGGTGATCGACAGCACGGACGCGCGAATGACGTCGAACTGGCCGGTCTTCACGACGATCTTGTACAGGAACACCGCCGCGACGATGATCCACGCGATCGGCCACAGGCCGTACGCGAAGCCGAAGCCGGCCGCCGCGAGCGCCTGCGGCACGGGCATCCCGTACGCGAGGATCGCGACGCCGAGCGACAGCAGCAACGTGACCGCGGCGGCGACGTGGCCCTTCATCCGCAGCGCGGCCAGCGCGATGAAAAAGAAGATGATCGGGATCGCGGCGACGAACGCCGACAACCCGAGGCTGCCGAGCGGGGTGTAGATCTGGTGCCAAACCTGCATGGGTGTCTCCTCCAACTATATCTGTCTAATGGGATGGGTAGAAAAGCGGGGGCTATTCGGGCTGGCCGCGTGCGCGCAGCAGGTCGGACAGGCTGCGCGGCGCCGGTTCGAGCGGCGTGCGGTGCTGCGTCCAGCCCATCTGTTTCGCGGGCGTCAGCGCGCGCAGGCGCGTCGCGGTCCAGCGGAACGCGCGGTATGCGCGCGGATGCGCGAACGCGCCCGACCAGAAGCGCCACACGAGGTCTTCCGCGCGGCTGTAGTTCGCGCCCTGGCCGCGCAGCGGATGCGCGACGGGTGCGTCGGGCTTGCGGTTCGCCTCGGTGCGCAGCCGCACGAGCAATTGCGGGATCGGAATCCGCACCGGGCAGACTTCGCCGCATGCGCCGCACAGCGTCGACGCGGTCGGCAGGTCGGCCGTCGCGTCGAGGCCGAGCAGGTGCGGCGAGATGATCTTGCCGATCGGCCCCGGGTAGGTCGTCCCGTATGCGTGGCCGCCGATGCGCGTATAGACGGGGCAGTGGTTCATGCACGCGCCGCAGCGGATGCACTGCAGCGTCGCGCGCAGTTGCTCGTCCGCGTAGGCCTGTGTGCGGCCGTTGTCGAGCAGCACGAGATGCAGCTCGCGCGGGCCGTCGCGTTCGCCGTCGCGACGCGGGCCCGAGATCAGGTTGAAGTAGGTCGTGATTGCCTGCCCGGTGGCCGAGCGCGTGAGCAGGCTCGACAGCGGCACGATGTGCTCGAGCTTTTCGACGACCTTCTCGATGCCCATGATCGCGACGTGCGTGTCGGGCACCGTCGTCGACAGGCGGCCGTTGCCTTCGTTCTCGACGAGCCACAGCGTGCCGGTGTCGGCCGCTGCGAAGTTCACGCCGGACAGGCCGATGTCCGCATCGGCGAACGCGCGGCGCAGCGCGCGCCGGCCGGTCTGGATCAGTTCGTCGACGTCTTCCGTGTAGCGCGTGCCGGGGATGTGCGCCTCGAACAGTTCGGCGATGTCGCCGCGCGTCTTGTGGATCGCCGGCATCACGATATGCGACGGCTTCTCGCCCGCGAGCTGCACGATGAACTCGCCCATGTCGGACTCGATGCAGTCGACCCCGTGATCCGCGAGGTAATGGTTCAACTCGATTTCCTCGCTTGCCATCGACTTGCCCTTGATCACGCGGCGCGCCTTCTTCGCCTGCGCGATGCCGAGCACGATCGCGTTCGCGTCGGCGGCTGTTTCGGCCCAGTGCACGTGCACGCCGGCTTCGGCGAGCTTCGCCTCCAGCCGTTCGAGCAGCGCGGGCAATTGCGCGAGCGCGTGCTGCCGCACGGCTTCGCCGAGATCGCGCAACTGCTGCAGCTCGGTGTCGTCGGGGAACTGGGTCGCGCGCTTGTCCTGCAGGAAGTCCATCGCGCCGCGAAAGCTGCGGCGCAGCGCGGGATCGTCGAGCGCGGCGCGCGCGCGGGCCTTGAAGTCGCCGGGGGCGACGAATTGCAGCGGCTGGTTGGTCATCGCGGCATTTCCTGGCGGGTGGTCGAGGCGGACGGGTTGGACGTGGCCAGTGCGTCGGCCGGACCGGTGACGATCACGACCCACAGGCGGCGCGGGCCGTGTGCGCCATAGGCGAGCGTCTGCTGGATGTCGGACGTCTTCGACGGGCCCGACACCAGCACGAGGTTTGTCGGCATGCCGGCATGCCAGCGCTCCGCGTGTACGGCCGCGTGCAGGTCCGCATGCAGCGTGCTCGCGTGGACGAGCGCGACATGCAGCGGCGGCACCAGCGACACCGTGCGCGGCGTGCCGGGATCGGGCGCGAGCACGACGGTGCCGGTGGCTGCGATGCCCGAGCGCGCGACGGTGAAGCCTGCGTCGATCGTGTCGAACAGTTCGGCCTTCCACACGTCGATCGGCCGGTCGAACGGCACGGGCGCGACCGCGTCGGGCAGCGCGCGGGCGAGGGCCGCGGATTCGGCGCGGGCCGGGTCGAGCAGCAGGCGGCGCACGCCGGCGTCGGCGAGGCGCGCGGCAAGCTGCGCGGGCCATGCGTCGGCGGTCGCGCACCAGACGTCCGCGTGCGATGCGGCGAGCGCGGCCTGCATCGCCTGGGCGAGCGCGTGCGGATCGCGCGCGGTCGATGCGCGTCGCGCGTCGTAATGCGTGTCGATGCGCGCGTCGAGCGCGGGGGCGGCCGTCGCGGCGACGCCCGGGGCGGTTGCGCGCAGGCGCGCGAGAATCGCGGCGCGCGCGCTCATCGCTTGTCTCCGCGCAACGAGGCGGCGCCGGCCGTGCGACGCCACAGGAAGCTCGCGAGATGCTCGACCGGCAACGGCGCGCCGGCCTTGGTCGCAGCGTGGCCGATGTTCAGCAGGCAGCCGCAGTCCGCGGACACGAGCCGGTCGCAGCCGGTCGCGCAGGCCGACGCGACCTTGTCGCGCACCATCGCGCCGGAGATGTCGGGATGTTTCAGCGAGAACGTGCCGCCGAAGCCGCAGCATTCGGATTCGCGTTCGTGTTCGATGCGCGTCACGCCCGGCAGCGCGTCGACGAGTGCGACGCCGTGCCCGCGCGTGCCCATCTCGCGGCGCGCCGCGCACGACGTGTGCAGCACGACGCACTCGTCGGGCCGGCCGTTTACCGTGGCCGCGTCGAGTTGCAGGTCGAGCACATGGACCAGGAATTCGGCGAGTTCGTAGGTTCGCTCCGCGATCGCGCGGGCTTTCGGGCCGTGGACGGGATCGTCGGCGAACAGCGCAGGCCAATGGTGCCGGATCATGCCCGCGCACGAGCCGGACGGCACGATCACGGGCCACGGTTCGGCGAACAGGTCGAGCTGCGCGGCCGCGACGCGGCGCGCTTCGTCGGGATTGCCGCTGCTGTAGGCCGGCTGCCCGCAGCAGCTCTGGCCGCGCGGATAGTGGACGGTCAGGCCTTCGCGTTCCAGCAGGCGGACCGCGTCGAGCCCCGCTTCGGGGACGAACAGGTCGACCAGGCAGGTCGCGAACAGATAGACGTGCGTGGCGGCGGCGGGGTACTGCCTTTCGTTCATGTCTCGCTCCAGAGGCGACGGCCCGGCATGCGGGACGACGATTTCGCTGCATAATTCCCGCGACGGCGCCGCAGCTCAAATTGGTTGGGCCAATCGGCGCGACGGGCATTCCAGAGGGAGACGCGACGATGGCAGCGATGACGGCACGGGGCCGGACCGAAGTGGTGATGCGCAAGATCGAGACGGCGCTGCTCGACGGCACCTGGCCGGCCGGCGCGCGCCTGCCGGCCGAGCGCGTGCTCGCGCAGCAGTACGGTGTCGCGCGCAATACGGTGCGCGAGGCGACCCAGCGGCTCGTCGCGCGCGGGTTGCTGCAGAGCCGGCGCGGCGCGGGCGTGTACGTGACCGACCAGTTGCGCGCGGGCATCGCGTCGCCGTGGGGCCAACTGGTGGCCGATCATCCGGCGTTGCGCGACGACATCCTCGAATTCCGCCGCGTGCTCGAAGGCGCGACCGCGTACTTCGCCGCGCTGCGGGCCGACGCGAACGACCGGCGTCGGATCCGCGCGCTGCTGCGCGAACTCGAAACCGCGCACGCGAACGACGACCGGGTCGTGGAGGCCGCGACCGATGCGAAGCTGCACGAGGCGATCGCACGCGCGTCGCGCAACACGATGTTCCTGCACCTGCATACGAGCGTGATCGGGATGCTGCGCGAGCACATCTCGATCAATGTCGCCGGCATGAGCGAGCAGGACGAGCAGGCGGACCAGTTGCTGCTGCAACACCGCGTCGTCTGCGACGCGATCTGCGCGAACCGGCCCGAAGAGGCGCGCACCGCGATGCAGACGCATATCGACTACGTGCGCAGCCATTTCGAGCGCAGCGGCGACATGGCGTGAGATTGGTCGGACCGCTTCTGTGCGTGGTCCGTCCGGTGGGCGAATCAGGTGCGGCGGGACATCGGCGCCCGGCAGGCGGCCGTACGCCGGCGGCCCGCGTCACGCACCGCCGCCGCGTGACACCGACCGCACTGCTCGCGCGATTGACCGGTTCATCGGGCGCCCACTAGAATCGGCCGGAACCGCTCGCCAGCCGCGCGCCGCGGCAAATGCGGACCCTTTGTTCCGCCAGTCGAGGAAGCTTCCGTGCTCACGTCTTTCATCTGGCTCCGGCGCGCGCCGGCCGTGCTGTCGTGGCGCGCCGCGTGCCGCCCGGCCCGTGCGCTGGCCGTCTGCGCGCTGCTGTCGCTCGTCGCCGCGTGCGCAACGCATCCGCCTGCCACCACGCTCGATCGCCCGATCTCCCACGCGTTGCCGCCCGATACCGCGACGCCGCTGCGCGACGCGCTCGCCGTGCCCGAGGCCGCGCATCCGGGCCAGTCGGGCTTCCGGCTGCTGGCCGACGGCGCCGAGGCGCTGCAGATGCGCATTGCGCTCGCGCGCGCCACGACGAAAACACTCGACATGCAGTACTACATCGCGACCGAGGACACGACGGGCAAGCTGCTGCTTGCCGCGGCGCTCTACGCAGCCGATCGCGGCGTGCGCGTGCGGATGCTGGTTGACGACCTGAACTTCCGCGACATCGATCGCATCATGGCTGCGCTGAACACGCACCCGAACATCGAGATCCGCGTGTTCAACCCGTTCGGCGCATCGCAGCAGGGCATGGTCGAGCGCACGACCGACTTCTTCACGCGCATCGACAGCTTCACGCGCCGGATGCACAACAAGGCGATGATCGCGGACAATCAGATCGCGATCGTCGGCGGCCGCAATCTCGGCGACGAATACTTCAGCGCGAGTCCGACCCTGCAGTTCCGCGATCTCGACGTGCTCGCCGCGGGCCCCGTGACGAACGACATCTCGGCGAGCTTCGACACCTACTGGTCGAGCGCGAGCAGCTATCCGCTGCGCGTGCTGAATCAACAGACGTTCGATCCGAAGGAGCTCGACGCGATGCGCGACGAGCTGCGCGGCCACTGGCGCAAGAACGCCGACCCGTACAACGCGAAGCCGCTGAACGCGACGCCGCTCGCGCAGCAGATCGCGCGCGACGAGCTCGCGCTCGTGTGGGCGCCGGCCGAGTTCAAGGTCGACGCGCCCGACAAGGTCGCGCAGCCGACCGACGCGTACGTGAGCCCGCCGATGCAGCGCCTCGTCGAGCTGACGCGCGGCGCGCAGCAGGAATTCCTCGCGTTCTCGCCGTACTTCGTGCCGCACGACGCGGGCGTGAAGATCCTCGGCGACACGACCGCGCGCGGCGTGCGTGTCGCGATCCTGACGAATTCGCTCGCCGCGACCGACGCGGTCGCCGTGCAGGCCGGCTACGGGCCGTACCGCGTGCCGCTGCTGCAGCACGGCGTGGAGCTGTACGAGTTCAAGGCGCAGCCCGGGCAGCAGCGCCCGCGCCTGTTCGGGTCGCGCTCGCGCGCGAGCCTGCACGCGAAGGCATACGTGATCGATCGGAAGATCCTCGTGATCGGCTCGATGAACCTCGATCCGCGTTCCGCGCACCTGAATACCGAACTGGCCCTCGTGATCCACAGCCCGGCGCTCGCGCAGCAGGCCGCGACGATCTTCGCGCGCGCGACGCAGCCGGACGAAAGCTATCGCGTGAGCCTCGCGACGCCGTCGAGCGGCGGCGCGCCCGAACTCGAGTGGACGGGCACGGACGACGGCCGGCCGACCACCTATCACGTCGATCCGCACGCGGGGCTGCTGCGCAACCTGATGACCGGCATCTTCATGCTGCTGCCGGTCGACGACCAGCTTTAGGGCCTGTTCCCGCTAATAACGGGCTTGCGAACGTGCCTTGCCGGCCGTCCCCCAAGGGGACTTCCTGCGGGGCGCATGCAAGGAGTGAGGAGCGCCGTTTGGCCGTGCCAAACAAGCGACGATCGACGCCGCAGTGTGGCCGGCACGGCACGTTCCCCTGTTTTGGAAAATTCGTTCGTGGGGCTGGCCACCAGAAGGGCCGATCGCCGCGTCATACTCCTCGCGAATACGTCAAGTATTCGCTTCGTCGCATTCCTTGCGCTCGGCCCTTCTGGTGGCCAGCGCAAGCCCGTTATTAGCGGGAACAGGCCCTAAGGCGACGGAATCGCACCGGCTAAACCCGCGTTACCGGTGCGCGGGGAAAGGTGATATGGTTGTGCGTGCAACTATCGTGGCGCGCATGACGGTGCCGCCGGACGGCCCGCGCCACGCGCGCCGCGCACACCCGCAACCGGAGTTCCCCCAATGCAACGTGTACCGAACCAGCCGTTCACGCGTCCCGCCCGCTTCTCCGAAGCCGAATGGCAGGCGCGCGTGCAGCTTGCGGCGGCCTACCGCATCTTCGATCATCTCGGCTGGACCGAACTGATCTACAACCATATCTCGCTGCGCGTGCCGGGCGAGGACGGGCATTTCCTGATCAACCCGTTCGGGCTCCATTACCGCGAGGTGTGCGCGTCGAACCTCGTGAAGATCGACATCGACGGCAACGTGATCGGTCATTCCGACTGGCCGATCAATCCGGCCGGCTTCACGTTTCACAGTGCGATCCATGCGGCGCTGCCCGGCGCGCACTGCGTGATGCACGTGCACACGACTCCCGCGATGGCCGTGTGCTGTTCGCGCGACGGGCTGTCGTTCTCGAATTTCTATTCGGCGCAGTTGTACGGGAAGATCGCGTATCACGACTTCGAGGGCGTCACCGTGCATCTCGAGGAGGGGCGGCGCATCGTCGAGAGCGCGGGCGGGCGGCCCGTGCTGCTGTTGCGCAACCACGGACCCGTGACGATCGGCGCGACGCTCGCGCAGACGTTCGCGCTGATGTGGCTGCTCAATCGCGCGTGCGAGGTGCAGGTCGCCACGCACGCGATCGGCGATGCGCTGCCGGTCGCGCCGCCCGTGCTCGAGGCGTGCGTGCGCGATTCGCTGAATTTCGATCCGAAGCACGGCGCGGGGCAGGACGCGTTCGACGCGCTGCAGCGCATCGTCGATCGCATCGATCCCGGCTATCGCGCGTGACGCGAAGCGCTGCGCTCACCGGCGGCGCACGAAAAAAAACGCGGCCGGGTGGCCGCGTGAATACTCGCAGACTCCTTCGGACGAAGGAAACAAGCAACTGTGAAACGAAGTGTAGCGAAAGGCCGCGCGCGGATTCAGCCATCGGGCTGCAAAGGTCCGTTCCAGGTTGACGCAGACTGACGCGCCGACGGGCGGTGCGGCGATTCGCGGCATGGCCGTTCGGCGGACTGCCGGATCGGCGGCGATCGACTACCATCATGTCTGGCGCCCCCGTTCGGGCGGCGTACAACGTCGTGCAAGGAGAGTCCATGCTCAAGCTGCGTTTGCTCCAGGTCGCGTTACTCGCGGGCGTGCTGGCCGCCGGCAGCGCCGCCGCCGAAACGGTACGCCTGTCCGCCAATCTCCAGCCGTCGAGCGAAGTGCCGCCGACGGTAACCAAGGGCTCGGGCGCCGTCGAGGCCACCTACGACACGGCCACGCACACGCTGCAGTGGGCGGTAACTTACAAAGATCTCACGGGGCCGGCTACCGCTGCGCATTTCCACGGGCCCGCGCCGGTCGGCCAGAACGCGGGCGTGCAGGTGCCGATTCCGAAGGACGCGCTGGCGAGCCCGATCAAGGGCTCGAAAGAGCTCACCGACGCGCAGGTCACCGACCTGATGAGCGGCAAGTGGTACTTCAACGTCCATACGAAGGAGCACCCGTCGGGTGAGATCCGTGGCCAGGTGATGCCGGCGAACTGAGCGCCGGCGTTTGATGTAGAGGCTCCTGTCAAGCGGCGCGGGAGCGATCGCACTTACCATCGTCACATTGTGATTACGGAGTGCGTCCGATGAGTTGGCAAAGCAAGTTCGCCTGCTGGCTGCTGCGCTGGCAGTTCCGTCCCGAGACCACGCGCGAGGTGCTCGATCCCGCCCGCGCACGGCGCTTTACCGACCTGCGGATGGTCGTGCCGCGCCGCGCGCCGTCGGGCTACCGGTTGCGCCAGTGCTACGGCGTGGGCGACGCGCCGCTGCGCGGCGAATGGCTCGAACGCACCGACACAGGCGCGGGTCGCGGGCCCGGCCGCACGCTGCTGTACTTCCACGGCGGCGGCTATTACTTCTGTTCGACCAGGACCCATCGGCCGCTCGTGTTCGGCCTGACGAAGCGCGCGGGCGTGCGCTCGTTCTCGCTCGACTACCGGCTCGCGCCCGAAAACCGCTTCCCGGCCGCGCTCGACGATGCGCTGGCCGCGTACCGGCAACTGCTGGCGCTCGGCACGCCGCCCGAGTCGATCGTGCTCGGCGGCGATTCGGCGGGCGGCGGCCTTGCGCTCGCGACGCTCGTCGCGCTGCGCGACCGCGGCGAGCCGCTGCCGGCCGGCGCGATCCTGTTCTCGCCGTGGACCGACCTGGCGGCCACCGGCGACACGATGCGCACCAACGACGGCGCCGATCCGATGTTCGCCGGCGCGGCGCTGCCGAAAGCCGCGAAGCTGTATCTCGGCGACGAACCGGCGACGAATCCGTACGCGTCGCCGCTCTACGCGGATTTCGCGGGCCTGCCGCCGCTCTACATCCAGGTCGGCAGCACCGAGGTGCTGCTTGACGATTCGCGCCGCGTCGCCGAGAAGGCGAAGGCGGCTGGCGTGCCGGTGGAGCTCGAGGTGTGGCCGGACATGCCGCACGTGTGGCAACTGTATGCGCCGATGGTGCCGGAAGCGCGCGACGCGCTCGACCGCGCGGCCGCGTTCCTGCGCCGCGTCGCGGTCGAACGTGCGGTTCAGCGCGTCGGCGAGGCGTCGATCGCCTGATAGGCGGCCTTGACGGCCACCGAGCCGTACTTGCGCTCGAGCCGGCGCACGGTGAAGTGGCCGTGCGCCATCTGCTGGAAGTGGTCGATGAACAGCGTGTTGACGGTCGCGCCGAGCACGGCGCCGATCGCCGGAATCGACTTCGCGGCCATCTGCTCGGTCACCTGTACCGAGAAGCGCGATGCTACCGTCTGCACGAGCTTGAACACGGCCGCCGAGCTGTGCGCGGCGATGCCTTTCGTCGTGATGTCGGACGACGCCTTCGAGATGGCCTGCGCGAGCGCGCCGCGCAGCACGAAATAGCCGAGATCGGCGTCCTCTTCCTGCTTGTTCGTGCTACCGCCCATGCCGAGTACGGCCAGGCATTGCAGTTGCGTATCGACCGACGCCAGGTCCTCGCCTTCGCTGCGCGCGATGTCGCACACCGAGCGGAAGATCAGCGTGGTCGTGACCGGCAGTTCGACCGGCAGCGCGAAAAAGCCGAACGCGCCGCCCGCCGCGCCGGTTGTCGCGACCGCGAGCTTGTGCAGCAGGTTGCTCGGCTTGTCGGGCTCGGCGTCCGGCGCCGGCGGCTTGCCGAGCGTGCGCAGCGCGATGTTCAGGCACTTGCGCAGCGCGAGCTGCGTCGCATCGTTGATCTTGCCGGTCGCGAAATCCGGCAGCCGGGCGATCATTTTCTCGACCGGCGCGCCGAGCATGCCCGTCAGCTTCATCGTCAGTGACGGGCTTTCCAGCACCTGCTTCGCGCGCCCCAGCGCGTCCCGATCCTCCTGGGACAGCGTCGTCGCGGGGGTGATTGAAATCGGTTCCATTTTTCTCCTTGGCGGCCGGAACAGGCCCTAAACCGTCGCCAGCCTAGGTTACTCCGACGTGCTAGAATTTTGAGATTGTTTGACTCGTCAAAAGTTGCATCAACAAAAAATGGCCGTCCATACTGCCGCCCACCATTCGAGCGGGCAAGTCCTGCCGTTCCGCGAATCGCTGCTGGCGATGATCGGGATCTCGTTCGTCACCATGCTCGTCGCGCTCGACCAGACCGTCGTCGGCACCGCGCTGCCGACCATCGTCGCCGAGCTCAGGGGCTTCGACCTGTACGCGTGGGTCGCGACCTCGTACCTGCTCAGTTCCGTGATCACGGTGCCGATCTTCGGCCGTCTCGGCGACTATTACGGCCGCAAGCCGTTCGTGATCGCGTCGATCGTCGTGTTCACCGCCGCATCCGTGCTGTGCGGGATGGCCAACGACATGCTGTATCTCGTGCTCGCGCGCGGGCTGCAAGGCATCGGCGGCGGGATGCTGGTCGGCACCGCGTTCGCGTGCATTCCCGACCTGTTCCCCGATTCCGTCGTGCGGTTGCGCTGGCAGGTGCTGATGAGCTCCGCCTTCGGCATCGCGAACGCGGTCGGCCCGTCGCTGGGCGGCGTGCTGACCCAGTCGTTCGGCTGGCGCTCGGTGTTCTACGTGAACCTGCCGGTCGGCCTGCTGTCGTTGCTGTTCGTGTGGCGCTACCTGCCGCACCTGCGCCACGTCGAGCACGATCGCAAGATGCGGCTCGACTGGCCGGGCGCGCTGCTGATCGCGCTGTCGCTCGGCGCAATGCAACTGTTCGTCGAATGGCTGCCGAAGTACGGCGTCGCGAGCTGGGCGTCGTTGCTGCTCGTCGTCGCGGTCGCGGCCGGCGTCGGCCTGTGGCACTGGGAGAAGCGCTGCGCGCAGCCGATTCTGCCGTTCGACATGTTCGGCAACCGCGCGCTGTCGGCGCTCTTCATGCTCGCGATCCTCGCCGGTTTCTCGATGTTCTCGCTGCTGTTCTACGCGCCGCTGCTGTTCCAGGGCGGCTTCGGGATGTCGCCGAAGGAGGCGGGGCTCGTGATCACGCCGCTCGTCGTGTTCATCACGATCGGCAGCATCATGAACGGCCGCGTCGTCACGCGCATCCGCAATCCGAACGCGATGCTGCACGTCGGCTTCGTGCTGTTCGCGATCGCGTGCGCGGGCATCGTCGTGTCGACGCACACGACGCCGACCTGGATGCTGATGGCGCTGATGGCCGCGGGAGGCATCGGGCTCGGCTTCGTGCTGCCGAACCTCACCGTGTTCGCGCAGCAGGCGGCCGGCCGCGAGCACCTCGGCATCGCGACGGCGCTGCTGCAGTCGCTGCGGATGGTCGGCGGGATGGTCGGCACCGCGCTGACGGGCACGCTCGTCAACCAGATGTATTCGGGCGGCGTGCGCAATGCGCTGTCGGCCGACCATGCGATGCAGTGGCATGCGCAGCTCGCCGATCCGCAGATCCTGATCGATCGCGCGGCGCAGGGCGGTCTCGTCGCGGAGCTGACGCGTGCCGGGCATAATGGCGCGCTGCTGCTGGAAGCGGCCCGCGAATCGCTCGTCGGCGCGATTCACCTGGGCGTCGCGATGGCGGCCCTCGTCGCCGTGGTGTCGGTGTGGCAGTGCCGCCGCGTGCCGCCGATCGCGCTGCGGAGCAAGATCGAACCGCACGTCGCGGCCGATTGAACGATTCACCGGAAACGAAATCAGCGCATGGAAGAACAGGACCGCGTCGCGATCTTGCAGCAATTCGGACGCACGTACCGCGCGTTCATGACCGCGTTCGAAGCGCACGTCGGGCAGCCGATGCCGCGCTGGCGCATCATGGTCGCGTTGCACACGATGGGCGGGCATTCGTCGCAGAAGCGGCTCGTCGAAGTGTTGCGCATCGATCCGGGCGCGCTGACGCGCCAGTTGAAGGCGCTCGATGCGCTCGGCTGGATCGAGCGCGAATCCGATGCGCGCGACAACCGCGTGACCAATGTGACGCTGACGGACGACGGCCGTGCCGCGTTCGACGCGTGCATGCCGCGCCGCAAGGCGTTTCTCGAGCAGACGATGGCGCAGTTGCCGGACGACGTGCTGAATGCGCTGTCGGGCGCGCTGGCGATGCTGGAATCGCGGATCGCGGACGCCGGTTCGACGCCGGTCGCGCGCTGAAGCGCGGGGCAGGTGGCGCGTACGCCGCGACCGCGCCCGATCGCGACCGGCAAGCGGGCCTGACATCCCGCCACCGGCCGGCGCTTCATCTCATCTCATTTCACTTCACTTCACGTTTACAGCTCGATGCGTGTTCCCAGCAGCGCGAGGAACTGCGCGAGCCATGCCGGATGCGCGGGCCACGCGGGCGCGGTGACGAACGGCGCGTCGGTCACGGCCGCGTCGACCGGGATGTCCGCGTATTCGCCGCCCGCGAGCTTCACCTCGGGCGCGCAGGCCGGGTAGGCCGAGATGCGCTTGCCGCGGATCACGTCGGCCGCCGCGAGCAGCTGCGCCGCATGGCAGATCGCCGCGATCGGCTTGCCGGCCTCGGCGAACGCGCGCACGAGCGCGATCACCTTCGGATCGAGTCGCAGGTATTCGGGGGCGCGGCCGCCCGCGATCGCGAGCGCGTCGTAGCGCGACGCGTCGACGTCGTCGAATGCCGCGTTCAGCGTGAACTGGTGGCCGGGCTTCTCGGTGTAGGTCTGGTCGCCTTCGAAATCGTGGATCGCGGTCTTGATCTTGTCGCCCGCGCGTTTGCCCGGGCAGACTGCGTCGACGTGGTGGCCGACGGCCTGCAGCGCCTGGAACGGCACCATCGTTTCGTAGTCTTCGGCGAAATCGCCGGTCAGGAACAGGATCTTCTTCGCGGCCATGGCTTTCTCCAGTGAAGCGGCGTTGAGCGCCCGTTCGCGCCGTGCGCGGCAGACGGGCGCAACGGCCTCGAGGCGCCGTTGCGCAGCGCACAACGGTCCCGAGGACGAAAGCGCAGTGTACTCCGGCAGATTGAAGCGCGCGTGACGGCCGCCCCGCGCGAGCGGCGGGGCGGCGCGCGCACCATGCGTCAGAAGAAGGTTTCGACCACTTCCGTCACCTGGAACTGCGGATCGAGCACGAGCACCTGGCGCCACTTGTCGAACGTCAGGCACGGGTGCGAGATGTCGAACGCGACCATGTCGCCGACCTTCACGTCCGCGCCCGGCGGGATCTGCAGGTATGCGTGCTGGTCCATCATCCCGGTGACGGCCCAGCCTTCGGTGGCGGCGACGTCGCGCGGCGTGCTGTCGCGGCCCGGGCGGAAGTGGCGCGCCGGCTCGGGCAGTCCTGCATCGAACGCCGCGTCGCGCTTGCCGAGCGCGACGATCGCGCGATTCTGCTCCGGCACCGACTGCACGTAGGCCCACAGCTGCAGCGCGGGCAGCAGCCCTTCGCCCATCGTGCGTGCGATCGGGTTGCGCGCGAACACGTCGGTCTGCGCTTTCTTGTAGATGCCGACATCGTGCGTCAGGTAGCAGCCCGGACGCAGCACGACTTCCGCGAAGCCCGCGTCGGACGCCTTCGCGAATTCCTCCGCGACCACGTCGTACCACGCCGAACCGGCGCCGGACAGGATCGCCGGCGTGCGCGCGAAGCGGCCCGCGGCGGCCAGCTCGCGCGTGAGCGCGACCGCGCCCTGCAGGAACGCGCGGATCTCGCCTTCCTCCTTCAGCACGCCTTCGTAGAGTTCGATGCCGGCCAGCTTCAGCGTGTCCGGATAGCGCGCGAGCGCGGCGAGCACGGCCTCGCGCTGCGCGGCATCGCGCACGCCCGCGCGGCCGCCCGGCACGCCGAGCTCGAGCAGCACGTTCAGCGGCTTCTTCAATTCGCCGAAGAAGCGGCCGAGCTGGTCGACGCTCTCGGCGGAATCGACGAGGCAGAAGAATTCGAAGTCAGGATCGGACAGCAGCCCGGCGATGATCGTCATGTTCTGGCGGCCGACGAGCTGGTTCGCGAGCAGCACGCGCCGCACGCCGCCGTGATACGCGGCCTGCGTCTGGTGCGCGGTTGCGAGCGTGATGCCCCACGCGCCCGCGTCGAGCTGGCGGCGGAACAGTTGCGGCGCCATCGTCGTTTTGCCGTGCGGCGCAAACTTGACGCCATACTGCTGGACGAATGCCTGCATCCAGTTCAGGTTGTGTTCGATGCGATCCTCGTAAAGCACGGCGGCCGGCAGGCTGACGTCTTCGGCGAGCAGGTTCCACTCGAGGCGGCCCGCGTCGCCGAGCGGCACGCTCGCGCTCGGCAGATTGCCGAGACCCTTGCCGAACGGATCAATCGTCGCTTCCTGATAGTTTGTAACTTTCATGTCATCCTGCTCCATCATCACTATGCATTGCACTGAAGTTGACACGCAGATGGTACAGAAAGTAGCATCTGCGCGGTGATGTTATTTAGTAACATCAAGCTCCACACCCTTTCCCACAGATGAATACGCCCGCCACCCCGTCCGCTCCGCTCGCGGTAGAGCCCCATCCGGCTCCGGTCGCTCCGCCGGTCCTCGACATCGTCGCGCGGATCGCCGAATGCGCGCCCGAGCTGCGCGAAGCCGAGCGCAAGGTCGCCGCGTTCATCCTCGCCGATCTCGCGCGCGCCGCGCATGCGAGCATCGGCGCACTTGCGCGCGACGCGGAAGTCAGCGTCGCGACGGTCACGCGTTTCGCGAAGGCCGTCGGCTGCCGCGACGTGCGCGAACTGAAGGTGCTGGTCGCGCAGGCGGCGGCGGTCGGCCAGCGCTTTCTCGTGCCGTCCGACGATGCGTCGTCCGACGACACGAACCCCGCGTCGGTCGTCTACGACGAGATTCGCCTGGCGCTCGCGCACAACCACCAGCTGCTGCGCAACACGTCGTTCGACGCGGCGGCCGACCTGCTCGCCGGCGCGAAGATGATCTACGTGTACGGGCAGGGCGGCGGCTCGACCGCGCTCGCCGACGAGCTGCGCTTCCGGCTCGTGCGCTTCGGCCGGCCGGTCGCAAGCTACCAGGACAGCCTGCTGCAGCGGATGGTGTCCGCGACGCTGTCGCGCGACGCCGTCGTCGTCGCGCTGTCGGTGAGCGGGCGCGTGCCCGAACTGCTCGAGAGCTGCCGCCTCGCGAAGCGCTACGGCGCGAAGCTGATCGCGATCACGGCGCCGGCTTCCCCGCTCGCGAAGCTGGCTGACCACCTGATCCCGGTCGTCGCGTTCGAAACCGATTTCATTTACAAGCCGTCGACATCGCGCTACGCGATGATGATGGCGATCGACGTGCTCGTCACCGGAGTCGCGCTGCGGCTCGGGGATGCGGGCCGAGAATCGTTGCGCCGCATCAAGCATGCGCTCGATGCGCATCGCGGCGGCGGAGACCGTCAACCGGTAGGAGACTGACCATGCATTCGCATCCCGAAGCCGCCGATACGCTGATCGTCGGCGCGCAGCTTTACGACGGCACCGGCGCACCGCCCGTCACGCGCGACGTCGCGATCCGCAACGGCGTGATCGCGGCGATCGGCAACCTGTCGAACTGGCTCGCCGAGACCGTCGTCGATGCGAACGGCCGTGCGCTCGCGCCGGGTTTCGTCGACGTGCACACGCACGACGACACGCACGTGATCCGCGCGCCGCAAATGCTGCCGAAGATCTCGCAGGGCGTCACGACCGTGATCGTCGGCAATTGCGGGATCAGCGCGTCGCCGGTGACGCTCGCGGGCGATCCGCCCGACCCGATGAACCTGCTCGGCGAGCGCGGCGCGTTCCTGTACCCGACCTTCGCCGACTACGTCGCGGCCGTGAACGACG
This sequence comes from Burkholderia pyrrocinia, assembly GCF_003330765.1. Lineage (NCBI taxonomy): Bacteria > Pseudomonadati > Pseudomonadota > Betaproteobacteria > Burkholderiales > Burkholderiaceae > Burkholderia > Burkholderia pyrrocinia. The sequence goes on along the minus strand of NZ_CP024902.1, from coordinate 3,141,351 downwards.
CGCGTCCGGCCGTGAACGTCGCGGCGCTCGTCGGCCATACGGCGCTGCGCAACAACCAGATGGACCGCCTCGACCGCGCGGCGACCGACGGCGAGATCGCCGGGATGCGCGCGCAGCTCGAGGAGGCGCTGGCGAACGGCGCGCTCGGCTTGTCGTCGGGCCTCGCATATGGCTCCGCGTTCGCGGCGCCGGCCGAGGAAGTGATGGCGCTCGCCGAGCCGCTCGCGAACGCGGGCGCGCTGTACACGACGCACATGCGCACCGAGTTCGACGCGATCCTCGATGCGATGGACGAGGCGTATCGCGTCGGCCGCCATGCGCAGGTGCCGGTCGTGATCTCGCACCTGAAGTGCGCGGGCCCGTCGAACTGGGGGCGCAGCACCGAAGTGCTCGCGTCGCTCGAAGGCGCGCGCCGCTATCAGCCGGTCGGCTGCGACTGCTACCCGTACAGCCGCAGCTCGTCCACGCTCGACCTGAAGCAGGTGACGGGCGATATCGACATCACGATCACGTGGTCGGAGCCGCACCCGGAAGTCGCCGGCAAGCTGCTGAAGGCGATCGCGGCCGACTGGGGCGTGACCGAGCAGGAGGCCGCGCAGCGCGTCCGCCCGGCGGGCGCCGTGTACCACAACATGTCCGAGGACGACGTGCGCCGGATTCTGTCGCACCCCGCGACGATGGTTGGCTCGGACGGCCTGCCGAACGATCCGCTGCCGCACCCGCGGCTGTGGGGCGCGTTCCCGCGCGTGCTAGGCCATTACGTGCGCGACACGAACCTGCTGCCGCTCGAGGAGGCGATCCGCAAGATGACGTCGCTGTCCGCACGCCGCTACGGGATCGCGCAGCGCGGCGAGGTGCAGGTGGGCTACCACGCGGATCTCGTGCTGTTCGATCCGGCGCGCGTGATCGACGCCGCGACGTTCGAGAAGCCGCAGCAGCCCGCGCACGGGATCGACGCCGTATGGGTGAACGGCGTGCTGACCTACGAGAACGGCCAGCCGACCGGCGAGCGCGCCGGCGGCTTCGTCGCGCGCGGCGAGCGCGTGCCGGTGGGCGCAGAGGCTGCGTTCTGAGTCCGGGCGCGGCTGTTGTTCCGATCTTCCCGCGTGTGCCGCTGCCGGCACGCGCATCCGCAACCGTGCGTTGCACGGGATCCGGGTCAGCGCTGAAGCGCCTGCCCGGGTCGACAAAACAAGGAGTGAAACGATGAAGCGATATGGCGTAGGCGAAGCGAAGGGGACCGGCGGCCAGGTGATGCCGTTCGCACGCGCGGTCGAGGCCGACGGCTGGCTGTACGTGTCGGGCCAGACGCCGATGGTGAACGGCGAGGCCGTCGAAGGCGGGATCGTCACGCAGTCGAAGCAGACGATCGAGAACGTGATCGCGATCCTGAAGGAAGCGGGCTACGGCCTTGAGCACGTCGTGCGCTGCGGCGTGTGGCTCGACGACGCGCGCGATTTCGCGTCGTTCAACAAGGTGTTCATCTCGTACTTCGGCGAGCATCCGCCGGCACGCGCGTGCGTGCAGTCGAGCATGGTCATCGACTGCAAGGTCGAGGTCGACTGCATCGCGTACAAGGCGCCGGCGAAGTAACGCGGCCGCGCTTCCCCGCGCACAGGAAAACAGCCCGTTCGGCGCGAGCCGGACGGGCTGTTTCGTTTAGGCGATGCCGCTACGGCCTGCGGTGACCGCTTGCCGCTATTACTGCCGCGCCGTCCGCGCGTTGTCCGGCATCGGCTGGTTGTAGTTCGTGCGGAACGGATTGATGTCGAGCCCGCCGCGGCGCGTATAGCGCGCGTACACCGCAAGCTTCACCGGTTTGCACGCATGCAGGATGTCGAGGAAGATCCGCTCGACGCACTGCTCGTGAAAGCCCGTGTGGTTGCGAAACGAGATGATGTAGCGCAGCAGGCCCGCGTGGTCGATCTGCGGCCCGACGTAGTGGATCTGCACGCTGCCCCAGTCGGGCTGGCCCGTGACCGGGCAGTTCGACTTCAGCAGGTCGGACACGAGCGTCTCCTCGACCGGCGCTTCGTCAACGGCCGCCGACAGCAGCGACGGATCGGGTTCGTACACGTCGGTGTCGAGATCGAGCCGGTCGAGCGACAGCCCGTCGAGCTCGTCCATGTTCAGCTTGCGGAAGTCGTGCGGCGACACGAGTTGCACGGCGACGCTCGCGCCGCATGCGGCCGACACGTCGCGCTTCAGCGTGTCGCGCACCGCGTCGACCGAGTCGAACTTCGACTGCGCGAACGAGCCGAGATACAGCTTGAACGACTTCGATTCGACGATGTTCGGCGATTCGGCCGGCACGTAGAAGGTCGCGACCGCGACCTGCGGCTTGCCGCGCGCGTTGAGCCACGACAGCTCGTAGGCGTTCCAGATGTCGGTGCCGAAGAACGGCAGCGCCGACGTGATGCCGATCTGCTCGCGCGCGCCGGCGCGCGGGATCGGGAACAGCAGCGACGCGTCGTACTGGACTGCGTAGACGGTGGCCTTGCCGAGCGGGGAATGTTCGGGATTCATTGCGTGACGCCTTTACGACAGGAAGAGGCGGTAAGCCGGGTTGGCGCTCTCTTCGACATACGGATAGCCGAGTGCCGCGAGGAAGCGCTCGAATTCGGCGTGATCGGCCTGCGGTACCTGCAGTCCGACGAGGATCGAGCTGTAGTCCGCACCCTGGTTGCGGTAGTGGAACAGGCTGATGTTCCAGTCCGGCGCCATCGACGACAGGAACTTCATCAGCGCACCCGGCCGCTCCGGGAATTCGAAGCGGAACAACCGCTCGTCGAGCGCGAGCGGCGAGCGGCCGCCGACCATGTAGCGGATATGTTCCTTCGACAGCTCGTCGTGCGTCAGGTCGACGGTCTTGAAGCCGTGCGACTCGAAGTTCGCCGCGATCTCCGCCGATTCGCCGCGGCGACGGATCTGCACGCCGACGAAGATGTGCGCGGACTGCGCATCGGCGATCCGGTAGTTGAACTCGGTGACGTTGCGATCGCCGACGAGCGAGCAGAAGCGCTTGAAGCTGCCGCGCTCCTCGGGGATCGTGACGGCGAACACGGCTTCGCGCGCTTCGCCGACCTCCGCGCGCTCGGCGACGAAGCGCATCCGGTCGAAGTTGATGTTCGCGCCGGACGTGACCGCGACGAGCGTCTGGTTCTCGATCCCTTCGCGTTCCGCGTAGAGCTTCGCGCCCGCTACCGCGAGCGAGCCGGACGGCTCGAGCACGCTGCGCGTGTCCTGGAACACGTCCTTGATCGCCGCGCACAGCGCGTCGGTGTCGACCGTCACGACGCCGTCGAGGAATTCGCGGCACAGCCGGAAGGTCTCCTCGCCGACGAGCTTCACCGCGGTACCGTCCGCGAACAGGCCGACTTCGGTCAGCTCGACGCGCTCGCCCGCCTTCAGCGACTGCGCCATCGCGCACGAATCCTCGGCCTGCACGCCGAACACCTTGATCTCCGGACGCACCGCCTTCACGTACGCGGCGACGCCGGACGCGAGCCCGCCGCCGCCGATCGGCACGAAGATCGCGTGAATCGGGCCCTGGTGCTGGCGCAGGATCTCCATCGCGATCGTGCCTTGGCCGGCGATCACGTACGGGTCGTCGAACGGGTGGACGAACGTGAGGTCGCGTTCCTCCTGCACCTTGACCGCGTGCGCGTACGCATCGCTGTACGATTCGCCCGCCTGGATCACCTCGACGCTCGGGCCGCCGTGCGCGCGCACCGCATCGACCTTCACCTGCGGCGTCGTGACGGGCACGACGATCACGGCCTTGATGCCCATCCGGGCCGCGGAGAACGCGACACCCTGCGCGTGGTTGCCGGCCGACGCCGTAATCACGCCGCGCGCGAGCGCGTCCGCCGGAATGTGCGCCATCTTGTTGTACGCGCCGCGCAGCTTGAACGAGAACACCGGCTGGTTGTCCTCGCGCTTCAGGTACACGGCATTGCGCAGCCGGGCCGACAGGTTATGGGCGGGTTCGAGTTCCGTCTCGATTGCGACGTCGTAGACGCGCGCGGTGAGGATTTTCTTCAGGTAATCGTGGGATGCCATGGGCGCTCGCGTGCAGTGCGGAAGCAGACGGTAAAAGATCAATGATAGCGCCAAGGGTCCGCCCGCACGCAAGCGGCATGCCGAGCGAGCAGTCGCGGGGCCGCGCGGGCGGTGCGTTCGCGACGCGGAGCGTGCCGTTTTTACCGGTTTAACCGCACGGTTACCGACCGGACGGCCGGCGAATGATCGCACGAAACCGCGCCGAGCCAGGCCTGGCGCGGCTTGCGGCGATAGCCCCACGACCTGTCCGGCGTGTCACGTATGGCTCGATCATGGGTTAGAATTCTGTTTTGAATCAAGGATCGGAAGATGCAGAGGCACCCTCGGATCGCCCAGTTGAAGCCGTCGCCGCGCGCAGCCAGCCCAGCGGCGGAACGGCATGCGCGCCGCGCGCGATCGTGCTGATCATTCCGAGTGCCGCCAGGCCCTGTCGCCGGCCAGGAGGGGCGAACCAACGCCCGCTCCGGCCCCATGAAGGACAGCCGCGCGCCTGGTAACAGAACAGATTTCCCCAAGATTGCGCCCACGCGCTTGCCGACGCCCGTGCACGGTGTATCGGCCCTCCGAGTCGTCAGACCATGAACGCACCACAAGTTTTCGATCCGAATGGCGCGGCCGCCGCCGTCGCCGCCGACCCCGCGCCCCGTCTGCGCGAGATTCCCTATAACTACACGTCCTTCTCGGATCGCGAGATCGTGATCCGGCTGCTCGGCGAAGAGGCGTGGTCGGTGCTCGACGAACTGCGCGCCGAGCGTCGCACGGGTCGCTCGGCACGGATGCTGTATGAAGTGCTCGGCGACATCTGGGTCGTGCGCCGCAACCCGTACCTGCAGGACGACCTGCTCGACAATCCGAAGCGCCGCGCGCTGCTGATCGAGGCACTGAACCACCGCCTGACCGAGATCGGCAAGCGCCGCAGCGCGGATCTCACCGCGCACCGCGACGACGCGGGCCGCGAGCGCGCCGTGCGCGTCGAGATGCTCGAAACCGCCGCGCAGCGCGCGGTCGACGAGTTCGCCGACGAATTCGAGAAACTGGCCGACCTGCGCCGCCGCGCGACCAAGGCGCTCGGCCGCTGCACGCAGAAGGACAACATCCGCTTCGACGGGCTGTCGCGCGTGTCGCACGTGACCGACGCGACCGACTGGCGCGTCGAATACCCGTTCGTCGTGCTGACGCCCGACACCGAAGCCGAGATCGCGGCGCTGATCAAGGCCTGCTTCGAGCTTGGCCTGACCGTGATCCCGCGCGGCGGCGGCACCGGCTACACGGGCGGCGCGGTGCCGCTCACGCCGTTCTCCGCGGTGATCAACACCGAGAAGCTCGAACAGCTCGGCGCGGTCGAGCTGACCGAACTGCCGGGCGTCGCGCACAAGGTGGCGACGATCTTCTCCGGCGCGGGCGTCGTCACGCGCCGCGTGACCGAGGCGGCCGAGGCGGCCGGCTACGTGTTCGCGGTCGATCCGACCTCGCTCGACGCGTCGTGCATCGGCGGCAACGTCGCGATGAACGCGGGCGGCAAGAAGGCCGTGCTGTGGGGCACCGCGCTCGACAACCTGGCCTGGTGGCGGATGGTCGACCCGGACGGCAACTGGCTCGAAGTCACGCGCCACGAGCACAACCAGGGCAAGATCCACGACATCGCGGTCGCTCGTTTCGAGCTGAAGTGGTTCGACGGCGCGTACGCGCCGGGCGAGAAGCTGCTGCGCACCGAAATGCTCGAGATCGAAGGCCGCCGGTTCCGCAAGGAAGGCCTCGGCAAGGACGTGACCGACAAGTTCCTCGCCGGCCTGCCGGGCGTGCAGAAGGAAGGCTGCGACGGGCTCATCACGTCCGCGCGCTGGGTGCTGCACAAGATGCCCGCGCACACGCGCACCGTCTGCCTCGAATTCTTCGGCCAGGCGCGCGAGGCGATCCCGAGCATCGTCGAAATCAAGGATTACCTGTTCGAGACGTCGAAGCAGGGCGGCGCGATCCTCGCGGGTCTCGAGCACCTCGACGAGCGCTACCTGCGCGCGGTCGGCTACGCGACCAAGAGCAAGCGCAATTCATTCCCGAAGATGGTGCTGATCGGCGACATCGTCGGCGACGATGCCGACGCGGTGGCGCAAGCGACGTCCGAGGTGATCCGGATGGCGAACGGCAAGAGCGGCGAAGGTTTCGTCGCGGTCAGCGCGGAGGCGCGCAAGCGCTTCTGGCTCGACCGCAGCCGCACGGCCGCGATCGCGAAGCACACGAACGCGTTCAAGATCAACGAGGACGTCGTCATCCCGCTGAACCGGATGGGCGAGTACACCGACGGCATCGAGCGGATCAACATCGAGCTGTCGCTGAAGAACAAGCTGCAGCTCGTCGACGCGCTGGAGGCGTTCTTCCGGGCCGGCAACCTGCCGCTCGGCAAGACCGACGACGCGAACGAGATCCCGAGCGCCGAACTGCTCGAAGACCGCGTGCAGCAGGCGCTCGAACTGCTCAAGCGCGTGCGTGCCCGCTGGGAATTCGTGCGCGACCGGCTCGACCAGCCGGTGCGCGAGGCGCAGCACTACCTCGTGCAGCTCGGTTACGAGGCGCTGGCCGAGAAGTTCGCGGATCGCGCCGACGAGCAGCCGGGCGCGACCGTGTTCCACATCACGCAGGACCGCACGGTGCGCATCTCGTGGAAGCAGGAGATTCGCGCGGAGCTGCGCGCGATCTTCAACGGCGGCGCGTTCAAGCAGATCCTCGAAGAGGCGCAGGCGATCCACAAGCAGGTGCTGCGCGGCCGCGTGTTCGTCGCGCTGCACATGCACGCGGGCGACGGCAACGTCCACACGAACCTGCCGGTCAACTCCGACAACTACGAGATGCTGCAGGACGCCCACGCGGCGGTCGCGCGCATCATGAAGCTCGCGCGCTCGCTCGACGGCGTGATTTCCGGCGAGCACGGGATCGGCATCACCAAGCTCGAATTCCTGACCGACGACGAGATCGCCGAATTCCGCGCGTACAAGCAGCGCGTCGACCCGAACGGCCGCTTCAACAAGGGCAAGCTGCTCGACGGCGCCGATTTGCGTAATGCCTATACGCCGAGCTTCGGGCTGATGGGGTACGAATCGCTGATCATGAAGCAGTCCGACATCGGCGCGATCGCCGATTCGGTGAAGGACTGCCTGCGCTGCGGCAAGTGCAAGCCGGTGTGTGCGACTCACGTGCCGCGCGCGAACCTGCTGTACAGCCCGCGCAACAAGATCCTCGCGACGTCGCTGCTGGTCGAGGCGTTCCTGTACGAGGAACAGACGCGCCGCGGCGTGTCGATCAAGCACTGGGACGAGTTCAACGACGTGGCCGACCACTGCACGGTCTGCCACAAGTGCGTGACGCCGTGCCCGGTGAAGATCGACTTTGGCGACGTCACGATGAACATGCGCAACCTGTTGCGCAAGATGGGCAAGAAGAAGTTCAATGCCGGCAATGCGGCGGGCATGTTCTTCCTGAACGCGACCAATCCTCAGACGATCAACGTCGCGCGCAGCGTGATGATGGGCGTCGGCTACAAGGTCCAGCGCTTCGCGAACGACATGCTGAAGAAGGTCGTGACGAAGCAGACGCAGCACCCGCCCGCGACGACCGGCAAGCCGCCCGTCGTCGAGCAGGTGATCCACTTCGTCAACAAGAAGATGCCGGGCAACCTGCCGAAGAAGACGGCGCGCGCGCTGCTCGACATCGAGGACAACAAGATCGTGCCGATCATCCGCAACCCGAAGTCGACGACCGTCGATTCGGAAGCGGTGTTCTACTTCCCGGGCTGCGGCTCCGAGCGCCTGTTCTCGCAGGTCGGGCTGGCGACGCAGGCGATGCTGTGGGAAGCGGGCGTGCAGACCGTGCTGCCGCCGGGCTACCTGTGCTGCGGCTATCCGCAGCGCGGCGCGGGCCAGTACGACAAGGCCGAGAAGATCGTCACCGACAACCGCGTGCTGTTCCACCGGGTCGCGAACACGCTGAACTACCTCGACATCAAGACGGTGGTCGTGTCGTGCGGTACCTGCTACGACCAGCTCGCCGGGTATGAATTCGACAAGATCTTCCCCGGCTGCCGGATCATCGACATCCACGAGTTCCTGCTCGAGAAGGGGATGAAGCTCGACGGCGTGTCGGGCACGCGCTACATGTATCACGACCCGTGCCATACGCCGATCAAGACGATGGATCCGGTGAAGCTCGTCAACGAGCTGATGGGCGCCGAGAAGGACGGCTACAAGATCGAGAAGAACGATCGCTGCTGCGGCGAGTCGGGCACGCTCGCGGTCACGCGTCCGGACATTTCGACGCAGGTCCGCTTCCGCAAGGAAGAGGAGATCCGCAAGGGCGCCGCGAAGCTGCGCAGCATCCCGGTCGTCGCGGGCGGCGAGCCCGCACCGGCCGCAGCCGCCGCGAACGGCCCGGACGTGAAGATCCTGACGAGCTGCCCGTCGTGCCTGCAGGGCCTGTCGCGTTACAGCGAGGATGCGAACCTCGAAGCCGACTACATCGTGGTCGAGATCGCGCGCCAGGTGCTCGGCGAGAACTGGATGGCCGACTATGTCGCACGCGCGAACCATGGCGGGATCGAGCGCGTGCTGGTCTAATGCGGGCATGACGACCGCCCGACCGGGCTTGGGATGAGCGGGCGCCGGCGTTGACGCGCGGGCGCCCGCCCACATGGGAGCGACGATGGAATGCGTGTTTTGCCGTGAAGACGGCGGCGAGCTGCTCTGGCGGGACGATGCGCTGCGCGTCGTGCTGGCAACGGGCGAGCACGAGTACCCGGGCTTCTGCCGGGTGATCTGGGGCGCGCACGTGGCCGAATTCTCCGATCTCGGCGAGCCCGAGCGGGCACACCTGATGCGCGTGGTCTACGCGGTCGAGCGGGCCGTGCGCCGCGTGATGCAGCCGAACAAGGTGAATCTCGCGAGTCTCGGCAACATGGTGCCGCACGTGCACTGGCACGTGATCCCGCGCTTTTCGAACGACGCCCATTTCCCGCAGCCCGTATGGGCGCCGCGCCAGCGTGGCGTGTCCGAGGCGCTGCTGCGCTCGCGCGCCGCGCAGGCCTCGCTGCTGCACAATGCGGTGCGCGAGGAAATTCAACGCATGACCGATTCGAGGCAGCCATGAGCGGTTTGACTTCCACGACGCCGATTCCGTCCGGCGTCGTCGTGCACGCGGTGTCGCGCGTGCTCGAATTGCAGTACCCGAACGGCGACAGCTACCGGATCCCGTTCGAGCTGATGCGCGTGTATTCGCCGTCGGCCGAGGTGCGCGGTCACGGGCCCGGCCAGGAGACGCTGCAGACGGGCAAGCGCGAAGTGACGATCACGGCGCTCGAGGGCGTCGGCAACTATGCGCTGCAGCCGACCTTCTCCGACGGCCATTCGACCGGTATCTACTCGTGGGATCTGCTGTACGAGCTGGCGACGCAGCAGGACGCGCTGTGGCGCGACTATTTCGAAAAACTGAAGGCGGCGGGCGCCGATCGAGACGCCCCGATGCAGGCGGCCACGGCGCCGCACGGCCACTGCCACTGAAATCGACGGCGCCCGCTCGGCGCCGTCTTGCCATTTACTGAGGATCAACGCGATGAGCAAAACCCACTTCGGCTTCGAAAGCGTCGAGGAAAACGAAAAAGCGAAGAAAGTGGCGGGCGTGTTCCATTCGGTCGCGAGCAACTACGATCTGATGAACGACCTGATGTCGGCGGGTATGCACCGCGCGTGGAAGGCGTTCACGATTGCGCAGGCGAACGTGCGCCCCGGCTTCAAGGTGCTCGACATCGCGGCCGGCACCGGCGACCTGACCAAATCGTTCGCGAAGTCTGCCGGGCCGACGGGCGAGGTCTGGCACACGGACATCAACGAATCGATGCTGCGTGTCGGCCGCGACCGGCTGCTCGACAAGGGTATCGTGACACCGTCGCTGTTGTGCGATGCCGAGAAAACGCCCTTTCCGGACAACTACTTCGACGTCGTCACGGTCGCGTTCGGGCTGCGCAACATGACGCACAAGGATGCTGCGCTGGCCGAGATGCGCCGCGTGACGAAGCCCGGCGGCCGCGTGATGGTGCTGGAATTCTCGAAAGTCTGGGATCCGCTGAAAAAAGCGTACGATCTGTATTCTTTCAAAGTATTACCGTGGCTTGGCGACAAGTTCGCGAAAGATGCTGAAAGTTACCGGTATCTTGCTGAATCTATCCGGATGCACCCCGATCAGGACACGCTGAAGACGATGATGGAACAAGCGGGCCTCGATGCCGTCAAATATTACAATTTGTCAGGTGGCGTGGTAGCTTTACACATGGGAACCAAGTACTAAGGGGTTCTTTCCATACATTAGCCTTACATCTGGAGAAAGTGATGTCCGAATCGCGTTCGTTGTTCAACCGTAGCAAGCCGTCGAAGCCGTGGGCTCGACGGGTCGGCACGCTGCTGATGGTCGGCCTGCTCACGGCCGGCACGTTCGCATCGCTCGACGCCGAAGCCAAGCGCATGGGCGGCGGGCGCAGCATCGGCCGTCAGAATTCCACCGTCACGCAGCGCCAGGCCACGCCGCCTGCGCAGCAGCCGATGCAGCAGGCCGCGCCGTCGCAGGCGCAGCGTGCGAACCCGGCCGCGGCCGCGCCGGCCGCGCAGCCCAACCGCTCGCGCTGGCTCGGGCCGATCGCCGGCCTCGCGGCCGGTCTCGGCATCGCGGCGCTGCTGTCGCACTTCGGTCTCGGCGAGGCATTCGCCGGCATGATGTCGAACATCATCGTGATCGCGCTGCTCGCGATGGTCGGCATCTGGCTGGTCCGCAAGTTCATGAACCGCCGCCGTACGCAGGAGCCGGCGTACTCGGCCGGCGGCTCGGCGTCGTCGTCGGGCGGCTACTCGCAAAGCCCGTCGTTCCAGCAGGGCAGCACCGGCAGCAACTATGCGGGCAGCGGCAGCAGCTACGCGAACGAAGCGCAAGGCGTGTTCGGCGGCGGTGCCGCGGCCGCCGGCGCGGCGGCTACGGCGGCGCCGCTCCAGGTGCCGGCCGGCTTCGACACCGAAGCGTTCCTGCGCAGCGCGAAAGTCTATTTCGTGCGCCTGCAAGCCGCGTGGGACCAGGGCAACCTGGCCGATATCCGCGAGTTCACGACGCCCGAAATGTTCGCCGAGATCAAGATCGACCTCGATTCGCGCGGCAACGAGTCGAACCAGACCGATGTCGTGCAGCTCGACGCGGAACTGGTCGCGATCGAGGATCGCGGCATCGAGCAGTCGGCGAGCGTGCGCTTCCACGGCCTGATCCGCGAATCGCCGAATGCGTCGGCCGCGCCGCTCGACGAGGTGTGGAACCTGTCGAAGTCGGGCAGTCAGGGCTGGCTGCTCGCGGGCATCCAGCAGATCAACACGCACTGAGCGTGACCGGCGGCCCGGGCCGCCGGACGCCCGGGCGATGGCCGCCGCACTGCGACCGCTTGCCGCCCGGGTGTGCGGTCGGGCACGGTCTGCCGACGATCCGACGTTACAATAGAAACCCGCGTGGGCGCCCGGCCTGCGCGGGTTTTTTCTTTCCCAGCCCGATGACCTTTGCCGCCAAGCCTTTTGCTGCTGCCGTCAACCACCTGCTCGCGCGCGAATCGTGGGCGCGCGACCGCCTGATTCCCTATGCGGGCAAGACTGCCCGGATCGACGTGCCGCCCGTCACGCTCACGCTGCTGGTGCAGCCCGACGGCTATCTGTCGGCCGTCGACGCGCACGATGCGCAACAGGTCGACGTGTCGATCGCGCTCGCGGGCGACACGGTCGCCGCGTTCCTGCAGGGCGGCCAGGCGGCCGTGATGAAGCACGTGAAGATCGAGGGCGATGCGGAGTTCGCGACGCAGATCGCGAAGCTGGCCGAGCACCTGCGCTGGGAACCCGAAGAAGATCTCGCGAAGCTGGTCGGCGACGCGGCGGCGTACCGGATCGCGACGGTCGTGCGCGACGCCGGCGCGCGCGCGCGACGCACGGGCCGCAACGTGCTCGATTCCGTCGCCGAATACTGGCTCGACGAGAACCCGCAAGTCGTCCGGCGCGCGTCGCTCGGCGGCTTCGACGCCGAATTGGCGCGCGCACGCGATGCGCTCGCGCGGGTCGAAAAGCGGGTCGAGCGACTCGAACAAAAAATCGGCGCGCGCACGGGTTCAGGCCCGCGCGGCGCGCACTGAGGGCCGCAGGGCATGCGCATTTTCCGTTTCATCAAGATTGTCTTCACCGTCATCCGCTTTGGTCTCGACGAGGTGATGCTGTCCCGGATCGACGACCGCCGCGTGAAGTTGCTGCTGCGGATCACGACGATCGGCCGCCGCTATTCCGATCCGCCCGCCGTGCGGCTGCGTCATGCGCTCGAAAGCCTCGGCCCGATCTTCGTGAAGTTCGGCCAGGTGCTGTCGACGCGCCGCGACCTGCTGTCGGTCGATTTCGCGAACGAACTCGCGAAGCTGCAGGATCAGGTGCCGCCGTTCGATTCGGCGGTCGCGATCGCAATTATCGAGAAGTCGCTCGGCGCGCCGGTCGACGAGCTGTTCGACGAATTCGAGCGCGAGCCGATCGCCAGCGCGTCGATCGCGCAGGTGCATTTCGCGAAGCTCAAGGAGGGCGTGCACGCGGGCAAGGCCGTCGCGGTCAAGGTGCTGCGCCCGAACATGCTGTCCGTCATCGATTCCGATCTCGCGCTGATGCGCGACATCGCGATCTGGACCGAGCGCATGTGGGCCGACGGCCGGCGCCTGAAGCCGCGCGAGGTGGTCGCCGAATTCGACAAGTACCTGCACGACGAGCTCGACCTGATGCGCGAGGCCGCGAACGGCAGCCAGCTGCGTCGCAACTTCGCGGGCCTCGACCTGCTGCTCGTGCCCGAGATGTTCTGGGATTTCTCGACGTCGCAGGTGCTCGTGATGGAGCGCATGACCGGCGTGCCGATCAGCCAGGTCGAGACGCTGCGCTCGGCCGGCGTCGACATCAAGAAGCTCGCGCGCGAAGGCGTCGAAATCTTCTTCACGCAGGTGTTCCGCGATGGCTTCTTTCATGCGGACATGCACCCCGGCAACATCCAGGTGAGCCTCGACCCGAACACGTTCGGCCGCTATATCGCGCTCGATTTCGGGATCGTCGGCGCGCTGTCCGATTTCGACAAGAATTACCTCGCGCAGAACTTCCTCGCGTTCTTCAAGCGCGACTACCACCGTGTCGCGACACTCCACCTCGAATCGGGCTGGGTGCCGCCCGAGACGCGCGTCGAGGAGCTCGAAAGCGCGATCCGCGCGGTGTGCGAGCCGTATTTCGATCGTGCGCTGAAGGACATCTCGCTCGGCCAGGTGCTGATGCGCCTGTTCTCGACGTCGCGCCGCTTCAACGTCGAGATCCAGCCGCAACTCGTGCTGCTGCAGAAGACGATGCTGAACGTCGAAGGGCTCGGCCGCTCGCTCGACCCCGAACTCGACCTGTGGAAGACCGCGAAGCCGTACCTCGAGCGCTGGATGACCGAGCAGATCGGCCTGCGCGGCTGGTACGAGCGCTTCAAGGTCGAGGCGCCGCAGTGGAGCAAGACGCTGCCGCAACTGCCGCGCCTGATCCACCATGCGATGGCGGCGCGCCACGATGCGCCGCGCGCCGCGAGCGAGGATCTGATGCGCCAGGTCCTCGTCGAGCAGAAACGTACGAACCGGCTGCTGCAGGCGCTGCTGATCTTCGGCCTTGCCGTCGGCGTCGGGGCGCTCGTCGCGCGCGTGCTGCTCGCGCTCACGTACGGCGCATGACCGAAAGGAGCACGGCGATGACCGATCCGAAGCAACCGGCCGCACCGGCGGCCGCCGATTTCGCGACGCGCGATCCCGGCAACGCGTCGTTCTGGGACGAGCGTTTCGAGCGCGGCGTGACGCCGTGGGAATTCGGCGGCGTGCCCGACGGCTTTCGCGTGTTCGCGCACCGGCTCGAGCCGTGCGCGGTACTGATTCCCGGCTGCGGCAGCGCGCAGGAGGCAGGGTGGCTTGCCGAGGCCGGCTGGCCCGTGCGCGCGATCGATTTCGCCGCGCAGGCGGTGGCCGCCGCGAAGGCGCAGCTCGGTGCGCATGCGGATGTCGTCGAGCAGGCCGACTTCTTCGCGTACCGGCCGCCGTTCGACGTGCAGTGGGTGTACGAGCGCGCATTCCTGTGCGCGCTGCCGCCGAGCCTGCGCGCCGGCTATGCGGCGCGGATGGCTGAACTGCTGCCCGTGGACGGATTGCTGGCCGGCTATTTCTTCCTGACGGCGAAACCGAAGGGGCCGCCGTTCGGGATCGAGCGTGCCGAACTCGACGCGCTGCTCGCACCGCACTTCGAACTGATCGAGGATTTGCCCGTGACCGATTCGCTGGCCGTGTTCGAAGGGCACGAGCGCTGGCTCACGTGGCGCCGCCGCTGATGCCCGGGCGTCGCGGCCGTTGCCGGAGCGCGCCAGGGTTTCGGCTATAATTCAAGGTTTTGCAAGCCGTTTCCAGTTTCTGCGGGATAAATATCATGCCGATCTACGCCTATCGATGCGACGCGTGCGGTTTCGCGAAGGACGTGCTCCAGAAGATGAGCGACGCGCCGCTGTCGCAATGCCCTGAATGCGGGAAGGATGCTTTTCGCAAGCAGGTCACCGCCGCCGGCTTCCAGTTGAAGGGTTCGGGGTGGTATGTCACCGATTTCCGCGGTGGCGCGGGCGGCGCCAGTGCGCCGGCAGCGGCGTCGGGCGACGCGGCGCCGGCAGCACCCGCGGCACCGGCTGCGGCCGCGCCGGCCGCAGCGAGTTCCGAAAGCACGACGACGACGAGCGCCGCGCCCGCACCGGCCGCGGCGCCCGCAGCCAGCAGTTGACAGTCGCGGCCCGGCCGGGTCGCGATCACTCCGCGCCGACGGCGCGGTTCATTGACGGCAGATGATGAAAAAGACGACCCTGAAATCGGTGTTTCTGACCGGCCTGCTGGTTCTCGTCCCGCTCGCGATCACGCTGTGGGTGCTCGGTCTCATCATCGGCACGATGGACCAGACGCTGCTCCTGCTGCCCGAATCGTGGCAGCCCGAGCGGACGCTCGGCTTCCACCTGCCGGGGATCGGTGCGGTGCTGACGCTCGCCTTCATCTTCGTCGTCGGGCTGGCCACGCAGAACTTCGTCGGCCAGAAGCTCGTCACGTGGTGGAACGCGGTCGTGCGTCACATCCCGGTCGTCGGGCCGATCTACACGAGCGTCAAGCAGGTGTCGGACACGCTGCTGTCGAGCAGCGGTAATGCGTTCCGCAAGGCGCTGCTGATCGAATACCCGCGCCGCGGCTCGTATACGATCGCGTTTCTGACCGGCGCGCCCGGCGGCGACGTGGTCAACCATCTGACGGAAGAGTACGTGAGCGTGTACGTGCCCACGACGCCGAACCCGACGTCGGGCTTCTTCCTGATGCTGCCGAAGAGCGAAGTCATCGAACTCGACATGTCGGTCGATGCCGCGCTCAAGTACATCGTCTCGATGGGCGTCGTGGCGCCTCCGGCGCCGGCTCCGGCGCCCGCCCGCCGCCCCGTCGAGCCGCCGCTGTAAGTAAAGAATCATCGCCCGGGCCGCGCGTTGCGGCGCCCGTTGATCAAACCGAACGAAAGCAAACATCATGTCGATGCGTACTGAATACTGCGGTCTCGTGACCGAACACCTGCTGGGCCAAACCGTGTCGCTGTGCGGCTGGGTGCAACGCCGCCGCGATCACGGCGGTGTGATCTTCATCGACTTGCGCGATCGTGAAGGCCTCGTGCAGGTGGTGTGCGACCCGGATCGCGCGGAGATGTTCGCGACCGCCGAAGGCGTGCGCAACGAGTTCTGCGTGCAGGTGAAGGGCCTCGTGCGCAACCGTCCGGAAGGCACGGTCAACGCCGGGCTGAAGAGCGGCAAGATCGAAGTGCTGTGCCACGAGCTGACCGTGCTGAACGCGTCGGTCACGCCGCCGTTCCAGCTCGACGACGACAACCTGTCGGAAACGACGCGTCTCACGCACCGCGTGCTCGACCTGCGTCGCCCGCAGATGCAGCACAACCTGCGCCTGCGCTACCGCGTCGCGATCGAGGCGCGCAAGTACCTCGACGAACAGGGCTTCATCGACATCGAAACGCCGATGCTGACGAAGAGCACGCCGGAAGGCGCGCGCGACTACCTCGTGCCGTCGCGCGTGAACGCGGGCCAGTTCTTCGCGCTGCCGCAGTCGCCGCAGCTGTTCAAGCAGCTGCTGATGGTCGCGAACTTCGACCGTTACTACCAGATCACCAAGTGCTTCCGCGACGAAGATCTCCGTGCCGACCGTCAGCCGGAATTCACGCAGATCGACTGCGAGACGTCGTTCCTCGGCGAGCAGGAAATCCGTGACCTGTTCGAAGACATGATCCGTCACATCTTCAAGACGACGATCGACGTCGAGCTCGACGCGACATTCCCGGTGATGCCGTACTCGGAAGCGATGGCGCGTTTCGGTTCGGACAAGCCGGACCTGCGCGTGCAGCTCGAATTCACCGAGCTGACCGACGCGATGAAGGACGTCGACTTCAAGGTGTTCAGCACGCCGGCCAACGCGAAGGACGGCCGTGTCGCGGCGCTGCGCGTGCCGAAGGGCAGCGAGCTGTCGCGCGGCGACATCGACGGCTACACGGAATTCGTGCGCATCTACGGCGCGAAGGGCCTCGCATGGATCAAGGTCAACGAGAAGGCGAAGGGCCGCGACGGCCTGCAGAGCCCGATCGTCAAGAACCTGCACGACGCGTCGATCGCGGCGATCCTCGAGCGCACCGGCGCTGAAGACGGCGACATCATCTTCTTCGCGGCCGACCGCGCGAAGGTCGTCAACGACAGCCTCGGCGCGCTGCGCCTGAAGATCGGCCATTCGGAATTCGGCAAGGCGAACGGCCTCGTTCAGGCCGGCTGGAAGCCGCTGTGGGTCGTCGACTTCCCGATGTTCGAATACGACGACGAAGATGCACGCTACGTTGCTGCGCACCACCCGTTCACGAGCCCGAAGGACGAGCACCTCGAGTACCTCGAGACCGATCCGGGCCGCTGCCTCGCGAAGGCCTACGACATGGTGCTGAACGGCTGGGAAATCGGCGGCGGCTCGGTGCGTATCCACCGCGAGGAAGTGCAGAGCAAGGTGTTCCGCGCGCTGAAGATCGGCGCGGAAGAGGCGCAGCTGAAGTTCGGCTTCCTGCTCGACGCGCTGCAGTACGGCGCGCCGCCGCACGGCGGTATCGCATTCGGTCTCGACCGCATCGTCACGATGATGGCCGGTGCCGACTCGATCCGCGACGTGATCGCGTTTCCGAAGACGCAGCGTGCGCAGGATCTGCTCACGCAAGCGCCGAGCCCGGTCGACGAGCGGCAGCTGCGCGAACTGCATATCCGTCTGCGTCAGCCGGAGCAGCCGAAGGCGTAACGCGCGTCTCGCCGGTCGTGTGTGCGGCGACGCGTACACGACACACATGAAGAAGGCGCCGCGATGCGCCTTTTTCATTTTTTGCGGTACAGTCGCAGCACTTGCCGCACGTTCGGAGCATAGGCCCGGCGCGCGGCCCTGTGCCGCATG
Source organism: Burkholderia pyrrocinia (assembly GCF_003330765.1). Lineage (NCBI taxonomy): Bacteria > Pseudomonadati > Pseudomonadota > Betaproteobacteria > Burkholderiales > Burkholderiaceae > Burkholderia > Burkholderia pyrrocinia. The sequence continues at coordinate 3,123,698 of NZ_CP024902.1, read as the reverse complement.
AAACAACGATGACGAAGCCGCCGAAAATCCCCGAATCCGTTCTTGTCGTGATCTACACGCCCGACCTCGATGTGCTGGTGATCAAGCGTGCCGACCAGCCCGATTTCTGGCAATCGGTGACCGGATCGAAGGACACGCTCGACGAGCCGCTCGCGGTTACGGCCGCGCGCGAAGTGGCCGAGGAAACCGGCATCGCGGTCGGCACGCCGGACGTGCCTGCCGCCGCGCTAATCGACTGGCGCCACCGGATCGAATACGCCATCTATCCGCAATACCTGCACCGCTATGCACCGGGCGTCACGCGCAACACCGAGCACTGGTTCGGCCTGTGCGTGCCGCGTCGCGTCGACGTGACGCTGTCGCCGCGCGAGCATGTCGACCATGCATGGCTGCCGTTCCGTGAGGCGGCCGCGCGCTGCTTCTCGCCGTCGAACGCCGAGGCGATTCTGCAATTGCCCGCGCGCGTGGCACTCGCGCGGGCGCCGCACGGCTCGTCCGCATGAATGCGGAGACCCGCAAGCGCTTCGCGCAATTGCGGCAGATGTTCCTGCAGGAACGTGGCTCCGCGTCGCGGCTCGCGTTCACGTCGGGCAACACGGTGCGGTTGTGCGAGGGCGGCGGCGAATTCTTCCGGGCACTGATCGAACAGATCGATGCCGCGCGCGAGCAGGTGATGCTCGAAACCTACATTTTCTGCGACGACGCGGCCGGCCGCCCGGTGTCGGACGCGCTGATCCGCGCGGCGCAGCGCGGCGTGCGCGTGCGCGTGATCACCGACGGCATCGGCACCGCGCGCCTGCCGCTGTTCGACACGTGGGTGGCGGCCGGCGTCGAGCACTGCGTCTACAACCGCTTCCTGTTCGGCCGCTTCGGCTTCTCGCGCACGCACCGCAAGCTCGCGGTGATCGATCACGCGGCCGCGTTCTGCGGCGGCATCAACATCATCGACGACTATGCGCAGAACGGCGCGACGCTGCCGTTTCCGCGCTGGGATTTCGCGGTCGAGATGGCGGGGCCCGCGGTGTCCGACGTGCGCGCCGCGTTCGAACTGCAGTGGCACCGGATCCGGTTCGGCCACAAGCCGTATGCGCAGTACGCGGCCGGGCTGCATGGCGGCGAAGCGTTCCCCGACATGTTCCGGCGCTGGATGCGCAGCCACCGGTGGATCAAGGCCGGCGCGCTGCGGGTCGTGACGGAGCCGAGCGTCGCGTTCGTCGCGCGCGACAACGTCGTGAACCGCCGCGCGATCGAGAAGGCCTATCTCGCGGCGATCGGCCAGGCGCGCCAGCAGATCCTGCTCGCGAATCCGTACTTCATGCCGGGCCGCAAGCTGCGCCGCGCGCTGACGGGCGCCGCGCGGCGCGGCGTCGACGTACGGATCCTGATCGGCCGCAAGGAGTTCGCGGCGCTCGATACGGCCGTGCCGTTCCTCTATCACGCGCTGCTGCGCGCGGGCGTGCGCGTGGCCGAATACGACAAGACGATGCTGCACGGCAAGGTGGCCGTGATCGACGACAGCTGGGCGACGGTCGGCTCGTCGAATCTGGACGCGCTGAGCCTGATGCTGAACAATGAGGCCAACGTCGTGCTCGTGCGCTACGATGCGGTCACGAACGAACTGCGCGACGCGATTACAGCCGCGTTCGCCGACGGCCGGGAGATCGACCCCGCACGGTTTGCCGCGCGCCCGCGCATCGAGCGCATGCTGAACTGGCTCGCCTATACGACGTATCGCGTCGTGATGAAGGCGCTGACGGTCGGCGGTTACGACTGACGCAGACTAAGCGTTCGCTTCAAAAAAACTGTCCGCACGTTCGTGCGGAAAAGCCGCTCCGGCCTCGCCGGAATCGCGCAAAATAGCGGCTCGGTTAGACACCGGTTTCTAATAATTTCCTTGTTTCGCGAGCGGCCGCACTCAATAATAGTACGGCCGTTCGATTTTATTCGAACCCCCGAACGGTTACAGAAATAGCTATGCGAAAAGGCGAACAGACGCGTGCCGCGATACTTGAAGCTGCTTTGGACCTCGCCAGCCGTGACGGGCTGGAGGGGCTGACGATCGGCCTGCTGGCCGAGCGCATGCAGATGAGCAAGAGCGGCGTGTTCGCGCACTTCGGATCGCGCGAGGATTTGCAGGTCGAGGTCGTGCGCGAGTATCACCATCGTTTCGAAAACGAGGTGTTTTTTCCGAGCCTGCGCGAGCCGCGCGGTCTGCCGCGCCTGCGGGCGATGCTGGCGCGCTGGACGGAGAAGCGCATCCAGGAGGTGACGACCGGGTGCATCTACATCAGCGGTGCCGTCGAGTACGACGACCGGCCGGACAGCCCCGTGCGCGAGCAATTGATCGCGAGCGTGACAGCCTGGCGTGCGGCGATGCTGAGAGCCATTTCGCAGGCGAAGGACGAAGGCCATCTGCGTGCGGATACGGATCCGGACCTGATGCTCTTCGAGTTGTACAGCTTCACGCTCGGCCTGCATCACGACGCGCGCTTCCTGCATTCGCCGGACGCAGTGCGCCTCACGTGGGCCGCGCTGGAAAAGACGATTGTTTCGTATCAGAGCGAGAGCCGTTAGCGGCGCGTGACCGCCCGCCAGGAGCTCGAGCCGTTTTGCCCACCTTTGGAGAGAGTCATGGGACAGTACGCCGCGCCGCTGCGCGACATGCAATTCGTGTTGCACGAGCTTCTGAACGTCGAAGCCGAGGTCAAGCAAATGCCGCGGCATGCGGACCTCGACGCCGACACGATCAACCAGGTCCTCGAGGAGGCGGGCAAGTTCTGCTCCGAGGTACTGTTCCCGCTGAACCAGGTCGGCGACCGCGAAGGCTGCACGTATGAAGGCGACGGCGTCGTGAAGACCCCGACCGGCTTCAAGGAGGCCTACCGGCAATACGTCGAGGCCGGCTGGCCGGCGCTCGGCTGCGATCCGGACTACGGCGGCCAGGGCCTGCCCGCGTTCGTGAACAATGCGCTCTACGAGATGATGAACTCGGCGAACCAGGCGTGGACGATGTATCCGGGCCTGTCGCACGGCGCATACGAGTGCCTGCACGCGCACGGCGCGCCGGAACTGCAGAAGCAATACCTGCCGAAGCTCGTGACGGGCGAATGGACGGGCACGATGTGCCTGACCGAGCCGCACTGCGGCACCGACCTCGGCATCCTGCGCACCAAGGCCGAACCGAACGTCGACGGCTCGTATTCGATCAGCGGCACGAAGATCTTCATCTCGAGCGGCGAACACGACATGGCCGAGAACATCGTCCACCTCGTGCTCGCACGCCTGCCGGAAGCGCCGCAAGGCACGAAGGGCATCTCGCTGTTCATCGTGCCGAAGTTCATTCCGGATGCATCGGGCGCGCCGGGCGAGCGCAACGGCGTCAAGTGCGGCTCGATCGAGCACAAGATGGGCATCCACGGCAACTCGACCTGCGTGATCAACCTCGACAACGCGAAGGGCTGGATGGTCGGCGAGCCGAACAAGGGCTTGAACGCGATGTTCGTGATGATGAACGCGGCACGCCTCGGCGTCGGCGCGCAGGGCCTCGGCCTCACGGAAGTCGCTTACCAGAACTCGCTGGCGTACGCGAAGGAGCGCCTGCAGATGCGCTCGCTGACGGGCCCGAAGGCACCGGACAAGCCGGCCGACCCGATCATCGTGCACCCGGACGTGCGCCGCATGCTGCTCACGCAGAAGGCCTACGCGGAAGGCGCACGCGCGTTCACGTACTGGTCCGCGCTGCAGATCGACAAGGAGCTGTCGCACGGCGACGAAGCGGTGCGCAAGGAATCGGCCGACCTCGTCGCGCTGCTCACGCCGATCATCAAGGCGTTCCTGACCGACAACGCGTTCGAGTGCACGAACCACGCGATGCAGATCTACGGCGGCCACGGCTTCATCTCCGAGTGGGGCATGGAGCAGTACGTGCGCGACGCGCGGATCAACATGATCTACGAAGGCACGAACTCGATCCAGTCGCTCGACCTGCTGGGCCGCAAGGTGCTCGGCGACATGGGCGCGAAGCTGAAGAAGTTCGGCAAGCTCGTCACGGAATTCGCGGAAGCCGAAGGCGTGAAGCCGGAAATGGCCGAATTCATCAACCCGCTCGCCGACATCGGCGACAAGGTGCAGAAGCTGACGATGGAAATTGGCATGAAGGCGATGCAGAACCCCGACGAAGTCGGCGCTGCCGCCGTGCCGTACCTGCGCACCGTCGGCCACCTGGTGTTCTCGTACTTCTGGGCGCGGATGGCGCGCCTCGCACTCGACAACGAAGCGTCGGGCGATCCGTTCTACAAGTCGAAGCTCGCGACGGCCCGTTTCTACTTCGCGCGCCTGCTGCCCGAGACGGCGTCCACGATCCGCGCCGCGCGCGCCGGTTCGAAGACGCTGATGGAAGTCGACGAATCGCTGTTCTGACGCGAGTCCGGGCGGTGCGCGATGCGCGCCGCCCGAACGCAACGGTTCCTGGTACTCACTTCGCCGTGCAGCCCTCACACCCCGCGCTGCACGACACTATCCGGAGATATCCCGTGAGCAATTTCCTGATTCGCAAGGTCGCCGTGCTGGGCGCCGGCGTGATGGGCGCGCAGATCGCCGCGCACCTCATCAACGCGCGCGTGCCGGTGCTGCTGTTCGACCTGCCGGCCAAGGAAGGCCCGAAAAACGCGATCGCGCTGAAGGCGATCGAGAACCTGAAGAAGCTGTCGCCCGCGCCGTTCGGCGTGAAGGACGACGCGAAGTACCTCGAGGCAGCCAACTACGAAGACGACATCGCGAAGCTCGCCGAGTGCGACGTGGTGATCGAGGCGATCGCCGAGCGGATGGACTGGAAGCACGACCTGTACAAGAAGGTCGCGCCGCACATCGCGCCGAACGCGATTTTCGCGACCAACACGTCGGGCCTGTCGATCACGAAGCTGTCCGAAGGTTTCTCGGACGAGCTGAAGTCGCGCTTCTGCGGCGTGCACTTCTTCAACCCGCCGCGCTACATGCACCTCGTCGAGCTGATCCCGACCGCGCATACGCGCCCGGAGATCCTCGACCAGCTCGAGACGTTCCTGACGAGCATCGTCGGCAAGGGCGTCGTGCGCGCGAAGGACACGCCGAACTTCATCGCGAACCGCGTCGGCATCTTCTCGATCCTCGCGGTGATCACCGAGGCCGCGAAGTTCGGCCTGCGCTTCGACGAAGTCGACGACCTGACGGGCAGCCGCCTCGGCCGCGCGAAGTCGGCGACGTTCCGCACCGCGGACGTGGTCGGTCTCGACACGATGGCGCACGTGATCAAGACGATGCAGGACAACCTCGCCGACGATCCGTTCTTCCCGGTCTACCAGACGCCCGCCGTGCTCGCCGAACTGGTGAAGCAGGGTGCGCTCGGCCAGAAGACGGGCGGCGGTTTCTACAAGAAGGAAGGCAAGGCGATCAAGGTGCTCGACGCGAAGACGGGCAGCTACGTCGACGCCGGCGCGAAGGCTGACGAAACCGTCGGCCGCATCCTGAAGCGTCCGCCGGCCGAGCGCCTGAAGCTGCTGCGCGAGACGGACCATCCGCACGCACAGTTCCTGTGGTCGATCTTCCGCGACGTGTTCCACTACATCGGCGTGCATCTCGAGTCGATCGCCGACAACGCACGCGACGTCGACCTCGCGATCCGCTGGGGCTTCGGCTGGAACGAAGGTCCGTTCGAAGGCTGGCAGGCTGCGGGCTGGAAGCAGGTTGCCGAGTGGGTGCAGGAAGACATCGCGGCCGGCAAGGCGCTCGCGAACGTGCCGCTGCCGTCGTGGGTGCTCGAGGGCGCGGTCGCCGAGCAGGGCGGCGTGCACACGGCCGAAGGCTCGTGGGCGCCGGCAGCGAAGCGCTTCGTGCCGCGTTCGGACCTGGCGGTCTACGGCAAGCAGGTATTCCGCGCGCCGCTGCTCGGCGAAGCGGGTGCCGATCCGAAGTCGTACGGCAAGACGCTGTTCGAGACCGACGCGGTGCGCGCATGGGTCGACGACCGTGCGGGCGAGGACGACGTCGTGATCGTGTCGTTCAAGTCGAAGATGAACACGATCGGCCCGAGCGTGATCGACGGCCTCGTGCAGGCGATCGAGCTCGCGGAGAAGGATTACAAGGGCGTGGTGATCTGGCAGCCGACGTCGCTGAAGCTCGGCACGCCGGGTGGCCCGTTCTCGGCAGGCGCGAACCTCGAAGAGGCGATGCCCGCGTTCATGATGGGCGGCGCGAAGGGTATCGAGCCGTTCGTGAAGAAGTTCCAGGAAGGCATGCTGCGCGTGAAGTACGCAAACGTGCCGGTCGTCGCGGCCGTGTCGGGCATCGCGCTCGGCGGCGGGTGCGAGCTGATGCTGCACAGCGCGAAGCGCGTCGTGCACGTCGAGAGCTACGTCGGCCTGGTCGAAGTGGGCGTCGGCCTCGTGCCGGCGGGCGGTGGCCTGAAGGAAGCGGCGCTGCGCGCGGCGGAAGCCGCAACGGCCGCGAACGCGACCACCGACATCCTGAAGTTCGTCACGAAGTCGTTCGAGAACGCGGCGATGGCGAAGGTGTCTGCGTCCGCGCACGATGCGCGTGCGATGGGCTACCTGAAGCCGTCCGACACGATCATCTTCAACGTGTTCGAGTTGCTCGACACCGCGAAGAAGGAAGCGCGCGCGCTGGCCGCAACCGGCTACCGTGCGCCGCTGCGGGCGAAGGACGTACCGGTCGCGGGCCGTTCGGCGATCGCGACGATCAAGGCATCGCTCGTCAACATGCGCGACGGCCGCTTCATCAGCGACCACGACTACCTGATCGCGAGCCGCATCGCCGAAGCCGTGTGCGGCGGCGACGTCGAAGCCGGCAGCCTGGTCGACGAGCAGTGGCTGCTCGCGCTGGAGCGCCGCGCGTTCGTCGAGCTGCTCGGCACGCAGAAGACGCAGGAACGGATCATGGGCATGTTGCAGACCGGCAAGCCGGTGCGTAACTGAGCGAGCGGACAGAGCGGACAAGGAGTCTGATATGAGCAAACAATTGCAAGACGCATACATCGTCGCCGCCAGCCGCACGCCGATCGGCAAGGCCCCGCGCGGTGTCTTCAAGAACACGCGCCCGGACGAGCTGCTGGTCCACGCGATCAGGTCGGCGGTCGCGCAGGTGCCCGGCTTCGACACGAAGCTGATCGAGGACGCGATCATCGGCTGCGCGATTCCGGAAGCCGAGCAGGGCCTGAACGTCGCGCGGATGGGTGCGCTGCTCGCGGGCCTGCCGCAGACGGTCGGCGGCGTGACGGTCAACCGCTTCTGCGCGTCGGGCATCACGGCGCTCGCGATGGCGGCCGACCGCATTCGCGTCGGCGAGTCGGACGCGCTGTTCGCGGGCGGCTGCGAATCGATGAGCATGGTGCCGATGATGGGCAACAAGCCGTCGATGTCGCCGCACATCTTCGACCGCAACGAAGACTTCGGCATCGCGTACGGGATGGGCCTGACGGCCGAGCGTGTCGCCGAGCAATGGAAGGTGAGCCGCGAAGACCAGGACGCGTTCTCGGTCGAATCGCACCGCAAGGCGCTCGCCGCGCAGCAGGCCGGCGAATTCAACGACGAGATCGCCGCGTACACGCTCACCGAGCGTTTCCCGAACCTGGCAACGGGCGAAGTCGACGTGAAGACGCGCGAGATCGCGCTCGACGAAGGTCCGCGCGCGGATACGTCGATCGAAGGCCTTGCGAAGCTGCGCACGGTGTTCGCGAACAAGGGCTCGGTCACGGCCGGCAACAGCTCGCAGACGTCGGACGGCGCGGGCGCGCTGCTCGTCGTGTCGGAGAAGGTGCTCAAGCAGTTCAACCTGACGCCGCTCGCGCGCTTCGTGAGCTTCGCGGTGCGCGGCGTGCCGCCGGAAATCATGGGCATCGGCCCGAAGGAAGCGATTCCGGCCGCGCTGAAGGCTGCGGGCCTGAAGCAGGACGATCTCGACTGGATCGAGCTGAACGAAGCATTCGCCGCGCAATCGCTGGCGGTGATGCGCGATCTCGGCCTCGACCCGTCGAAGGTCAACCCGCTGGGCGGCGCGATCGCGCTCGGCCACCCGCTCGGCGCGACCGGCGCGATCCGCGCGGCGACCGTCGTGCACGGCCTGCGCCGCCGCAACCTGAAGTACGGGATGGTCACGATGTGCGTCGGCACCGGCATGGGCGCCGCGGGCATCATCGAACGCCTGTAAGCGGGAACGCGACGATAGCGACGACGGTGCGCGGGCCACGAGCTCGCGCACCGTTTTTTCATTCCGGTAGAGGAAAGTCAAAGGAGACGGTTGTGGCCGAAATTCAAGTGGAACGCACCGAAGGCGTGATGACGATCACGATCGCGCGCCCGGCGAAGAAGAATGCGCTGACGGCGGCGATGTACCAGACGATGGCCGATGCACTGGCCGACGCGCAGGAAGACAAGGCGATCCGCGTGATCCTGCTGCGCGGCGGCGACGGCAATTTCAGCGCGGGGAACGATCTCGAGGATTTCCTGAAGACGCCGCCGAAGGACGACAGCGCGCCGGTGTTCCAGTTTCTCGCGCGGATCAGCAGCGCACAGAAACCGGTCGTGGCCGCGGTGCCGGGCATCGCGATCGGCGTCGGCGTGACGATGCTGCTGCACTGCGATCTGGTCTACGCGGCCGACACCGCGACGTTCTCGCTGCCGTTCGCGCAACTCGGGCTGTGTCCGGAAGCCGCATCGAGCGTACTGCTGCCGCGCCTGGCCGGCCATCAGGTCGCCGCGGAGAAGCTGCTGCTCGGCGAGGCGTTCGACGCACTGGAAGCGCACCGGATCGGCATCGTCAATCGCGTGCTGCCGGCTTCCGAGCTCGACGCGTTCGCGGCGAAGCAGGCGGCGAAGCTTGCTGCGCTGCCGGCGTCGTCGCTGCGCGTGACGAAGGCGCTGCTGAAGGATGCGGGTGGCGTGGCCACGCCCGCGCGGATGGCCGAGGAGGCGCGCCACTTCGCCGCGATGCTGCGGGCGCCGGAAGCGCGCGAGGCGATGACGGCGTTCTTCGAGAAGCGCAAGCCGGATTTCCGTCAGTTCGACTGATGGAGCAGGCCGCGCCGGCGGCAGACCGCCGGCGCGATCCCGCGATCGCGATCAGGCCGTGCCGTAGTCGACGTGGCCGGTTTCGCGGCAGAAGCTGACGAGCCGCAAACCGGCCGCCTTTGCGATGTCGATCGCGAGCGACGACGGCGCGGAGATCGTCGCGACCAGCGGGATGCCGACCCGTGCGGCCTTGCGCACGAGCTCGTAGCTCGCGCGGCTCGACAGGAACACGAAGCCGTCGGTCGCATCGGCGCGCGACAGCACGAGCGAGCCGATCAGCTTGTCGAGCGCGTTGTGGCGGCCGACGTCCTCGAACGCCATCCGGATCGTGCCTGTTGCGTCGCACCATGCGGCCGCATGCAGGCCGCCCGTGAGCTGCGTGAGCGCCTGGTGGGCCGGCAGCGCATGCGCGGCGCGCGCCAGCGCGTCGGGTGCGAGGCGCGCGAGAAAGCCCGTGTCGGGCACGCGTTCGGGCGCGAGGTCGAGCAGGTCGATGCTTTCGATTCCGCATACGCCGCAGCCCGTGCGCCCCGCGAGCGCGCGGCGCCGGTCCTTCAGCGCGGCGAATGCCTGCTGGACGACCTCCAGGTGCACCTCCGCATGCGGCAGCGGCGTGTCGGCGTGCAGGATCACCTCGATGTCCTTGATGTCGCTGCCGCGCGCGACGATCCCTTCCGAGATCGCGAAGCCGACCGCGAACGCTTCGAGGTCGCACGGCGTGCACATCATCACCGCGTGCGAGATGCCGTTGAAGACGAGTGCGACCGGCCATTCCTGGCCCACGTAGTCGTGCGCGGTCTCGACGGCGCCGCCGCGCGTGCGGCGGACGGACAGTTCGATCGCGCCGCGCGGTTCGGCGTGCGGTTCGGCGCGTAGTTCGTCGGTTTCGGTCGGATTCACGAGCACTCCCGTTGATTCGAGGCACGGCCGGCGACAATCGTGTCCGCCGCCCACGCGCAGAGGTTCTAAAATACCTCAGGCAGGCCGGCCGCGCCGGCATCCGCCACGTCAGGTAACGACCATGGGACTCAGCGACGCTCCGTTGCTATTCAATTTCGAACACGATTCGTCGGAAAACTTCACGTACATCCCGATGATCGTGCGTTTCAATCTCGACCGCTTCGGCCTGCGGATTTCGCTCGAGCAGTGGCAGCTGCTGCCGCTCGAGGACCGCAAGCTGCTCGCGCGCTTTCCGGCCGACGACGACACCGCGATCGAGCCCAACTTCGATCACGCGCTGTTCGAAATGCTGCGCACGCACGCCGATCTGGAACCGACCTGGTTCCAGCCGGACGAGCAGCCGACCTGGTGCGCCATCGATACGGTGCCGGAGTCGCTCGTGCAGCAGAGCGCGCTGGCCGGGCTGACGGCGCCCGCGCTCGCGCAGTGGCAGCGGCTCGCGCCGTTCCAGCGCTACGTGCTGGTGAAGCTGTCGCGCAAGCCGAAGCTGAATCACGATTTCCTGCCCGCGATGCGGGAGTTCGGGCTGACGGCCACGCACTGACGGGCCGCGTGCCGCGCCGCAGCGCGGCGCTCGCCCGTCAGAGCGGCGGCAGTTGCCGCGGCTTGCGATCCGGGCCGGTCGCGACGTACGTGAGCGTCGCTTCGGTGACCCTCACGATTTCGCCCATCAGGCGCATGCGCTGCGCGTACACCTCGACGTCGACCGTGATCGACGTGTTGCCGGTGCGCGTGATGGTCGCGTAGAAGCTCAACAGGTCGCCGACGAACACCGGCTGCTTGAATACGAACGAGTTGACCGCGACCGTCGCGACACGGCCGTTCGCGCGCTGGCTCGCGGGGATCGAGCCGGCGATGTCGACCTGAGACATGATCCAGCCGCCAAACACGTCGCCGTGGACGTTCGCGTCGTGCGGTTGCGGGACGACGCGCAGCGCGGGCTGCATTTGCGGGAGTTCGAGGGTCGAATCGGTCATGACGGGGGCTTTCATCCTGTAATAAATAGGCCGCCGCGCGCAGGCTGGCCGGCGAGTCCGCCGGCAGCGGCGCGAAGCGGCTTCTGCGACAATACAACGTTCGCAAATTGTACGAGAAAGCGGGCGAGCCGGTCGCCGATGCACGCGCCCGGCACCGCCGCCGATCCTTCCCCCATGCGCAGATTTCCAGCTTCCGGCGAGCCCGCGCCGGCTTCGACCGGGCCCCGCAACGACTGGCAGACCATCCGGTCGCTGCTGCCGTACCTGACCACCTACAAATGGCGCGTCGCGCTCGCGCTCGGCTGCCTGATCGGCGCGAAGGTCGCGAACCTCGGCGTGCCGGTCGTGATGAAGCGCATCGTCGACCACCTGTCCTACGTGCAGCAGATCACCGCGCTCGGCCGCGCCGAACAGTCGGCCGGCATCGTGCTCGCGGGCGGCGTCGGCTTGCTGGTCGTCGCGTATGCGTTCGTGCGGCTGTCGACGTCGCTGTTTACCGAGCTGCGCGAGATCCTGTTCTCGAAGGTCACCGAGAGCGCGGTGCGCCAGCTTGCGCTGCAGGTGTTCCGGCACCTGCACGGGCTGTCGCTGCGGTTTCACCTGGAACGCCAGACGGGTGGCATGTCGCGCGACATCGAGCGCGGCACGCGCGGCATCCAGCAACTGATTTCGTATTCGCTGTACAGCATCCTGCCGACGCTCGTCGAGGTCGGGCTCGTGCTCGGCTTCTTCGTGGTCAAGTACGAGGCCTATTACGCGTACGTGACGTTCGCGGCACTGGTCACGTACATCGTGTTCACGGTGAAGGTCACCAACTGGCGCACGCATTTCCGCCGCACGATGAACGAACTCGATTCGCGCGCGAACTCGCGGGCGATCGATTCGCTGATCAACTACGAGACGGTGAAGTACTTCGGCAACGAAGAGTGGGAGGCGCAGCGCTACGACGAGAACCTGAAGCGCTACCGGAAGGCCGCGATCCGCTCGCAGAACTCGCTGTCGGTGCTGAACTTCGGCCAGCAGGCGATCATCGGCACGGGGCTCGTGTTCATCCTGTGGCGCGCGACGCAGGGCGTGCTCGCGGGCAAGCTGACGCTCGGCGATCTCGTGCTGATCAACACGTTCATGCTGCAGCTCTACATTCCGCTGAACTTTCTCGGCGTCGTCTATCGCGAGCTGAAGCAGAGCCTCACCGACATGGACCGGATGTTCGGGCTGCTGTCGTCCGCGAAGGAAGTCGCGGACCGGCCCGACGCGCAGCCGCTCGCGGTGGCCGGCGCGCAGGTGCGCTTCGAGCACGTGAACTTCGCGTACGAGCCGGCGCGGTCGATCCTGCACGACGTGACGTTCACGATCGACGCGGGCACGACGACCGCGGTGGTCGGCCACAGCGGCTCCGGGAAGTCGACGCTGTCGCGCCTGCTGTTCCGCTTCTACGATCTCGACCGGCAGGCGGGCGGGGCGATCCGCATCGACGGCCAGGACATCCGCGACGTCACGCAGGACTCGCTGCGCGCGTCGATCGGGATCGTGCCGCAGGACACCGTGCTGTTCAACGACTCGATCTACTACAACATCGCGTACGGCCGGCCGACCGCGACCCGCGACGAGGTGGTCGCGGCCGCGCGCGCCGCGCACATTCACGATTTCATCGAAAGCTTGCCGAAGGGCTATGACACGCCGGTCGGCGAGCGCGGGCTGAAGCTGTCGGGCGGCGAGAAGCAGCGCGTCGCGATCGCGCGCACGCTGCTGAAGGATCCGCCGGTCCTGCTGTTCGACGAGGCGACGTCGGCGCTCGATTCGCGCTCGGAGCGCGCGATCCAGCACGAGCTCGACCAGATCGCGCGGCATCGCACGACGCTCGTGATCGCGCACCGGCTGTCGACGGTCGTGCACGCGCAGCAGATCCTCGTGATGGACCACGGTCGGATCGTCGAGCGTGGCACGCATGACGAACTCGTGCGCGCCGACGGGCTGTATGCGCAGATGTGGGCGCTGCAGCAGCAGCGCGCGGCGGCGGGCGGGGAAGAGGCCGAGGCGGTTTGATGAAAGCGCTGCGCGCCGCGGCGCTCAGCGGAAACCGGTGCTTGGCGGGAAGTGCTCGTGCTGGCGGCCGCCCGTCAGCCCGCGGCGCGCAGCCGCGCGTCGAGCTCGCCGAGCTGCGCGGGCGTGCCGATGTTGTCCCAGATCCCTTCGTACAGTTCGCCGCTCGCGCGGCCGGCTTCGATCGTCGCGCGGAAGTAGGGGGTGAGCGCGCGCCGCGTGCCGGGCGCGAGATCGCGGAACATCCGCGTGTCGTACAGGCCGATGCTGCCGAACGTGACGCGCGGGCTGCCGTCGAGCGACAGGCGCCCGTCGCCCCCGAGTACGAAGTCGCCGGACGGATGGAACGGCGGATTCGGCACCATCACGAGATGCATCGCGGGCGTGTCGAGCGCCAACATGCGCGCCGCGCGGGCGGCGAGCGTCCCGTAATCGAATGTGGCGAATACGTCGCCGGCCACCGCGACGAACACCGTCGGCCGGCCGTCGCGTTCCAGCAGCGGCAGCGCCTGCGCGATGCCGCCGGCGGTCTCGAGCGCTTCGCCCTCGGCCGAATACGCGAGCCGCACGCCCCAGCGCGAACCGTCGCCGAGCACGGCCTCGATCCGTTCGCCGAGCCATGCGTGGTTGATCACGATCGTGTCGATGCCCGCGCGCGCGAGCGCTTCGATCTGCCACACGATCAGCGGCTTGCCGCCCGCCTCGAGCAGCGGCTTCGGGCAGGTGTCGGTCAGCGGGCGCATCCGGTCGCCGCGCCCGGCGGCGAAGATCATCGCCGTGGTCAGGGTGTTGCTCATGTTCGGCTGGGTATCAGGACGGTCGGGACGGTCAGAACGTATAGCCCACGTCGTCCGCCGCGTTGCCCTCGAGTTCGTCGAGCAGCTTCGCGAACGGCCCGAGTGGGCGGTAGCGCAGCGCGACCTTGCGCGCATACGCGAGGAAGCGCGGCAGGTCGTTCAGGTAGTGGGGCTTGCCGTCGCGGTAATTGATGCGCGCGAACAGGCCGAGGATCTTGATGTGGCGCTGCAGCCCCATCCATTCGAGCTGGCGGTAGAACTCGCCGAAATCGGCGTCGACCGGCAGGCCGGCCTTTTTCGCCTTTTCCCAGTAGTACGCGAAGCAGTCGAGCTCGAACTCCTCGTCCCAGCTGATGAATGCGTCGCGCAGCAGCGAAACGACGTCGTACGTCAGCGGCCCGTAGACGGCGTCCTGGAAATCGAGCACCCCCGGGTTCGGCTCGCAGACCATCAGGTTGCGCGGCATGAAGTCGCGCAGCATGAAACCCTGCGGCTGCGCGTGCGCGCTGGCGACCAGCAGCGCGAAAGTGCGGTCGAGCGTGCCGCGCATCGCGTCGGTGACGGGCTTGCCGAGGTGGCGGCCGACGTACCATTCGGGCAGCAACTCCATTTCGCGGCGCAGGAACGCCTCGTCGAACGGCGGCAGCACGTCGGGCTTCGACGTGAGCTGGAAGCGGATCAGCGCATCGAGCGCGTCGCGCATCAGCGGCCGCGCGGCGGCCGGGTCGGCCGGATCGAGCACCGAGATGTACGACGTGCGGCCGAGGTCCGTCACGAGCATGAAGCCCGCGTCGAAATCGTGGGCCAGCACGTCCGGCACGTGGTCGCCGGCTGCGGCGAGCAGCTGCGCGACCTGGACGAATTCGCGGCACTTCTCGGGCGGCGGCGCGTCGACGGCGATCAGCGCGCCGCCGGGGCTCGTGGCCGACGCGACACGGAAATAGCGGCGGAAACTGGCGTCCGACGACGCGGGCGCGAGGGTCGACAGGTCGAGGGCGTAGCGCTCGGCGAGCGGGTGCAGCCACGCGGTGAGCGCTTCGAGGCGGGCGTCGGGCTGGGGTGCGGCGGATGGGGGCGTCATGAAACTCGGGGGAGGGGAGAACGTCTTGCCATATAATACCCCACGACTTTTTTGACGCGCCCCGCGTCAGCTTCCGCCGTGCAGGCCCGCTGCCTGTCGCGCCGTCGCCCGATCGCCTCCCCGGTTTGCGCTCAGCCGCAGTCGCGGTTCGACGGCGCGGCCCGCCGTGCGTGAAGGCGCGGTTGACAAGGGGCGATTCGCCAAACGATAGATGCCGCCCAAACCGCTATTCCCGAATGTTTTCCCCGGTGACGGGGCGCCGCGCAAACGGCGGCTCGCGCTCGCGCTCCTGGCCGTGCCCGGCCTCGTGCCGGCCGTGTCGTACGCGCAGCTGTCGGGCGCGGCCGCGCAGCCGCAGCCGCTCGACACGCCGTGGGATCTGCGTCTCGCGCCCCAGCTCGAGGATCATCCGCTGAAGGACGGCGCGAAACCGTCCGCCTTCGTGATCGCCGACCACACGAGCGGCACGGCCGACCAGGATCTTGCCGCGAAGGGTTCGGCCGAGCTGCGGCGCGGCGACGCCGTCGTGAAGGCCGACGCGATCCACTACGATCAGGATACCGACATGGCCGATGCGTACGGCCAGGTCAGGGTGCTCAATGGGGGCACGTCGTTCGCGGGCCCCGAGGCGCACCTGAAGATCGAGGCGAACCAGGGCTTCATGACGGCGCCGAAGTACCACTTCAACGTGACGGGCGGGTCGGGCAGCGCGGAGCGCGTCGACATGCTCGACAACGAGCGCTCGGTGTTCGTCAACGGCACCTACACGGCGTGCCAGTGCTCGACGAACCCCGCGTGGTATATCAAGGGCAGCCGCTTCGACTTCGATACGGGCGCCGACGAAGGCACCGCGCGCAACGGCGTGCTGTTCTTCCAGGGCGTGCCGATCTTCGCGAGCCCGTGGATGACGTTCCCGCTGTCGGGCGAGCGGCGCAGCGGCCTGCTGCCGCCGACGTTCTCGATGAACTCGAACAACGGGTTCGAGCTGACGCTGCCGTACTACTTCAACATCGCGCCGAACCGCGACCTGACGCTCACGCCGCGCATCATCTCGCGGCGCGGCGTGATGGCCGAGGCGACGTTCCGCTATCTGTCGCCGTCGTATTCGGGCACGTTTACGGCCAATTACCTGCCGGATGACCGGCTCGCGCACCGCAACCGCTACGCGATCTACTGGCAGCACCAGCAGAACTTCGGCGGCGGCTTCGGCGGCTACGTCTACTTCAACAAGGTCTCGGACAACACGTATCCCGAAGATCTTGGTTCGATGAACCAGTTCATCAACGGGACGCAGACGCTGTACCAGCAGGAAGCCGGTGTCACGTACAACAACGGCCCGTGGTCGGTGCTCGCGCGCTACCAGCACTGGCAGACGCTGCCGCCGTCGATCGCGCCGTACAGCCGCGAGCCGCAGTTGAACGTGAAGTACACGAAGTACAACGTCGGCGGCTTCGACTACGGCGCGGAAGCCGACTATTCGCGGTTCCGCATCACGACGGCCGATGCGACCGAAGGCGACCGGATCGTCTTCAACCCGTACATCGCGTACGGCGTGTACGGCCCGGGCTACTTCGTCGTGCCGAAGGTCCAGTACCACTTCGCGTCGTACGACCTGAACTACCTGTCGTCGAGCACGCCCAACAGCCCGAAGCGCTTCACCGAGTCGATCCCGACCGTGAGCTTCGATACGGGCCTGATCTTCGACCGCTCGGTGCGCCTGTTCGGCCAGGACTTCATCCAGACCCTCGAGCCGCGCCTGTACTACGTGTACACGCCGTATCGCGACCAGTCGAACGCGCCGCTGTTCGACACCGCGGAATCGGACTTCGGCCTCGCGGAGATCTATCAGCCGAACACGTTCGTCGGCAACGACCGGATCGCCGATGCGAACCGGATCACGGCCGGCCTCACGTCGCGCTTCATCGATCCGCGCACCGGCGACGAGCGTGCGCGCTTCGTGATCGCGCAGCAGTACTACTTCGCCGATCAGCGCGTCACGCTGAATTCCGGCCAGACCGCGGCGCAGGCGCGCCACTCGGACCTGATCGTCGGCGCCGCGCTGAAGCTCGGCTCGGGCTTCATGTCGGAGACGGCGTTCCAGTACAACCAGAACAACAACCAGCTCGTGAAGTCGAGCATCGGTTTCGGTTACAGCCCGGGCGAGCGTCGCGTGGTCAACGTCGGCTACCGCTATACGCGTGCGAACACCACGCTCGACGGCCAGCCGATCAACCAGTTCCTGGTGTCCGCGCAATGGCCGCTCACGCGCCGCCTGTATGCGATCGGGCGCTTCAACTACGACCTCTCCGCCGATCGCGTGGTCGATGGTCTGCTCGGCTTACAATACGACGCGGATTGCTGGGCGCTCGGGGTCGGTGTCCAGCGGTTTGCGAACGGCGTGAATTCGTCGGGGCAGCAGAACTCGTCGACGCGATTCATGATGCAGCTGACGCTCAAGGGCTTGTCGACCGTCGACAACGGCCTGGTGTCCGCATTCCGCGCCGGGGTGCCGGGCTACACGCCGCTGCCGCCGCCGCCGCCGCCGATGTCCCGCTTCAGCAACTACGAGTAACGCCGGCTTGTCTGCACCGGTCAGCACGATTTCAATGGAGTTCCAGTGGCAATGAAGAAAACCCTTCGTTTCGCGGCAGTCGTGTCCAGCCTCGCCGCGTCCGCCGCGCTGCTCGCCGCCGCGCCGGCCGCGGCGCAGGCGCTCGGTTCGCACGGTGCGCAGCTCGCCGACGAAGTCGTCGCGGTCGTCAACAACGACGTGATTACGGGCCGCGAACTCGACCAGCGTGCCGGCCTGATCGCGCGCCGGCTGCAGCAGCAGAACGCGCCCGTGCCGCCGGACGACCAGTTGCGCGCGCAGGTGCTGAACCAGATGGTGCTCGAGCGTATCCAGGTGCAGAAGGCCAAGGACGACGGGATCCGCGTCGACGATGCGACCGTGCAGTCCACGCTGCAGCGTCTCGCGCAAGCGAACGGGATGACGCTCGAACAGTACCGCGCGCGTCTCGAGGCGCAAGGCGTGCCCTGGAGCATCTTCACGAGCGACGCGCGCACCGAGCTGATGCTGTCGAAGCTGCGCGAGCGCGAGGTCGACGGCAAGATCACCGTGTCGGACGCCGAGGTCGCGAACTACATCGCGAGCCAGCGCGGGCCGAATGCGTCGCAGCAGCAGGACCTGCGCTTCCAGCACATCTTCATCAAGGCGCCGACCAACGCGCCGCAGGCCGACATCGAAGTCGCGCAGAAGAAGGCCGAGGCGCTGCTGCAGCAGGCGAAGTCGGGCTCTGATTTCGAGCGGCTCGCGAAGAACAATTCGGAAGCGAACGACGCGAAGAAGGGCGGCGACCTCGGCTTCAAGGCGCCGAGCGCGCTGCCGGCCGAGGTCGTCGATGCCGCATCGAAGCTGCGCCCGGGCCAGGTCAACCCGACGCTGATCCGCGTGCCGGACGGCTTCGAGATCGTGCGTCTCGTCGACCGCCGCCAGAGCCAGGGCGCCGCCGCCGCGGCGCCGAAGATCGTCCAGACGCACGTACGCCACATCCTGCTGCGCGTGGGCGAAGGCAAGTCGGAAGGCCAGGCGCGCCAGCAACTGGTCGACATCCGTAACCAGGTCGAGGCAGGCGGCGATTTCGCGAAGTTCGCGCGCACCTACTCGCAGGACGGTTCGGCATCGCAGGGCGGCGATCTCGGCTGGATCAGCCCGGGCGAGACCGTGCCGGAATTCGAGCGTGCGATGAACAACCTGCAGGACGGCCAGATCAGCCAGCCGATTCGTACCGAATACGGCTACCACCTGATCCAGGTGCTGAACCGCCGCGATGCGGAAGGCTCGGTGCAGCAGCAGATGGACATCGCGCGCCAGGCGATCGGCCAGCGCAAGGCCGAGCAGGCGTATGCCGACTGGCTGCGCGAGCTGCGCGATTCGTCGTACGTGCAGTACAAGATCGGCGGCGTCAGCCCGGCGAACTGAGCGAGCTTTCGATGACGACGCCCGCGCTGCAGATCGCGATCACGACCGGCGAACCCGCGGGGGTCGGCCCGGAGCTGACCGTGCAGGCGCTGCGTGACGCTGCGCAGCGCTGGCCCGACGCGCATTTCACCGTGCTCGGCGATGCGGCGCTGCTCGATGCGCGTGCGGCAGCCGTCGGCGTCGACCGGGCAATGCTTGCCGGCGGCGGGCAGGTGTCGGTCGCGCATCGCGCGCTCGCCGCGCCCGCGCAGGCGGGCAGGCTGGACGCGGCGAACGGCCGGTACGTGCTCGGGTTGCTCGACGCGGCGATCGACGGCGCGCTGGCAGGCCGGTACGACGCGATTGTTACCGCCCCGCTGCAGAAGAGCACGATCAACGATGCGGGCGTTCCGTTCACCGGCCATACCGAATACCTGGCGGAGCGCACGCATACGCCGCGTGTCGTGATGATGCTGGCGGGCACCGGCGACAAGCCGCTGCGCGTCGCGCTCGCGACCACGCACCTGCCGCTGAAGGACGTGTCGGCCGCGCTGACGATCGACGGGCTCGTCGAGACGCTCGCGATCATCGATCGCGACCTGCGGCGCGACTTCGGTCTCGCCGCGCCGCGCATCCTCGTGACGGGGCTCAACCCGCACGCGGGCGAGAACGGTTATCTCGGTCGCGAGGAGATCGACGTGATCTCGCCGGCGCTGGCACGCGCGAACGCGCAGGGCATCGATGCACGCGGCCCGTATCCGGCCGACACGCTGTTCCAGCCGCGCCATCTGGCCGACGCCGATTGCGTGCTCGCGATGTTCCATGACCAGGGGCTGCCCGTGCTGAAGTATGCGACGTTCGGCGAGGGCATCAACGTGACGCTCGGGCTGCCGATCATCCGTACGTCGGTTGATCACGGCACCGCGCTCGATCTGGCCGGCACGGGCCGCGCGGATCCGGGCAGCATGGTTGCCGCGCTCGACACGGCCGTCACGATGGCGCGCCATCGCCGCGCGGCCTGACGCGTCCCGACCTGACCCCATTCGTCGTATTTTTCGTTTTACTGAGTCGATGTCGAACAGCAGACAGCATCAAGGCCACTTCGCGCGCAAGCGCTTCGGGCAGAACTTCCTCGTCGATCACGGCGTGATCGACTCGATCGTCTCGACGATCGGGCCCGCGCGCGGCCAGCGCATGGTCGAGATCGGCCCCGGGCTCGGCGCGCTGACCGGGCCGCTGATCGAGCGTCTCGCGACGCCCGAGTCGCCGCTGCATGCGGTCGAGCTCGACCGCGACCTGATCGGGCGCCTGCAACGGCGCTTCGGCGCGCTGCTCGAACTGCACGCGGGCGACGCGCTCGCGTTCGACTTCCGTTCGCTCGCGGCGCCGGGCGACAAGCCGTCGCTGCGGATCGTCGGCAACCTGCCGTACAACATTTCCAGCCCGTTGCTGTTTCACCTGATGACGTTCGCCGATGCGGTCATCGACCAGCATTTCATGCTGCAGAACGAAGTCGTCGAACGGATGGTCGCGGAGCCGGGCACGAAGGCTTTTTCGCGGCTGTCGGTGATGCTGCAGTACCGCTACGTGATGGAAAAGATGCTCGACGTGCCGCCGGAATCGTTCCAGCCGCCGCCGAAGGTCGATTCGGCGATCGTCCGGATGATTCCGTACGAGCCGCACGAACTGCCGGAGGTGGATCCCGTGCTGCTCGGCGAAATCGTCACCGCCGCGTTCTCGCAGCGCCGCAAGATGCTGCGCAATACGCTCGGCGACTACCGCGAGGCGATCGATTTCGAGGCGCTCGGTTTCGATCTCGCGCGCCGTGCGGAGGACGTGAGCGTGGCCGAATACGTCGGCGTCGCGCAGGCGCTCGCGGCGGTGCGCAAGGCCGGATGACGCGCGCGGCGCGAGCCGGACCGGATGTGCCGACAAGGCTGCCCCGCGGGCAGCCTTTTTAATTGCACGGACGTGTGGCGCATGCCGGGCAGTTGGCGGCCGTCACGCCCGCCTGCGCGGCGGCGTGTTGACGAGCGCGATACCGGTCAGCACGAGCGCGGCCGCGGACATGAAGCGCCAGCCAACCGATTCGCCGAGCAGCAGCACGCCGAACGCGACGCCGAATAGCGGCGACAGGAACGTGAATACGGACAGCCGCGACGCGCTGTAGCGCGTCAGCAGCCAGAACCACGACAGATAGCTGACGAACGCGACGATCACCGACTGGTACGCGAGGCTTGCCACCGCGACCGGCGTCACGTGCGCGAACGACACCTGGCCGAACAGCGCGGCGAGCGAGACCAGCACGACCGCCGACACCGCGAGCTGGTAGAACAGCGTCTTGCTCGCGCTCGCCCGCGCGAGCGCCGTCGAGCGCACGACGACGGTCGTCGCGGCCCACATCGCGCCGCCGAGAATCCCGAGCGCGTCGCCGGCCAGCCCCGCCAGCGCGGACGCGCCGGGCGCGCGCGGCTTCAGGAAGCCGTCCGCGAACGCGAGCGCGATGCCGGCGAACGCGAGGCCGACGCCGGCCCACTGCGTGCGCTGCAGCCGTTCGCCCGGCGCGAACAGATGCAGGCCGAGCGCGGTGAAGCAGGGCGCCGTGTACAGGAAGATCGCCATGTGCGACGCGCTGGTCAGCGTCAGCCCGAAGAACACGCAGATGAATTCGCCGGCGAACAGCGAACCGGCCGCGAGGCCCGCGCCGAACGTGC
Source organism: Burkholderia pyrrocinia (assembly GCF_003330765.1). Lineage (NCBI taxonomy): Bacteria > Pseudomonadati > Pseudomonadota > Betaproteobacteria > Burkholderiales > Burkholderiaceae > Burkholderia > Burkholderia pyrrocinia. Next base: position 3,102,106 of record NZ_CP024902.1, on the reverse strand, counting down.
CGTCCGCCTGGAACAGCGGCGTGCCGCGCGCGCGGGCCCAGCCCCACAGCAGCGCCGCAGCGATCACCGAGCGCAGCCCGGCCTGGAACATCGGCGCGATGGCGGCGTTCGTGCTCTTGATCGCGACTTGCTGGAAGCCCCAGATCGCGCACAGCAGCAGCATCACGCCGACGGCGCGCGTGTCGAGCGCGCGGCGCACGGGGGCGGCGGCGAGCGCGGTCATCGGTGGGCCTCGCCGGTCCGGCACGGCGGCAGCGAGGTCGGGTGGGCGGCGCGTTCGGCGCGCTCGAATCGGTGGTGTCGCACGGCAGTGTGGCTGAGTGGGAGGGTGGTCGCGTTCGGGGGCGGGCCGGATGCCCGCTTTTGGTGCGAAGTGGAAGGATGGTACCCGATCGGCAGGCGCGAAGGGGGCCGGTCGGGCGCGACCGGTTCTGCCGGCGTGCGCGTGTTCGGGCATGCCGGACCCATGCTTCGTATCGGCTGCCACGCCCAGGGCGCCCTCGGCGAAGTCGACCCGACTCTGGTAGAGTTTCCGGTTCTGGAAAGTCCCCACAGGAGTACAACCCATGCGTTTGCTGCATACGATGCTGCGAGTCGGCGATCTCGACCGCTCGATCAAGTTCTACACCGAATTGCTCGGCATGAAGCTGCTGCGTCGCGAGGATTATCCGGAAGGCAAGTTCACGCTCGCGTTCGTCGGCTACGAAGCCGAAAGCACGGGCACCGTGATCGAACTGACCCATAACTGGGACACGCCGGCCTACGATCTGGGCAACGGTTTCGGCCATCTGGCGGTGGCAGTCGAGGACGCGTACGCGGCCTGCGACAAGATCAAGGCGCAAGGCGGCAAGGTCACGCGCGAAGCGGGCCCGATGAAGCACGGCACGACCGTGATCGCGTTCGTCGAGGATCCGGACGGCTACAAGATCGAGTTCATCCAGAAGAAGGCGCACTGAGCGCCGGATGAACGGGCTGCGGCGCGCGATGCGCGCGGCGGTGGCACGGACGGGCGGTGCGGGGTGACCCGCATCGCCCGTCTGCGTTTACGGCATGGCCGTGCGCGTTACAGCGACGGCAGCAGCTCGGGCGGGTGATGCTTGAGCGTGTGCCGTGCTTCGCGGAACTCGGGGAAGATCGACTCGACGGTCTGCCAGAAGGCCGGGCTGTGGTTCATCTCGCGCAGGTGCGACAGCTCGTGCGCGACCACGTAGTCGACGATCGACATCGGGAAATGGATCAGCCGCCAGTTCAGACGGATCTTGCCGTCGCTCGAGCAGCTGCCCCAGCGTGTCGCGGCTGACGACAGCGCGTACATCGAATACGTGACGCCGAGCTTTTCCGCGTAGACCGCGAGGCGTTCGCCGAAGATCCGCTTGGCCTCGCCCTGCAGCCAGCCCTGCACGCGATCCTTGATCTGCTGCATGTCGGCTTGCGCGGGCAGCGGCAGTGAGAGCCGCAGCGCATCGGCATCGAACGCGACGGGGCCCGCGCCGAGCGCGATGGTCACCGTCTTGCCGAGATACGGGAGCTGCGCGCCGTCGCGCCAGTCGATCTGCGGCAGCGCGCGCTGTTCGGTGCGGGTCTTCCACTCCGCGAGCTTCGCGAAGATCCAGCGTTGCTTCTCGGAGATCGCGGCCTCGATGTCGGCGAGCGTGACCCAGCGCGGCGCGGTGATCGACAGCCCGCTGCCATCGATCGTGAAACCGATCGTGCGGCGTGCCGAGCGCTTCAGGCGATATTCGAGCACGCGGCTGTCGAGGGCGAACGTGCGCACGCGCGAGCGGTCGGGCGCCGGGCCCGGATCGAGGGGTGCGGCGGGCGCCGTTTCGGGCGGGGCTGGCGGTGTAGTGGGCGCCGACGGTGCGGCGGCCGGCCCGTCGAAGAGCGGCAGGTCCATCTGGTGATGATCGAGGGCCACGACGGCTGGCCGTGGCCGCGGACGCTGTTTCATCAGTTCGCTTCTTTTTGTCGTTCGCAACGGCTGCAATCCGGGGGATTCAGACACGCGCGGCATCGCGCGTGCCGGCATTGCCCGCCTGGCGATACGAATCGGGATCGATACGGCGCATTTCCGCTTCGATCCATGCTTCGACCTGCGAGTTCAATGCATCGGGCGTCAGCCCCTCGACGGGGATCGGCTTGCCGATCGACACGGTGACGACGCCCGGGAATTTCGTGAACGAGTTGCGCGGCCACACCCGACCTGCATTGTGCGCGATCGGCACGACGGGCGTGGCGGTTTCGATCGCGAAGCGCGCGCCGCCCGTCTTGTACTTGCCTTGCTTGCCGACCGGCGTGCGCGTGCCTTCGGGGAACATGATCATCCATGCGCCTTCCGACAGGCGCTTCTTGCCCTGGCGGATCACCGAGGTGAACGCGTGCTTGCCTTCCTTGCGGTTGATGTTGACCATGTGCAGCAGCCCGAGCGCCCAGCCGAAGAATGGCACGTATAGCAGCTCGCGCTTGAACACGTAGCAGAGCGGCTTCGGCATCAGCGCCGGAAACGCGAGCGTCTCCCACGCGGACTGGTGCTTCGACAGCAGCACGGCCGGGCCGTCGGGCAGGTTCTCCATCCCTTCGATCCGGTAGTGGATGCCGTTCAGCCAGCGCACGACCCACAGCGTCGACTTGCACCAGCCGGCCGCCATCCAGTAGCGCGCGTCGGGGCGCATGAACGGGAACGCGATGAAGCATGCGGTGGCGTACGGCACCGTGTACAGGATGAAGTAGATCAGCAGCAGCAGGGAGCGGACGAAGCGCATCGGCGTGGGTCTGGCGTTAGGGAGGATGCGCGCGGCGGCGGCATCACTCGTATTCGTGTGAAAGGAAATCGAGCGCGAACGCGCGCAGGTCGTCGTGGACCTTCGTGCCGGGCGGCAAATTGCCCGCGGCGAGCGTCTTCTTGCCCTTGCCGGTCAGCACGAGGTACGGCTGGAAGCCGACCGCGACGCCGGCCTGCAGGTCGCGCAGCGAATCGCCGACGACCGGCGTGTGATCGGGATCGATCTCGAAGCGTTCGGCGATCATCTGCATCATGCCGGGTTTCGGCTTGCGGCAGTCGCAGTGATCCTCGGCCGTGTGCGGGCAGAAGAACACCGCGTCGATGCGCGCACCGACCGCGGCCGCCGCGCGATGCATCTTCAGGTGCATCTCGTTGAGCGTGGCCATGTCGAACAGCCCGCGACCGATGCCGGACTGGTTGGTCGCGACGACCACGCGATAGCCTGCGTGGTTGAGCCGGGCGATCGCCTCGAGGCTGCCGGGCAGCGCGATCCATTCGTCGGGCGTCTTGATGAACGCATCCGAATCGACGTTGATCACGCCGTCCCGGTCGAGGACGACGAGCTTTCGGTTGGGGCTGATCGGCATCGTGCGGCCCTTACGCGGCGAGCTTCGAGATGTCGGCGACGCAGTTCATCTGCTGGTGCAGTGCGGACAGCAGCGCGAGGCGGTTCGCTCGCAGCGCGGGATCGTCCGCGTTGACCATCACGTCGTTGAAGAACGTGTCGACCGGCGCGCGCAGCGCGGCGAGCGCCGACAGCGCGCCCGTGTACGCACGCGCCTCGAGCTGCGACTGCACGTGCGGCGTCACGGCCGTGAGCTGTTCGTGCAGCGCCTTCTCGGCGGCCTCGACCAGCAGCGTCGGCTGCACTGCGCCATTCGCGCCGCCCTCCGACTTCTTCAGGATGTTCGAGATCCGCTTGTTGGCGGCCGCGAGCGCTTCGGCTTCCGCGAGGTGCGTGAATTCGCGCACCGCGTCGAGGCGCGCGACGAGATCGTCGACGCGCGTCGGGTTCAGGCTCAGCACGGCTTCGATTTCACCGGCCGAATAGCCGCGCTCGCGCAGCAGGCCGCGCAGGCGATCCATGAAGAACGCGAGGATCGCATCGGTCGATTCGGCCACGCCCGGCACGCCTTCGAAGCGCGCATGGGCCGTGCGCAGCAGCGACACGAGATCGAGCGGCAACTGCTTCTCGAGCAGCAGGCGCAGCACGCCGAGCGCGTGGCGGCGCAGCGCGAACGGATCCTTCTCGCCGGTCGGCGCGAGGCCGATGCCCCAGATGCCGACGATCGTCTCGAGCTTGTCGGCGAGCGCGACGGCGGTCGACACGGGCGTGGTCGGCAGCGCGTCGCCGGAGAAGCGCGGCTGGTAGTGTTCGGCGCAGGCGAGCGCGACGTCGTCGGCTTCGCCGTCGTGGCGCGCGTAGTACGTGCCCATCGTGCCCTGCAGTTCCGGGAACTCGCCGACCATGTCGGTCAGCAGGTCAGCCTTCGCGAGGCGTGCGGCGCGCTTCGCGTGCGCGGCGTCGGCGCCGATCGCCGGCGCGATCTCGCCGGCCAGCGCCTCGAGGCGCTCGACGCGCGCGAGCGCCGAACCGAGCTTGTTGTGATAGACGACATTCGCGAGCTGCGGCACGCGGTCGGCGAGCGGCTTCTTCTTGTCCTGCTCGAAGAAGAACTTCGCATCGGCGAGGCGCGGGCGCACGACGCGCTCGTTGCCTTCGATGATCTCGCCCGGGGCTTTCGTCTCGATGTTCGACACGATCAGGAAGCGCGAGCGCAGCTTGCCGCCGACGTCGGTCAGCGCGAAATACTTCTGGTTCGTCTGCATCGTGAGGATCAGGCATTCCTGCGGCACCTGCAGGAATTCGTCCTCGAAGCGGCACGGGTAGACGACCGGCCATTCGACCAGCGACGTCACTTCGTCGAGCAGCGATTCGGGCATCACGACCGTATCGCCGTTCGCGTGCTCGTTCAGCTGCGTGCGGATCGTTTCGCGGCGATCGGCGAAGTGCGCGATCACGCGGCCCTTGTCGCGCAGCGTGTCGGCGTAGGCACGCGCATGCTGGATCGCGACGAGGCCGTCGGACAGGAAGCGGTGGCCGAGCGTGGTGTCGCCGGCGTCGATGCCGAACGCGGTGACGGGCACGATGCGATCGTCGTGCAGCACCGTCAGGCGATGCACCGGGCGCACGAACTGCACGTCGGAACCGTCCGGGCGCTGGTAGGTCATGACCTTCGGGATCGGCAGCTTCGCGAGCGTTTCGTCGAGCGCGGCCTGCAGGCCGTCGGCGAGCGTCGCGCCGGCTGCCGAATAGTTGACGAAGAACGCTTCGGCCTTGCCGTCCTGCGCGCGCTCGAGATCGGCGATCGACAGGTTCGGGTGGCCGAGCGCCGCGAGCTTCTTCGCGAGCGGGGCGGTCGGCTTGCCTTCGGCGTCGAGTGCGACCGACACGGGCAGGACCTTTTCGCGGACCTGCTTTTCAGGTGCGACGGCACGCACGTTCTGCACGACGACGGCGAGGCGGCGCGGCGTGGCGTAGCGTTCGAACACGAGTTCGCCATCGACGAGGTCGCGCGCCGCGAGGCGTTGCGCGAGACCTTCGGCGAATGCGTCGCCGAGGCGCGCGAGGGCCTTCGGCGGCAGCTCTTCGGTCAGCAGTTCGACGAGCAGGGGAGCGGGATGATTGTGCGTCATGTTTGGAGGAAATCTGGTCTCGTCAGTCCTGATCGATCTTGCGTTCGACCTTGAGCGGCGGCGCCCATGCCGGTTGCGCGGCATCCTGGGCGTCGGTGGTGAGGCCCGGCACGCCCGGCGGGTTGCCGAGCATCGGGAAGCCGAGCTTCTCGCGCGAGTCGTAGTAAGCCTGTGCGACGAGACGCGACAGCGCACGGATGCGGCCGATGTATGCCGCGCGTTCGGTGACCGAGATCGCGCCGCGCGCGTCGAGCAGGTTGAACGTGTGGCCGGCCTTCAGCACGAGTTCGTACGCGGGCAGCGCGAGCTGCGCGTCGATCATTCGCTTCGCTTCCGCTTCGTAGCTGTTGAAGAACGTGAACAGCAGGTCGACGTTCGCGTGCTCGAAGTTGTAGGTCGACTGCTCGACCTCGTTCTGGTGGTAGACGTCGCCATACGACAGGCGGCGCAGCTCGGGACCGCTCGGGCCTTGCTCTTCCCACTCCGTCCACACGAGGTCGTACACGTTCTCGACCTTCTGCAGGTACATCGCGAGGCGCTCGAGGCCGTACGTGATTTCGCCGAGCACGGGCTTGCAGTCGAGGCCGCCGGCCTGCTGGAAATACGTGAACTGCGTGACTTCCATCCCGTTCAGCCACACCTCCCAGCCGAGGCCCCACGCGCCGAGCGTCGGGTTTTCCCAGTCGTCCTCGACGAAGCGCACGTCGTTCTGCTTCAGGTCGAAGCCGAGCGCTGCCAGCGAGCCGAGGTACAGGTCGAGGATGTTCTCCGGCGCCGGCTTGAGCACGACCTGGTACTGGTAGTAGTGCTGCAGGCGGTTCGGGTTCTCGCCGTAGCGGCCGTCCTTCGGGCGGCGCGACGGCTGCACGTATGCGGCGCGCCACGGCTCGGGGCCGATCGCGCGCAGGAACGTGTGGACGTGCGACGTGCCCGCGCCGACTTCCATGTCGATGGGCTGGAGCAGGGCGCAACCCTGCTTGTCCCAGTAGGACTGCAGCGTCAGGATGATTTGCTGAAACGTAAGCATGAAGAGCCTTCGTGGCGCTGGCGCTCCGTTGCGGGCGGCGCTCCGGGCGGGGCCCGGAGGGTCGGCTCGCGCGGCGGCGCGGCTTGTTAGTGTGCTGAAACGCGTAATTTTACCGGATCGGCGACCGGATGCGGCCGGAACGCAGGCGAGGGCACCGTCGGCCCGGTTCCGGCGGCCTGCGCAGGCGTGGCCGGTGCGCATGCCGCGCCGCTTCGCGAGGGCGTTAAGATGCACATATTGCGGTGCGTGCGACGCTCGCCGCGCCACCGATTGCCGATCCCGACCGCATGGACGATTCGAACGACATCCTCATTCCGCTGCTTCCGCCATTCATTGCGCTGCTCGGGCAGGCCGCCGATGCGCAGGCGCGCGGCGAGCGTGCCACGCACGACCTGTGGCTCGCCGCTGCCGCTCATCTGCATGCGGTCGACGCCGATGCAATCGCGCAGCTCACGGCCGCGCTCGTCGTGCGGCAGCGCGCCGCCGACGCGGTCGCGCTCGCCGAATGCGCGGCGCGCGTGCACCCCGGCGCCGCGGCCGGTTTCAACCACGGCTACGCGCTGCAGATGGCCGGCCGCCACGCGGATGCCGTCGCGCCTTACCGTGCCGCGCTCGCGATCGATCCCGGCTGGCCGTCGCTGCGCAACAACCTCGCGATCGCACTGCGGCTGTCGGGCGGCGACCGCGCGGAGGAAGTCGCGCTGCTCGACGCGGCCGTGCAGGCCGATCCGCGCGACGTGCAGGCGTGGATCAACCTCGTCGTCGCGCGGCTCGCGCTGCGCGACCTGGACGGCGCGCTCGCCTGCGCCGCACGGCTCGCAGAGATCGCACCGGACAACGGGCTCGCGATGAACAACGTCGCGATGGCGATGAAGGAGGCGCAGCGCTGGGACGACGCCGAGCGCTACGCGGCGCGCGCGTGCGAACTGGCGCCCGGCGACGCGTCGTACCGCTTCAACCTCGCGATCATCCAGCTCGTGCGCGGCAACTACGCGGCCGGCTGGCGTGGCCACGAGGCGCGCTGGGACGGCGCCGGCGAATTGCGCGGCCGGCGGCCGGCGCTGCCGGGCCCGCGCTGGCAGGGCGAGCCGCTTGCAGGCAAGACGCTGCTCGTATGGGGCGAGCAGGGGCTCGGCGACGTGCTGCAGTTCTGCCGCTTCGTCGCACCGCTCGCCGAACGCGTGCATCGCGAGGGCGGCCGGCTGGCGTGGAACACGTTCCCGCAGGTGGGCACGCTGCTGCAGCGCAGTCTCGGCGCGCACGCGGACACGTTTGGCGCCGGCGGCGGCGTCGACGTGCTGCCCGCGTTCGACTACGAGGTGCCGCTGATCGAATTGCCGCTGATGCTCGGCATGGAGGACGCGCCGCTCGCATCGTCGGTACCTTACCTGCGGGCCGAGCCGGACGCGCGCGATGCGTGGCGCGCGCGGCTCGCGGGCGATCGGCGGCTGCAGGTCGGGCTCGTGTGGACGGGCAGCGCGGGGCATCAGCGCAATCCGTTCCGGCGTGTCGGGCTCGAGCGCTATGCGCAGGCATTCCGCGGGCTCGACAGCATCGCATTCCATTCGCTGCAGCCGGGCGCGGAGGCCGACGTCGCGGCGGCACGCGCGGCCGGCTTCGCGATCGACGATCGTACGGCCGAACTGAAGAGCTTCGACGATACGGCCGCATTCATCGGCGCGCTGGATCTCGTGATCACCGTGTGCACGTCGGTCGCGCACCTGTCGGGCGCGCTCGGCGCGCGCACCTGGGTGCTGCTCGACGTGAATCCGCACTGGCCGTGGCTGCTCGAACGCAAGGATAGTCCGTGGTATCCGACCGCGACGCTGTACCGGCAACGGACGTTCGGCGCGTGGGAACCGGTGATGGAGGACGTGAGCCGCGACCTGCGGAGCCTGGCCGCGCAGTCGGCTCAATCGGCCCGGCAGGCCTGAGCGGTCGACCGGTTTGCGGTTACGGGCCGCTGCGCGCAGTGCGCGGCGGCCGCCTGCCGCGTCATGCCGGCTGGTCGTCGCCGTTCTTCCGGCCGTTGCGCCGACGCAGCCCGGGCCCGTACGTGAAGCCGAACGCGAGCAGCACGAACGACACCGCGAGCACGATGTTGTTGCCGCTCGTCACGTAGGGCGTGAAGCCGCTCGTGCCTTCGATCCGCACGTCGAGCGAGCCGATCGTGAACGGCTTCAACTGGCCGAGCACGCGGCCGTGCGCGTCGATCGCGGCGGTCATCCCCGTGTTGGTCGAGCGCAGCATCGGCCGGCCCGTCTCGAGCGAGCGCATCCGCGCGATCTGCAGGTGCTGGTCGAGCGCGATCGTGTCGCCGAACCACGCGAGGTTCGTCACGTTGACGAGCACGCCGGGCGGCTGCGGGTTGTCGCGGATCGTCGCGGCGATTTCCTCGCCGAACAGATCCTCGTAGCAGATGTCGGCCATCACGGGCTGGTTGTGCACCAGGAACGGCTTCTGCACCGGCGCGCCGCGCGCGAAATCGCCGAGCGGCATCTTCATCAGGTCGACGAACCACCGGAAGCCCCACGGGATGAATTCGCCGAAGGGTACGAGGTGGTGCTTGTCGTAGTGATAGATGTCGCGCGAGTGCGGCGTCACGCCGTACAGGCTGTTCGTATAGTCGACGTAGCGGCCGTCCTCGGTCACCGACGCGCCGACCGCGCCGAACAGCACGGCCGAGCCCGTCGTGTCGCTGAACTTGCGGATCGCGACGGCGAATGGCTCGGGCAGCTCCTGGATCATCACCGCGATCGCGGTCTCCGGCGTGACGATCAGGTCGGCCGGCTTCTCGACGATCATCTGCTGGTACATCTTGATCGCCGCGTCGATGCCTTCCTGCTCGAACTTGATGTCCTGCTTCACGTTGCCCTGCAGCAGCCGTACCGTGAGCGGCGCGTTCGCGGGCACGGTCCATGTGACCTGCGACAGCCCGAGGCCGGCCGCGACGAGCGCGACGGCAATGCCGGCCGGCGCGGCGATGCGCACGCGTGCGTTGCCGCTGGCGCCGCTTTCGCGCGCGGGCGACGAGCGCGCGGCGGCGAGCGCCTGCACGACCAGCGCGGCGAACAGCGCGAGCACCCAGGCGATCCCGTACACGCCGACGACCGGCGCGAAGCCCGCGAACGGGCCGTCGACCTGCGGATAGCCGCTCGCGAGCCACGGAAAGCCGGTGAACAGGGTGCCGCGCAGCCATTCGCCGCAGGCCCACGCGCTCGCGAACGCGAACGCGCCGTGCCAGGTCGGCGAGAACGGCCGCGGGTCGGGTGCGCGGCGATGCCACGCATGGCCCGCGCAGAACGACCACAGCCCGGCCGAGAACGCCGGGTACAGCGACAGGTACAGCGAAAACAGCACGAGCGCGCCGCCCGCGAGCGGCGCGGCCATCTCGCCGTACACGTGCATGCTGATGTAGAGCCACCAGATGCCGCTGATGAAGTTGCCGAAGCCGAACGCGCCGCCCGTGAGCGCGGCGCCGCGCCAGCTCGACGTGCGCGTCAGCTGCGCGAAAAACCAGACGAATACGACGAGCTGCAGCCAGCCGCCGTGCGGCGTCGGTGCGAAGCTGAGCGTATTGGCCGCGCCGGCGAGCAGTGCGGCCGGGTAATGCCAGCGTGGCAGCGCGCGGCCGGGCGCCGGCGCGAGAAAGCCGCCAGCCGGGCGGGACGGGATCGGATCGTCCATGTGAAGCGGAAGTGGGCGAGCGGTTGAAGGAGACGCGGCTGGCGCGGGACGGTCAGTCCTCGTGCGAGGTTTCGGCGCGACGGCTGGTGAGCGGGTTGCGGCGCACCAGCAGCACATGAACCTGGCGCGCATCGCCGCGCTGAATCTCGAACACGAGGTTGCCGAGCTGCAGCTTCTCGCCGCGGTGCGGCACGCGTCCGAAATGATGCGTGATCAGGCCGCCGATCGTGTCGACCTCGTCGTCGGGGAAATCGGTGCCGAACACGTCGTTGAACTGTTCGATCTCGGTGAGCGCGCGCACCCGGTAGCGGCCGTCCGGCCCCGCGATGATGTTGCCGGCTTCCTCGTCGAAGTCGTATTCGTCCTCGATGTCGCCGACGATCTGTTCGAGCACGTCCTCGATCGTGATCAGGCCCGCAACGCCGCCGTATTCGTCGACGACGATCGCGAGGTGGTTGCGGTTCACGCGGAAGTCGTGCAGCAGCACGTTCAGGCGCTTCGATTCGGGAATGAACACGGCCGGGCGCAGCATCCCGCGCACGTCGAATTCCTCTTCGGCATAGAAGCGCAGCAGATCCTTCGCGAGCAGCACGCCGATCACGTTGTCGCGGTTTTCCTCGTACACGGGGTAGCGCGAGTGCGCCTTTTCGAGGACGAACGGGATGAAATCCTCGGGCTTGTCGGCGATGTTGATCGCGTCCATCTGTGCGCGCGGCACCATGATGTCGCGCGCGCACAGGTCGGATACCTGGAACACGCCTTCGATCATCGACAGTGAATCGGCGTCGATCAGGTTGCGTTCGTGGGCGTCCTGGAGGATTTCCAGCAGCTCGCCGCGGGATTCGGGCTCGGGCGAGATGAAGTCGGTCAGGCGCTCGAGCAGCGAGCGCTTTTCTTGCGGTTTGTCGGTTGGCTTACGACTGGGATACGAATCGTTCATGGTGGTGCGCCTGGGTCATGCCGGGGCGCGCTGTCACGGAGTAGGCAAGGATACACCAAGGGCATGGCGCAGCCATGTCACCCGGCCGGACGGCCAGGGTGGGCGGCTTGCGCGAGCCCCGCTCGCAGACGGCCGCGCCGGGCGCGACATCGTCCTCGTATCCATCCTATCTCAGAAAGGGGCGGCGGGGCAGCGGCGGCAAAAAACGGGTACCGGAAGGGCGGGGAAGCGCGACGCGGGAAGGCGACCGGCCGAGGTGGCCTGCGACGGCGGCATGCTGCCGCACGCGGGCGCCGCCGGGGCGAGGTTCAGAACCGCATGCCGGCCGAGCAGCCGCCGGCGGCCCCGCCGTTGGTCGCGGCGCCGCCGCAGCCGAGGATCCCGCAGCCGGACAGCGCGATGCTCGCGGCGACGATCAGCGCAGCGACCTTGCAACGCGACCGGCGTGACGGTTTCATCGGTCGTGTCCTCGTTCGCATGCGCAGGCGGCGGCGCGGCATCGCGTGGCGGCAAGCCGGGCGTCGTGTCGCGTCACCGGCATCGCGCGAGCAGCCCTTCCAGTGCGCGATCGGGGATGCCGCTCGCGCGCAGCGCGTCGACCGTGCGGCTCACGTAATCGAGCGTCGTGCCGTAGCGGCCGGCCGCGCAGCCGAACACTTCCTTCACGACGGGGTCGGACAGTTTGCCCGTATAGGCCGGTGCGTCTCGGCGCATCACGAACGCGAGCGCGTTCACGCGTTCGCCGTTCTCGAGCGAGCACGGCAGCCACGCGGGCCGGTACGAACCCATCGGCATCTCGCGCTTCCACAGCGTCTCGAGGTGCGGCTGCGCGGTCGGGCCCGCGAGCCGGAACGCGATGCCCGAGCACGAGCCGCCGCGATCGAGCGCGAGCACGAGGCCCGGGCGTTCGGGCGTGCCGCGGTTCACGCGCGACCACAGATAGAGCCCGCGATGGTAGCCGTGCACCTTGCCGCGCACGGCGGCGACGGTCGGCAATCCCGGGTTCCAGATCAGCGAGCCATAGCCGAACAGCCAGAGGTCCTGGCGGCCGTCCCAGTCGCGCATCGTGTGCGCGAGCGATGCCCCGAGCTCGTCGTCCGTCAGCAGCCGCCCGTCGCCGATCGACGGCGGGTAGGCGGACGGGAGCATCGCGGCGTTGCGCATCGTGCGGCCGGCTTACTGGTACGGGTTCGGGAAGCCCAGCTTCGCGAGGATGTCGACTTCGAGCGCTTCCATCTCGGTCGCGTCCTCGTCGCTCGTCTCGTGGTCGTAGCCCTGCGCGTGCAGCGCGCCGTGCACCAGCAGGTGTGCGTAGTGGGCCGCGAGCGGCTTGCCCTGGTCGTGCGCTTCCTTCTCGACGACCGGACAGCACAGCACGAGGTCGCCGATCACGGTGCCGTCGGGCGCCGCGTCGTACGCGAAGGTCAGCACGTTGGTCGGGTAGTCCTTGTGGCGGTAGCCGTCGTTCAGCGTGCGGCCTTCGTCTTCGCCGACGAAGCGCACGGTGAGCTGCGCGCTGGCGAACAGCGCCGGCTCGATCCATTCGGCGATCAGCTTGCGCTTGGGCAGCGTCTTGCGCACGTCGCTCGTGATCTCGTCGCCGTACTGCACGGACAGGTCGAGTTCCGGCTCGCGCAGTTCGTTTTCGATTTCGTCTTCGCGCGGCGCGAGTTCGGCGCCGACGTGCAGCGTCACGCTGTCGTAATGCTCGGGCTGCAGCGCGAGCTTCGCGCGCATCGCCGGATCGTTGTGCTGCGCGACGATCGCGACGGCCGCGTCGCCCGAGCTGCCCGACAGGTCGAACATCAGGCTGCGGCCGTCCGGGAAGTCGATCCGCAGCCCTTGCGCGTTGACGGTCCGGGCCTTGCCCTTCGCATCGAACAGCGAAAGACGGGGGGATTCGGGCGCGGCGGACTGGGCGCGCCCGGACTTGCGAGAACGGGAGGATTTCATGACGCGTGCGGCGATTTGGGACGCGTTGAGGATACACCAAATGGCCGATCGCACCCGAATTCGCACGGGCGAAAAAAAGCCCGGCGCGCCGTCTGGCGGGCCGGGCCGGCAGGCTGTGGCAGCGCGCGCGGGCGCCGCCGGGCGGTCAGCCGTCCTGGTGCTGCGCGTGGAATTCGTCGTATGCCTCGACGATGCGCGCGACGAGCGGATGGCGTACGACGTCCGCACTCGTGAAGCGCGTGAGCGCGATGCCGCGCACGCCGCCGAGCACCTGCTGCGCCTCGACGAGGCCGCTCTTGTGGCCGCGCGGCAGGTCGACCTGGCTCGTGTCGCCGGTCACGACCGCCTTCGAGCCGAAGCCGATCCGCGTGAGGAACATCTTCATCTGCTCGGGCGTCGTGTTCTGCGCCTCGTCGAGGATGATGAACGCGTGGTTCAGCGTGCGGCCGCGCATGTAGGCGAGCGGCGCGATCTCGATCATCTGGCGCTCGAACATCTTCGCGGTCTTGTCGAAGCCGAGCAGGTCGTACAGCGCGTCGTAGAGCGGGCGCAGGTACGGGTCGACCTTCTGCGCGAGGTCGCCCGGCAGGAAGCCGAGCCGTTCGCCGGCCTCGACGGCCGGGCGCGTCAGCACGATCCGCTTGACCTGGTCGCGCTCGAGCGCATCGACCGCACAGGCGACCGCGAGGTAGGTCTTGCCGGTGCCGGCCGGCCCGATGCCGAACGTCACGTCGTGCGACAGGATCTGCTTCAGGTATTCGCGCTGCGCGGGCGTGCGGCCGCGCAGGTCGGCGCGCCGCGTGTACAGCTTCGGCGCGGCTTCCTCGAGCGCTTCGTCGTCGAGGGGCCCGGCGGGTTCGTCGAACGGATGGTCGGGGTCGCCGCGAAAGCGCACGTCGATCGCGTCCTGGCGGCCGTTGCCGGCCGTGTGGCGCACTTCGACCAGCGCGAGCTGGATGTCGTCGACCGACAGCGGATCGCGCGCGCGGTTGTAGAAGTTGTCGAGCGCGGCGAGCGCGAGCTTGGCGCCGCGCCCGCGGATCGTGATCCGGTGGCCGCGTCGTGCGAGCGTGACGTCGAGCGCCTGTTCGATCTGCCGCAGGTTTTCGTCGAGCGGGCCGCAGAGATTGGCGAGGCGCGCGTTGTCGTCGCGCGGCGCGGTGAATTCCAGTGCTTGGACGGTCTTCAAAGTGGCGTCGGGCTCCTGTTGGACGTCAGTCAGTGAGTGGCCGCGCTCGCGTCGTCGCTGACGAGCACGAGCTCGCCGCGTAGCGAATGCGGATACGCATGGTTGATCTTCACGTCGATCATCTGGCCGATCAGGCGCGGGTGCGACGCGAGCGGCGCCGGGAAATTCACGACCCGGTTGTTCTCGGTGCGGCCCGCGAGTTCGTTCGGGTCCTTGCGCGACGGGCCCTCGACGAGGATCCGTTCGATCTTCCCGACCATCGACTGGCTGATGCGTGCGACGTTCTCCTCGATGGTCGCCTGCAGATGTTGCAGGCGTTTGAGCTTGACCTCACGCGGCGTGTCGTCGTGCAGGTTCGCGGCCGGCGTGCCGGGGCGCGGGCTGTAGATGAACGAGAAGCTCGTGTCGTAGCTCATGTCGTGCACGAGCGCCATCATCTTGTCGAAATCCTCCTCGGTCTCGCCGGGGAAGCCGACGATCATGTCGGTCGACAGCGACAGGTCGGGGCGGATCGCGCGCAGCTTGCGGATCACCGACTTGTATTCGAGCACCGTGTAGCCGCGCTTCATCGCCATCAGGATGCGGTCGGAGCCGTGCTGGACCGGCAGGTGCAGGTGGTTCACGAGCTTCGGCACTTTCGCGTAGGTGTCGATCAGCCGTTGCGTGAATTCCTTCGGGTGCGACGTCGTGTAGCGGATCCGCTCGATGCCGGGGATGTCGGCGACGTATTCGATCAGCGTCGCGAAATCGGCGATCTCGGATGCGCCGGCCGTCAGTGCGCCACGATAGGCGTTCACGTTCTGGCCGAGCAGCGTGACTTCGCGCACGCCCTGGTCGGCGAGGCCGGCCACTTCGGTCAGCACGTCGTCGAGCGGGCGCGATACTTCGTCGCCGCGCGTGTACGGCACCACGCAGTAGCTGCAGTACTTCGAGCAGCCTTCCATGATCGACACGAACGCGCTCGGCCCCTCGACGCGCGCGGGCGGCAGGTGGTCGAACTTCTCGATTTCGGGAAACGTGATGTCGACCTGCGCGCGGCCGCTCGCGCGGCGCGCGTCGATCATCTGCGGCAGGCGGTGCAGCGTTTGCGGGCCGAACACGAGATCGACGTACGGCGCGCGCGACACGATCGAAGCGCCTTCCTGGCTCGCGACGCAGCCGCCAACGCCGATCAGCAGGCCGGGCTTCGCTTCCTTCAGCTCGCGCACGCGGCCGAGATCGGAGAACACCTTCTCCTGCGCCTTTTCACGCACCGAGCACGTGTTGAACAGGATGATGTCCGCATCTTCCGGCGTATCGGTCTTTTCGAGGCCTTCGGCCGCATTGAGCACGTCCACCATCTTGTCCGAGTCGTACTCGTTCATCTGGCAGCCGAAGGTCTTTACGTAAACTTTCTTGGTCATGGGGATTCGCCGTTCGCAGTGGTTGACCTGGGGGCGTCGTCAAGGGTGAATCGGGACGGCACGCATGGTGCCCATGCCGCGGCCGCGTGGCGGGCCGGGCGCGCGCAGCGCGCATCAAGCATGAAAAGCCGTCGGGAAAGCCTTTCATTATAGCTTTTCACGCCGCTCCGGACGGGCACCGGGTTGCGGTCGCGCGACGCCGATCGTCGGGTTCCGACCCCTGGGCGGCGGTGCGCCGGCCGTCAGCGGCACGCGTTCAGCAGGTCGTCGAGCGCGGCTTCCTCGTGCGCGAAGCGTTCGGCGAGAAAGTCGAGCAGCACGCGCACGCGCGGCGCCATGTAGCGCTTGCCGTGATAGATCGCATGCAGCGGCGCGTCCTGGTGCCGCCAGTCGGGCAGCAGCACGCGCAGCCGGCCCGCGCGGACGTCGTCGGCAATGTCCCATAGCGATTTCAGCGCAATGCCGTGGCCGCGCAGCGTCCATTCGCGCGTGAGGCCGCCGTCGTTGGTCTCGAACGCGGTCGACACCGGCACCGTATGGATCTGCACCTCGTCGCCACGCGTGAAATGCCAGGTGTTCATCGGCCCCGACGCGATCGTGATCACGTTGCACGGAAAGCGGGCCAGATCGTGTGGATCGGCCGGCATGCCGTGGCGTTCGACGAACGACGGCGCCGCGCACAGCACGCGCCGGTTCGTCGCGAGCCGGCGTGCGATCAGCGCGCCGTCGGGCGGCGCGGCGAAGCGGATCGCGAGGTCGATCTCGTCCTGCCACAGGTTCGACGACGAATCGGACGCCGTCAGCGAGAACGTGACGTCCGGATGGCGCGTCGTGAATTCGTCGAGCCAGTCGAGCAACTGGTTGCGGCCGAAATCGGACGTCGACGACAGCCGCACCTTGCCGCTGACGACGTTGCGGCCTTCCTGCAGCATCGCGTCGGCGTCGTCGAGCGCCTGCAGCGCCTGCCGGCAGCAGTTCAGGTACAACCGGCCTTCGTCGGTGAGCCGCAACTGCCGCGTCGTGCGTTCGAACAGCCGCGTCGCGATCTTCGCCTCGAGCTTCGCGAGGCGCGCGCTCGCGGCGGCCGGCGTGAGGTTCAGCTTGCGCCCGGCAGCGGACAGGCTGCCCAGTTCCGCCGCCTCGACGAACAGCCGGATATCGCCCAGTCGGTCCATTCGATTTTCCAGAAATTTTTGAAAATGGTTCAAATGCCACGCCAATTATCAAATGCAGGCGTGTTCGGGACAATGCGCGCACATCTCGCTTCTTGTGCGGTGCGGCACCGACCGGGCGCCGCGTCCGCCGCCTTCCGGAGAACGTCATGCCCATTCCGTTACTGGCGCTCGCGATCAGCGCCTTCGCCATCGGCACCACCGAATTCATCATCATGGGCCTGCTGCCCGAAGTCGCGCACGACCTCGCCGTGTCGCTGCCGTCGGCCGGCCTGCTCGTCACGGGCTACGCGCTCGGCGTCGCGGTCGGCGCGCCGCTCCTCGCGGTGCTGACGAGCCGCATGCCGCGCAAGGCCGCGCTGCAGTTGCTGATGGCGATCTTCATCGTCGGCAACGTGCTGTGCGCCACCGCGTCCGGCTACGCGATGCTGATGGTCGCGCGCGTCGTCACGTCGTTCGCGCACGGGTCGTTCTTCGGGATCGGCGCGGTGGTCGCCGCGTCGCTCGTGCCGGCCGACAAGCGCGCGAGCGCGATCGCGCTGATGTTCACGGGGCTCACGCTGTCGAACGTGCTCGGCGTGCCGTTCGGCACGTTCGTCGGCCAGTTGCTCGGCTGGCGCGCATCGTTCTGGATCGTCGCCGCGCTCGGCGTGCTGGCGCTCGGCGGCGTCGCCGCGCTCGTGCCGAACCGCCACGACAGCGGGCCGGTCGGCCTGGGCCACGAAGTGCGCGTGCTGAAGGAGCCGCAGGTGTGGCTCGCGCTGCTGATGACCGTGCTCGGCTTCGGCGGCGTGTTCGTCGTGTTCACGTATATCGCGCCGATTCTCGAGACCGTGTCGGGCTACTCGCCGCGCGCGGTCGCGCTGATCCTCGTGCTGTTCGGCGCGGGGCTGACGATCGGCAACACGCTCGGCGGCAAGCTCGCCGACCGCGCGCTGATGCCGTCGTTGATCGCGATCCTCGTCGCACTGATGGCCGTGATGGCCGTGTTCGCGAAGACGAGCCACCTGCCGGTCGCGGCCGCCGTCACCGTGTTCGTGTGGGGGATCGCCGCGTTCGCGACGGTGCCGCCGCTGCAGGCGCGGGTGGTCGAGAAGGCCGCGAGCGCGCCGCATCTCGCATCGACGCTGAATATCGGCGCGTTCAACGTCGGCAATGCGGGCGGCGCATGGCTCGGCGGCCTTGCGCTGGAGCACGGTTTCGCGCTCGATGCGCTGCCGTGGGTCGCCGTCGCGGTGACGTTCGCGGCGCTCGTCGTCACGTGGCTCGCGATGCGGTTCGATGCGCGCGGCCCGGCACGCGGCGCGGCGCCGGCAGCGCAATGAGCGGCGCCATGGCGACGTCATGGCAGCAGGAAAAGGTTCGCGAGAAACGCATTTCTCCGCGATGCTGATAACGGTGTGAAGATAACTTCGTTTGCCCGCGCCAGACCGGGTGATAGCGTCTCGATACGCGCCATTGCTGGCGCAACGCGATTCCGATCCCGGCTTACCCCCTACGCAGGGCCGCACAGCGGCCCGGAGGCAATGCTATGTCTTCATCCCTGGCGCTCGTGCGCGACGTGTCTTCCTTCGAGTCCGGCAACGCCGCCGAAGCGCGGGCGTCCGCGTCGCTCGATGTCCTCGAACAGGTCGTCGGCGTGAACCTCGCGCGGTTGCGCGCCGAGCGGCAGCTGTCGCTCGACGCGCTCGCGCGGCTGTCCGGCGTGTCGCGCGCGATGCTCGCGCAGATCGAGTCGGCGCGCAGCGTGCCGTCGATCAAGGTGCTCTGCAAGATTGCCGCGGCGCTGAAGGTGTCGGTCGCCGCCTTCCTGCGCCGCCATGCGGTGAACGGCTTCGAGCACCTGGCGGCGGAGCGTGCGTCGCGCGTCGTCAGCTCGAACGGCCGCTTCTCGGCGCGCGCGCTGTACCCGGAAGGCGAGCCGGCCGCGGCCGAGTTCCACGAGCTGCGGATCGCACCGCTGCATACGGAGCCTGGCGCGCGTCGCGCGCCCGGCACGACGGTCAATCTCGTCGTCAGCGAGGGCACGCTCGAAGTCAGCGTGCATGACCGTCGCCAGTTGCTCGCGACCGGCGACGCGATCGTGTTCGATGCCGACCAGCCGTACAGCCTGCGCAATCCGGGCGACAGCGAGGTACGCGCGTTCCGCGTGACGGTGAGCCCTGAAGTGCCGCCGCGCTGGCTCGTGCCGGACGCGGCGCACGCGGCCGGCTGACCGCGTGCGCCCCGCACGGAACGGCCGCTTTCCCCGTATCGGGCGGGAATCGGCGGGATCGCGGTCCGGCCGTCGGCCGTTTGGACGATGCCGTTAGACGGCGTCGTCAGTAAGGTTTTAGGTGTGGTTCGCTGCGCCGCGCGCGCAGCTGTTGTATGCTTGGCCCGCCGGCGATGGGCAGCCCCCATCCGGCAATCAGTGCGTCTTCAGGGCGGGGCGAAATTCCCCACCGGCGGTAGGCTGGCGTAAGCCGGCGAGCCCGCGAGCGCCCGCGCATCCGCGCGGGGTCAGCAGATCTGGTCGAATGCCAGAGCCGACGGTTACAGTCCGGATGAGAGAAGATGTGCAGATAGTCATGTCCGTCAGGGCCGCTTCGCTATGCGTGCGAAGCGGGTTGTCGTTCTGTCTGTTTGCAATGCCCTGAAACGTTTTTCGCCCACATCGTATTTGCGAGGAGCGTTTCACATGTCCTTGATGTCCGTTTCGTCGGCACCCGCCGATGCCTTTGCCGATCTCCCGTTGCTGGATTCCGAACCGGTGCCGCCGCGCATCGCCGCTGCGCTCGATGCAATGCGCGCCGGCCGTGCGGTCGTGCTGCAGGATGATCACGACCGCGAGAACGAGGCCGACCTGATCGTCGCCGCCGAGCGCATCACGCCCGAGACGATGGCACTCCTGATTCGCGAGTGCAGCGGCATCGTATGCCTGTGCCTGACCGACGACACGGTGCGCGCGCTCGAGCTGCCGCCGATGGTGCAGACCAACGAGAGCCGCAACGGCACCGCGTTTACCGTATCGATCGAGGCGCGCGAAGGCGTGCATACGGGCGTATCGGCGGCCGATCGCGTGACGACGATCCGCGCGGCGATCGCCGACGGCGCGAAGCCGCACGACATCGTGCGCCCCGGCCACGTGTTTCCGTTGCGTGCGCAACCGGGTGGCGTGCTTGCCCGCCGCGGTCACACCGAAGGCACGGTCGACCTGTCGATCCTCGCCGGCCTGAAGCCTGCCGGCGTGCTGTGCGAACTGATGAATCCGGACGGCACGATGACGCGCGGCGACGACGTCGAGCGTTTCGCACGACAGCACGGGCTGCCGATGCTGACGATCGCGGAACTCGTCGAATTCCGCGAGGCGCTGGCGGCCGCGCGCGAACGCTGCTGCGAACCGGCCTGAGCGACGAGCAAGCGGGTGCGTTCGCGCGCCCGCAGTACGGCGTGCGTGAATCGGCGCACGCCGGATTGAATGACCGTCAGGACTGCACGTCGCCGAATTCGCCGCGCATGCCGGCTTCGACGAGTAACGGCAGTTCGTCCATCCTGCGCATGATCCGCGTGATGCCCATCGCGCGCAGCGCGTCCGCGTAGTTGTCGGGGATGTGGCTCGCGCCGACGAACGCGATCGTTTTCATCCCCGCCGCGCGTGCGGCATTCAGCCCCGACACGCTGTCCTCGACGACGATGCAGCGCGCCGGCGTGATGCCGAGCGTTTGCGCCGCATGCAGGTAGACGTCGGGGTAGGGCTTCGGCCGCGACACCTGCTCGGAACTGAACACGCGCTCGCCGAAGATTTCGGTGAGCGATGCGCGCTTCAGCGAGCTGCGCACGCGTGCGAGCCGGCTGTTCGACACGACGGCCGCCGGCAGGCTGACCTTCAGCAGTGCGTCGCGCACGCCGGTGATCGGCGCGAGCGATTGCGCCAGCGCGATCTCGATGTTGTGCTCGATGGTCTCGATGAAGTTGGCGGGCATCTCGACCCCGAAGCGGGATTCGAGCCCGGCGAGGAAGCGCGACGTCTGCTGGCCGAACGCCGTCTTCGCGGCGGCTTCGAAATCGATGTTCGGGAACGTGGTGGACAGCGTATCGAGCAGCACGCGGTCGGCGATGACTTCGCTGTCGACGAGCACGCCGTCGCAGTCGCAGATGAGGTGATCGAGCATGATGGTGAAGAAGCGGGGTGTCGGCGACGCCGATCAATGCGTCATCATACGTGCTTTCACCCGCGCGCCGCGCGACGTTTCGGCAAATTTGCCCGATGCCGCCGCGCCGCCGCAGCCTGTCGTACCGATGTGCCGCCGATTGCGCCCGGGCTCCGCCGGCCGGTCGTGCGACGGCGGTGGCCCGCTTGCACGCGCCGCCGCCGTTTGCGTTACATCTCGATCACGCGCCCCGTTTTCCACGACGTCATCGCGGCCTCGGCCAGCTCGAGCGCGGCGAGCCCGTCGTCGATCGTCGTCCTGACCGGCGTGCCGTCGCGCAGCGCGTCGACGAAGTGTGCGATCTCGGCCGCGTACGCATGCCGGTAGCGTTCGAGGAAGAACGGCTCCGGCACGTCCGTCGCGATGCCGCTTGCGAGCCACGCGCTCACTTCGGTCGGCCGCACGTTGCCGGCCTGCAGCATCCCGTTGCTGCCGAGCAGCTCGAAGCGCTGGTCGTAGCCGTAGGCGGCGCGCCGCGACGTGTTGATCTGGCACAGCAGCCCGCGCCGCGTGCGGATCGTCACGGCGGTCGAATCGATGTCGCCCGCGTCGAGCACGGCCGGATCGGTCAGGCAGCTGCCGGTCGCGTGCAGCGTCTGCGCTTCGTCGCCGAGGATCCAGCGGAACACGTCGAAATCGTGGATCAGCATGTCCTTGAAGATGCCGCCCGAGCTTCGGAGATAGTCGACGGGCGGTGCACCCGGGTCGCGGCTCGTGACGACCAGCATTTCCGGTGTGCCGATCTCGCCGCGCTCGACGCGCGCCTTCAGCGCGGCGAACGTGGGATCGAAGCGGCGCTGGAAGCCGATCATGCAGGTCACGCGGTTGCGCCGGACGACCTCCGCGCATTCGCGAGAGCGCTCGACGGTCAGGTCGACCGGCTTCTCGCAGAACACGGCCTTGCCCGCGTTCGCCGCGGCGACGATCAGGTCGGCGTGCGTGTCGGTGCTCGACGCGATCACGACCGCCTGCACGGCCGCATCGCCGAGCGCGCGTTCGATGTCGGCGACCTGCGCACCGTGCGTGCGTGCGAGCGCGTCGGCCGACGGCGCATGCCGGTCGATCACGTATTTCAGCTTCGCGCCCGGGTGGCGCGCCAGATTGGCCGCATGGATCTTGCCGATTCTTCCGGCACCGAACAAAGCGAATTCGATCATCCTGCTCTCCTGTTGACTCCGTTGTCTTCCGATAGGGCGCGGCACGCGTCGGCCGCGGCCCCGCGTTGCACGTCAAAACGAATGGTTGATGCCGATGTTCGCGCCGGTCTGCGAACGGCCCGGCAGCGGATTCGCGAGATTGTCGTTGTCCGTGCCGGGGTTGTTGTTCGCGACCGAGAAATTCGATCCGCTTGCGTTGCGCACATGCGCGACGGTCGCGTAGAGCAGCGTGCGCTTCGACAGGCTGTATGCGGCGCCGAGCGCGAACATCGATGCGTGGCCGGACGGATCGTGGGTCGCATCGCCTGCGCCCGATCCGACGTGCACGTAGTACGCGGCACCGCCGAGCGCGAGCGCGGGCGTCACGCGATACTGCGCGCCGACCCAGTAGTGATCCGCATTGCGCGCGAGGCCGGCGGGCGTGTCGGGCGCGTTCAGGTGCGTGTACGCGGCCTGCAAGGTCAGCGCGCGCCAATAGAGGTTCGCGCCGGCGAAGACTTCGCGCGAACTCGTGAACACGTTGCTCATCCGGCCGTTCGCGTCGCGCAGTTCGTCATACATCGCACGCAGCATCACGAAGTCGTTGCGGTACGTGAGCTGGATCCCGTCGCTGCGGCCGAACTCGTTTGCCGCGCTGAGATTGAAGCCGCCGGCCTGGTTGCCGAGCGCGTACTGCGCATGCACGTTGAAACCGTTCCACGACGGCGACCGGTATTCGATGTTGTTGCTGGTGATCGGCACGTTGCGGCTGCGCACCAGCGCGGTCGCCGAATACGCCTGCTGCAGCAGCGGGTCCATGTCCCACTGGTCGTTCGCGATGAACAGGTTGCGGCCGAACGTCAGCGTGCCGATGCGGTCGTTGCGCACGCCGACGAGCGCCTTGCGGCTGAACAGGCGGCCGTTGCCTTCGCCTGCCGTGCCCGACATCAGGTTGGTGCCCGATTCGAGGTTGAAGATCACGCGATAGCCGCCGCCGATGTCTTCCTGGCCGAGCAGCCCGAACCGGCTCGCGCCCCAGTCGCTGCTTTGCGCACGCAGCCGCGACGCGGTGGTGCCGTTGCCGGTCTGCACCTGGCTCACGTAATCGAGGCCCGCGTCGGCGACGCCATACAGCGTGATCGACGTCTGGGCAAAAGCGCCAGAATAACAGAGGATTCCTGAGCAGATGAGTGCGGATAGCGCGATTCGTTTCATGTCGTCTCCAAACCGATTGTCGTTTTCTTGTGGGTTGCCTGATTACCTGCTTGCCTGCGTCGCATCGCGTGCATCTGCGTGCGCGGCATGACGCGCGGCGGTTGCCGCGGCGGCACGTGCCGCCGCGATGCTCAGCGAGTCGCCAGTTCGCCGCGCACGTACTCGATGCTGGCCCGCAGCCGGTCTTCGATGTCGTCGGCTTCGGCGATTTCGTTCGCGAACGGCTCGAACGAAAACGCGCCGCGGTAGCCGCGCGCGAGCAGCTCGCGCAACTGCCGGATGTTGCCGAGCCGGTCGGCGCCGCCGACCAGCACGCGATGGCCGTCGCGCATCCGGTCGACCGGCAGGTCGCCTTCCTCGACGCCCGAGATGTGCACGAGGCCCGTCAGGTTCGGGAAGAAGATGTCCTCGCCGGACAGGTGATGGTGGAACGTGTCGTGCACGAGCCGGAAGACCTGTTCGCCCGCCGCGTCGTAGATGCCTTTTACCGCGTCCGACTTGCGGCGCAGCGCGCACTCCTCGAAACCGAGCGGTTCGATGAAGCCGAGCAGGCCGCGCGCTTCGAGGATCGGTTTCAGCGCCTTCAGTGCCTTCACGAGATCCGCATGGCGCACATCCGTGCCGCGTGCGTCGGTGCGGCTGTTGGTCGGGCACAGCACCAGCGCGCGCGCACCGCAGTGCGCCGCGTAGTCGGCCAGCACGGTTGCCTCGTCCGCGCGCTCGGCGTTCCATTGCTCGAAGCGCTGCAGCGCGTTGATCGTCAGGATCGTCACGCCGCCGGCTTCGGCCGTCGCGCGCACGGCGGTGGCCGGCGTGCCGTCGGCGATCTCGACGCCGTCGAGATCGTTGCGGATCTCGATCGTGTCGACGCCGAGGCGCCGGCACAGCGCGACATAGCGGTCGAGCGGCATGCGCGGCGCGCTCATCCGGTTCAGCGAAAAGTGGAATGCTTGCGTCATGGTTCTGTCCTTGGGTCTCGAGGGGGCTGGGTCCGAATCAGGTGCCGGTGCGCGCGATGGCCGCGCGCCACGTGTCGCGCAGCCATTGCGCGCACGCGACGTTGTTGTCGAAGATCGAATAGCGCGCGCCGCCGCCGTAGTCGGGGAACGGGATGAACTCGCAACTGATCTGTTCGAGCCGCGCCGGCCGCGCGTGAACTTGCGATTGCAGCAATTGGCGCAGCGCGGCCTTCCACGTGTCGAGCGCCGCCGCGCGCCATTCGCCGTGATAGGCGCCCGGCGCGGGCGCGACGAACGGGTACTGGATGCCGCGCCCGGGCCTGCCGTCCGCGCGGCGCATCCAGCGGTTGTCCGGATTGTCCGGAATCACGCTGCGCGCATGCGCATGCCGGACCCAGCCGTGCGCGATCCAGTCGGCATAGAGGGCCGCGGGCGACGCGGGGTCGAGCAAGAGGCGGCCGCCGTCGACCGACTCGCGCATGCTCGATGCGTCGAGTTCGGCGCGATTGCCGAGCTTGAACAGCAGGTGCGAATGATCGAGCGTGATCCGGAACGGCACGCCGGCCCGCTCGACATGCTGTGCGACGCGCGCGATGCGCGTGAAATCCTCGCTCCACATGTCGACGTGCACTTCGAGGCTCGGCAGGCAGCCGGCCGGCTCTCCGCGTTCGTACGTGCGCAGGTAGAAATCGGCGACCTCGCGGTCCGACAGCGGATGGCCGTCCGCGTGATGCGCGTATAGCTGGCAGTTGAGCACCGTGCTGCCGAACCGCGCGCCCGCGTCGACGATTTCGGCGACGTGCGCTTCGTCTCGGCCTGCGCGCCAGATGCCGCCGATCACGCGAATCGGCAGCGCGTGGCGTTCGACCAGCGCAAAATACGGCGACAGATCTTCGCCGGGTGCCGGGTTCTTTTCGACGTAGTCGAACACGCCGGCGCCGGCGACCATCCGGAAGCGTTCGGCGGGCGCGGGCAACGGCAGGCCGTCGTGTTCGAGCACGCCGTCGAGGTTCACGCCGATGAGGATCGGTTCAGCCATCGTCTCCTGTCCGTTGTTGTCCGGGGAATGGCTGCCCAATGTACGGATGCGTCACGCGGGTTGCATGACAAACGTTGACGAAAAATCGCCAATGCGGCGGTCGATTTTTTCGCCACGCGCGCGCGGCGCGATACGCGGCGACCTTCAGGCCTGCAGGTAGGCGCTCGTCCTCACGTTCGCCGGACAGAACACGCGGAATTCGACCGGGTCGCCCGGCGGCGCCTGTTCGACGATCCCGCACGCATGCAGCACGTGCTGCAGCGCGGAAAGCGCCTGTCCGTCCGGATCTTGGTCGATCGCGAGGTCCATCGCGCCGGCTTCGATGAAGGTGCGGTGCAGGTCGATCATCTCGTGACCGATCCAGACGACGCGCCCGGTCGCGCCGGCCTTGCGCAGTGCCGCTTCGATGCCGGCCGAGCCGGCGCCGCTGTTGTAGATCGCGACCACGTCGTCATGTGCGTGCAGCGCCTTCGTCACCGCGCGATAGCAGCGGTCGTCCTGGTCGAGCGTCTCGATCGGCTCGTCGTCGCAACGGACGGCGGCGAACGCGTCGGCGAGCTGGTCCCGGCATCCGGCCATCCGGTCGGCGTGCGCGCGGTAGCCCATGCGCCCGCCGAGCAGCAGCACGCGGCCGGGGCGCGCCGCCAGGCGGCCGATGTAGTAGCCGGCCGTGCGCCCGGCGCGGTAGTTGTCGATGCCTGCGTAATGCACGCGGTCGATGCCGCCGATGTCGGTGACCATCGTGACGACGGTCTCGCCGCGTGCGATCGCGCCGGCCAGCGCGTTGCGCACGCGGGCGGTGTCGTGCGCCGTGACGATCAGCGCCGCACGCCGGTAGGCGGGCCGTTCGATCAGCGCGGCGGCCCGTTCGTCGTCCGCGGCCGGCAGGATCGCCCGGTGCACGACCACGCGCCGGTCGAGCATCTGCAGCGAGCGCTGCAGCGCCTGCTGCAGCCGCAGGAAGAACGGCGCATCGGTGTCCGGCAGCAGCACGTCGATGTGGATCAGCCCGTGCCGCGTGTCGGGCAGTTGCCGCGGCACGCCGAGCTGCCGCGCCGCCGCCACCACGCGTTCGCGCGCCTGCGCCGATACGCTGCCGCGCTCGTTGAGCACGCGGTCGACGGTGGTCGTGCTGACCCCGGCGAGCGCCGCGATCTCGTCGAAGCGCGCGGTGCGCTTGCGCCAGCGCGGCCCGGATTCGCCTGCCATGGTTGTCTCCATCTGTGGTCGCCATCGGTCGCGTGGCGCTGTCACGAACGCTAAAGCGATGGCGAAATTTCGTCAACGTTTCGATTGAGCGGGCGCCGTCGGTCGCCTAATTTTGGTTCTATGACGAAGCGCTTGCCGCGCACCAGGAACAAGGAGACACGAGTGGCCCATAAGGACGACCAGGCGCACGATCGCACGGCGGCGCGCCGTCACGCATACCGAATGATCGGCGGTGCCGGCGAGCGCGCGCACGCGGCCGGGCTCGTCAACGCCGAGTGGTACCGGTGCCCGGTGCCGCGGCCGCTGATGAAGCAGTTGATGCAGCGCGGCGACGCGCGCGCGATCCGCGACACGCTGGTCTGGTACGCGGCGATCGCGATCAGCGGCGTGCTCGCGTGGCTTGCGTGGCGCGCGCATTCGGCGTGGGCGCTCCCCGCGTTCTTCATCTACGGCACGCTTTACTGCAGCCCGGCCGACTCGCGCTGGCACGAATGCGGGCACGGCACGGCGTTCCGCACGCGCTGGATGAACGACGCGCTGTACCAGGTCGCATCGTTCCAGGTGTTCCGCCGCGCGACGGCGTGGCGCTGGAGCCACGCGCGCCATCACACCGACACGCTGGTCGTCGGGCGCGACCCGGAAATCGCCGCGCCGAAGCCGACCGACTGGCTCGCGCTCGTGCTGAACGTCGTCGCACTGAAGCATGTGGCCGGCGAGCTGCGCAAGATGATCGCCGTTGCGTTCACCGGCCGGCTCGACGACGAGGAGCGCACCTACGTGCCCGAATCGGAACGGCCGAAGGTCGTGCGCGAGGCGCGCATCCATCTCGCGGTCTACGTGCTCGTGGCCGGTGTATCGCTTTACTGGCACACGATCCTGCCGCTGCTCTACATCGGGCTGCCGAGCCTTTACGGCGCGTGGCTGTACCTGTACTTCGGCCTGACGCAGCATGCGGGCATGCCCGAGAACGTGCTCGATCACCGGCGCAACTGCCGGACCGTGATGATGAATCCCGTGTTCCGCTTCCTGTACTGGAACATGAACTACCACGTCGAGCACCACATGTTCCCGATGGTGCCGTTCCACGCGCTGCCGCAGCTGCACGACGCCGTGAAAGCCGACATGCCGCCGCCGTACCGCAGCACGCTCGCCGCGTATGCGGAGATCGTGCCGGCGCTGGTCCGGCAGACGCGCGACCCGTCGCATCACGTCGTGCGGCCGGTGCCGGACACGGCGCGCACGTGACCGACATCGAACCATCCAACCCAGGAGACACGCATCATGACGCAATGGATCGACACCGGCGCGCTCGACGACATCGACGATGAAGACGTCGCGCGCTTCGACCACGCAGGCCGCACGTACGCGATCTACCGGATCGACGGCCACGTTTATGCGAGCGACGGCCTGTGCACGCACGAGCACGTGCATCTCGCGGACGGCCTCGTGATCGACCACGTGATCGAATGCCCGAAGCACAACGGGCGCTTCGACGTTCGCGACGGCCGGCCGCTGTCCGCGCCCGCGTGCGAGAAGCTGCGCACGTACCGCGCGAAGATCGAGGGCGGCCGTATCCTGATCGAGGTGTGACGCGATGACGACCGACCGTGTGATGGCGATCGTCGGCGCCGGCCATGCCGGCGGCCGCGCAGCGCAGGTGTTGCGCGAGTCCGGATGGCGCGGGCGTATCGTGCTGATCGGTGCAGAGGCGCATCTGCCGTACGAGCGGCCGCCGTTGTCGAAGGGCGTGCTGACCGGCGAGTACAGCGCGGCGCAGTGCCGGTTGCGCGATCCGGACGCATGGGCGGCCGATCGTATCGAGCCGGTCGTCGCGACCGTCGAGCGCATCGACCCGCACGCACGCGAACTGCACGTGTCCGGCGAGCGGGTGTTCGGCTACGACGCGCTGCTGCTCGCGACCGGCGGTCGCGCGCGCCGCCTCGCGATTCCGGGGGCGGCGCTCGACGGCGTGTTCGCGTTGCGCACGCTCGACGACGCGGCGGTGCTCGGCGCGCGGCTCGTGCCCGGCGCGCGCATCGTGCTGATCGGCGGCGGCTTCATCGGCCTCGAAGTCGCGGCGTCGGCGCGACTGCGCGGCTGCCGCGTGACCGTGCTCGACGCTGCGCCGCGCTTGCTCGGACGCGCGGTGCCGGAGACGATCGCGGCGCGTGTGCAGACGCTTCACGAACAGCAGGGCGTGGCGATCCGCGTGAACCGTCGACCCGTTGCGATCGAGCGCACGTCCGGCGGTGCGCTGGCCGTCGTGCTCGACGACGGCGACACGCTGATCGCCGATACCGTCGTGGCCGGCATCGGCATCGAACCGGCCGACGGGCTGGCGCGCGACGCGGGCCTCGCGGTCGAGCGCGGCATCGTCGTGAACGCGCGGCTCGAGACATCGGCGCGCGGCATCTACGCGGCCGGCGACGTCGCGGTGTTTCCGAGCGCGTTGTCCGGGCGACCGGTCCGGCAGGAGACGTGGCACGGCGCCGAGACACAGGCGCGCGTGGCCGCGCGCAACATGCTCGGCGCCGACGCGCCGTATCGCGAGACGCCGTGGTTCTGGTCGGATCAGTACGACGCGCAGTTGCAGGTGGCCGGGGAACCGGCGCTCGGCGAACGGTCGGTCGCGCGCGTGCTCGGCGACGATGCGGAAATCCATTTCCATTTCGACGCCGGTGCGCGGCTCGTCGCCGCGAGCGGCTTCGGCCGCGCGTCGGGATTCGTCAAGGAGATGCGCGTGGCGAGAATGCTGGTCGAGCGCGGGATCGACGTGACGCCGGCCGCGGTCGCGGATACGGGCGTGACGCTGAAGTCGCTGATGTCGGCCGCGGGCGACCGCGAGCGGGAGGCGGTGCCGGCCGAGCGGCAGTGAGGCGAGGGAAGGGGGCGTGAAGCGCGCAGCGGTGTAGGCTGCGCGCTTCGGTTAAACCGCGATCAAACCGCCGTGTGCAACCGCAGATACAGGAAGGCTGCCGCGGCGCCGCCGAGCAGCGGCCCGATGACGGGAATCCACGCATAGCGCCAGTCGCTGTCGCGCTTGCCGGGGATCGGCAGCAGCGCGTGCATGATGCGCGGCGCGAGGTCCCGCGCGGGGCTCATCGCATAGCCGGTCGGGCCGCCGAGCGAGATGCCGATGCCGAGCACGAGCAGGCCGACGGGCAGTGCGTCGAGCGCGCCGAGGCCGACCTGCGGCGACGCCAGATACAGCACGCCGAGGATCAGCACGAACGTGCAGATCGCTTCGGTCAGCACGTTGTGGCGGACGCTGCGGATCGCGGGCGCGGTGCAGAACACTGCGAGCTTCAGGTCGGCATCGGCTTCCTTCGCGAAGTGCTGGCGATACGCGAGCCACACGAGCAACGCGCCTGCCATCCCGCCGAGCATCTGCGCGAGGATGTAGCCGCCGACCTTCGACCACGCGAACTTGCCCGCGAGCGCGAGGCTGATGGTGACGATCGGGTTCAGGTGCGCGCCGCTGAACGACGCGGTCACGTAGACGGCGATGAAGACGGCCATCGCCCATCCCCACACGATCACGATCAGGTCCGCGCCCTTGCCCTTGGTCTTCGCAAGCAGCACGTTGGCGACCGCGCCGTTGCCGAGCAGCACGAGGATCGCGGTGCCGATGAATTCTGCAATATAAG
Organism: Burkholderia pyrrocinia; assembly: GCF_003330765.1. NCBI lineage: Bacteria > Pseudomonadati > Pseudomonadota > Betaproteobacteria > Burkholderiales > Burkholderiaceae > Burkholderia > Burkholderia pyrrocinia. The sequence continues at coordinate 3,071,858 of NZ_CP024902.1, read as the reverse complement.
GTGACATGGTTGTCTCTCGTAGGTCTCGGCGGACTCGCGCGCTGCGCGGTCCGCCGATGTTGTTGTATTTCGTCTGGATGCGTGACGGTTACTGGGTGTCGTCGGCCCACGCCTTCGCGGCGCGCACCGCACGCTGCCAGCCGGCCATGCAGCGCTCGACCTGTTCCTTCGGCATCGACGGCGAGAAGCGGCGATCGAGTTGCCACTGGTCGCGCACTTCGTCGAGGTTCTTCCAGTAGCCGATCGCGAGGCCCGCGAGGTAGGCCGCGCCGAGCGCGGTCGTCTCGGTGATCTGCGGACGCACCGCGTCGACGCCGAGCAGGTCGGCCTGGAACTGCATCAGCAGGTCGTTCGCGCTCGCGCCGCCGTCGACGCGCAGTTCGCCGATGCTGATGCCCGAATCGGCTTCCATCGCGGCCAGCACGTCGAGCGACTGGTACGCGATCGCATCGAGTGCCGCGCGCGCGAGGTGCGCGGAGGTCGTGCCGCGCGTGACGCCGAACACCGAGCCGCGCGCCCGCGCGTTCCAGTGCGGCGCGCCAAGGCCGGCGAACGCGGGCACGAGATAGACGCCGTCGGTGTGCGGCACGCTCGCGGCAAGCGATTCGATTTCGGCGGCCGTCTTGATCACGCCGACGCCATCGCGCAGCCACTGCACGACCGCGCCCGCGATGAAGATGCTGCCTTCGAGCGCGTACTGCACGTCGTCGCCGATCTGCCAGGCGATCGTCGTGACGAGGTTGTTCTTCGACTCGATCGGCTTGTCGCCGGTGTTCATCATCAGGAAGCAGCCGGTGCCGTAGGTGTTCTTCACCATGCCCGACGTCGTGCACATCTGGCCGAACAGCGCTGCGTGCTGGTCGCCGGCGATGCCCGCGAGCGGGATCTTCGACGCGAACACGGTGGTTTTCGTGTGGCCGTAGATTTCCGACGACGCCTTCACTTCCGGCAGCATGCTGCGCGGGATGTCGAGCAGTTCGAGCAGCTCGTTGTCCCACTCGCGCGTATGGATGTTGAACAGCATCGTGCGCGACGCGTTCGTCACGTCGGTCACGTGCAGTTCGTGCTTCGTGAAGTTCCACACGAGCCAGCTGTCGACGGTGCCGAACGCGAGCTTGCCCTGGCGCGCCTTGTCGCGCGCGCCCGGCACGTTGTCGAGGATCCAGCGGATCTTCGTCGCGGAGAAGTACGAATCGATCGGCAGGCCGGTCTTCGCGCGCACCTTCGCTTCGAGCCCCTGCTTCTTCAGCGAATCGCAGAAGTCGGCCGTGCGGCGATCCTGCCAGACGATCGCGTTGTAGACGGGCTGGCCCGTCTCGCGATCCCAGACGATGGTCGTCTCGCGCTGGTTGGTGATGCCGATCGCCGCGATCGACGTGCCGTTCAGGCCCGTGCGCGTGACGGCTTCGGCGGCGACGCCGGCTTGCGTCGACCAGATTTCCTGAGGGTCGTGCTCGACCCAGCCGGGTTGCGGGTAGATCTGTTCGAATTCCTTCTGGGCGATCGATACGATATTGCCCTGGCGATCGAACAGCATCGCGCGGGAACTTGTGGTGCCCTGGTCAAGCGCGAGGATGTACTGGTCCTGCATGTCTCTCATCTCCATCCGTGGATTGGCTTAGTTGTGATGCGCGCCGCATGGTGGGCGGCGCGTCGGTGAGTCAACGTCGGTAAGGCAACTGCAACTGCATTCGGATCAGGCGTGCGGCGCGTGCGCGGCGGCGAACCATGCGTCGACCGCGGCCGTCACGGCATCGAGCGTGCCCGGCGTGACGTGCAGGCCGAGTTTCGAGCGGCGCCACAGCACGTCCTGCGCGCAGGTCGCCCATTCGGCGTCGCGCAGGTAGCGCAGTTCGGCATCGTAGAGGCCCGGTGCGATTTCGGTGCCGAGCCCGGCGAGCGATTTTGCGCCGTCGATCACGCGCTCCGCGCGCGTGCCGTACGCGCGCGCATAGCGGCGGGCGAGCGCGGCGGGCAGCCACGGATGGCGTTTGGCGAACGTGTCGGCGAACACGTCGAACTTCGCGTTCGCGATGTCGCCGCCCGGCAGCGCGACGCCGGCCGTCCAGGTTTTCGCGTCGCGGCCGAGCGCGCGGCACAGCATGTCGCCGGCTTCTTCCGCGAGCTTGCGGAACGTCGTGATCTTGCCGCCGAACACCGACAGGAGCGGCGCGCCCGCGCCGTTGTCCAGCTCGAGGCGGTAGTCGCGCGTGACGGCCGATGCGTTGCTCGCGTTTTCGTCTTCGAGCAGCGGGCGCACGCCCGAATAGGTCCAGTGCACGTCGGCCGGCGAGATCTTGCGCTTGAAGTAGCGGTTGATCGAATCGCACAGGTACTGCGTTTCGTCGCGATCGATCGCGACCTTTGCGGGATCGTTCGTGTATTCGACGTCGGTCGTGCCGATCAGCGTGAAGTCGTCCTCGTACGGAATCGCGAAGATGATCCGCTTGTCCGGGTTCTGGAAGATGTACGCGTGGTCGTGATCGAACAGGCGGCGCGTGATGATGTGGCTGCCCTTCACGAGCCGCACGCTGTGCTGCGCGCCGCGACCGAGCGCGCCGTGCAGCACTTCGCCGACCCACGGGCCGGCCGCGTTCGCGATCGCGCGCGCATGCACGACGCGGACCGAACCGTCGGCGTGCTGCAGCCGCGCTTCCCATTCGTCGCCGCGGCGTTCGGCGGACACGAGCTTCGTGCGCGTCAGGATTTCGGCGCCGCGCTCCTGCGCATCCATTGCGTTCAGCACGACGAGGCGCGCGTCGTCGACCCAGCCGTCCGAATACACGAAGCCGCGCTTGATCGAGTCGATCAGCGGCGTGCCGGCCGCATGCCGGCGCATGTCGATGCCGCGCGAGCCGGGCAGCAGTTCGCGTTTCGCGAGGTGATCGTAGAGGAACAGGCCGATGCGGATCAGCCAGGCCGGACGCAGGTTCGGCATGTGCGGCATCACGAAGCGCAGCGGCCACATGATGTGCGGCGCCGCGCGCAGCAGCGTCTCGCGCTCCTGCAGCGCCTTGCGCACCAGCCCGAATTCGTTGTACTCGAGATAGCGCAGGCCGCCGTGAATCAGCTTCGTGCTGGACGACGACGTATGCGACGCGAGATCGTCCTGCTCGCAGAGCATGACCGACAGGCCGCGGCCGGCCGCATCGCGCGCGATCCCTGCGCCGTTGATGCCGCCGCCGACGACGAGCAGATCGTAGCGATTCGGTTGGGTCACCTGCTGTCCTTATCGTCTGATGGAAGTTGGCGAACACGAAATGTTCGAATTCGAAATTTAACGAACGAAATCGAAAAAGTAAAGTTCGAAAAAGCGGGGCCAGTAGCGCGCGGCGCGATCCCGGACGATACTGGCTGGATCGACCGTTTCGCGAGGTGAATCATGCGTATTGGGATGTGGGCCGGCGTGTGCGCGGTCCTTCTGGCGGGCTGCAGCGCAGGCACGCCGCCGCTCGCCGGCAATTGGCGGGCGCCGTCGTTCGTCGACCTGCAGACGTCGTGCGGCGGCACGGCGCGCGACTGGGGCGTGGACGCGCAGCCGGTCTATTCGACGCTGTACGATGCGTATGTGGCGAAACGGTATCGCGGGCTGACCGCAGCGAACTATTGTGCGTTCGTAAACGAACTTTCGACGCGCTATGCGGCGCCTGACGCGGCGGCGCGCGCCGGCTGGATCGCGTATTTCAACGGTGCGCGCGCGCAAGCCATCAGCTGGCGAGCGGCGGTCGATCCGACGCTGCGCGGTGGCTGAAACAGGCTGCGGCGAACCGGCGGGGACGCAGAACGACAGCGCGGCCGGGAATCCGGCCGGCGCGGTCAGGTCAGGAACAGCGGGACTTTACGAATAGCGGTACTTGATGGATCGCAATGCGGCGTCGCCGGTCTCGGTCACGCAGTATTTGCGCCCCGAGCCGAGCCCTTCAAGGCGGACGAGCTGCTGTTCGAGCAGTATGTCCAGTTCATCCCGATCCATGTCGCCCTGATCAGGGGCGTCCTTCACAAGCAATAGCGTGGCGAATTCATGCGGACTCAGCATCGTTCTCTCCATGGCAACCGGTCTGCCCGCGCGGCCGGCGCAAACGCCGACGCACGATACCCCGCGGGGTATGGCTTGGGGGGAAAGCTGTATTCGCCGGCCCTGAGATTCGCACACGCCTTGGCACGGGCGGAACGTGCAAACGGGCCGGGGAACTGGAGTCTAGTCGAGCGCGCAGGCAACGACAAATCGTGCCCCGTTAATTTTCCGTTTGACAGCCGGGCCGCGCGCAAGCGGTCCGGTCGCGACGCCAACTTCTTGATTTCACTTGAAGTTTCGGGTGCGGTGCAGCATCGCAACGATCATTCCGCGACGTACACCTGAGTGCCGGCGGCCGCCACCGTGTCGGCCATCTCGGGTGGCAGCGGCTTGTCGGTGAAGAGCGCGTGCACCTGGCTCAGGTGGCCCTGGCGCACCAGCGCGGGACGGCCGACCTTCGAATGGTCGGCCACGAGGTAGACCGTGCGCGCGTGCTGCATGATCGCCTCGGCGACGCGTACCTCGCGCGTATCGAAGTCGCGCAGCGTGCCGTCGGCCTCGATCGCCGACGTGCCGATGATCGCGTAGTCGACCTTGAACTGCCGGATGAAGTCGATCGCGAGCTCGCCGACGATGCCCTTGTCCCACGGCCGCACGATGCCGCCGGTGATCAGCACCTCGCAGTCGGGGTAGCCGCTCATCATCGACGCGACGTTCAGGTTGTTCGTGATCACGTGCAGCCCGTGGTGGCGGTTCAGCGCGCGCGCGACTTCCTCGGTCGTCGTGCCGAGGTTGATGAACAGCGACGCCTGGTCGGGGATGTGCGACGCGGCGAGTGCCGCGATGCACCGCTTCTCGTCGTGGAACATCCGCTGGCGCGCCGTGTACGACACGTTCTCCGAGCTGGTCGGCAGGCTCGCGCCGCCGTGGTAGCGGCGCAGCAGGTTCAGGTCGGCGAGCCAGTTCACGTCGCGGCGGATCGTCTGCGGGGTCACCGCGAAGTGCGCGGCGAGATCGTCGACGGTCACGAAGCCGTCGCGCTGCACCCATTCGAGCAGTTCCTGCTGACGCGCGTTGAGGGTGAGGCGGGGATCTCGGGTCATGGCTCGATGGACGTGTCGTGAGACGGAGCGGGTATTGTAAGGGCGGCAACGGCGTTCGGCCGGCCTCCGGGGCATGGCCGCGCGTTATTCATGCGGAAATTGCATTGATTCATGTGACAAATGAATTTGTGCGATTGCGCTGATCGCGTTGCAATGACGGATTGCCCGCGCCCGCGGGCGCGCGCTCATTCAGCTTTCGACGAGGTGGAACCGATGACTGGCTTCAACTGGCACAACCCGTATCCGACGACCCGTATTCCGGTGTTCGCGCGCAACGTCGTGTCGACGTCGCACCCGCTCGCGGCGCAGGCCGGGCTGCGAATGCTGTGGAAGGGCGGCAACGCGGTCGACGCGGCGCTGGCCGCCGCGGCCGCGATCACGGTCGTCGAGCCCGTGTCGTGCGGGCTCGGCGGCGACGCGTTCGCGCTCGTATGGGACGGCGAGCGGCTGTCCGGGCTGAACGCGTCGGGCGTCGCGCCGGCCGCGTGGAACGTCGACTATTTCCGCAAGCGCCACGGCGAGGATGCGCATGGCATCGCGAACAAGCCGACGCGCGGCTGGGATACCGTCACCGTGCCGGGCGTGATCGCTGGCTGGGAAGCGCTGCACGCAAAGTTCGGTTCGCTGCCGTTCGCGGACCTGCTCGAGCCGGCGATCGAGATCGCGGAGCGCGGCTATGCGGTGCCGCCGATCGTCGCGCACAAGTGGGCGGCCGCCGTGCCCGCGCTGCAGGGGCTGCCGGGTTTCGCGGAGACCTTCATGCCGCGCGGCCGGGCGCCGCTCGTCGGCGAACGCGTGTGCCTGCCCGGTCATGCGCAGACGCTGCGCACGCTTGCGCAGGACGGCGCCCGCGCGTTCTACGAGGGCGCGCTCGCCGAGCGCATCGCCGCGTTTTCCCGCGCAGGCGGCGGCGCGATGACCGAAGCCGACCTGCGTGCGTACCGGCCGGAATGGGTCGAGCCGATCGGCAAGCGCTTCGGCCGTCATACGATTCACGAGATTCCGCCGAACGGGCAGGGCATCGCCGCGCTGATCGCGCTCGGGATCGCCGAGCATGCGGGCGTGACGGAATGGCCCGTCGATTCGGTCGACTCGCAGCATCTGCAGATCGAGGCGATGAAGCTCGCGTTCGCGGACGTCTATCGCTACGTCGCCGATCCGCGCGCGATGGAAGTCACGCCCGAGCAGATGCTCGACGACGCGTATCTCGCCGAACGCGCGAAGCAGATCGATCCCGCGCGCGCGACGCACTTCGGCGCCGGCCGGCCGCATTCGGGCGGCACGATCTACCTGTCGGCGGCCGACGAGCGCGGGATGATGGTGAGCTTCATCCAGTCGAACTACATGGGCTTCGGTTCGGGGCTCGTCGTGCCCGGCACCGGCATCGCGCTGCAGAACCGCGGGCACGGCTTCTCGATGGATCCGGCTTCGCCGAACGTCGTCGCGGGCGGCAAGCGGCCGTTCCATACGATCATCCCGGCATTCGTGACCGAGGAGGTCGACGGCCGCACCGAGGCCGCGATGAGCTTTGGCGTGATGGGCGGCGACATGCAGCCGCAGGGCCACCTGCAGACCGTCGTGCGGATGCTCGGCTATGGGCAGCAGCCGCAGGCCGCATGCGATGCGCCGCGCTGGAAGGTCAACCGTGACTTCACGCTCGACGTCGAGGCGACGATGAATCGCGCGACGGTCGACGCGCTTGCCGCGCGCGGCCATACGATCAAGTCGATCGACGATCCTTACATGGATTTCGGTTCGGGGCAGTTCATCTGGCGTCTCGACCGCGACGATCGCGAGCGCGGCTATGTGGCCGCGAGCGACAGCCGGCGCGACGGTCTGGCGGCCGGTTTCTGACGGTTCGCTTCCGCTTCATGCGCTCGACGGGCGGCCGAACGGCCGCCCGTTTCGTTTGGTGCGGCCGTACCATTGAACGGTTGCAAGCGGTTCGAAGGACTCGTCTAACGAACGGCAACAGACGCTATGGAACTGCGCTTGTCGGGTATGGTCAGTGCTCTGGAGCACGAACGTCGAAGTCCGGCTAAGATGCCAGCATGGTTCGGCCGGACCAACTCACTATAAACGCAAGTAATACGCCGCCTGCGGGACGGTTGGCGCCTGTGCCGAAGGCACGGGCCGGCCCCCGTGCGACGACTGGGAGCGCACCACCATGGACACTAAAACGACGCATGTCATGCCGTGGCGAATCGAGGACATCGACCTGAACCGGATCGATCGTCAGCGTGCCGCCGCGAACGAGGATCTGCTGCTGCTGCTGTGCGCGTCGTCGTTCATCGAAAGCGGCTCGGATCTCTACACGAGCAATCTGAGCGAATTCTTCAACGACGATCCTGAAGTATCCGAGTGGCTCAACAATGTATGGGAGCACGAAGAATTGCAGCACGGCCGCGCGCTGAAGGCGTACATCGCGCACGTGTGGCCCGAGTTCGACTGGGATGCCGCATTCGCAAATTTCTTTGCCGAGTATTCGAAGACCTGCCTGGTCGAGGCGTTCGAGAAGACCCGCGCGCTCGAGATGGTCGCGCGCTGCGTCGTCGAGACGGGCACGGCCACGCTCTATCGCGCGATCAACGAATGCTCGGATGAGCCCGTGTTGAAGGAAATTACCGACAACATCCGTACCGACGAAGTGCGTCACTACAAGCACTTCTTCAAGTTCTTCAAGAAGTACAACCAGCTCGAAGGCAATGGCCGGCTCGCGGTGCTCGGCGCGCTGATGCGCCGCGTGATGGAAATCAAGAACGAGGATTCCGAGATCGCGCTGCGCCACGTGTTCGCGATCCGCTATCCCGATCGCGTCGGCGACAGCCAATACAACCGCGAGCGCGTCGCGCGCATCAGTTCGCTCGTGCGGCACAACCTGTCGGCCGATATGTGCGTGAAGATGCTGCTCAAGCCGCTCGACCTGCCCGCGAAGATCCAGCCGGGCATCCACTATCCGCTCACGAAGATCACGCGGCACGTATTCTTGCGCTGATCGCCGCGGCGCGGCCCGTCGAGCGTATGCTGACGCATCATCATCCGATCCGCACCGGGGCCGCGCCACCATGACCGATACCCATCGCCACGCGCTCGAACAATGGACGTTCGACGCGTGGCCGCCGGCCGTCGTATCGATGTTCGACGGCACCGCACTCGAGCGTCATGCCGATATCGCCGCATCGTTGATCGTCGCGACCGACGACGGCCAGTTGCGCACGACGCTGCTCGGCGTCGGCGAGATCTATGCGCACGATGCGCGCACTCTGCTGGTCGCGCTATGGCCGCAATCGCGTGCGGCGAGCGCGATCGCGCAACGGCGCGCGGCCGCGTTGACACTCGTCGCGGACGGCGCGTTCTTTCAGGCGCAATTGAGGATCGAGCCGCTCGAAGGCGACTTCGGCGGACTGGCCGGATTCGCCGCGACGATCGCGCACGGCGATGCGCAGCGGGTCGGCTATGCGCGTCTCGCGACAGGCGTCACGTTCACGCTGGAAGGGGAGCGCGCCGCGGTGCTCGCACGCTGGCAACGCCAGGTCGAGCACCTGCGGCGCGCGGCCGCGCGGCTTCAGTGACCGCGCTGGCCGCTGCGCGACGAACGGTTGCGGTTCGCGTGCGCGGCGTTGCCGCTCGCGGGGCGTGCGCTGTTGCCGCCGCCCGCCGGGCGTCCGCCAGTACCGCCGGCGCCGCCTTGCGTGCGCGGCTTCGCGGCCTTCTGCTGCGACGCTTTCGGTTGCGCGTTGCCTTCGCGTTTTGCGGCCGGCTGGCCTGAGCCGCCCGCGCGCGGCTGGCGATTGCCGCCGCCACCACCGCCACCGCTGCGCGGCTGCTGCTGCCCGCGGCGCAACTGGATCGGCTCCGGCTTCACGTTCGGATCGGGTTCGAAGCCCGCGATCACTTCCTGCGGAATCTCGCGCTTGATCAGCCGCTCGATGTCGCGCAGCAGCTGCTTCTCGTCGACGCACACGAGCGACACGGCTTCGCCGGTCGCGCCCGCGCGGCCCGTGCGGCCGATCCGGTGCACGTAATCCTCGGGCACGTTCGGCAGGTCGAAGTTGACGACGTGCGGCAATTGATCGATGTCGATCCCGCGCGCGGCAATATCGGTCGCGACGAGCACCTGCAGCGTGCTGTTCTTGAACTCGGCCAGCGCGCGCGTGCGTGCCGACTGGCTCTTGTTGCCGTGGATCGCCATCGCGCTGATGTCGTCCTTCGTCAACTGCTCGGCGAGCCGGTTCGCGCCGTGCTTCGTGCGCGTGAACACGAGCACCTGGAACCAGTTGTGTTCGCGGATCAGGTGCGTGAGCAGTTCGCGCTTGCGGTCGCGATCGACCGGGTGGATCTTCTGCGCGATGCTCTCGGCGGTCGTGTTGCGGCGTGCGACTTCGATCAGCGCGGGCGAGTCGAGCAGGCTGTCGGCAAGCGCCTTGATCTCGTCGGAGAAGGTCGCCGAGAACAGCAGGTTCTGGCGGCGCGGCGGCAGCTTCGCGAGCACGCGCTTGATGTCGTGGATGAAGCCCATGTCGAGCATCCGGTCGGCTTCGTCGAGCACGAGGATGTCGAGATTCGACAGGTCGATCGTCTTCTGCTGCATGTGATCGAGCAGGCGGCCCGGCGTCGCGACGACGATGTCGACGCCGCGCCTGAGCGCATCGATCTGCGGATTGATGCTGACGCCGCCGAACATCACGGTCGAGCGCAGCTTCAGGTACTTGCCGTACGCACGCACGCTTTCCTCGACCTGGGCGGCGAGTTCGCGCGTCGGCGTGAGGATCAGCGCGCGTACCGCGCGCTTCGCGTTGTGGTTTTCGGCGTAGAACGTGTGGAGGCGTTGCAGGATCGGCAGCGTGAAGCCGGCGGTCTTGCCCGTGCCGGTTTGCGCACCGGCGAGCAGGTCGCCGCCGCCGAGCACGGCAGGAATCGCCTGCGATTGGATCGGCGTAGGCGATGTGTAGCCCAGCTCGTTGACCGCCCTGACGAGCGGTTCGGCCAGGCCGAGGGATGCGAAAGACATAGACACTCTTGAGTTATATGATCGGCGATGCGTCGCGCGGCCCGCGCAGAGGTGCATCGCTGAAAAAGCAAAAAACAAAAGGGCGCGGCCGCGGTTTCCCGCAGCCGCGCCCCGTTAGCGTCACCCGATGGTCAGTCGAGCGGAGCGGAACGCAGGTCGCTCACCTGTTGCGGCGAGATCGGCGTACCGTTGTTGCCCCACGACATGCGGATGTACGTAACGACCGCCGCAACCTCCTGGTTCGACAGCGATTGTGCGAACGGCGGCATCCCGTACGGACGCGGATTCTTGAACGTGCTCGGCGGATAGCCACCGTTCAGCACCATGCGGATCGGGTTGACTGCCGATTCCATCACGATCGAGTGGTTGCCCGCGAGCGGCGGATAAGCGGGCGGCTTGCCGGAGCCGGTTGCGGCGTGGCAGGTCGCGCAGTTGTCCGCGTAGATCTTCTTGCCCTGGTCGAACAGCGTGTTGCCGAACTGCTTCGACGGCTCGTACTGCATGTTCTTCGGCGCTTCAGCCTTCTGCGGGATCGACTTCAGGTACGTCGACATCGCGCGCGTATCTTCGTCGCTCATGTACTGCAGGCTGTTGTGGACCACGTCCGCCATCGGGCCGAACACCGCGCCCTTGTGCGACACGCCGGCCTGCAGCAGGTCGGACAGCTCCTGCACGTGCCAGTCGCCGAGGCCGAGTTCCTTGTCGTTCGTCAGCGACGGCGCATACCAGTTCTGCAGCGGGATCAGGCCGCCGGCGAACGCCGACGAGCTCACCGGGCCGCCCATCATGTTGATCGACGTATGGCACATCGAGCAATGGCCGAGGCCTTCGACGAGGTACGCGCCGCGGTTCCATTCGACCGACTTCGTCGGATCCGGCTTGTACTCGCCTTCCTTGAAGAACAGCGTGCGCCAGCCGATCAGCAGGTTGCGGTTGTTGAACGGGAACTTCAGTTCGTGCGGACGGCTCGGTACCGACACCGGCGCGACCGAGCGCAGGTACGCGTAGATCGCGTCCGAATCGGCGCGCGTGACCTTCGTGTAGCTCGCGAACGGGAAGCCCGGGTAGAGCAGGCTGCCGTCCTTCGAGCGACCCGAGTGCATCGCGCGGTAGAAGTCGTCCGACGTCCACTTGCCGATGCCGTTCTGGTCGTCCGGCGTGATGTTCGGCGTGTACATCGTGCCGAACGGCGTGGCCATCGGCAGGCCGCCCGCGAACGACTTGCCGCCGCGCACGGTGTGGCACGCGATACAGTCGCCGACGCGCGCGAGGTATTCGCCCTTCTTGATCAGCGCGGCCTGGTCGGCCGGCGTGGCCGCGACGGCGGAGGCGCCGTGCAGCGTGTCGTTGCCCGGCCACAGGACCGGGACGAGGGCGACGGCCGCGACGATCGCGACAGCCGAGAGTGCAAACAGGGACTTGCGTTTCATTGTGTCTGTCTCCCTTGCCTTATTGCGGTTCGCTGCCGCAGGCGAGCGGAGTCTTCATCGAACGCGCCGGGGCCGGCACGGGGTTGGCGGGCGCCGGTTGTGCTGCGAGCCATGCGGTCACGGCCGTCACGTCTTCGTCGGAAAGCTTCGATGCGATGTCATGCATGCAGTCGGGTGCCTTGGCGTGGCGGTTGCCCGAGCGCCATGCGCCGAGCTGTGCGCTCAGGTAATCGGCGTGCAGGCCGACGAGGCCCGGGATCGCCGGCTGCATGCCGGTCAACCCTGCGCCGTGGCAGGCCACGCAGGCCGGCAGCTTGCGGGACGGATCGCCCTGCGTGACGAGCTGCTTGCCGCGCGCGAGCGTCGCGGCCGGCAGCATCGACTTCGCCGGCGTCGGGTACGGCGGACGCTCGGCCGAGAAGTGCTCGGCGATCTCGCGCAGGTAATCGTCGTTCAGGTACGTCAGCAGGTAGTTCATCGGCGGGTACTTGCGCCGGCCGTCACGGAAGTTGACGAGCTGGTTGTACAGGTACTCGGCCGGCTTGCCGGCAAGACGCGGGAAGTAGTCGTTGTCCGTGCCCTGGCCGTGGACGCCATGGCATGCAGTACAGCCGCGCACGCGCTCGGCCATCGTATCGGGTGCCTTGAGCGGCGCTTGCTGGGCGGCTTGCTCCGTGGGCTTGGTCTGCGCTTGGGCAGCGCTCATAAGGCCCGCTCCGCCGATCAACAGAACGGCGAGCAGCGGACGGAAGAGGCGTCTTGAAGACACACGGGACTCCATGTTTATTCGTCGGGGACCTTGTCCGGGCTACGATCGGCTCGGCGCATGGACGGCAGGACAGCCGGGCTGCTGCGACGCGGCATTCTATCATCGATGGGTAATGACGGCTATTTGGCAAAAGGACATGGGTTCCTGTCTGTTTGCGACTTGCGACAATTTGACGCGCATTGCGCAGCGGCTGTGTGAACCGGCGTGCGCTTTCACCATCGAAGACCGTACACTCGCGGGTCGCGCGGCGCCGCCTCCGCCGCAGGTCCAGTCATTTCTCCCGTTTCCGGATTCATCGATGACGTTTTCTACCGTGCCGTTGCCTTCTTCACGCTGTCTGTCCCGTTGCCGCCGCACTGCCGGCCTGCCGTTTGCGGGAGGGTGCGCGCGATGAAGTTCGACAGCTTGTGGATCGGGCAGGTCGCGCTCGCGGCGCTGATGGACGCCGCGCTCGCGATGGCGATCGGCTCGGCGCTGCTCAAGGCGTGGCTCGGCAAGGACGGCGCGCGGCCGGTCATCGCGCCTTCGCATCCCGCATGGCTGCGCGCGCAACATTCGCTGGTCGCGGCGGCGCTGGCGCTCGTGCTCGCGGATCTCGGCTGGCTCGTCTACGAGGCCGCGACGATGAGCGGCGCGGGGCTCGGCGGCGCCTTCGCCGCGATCCCGACCGTGCTGGTGCAGACGCACACGGGCTTCGCGTGGAGCGTCGCGTTCGCCGGCGCGGTGGTGCTCGCGATCGTCGCGCTGGCGAAGCCGGACGGCCGGGGCGCGCACGCGGTGCTGTGGCTCGCGGTGATCGTGGTCGCGGCCGGCAAGGCATCGCTCGGCCATGCGGCCGATACGGGCGCGCTGTCCGCGGCGGTCGGCGTGCAGACGCTGCACCTGCTCGCGACGGCCGTGTGGGGCGGCCTCGTGCTCGCGGGCGGGCTCGCGGTGCTGCCGGCGCTCGGTTCGTCGGTCGCGCGCGGTTCGCTGATCCGCATCGGCCGGCAACTGTCGCGTACGTCGATCTTCGCGGTCGTATTCGTGCTCGGGACGGGCGCGCTCAATGCAGTGCGCGGGCTCGGCGGCTCGCTCGCGGCGCTCGACGGCAGCACGTGGGGGCGCGTGTTGCTGCTGAAGCTGCTGCTCGTCGTGCTCGCGCTCGTGCTCGGCGGGCTGAACCGCTTCTCGGCGCTGCCGCGCCTGCGCCGCACCGCGTCGACCGAGGACGCGCACACGTTCCGCAACATCCTGCATCTCGAAGGGCTGACGATGATCGGCGTGTTCGTCGCGGCCGCCGTGCTGTCGTTCAGCGTGCCGGGGTTCGCGGCGCTCGGCTGACGGCAGGTTCTGCGCAGCGCAATGCAAGGGCGCGACGAGCGTGCGCCACGCATGTCATGCTCGCCGCGCATGCAAAAACGGCCGCCTGTCAGTTCATCAGGCGGCCGTACTCAAGTCGATGCGTACCGCGCGGGCCGCAGCCGCGCGCGATGCGCATTGCGCTCACCACTCGGCGACGCTGCCGTCCTCGTGGCGCCACACCGGGTTGCGCCAGCGGTGGCCGGTCCTGGCCATCTCGCGCACCTTCTCCTCGTTGACGTCGATGCCGAGGCCCGGGCCCTGCGGGATCGCGACGAAGCCGTCCTCGTAGCGGAACACCTCGGGGTTGCGCAGGTAGTCGAGCAGGTCGTTGCCCTGGTTGTAGTGGATGCCGAGGCTCTGCTCCTGGATGAACGCGTTGTAGCTGACCGCATCGAGCTGCAGGCATGCGGCGAGCGCGATCGGGCCGAGCGGGCAGTGCAGCGCGAGCGCGACGTCGTAGCTTTCCGCGAGCGTGGCGATCTTGCGGCACTCGGTGATGCCGCCCGCGTGCGACGCGTCGGGCTGGATGATGTCCACGTAGCCGCCCGCGAGGATGTGCTTGAAGTCCCAGCGCGAGTACAGCCGTTCGCCGAGCGCGATCGGCGTGTTGGTCTGGTTGACGATGTCGCGCAGCGCCTCGGCGTTTTCCGACAGCACGGGCTCCTCGATGAACATCAGCTTGTACGGGTCGAGCTCCTTCGCGAGCACCTTCGCCATCGGCTTGTGCACGCGGCCGTGGAAGTCGACGCCGATCCCGACGTGCGGGCCGACCGCGTCGCGCACGGCCGCGACGTTCGCGATCACCTGCTCGACCTTGTCGTAGGTGTCGACGATCTGCAGCTCCTCGGAGCCGTTCATCTTCACTGCCTTGAAGCCGCGCTCGACGACCGCGCGCGCATTGTTCGCGACGTCGCTCGGCCGGTCGCCGCCGATCCACGAATACACCTTGATGCGATCGCGTACCTGGCCGCCCAGCAGCGCGTGCACGGGCACGCCGTGATGCTTGCCCTTGATGTCCCACAGCGCCTGGTCGACGCCTGCGATCGCGCTCATCATGATCGGGCCGCCGCGGTAGAAGCCCGCGCGGTACATCACCTGCCAGTGATCCTCGATCAGCAGCGGGTCGCGGCCGACGAGGTAGTCGGCCAGCTCCTGCACGGCGGCCTCGACCGTGTGTGCGCGCCCTTCGACGATCGGCTCGCCCCAGCCGACGATGCCCTCGTCGGTTTCGATCTTGAGGAACAGCCAGCGCGGCGGGACGACGAAGGTTTCGAGGCGGGTGATTTTCATGACGGGAGTCTCCATGGTTGACCGGCTCGGGCCCTCCGGCGCGGCGCACGGTCGCGTGCTTTCACTGATATCCTAGCGTAGCTCGATAAAAAATAGTATTAATAGCACTATTGTGCAGATAGTGGGCTGCCGGCACGCCGGCCCAACGGAGAACGATCATTCAACGCGACCTGCATGGACAGACGGCCTTCCGGCTTGCGACGGCGATCCTGCGCGGCGACTATCCGCCCGAGTCGCTGCTGCCGAGGGAGCCTGACCTGATGGAGATGTACGGCGTAAGCCGCACGGTGATGCGCGAGGCGCTGCGCACGCTGACGTCGAAGGGGCTCGTCGAATCGCGGCCGAAGGTCGGCACGCGGGTGCGACCGTGCCGCGCGTGGAACCTGCTCGACGCCGACCTGCTCGACTGGTACGCGCGCGTCGCGCCGCCGCTCGCGTTCGCGCTGAAGCTGCAGGAGATGCGCGAAATGATCGAGCCGTTCGCGGCCGCGCTTGCCGCGCGTGCGCATACGCCGGAAGCGTTCGATGCGATCGACGACGCGGCGCGCGCGATGGCCGCTGCGCGCAACGTCGACGAATGGGTGCGCGCCGACTTGCGCTTTCACCTGAGCGTGCTCGAGGCCGGCGGCAACGAGCTGCTGGTGCCGCTCGGCGCGCTGATCGATCGCACGCTCGAGGCGCAACTGCATCTGAATGCGCGCCGAGCGGACGTGTACAACGCGTCGCTCGCCGAGCACACGGCCGTCAGCGATGCGATCCGCGTGCGCGACGAGGACGGCGCGCGCCGCGCGATGGTGGCGCTGCTCGCGGTGACGCGCGCGCGGATCGAGATGTCGTAGCGGGGAGGGCCGGGCGGTGCTGCGCGTCAGGCGTTCGCGCAGCCGCCCGGCTTGTGGATGCGCTCCGTCGACGCCGGGTATTTCGCGAGCAGGCTCTCCGGCCGCCGCGGGCGCACGACCAGGTCGCCGCCGCAGTTCGGGCAGCGGCCCCTCAGTACCTCGTCGGCGCAGGTCGCGCAGAACGTGCATTCAAAGGTACAGATGCGCGCATCCGCCGAATCGGGCGGCAGGTCCTTGTCGCAGCATTCGCAGCCGGGGCGCAGTTCGAGCATGACGGTTTTCCTTGGTCGGGGAGGGTCGGGACGGGCGCCGCCGGACATTGCGTGCGGCGCATGTGCGCGCTACTGTACGCGCATGGATCGGCTTGGCCAACGGTGTCCCGCCCGGGCGCCGTCGTCGCGCACGGGCCGCACCGGGAGACGACCATGCTTTATCGCGGAAGCTGTCACTGCGGAGACGTGAAGTTCGAGGCGGAAGGCGACCTGCAGGGCGTGATGGCGTGCAACTGCTCGATCTGCCAGCGCAAGGGCGCGCTGATGTGGTTCGTGCCGCGCGACCACATGACGCTCCTCACGCCCGACGAGAATCTCGCGACCTACATGTTCAACAAGCACGTGATCCGGCATCGCTTCTGCAAGCGCTGCGGGATTCATGCGTTCGGCGAGGGCGTCCATCCGGACGGCTCCGCGATGGCCGCGATCAACGTGCGCTGCCTCGAGAATATCGATCTCGACGCGCTACCCGTCACGCACTACGACGGCCGCTCGCACTGAGCGGCGCACCACGCACGAACTTGCGCGCCACGGTCAGGATGGCCGCGCCGCGGGCATTTCCGCCTGCGGTGCGGGGCCCGCGGTGCGCGGGCCGGCGTTGGCCGGGCGTTCGATCAGCGGCGCGAGCGCCGGCGCCATCGACCGCAGCAACTGCACGGCCATCGCGCTCGTGAAGTCGTAGCGCGCCGCATACGGTTCGTGCGCGGTCGCCGTCAGGACCCCGAAGAACCGGTCGCCGATCACGAACACGAAAGTGCCGCTGCGGTTGACCTTGCGCGACTCGATCAGCCGCGCGCCGCGCGCATAGACGTTGAAGCGCTGGTCGCCCGTCCCCGTCTTGCCGTACACGTCGAGCGTCTTGCCGTCGGGCAGCGTGAAGCCGCCCGCGATGCGGCGCGCGGTGCCGTTGAGCACGACGTCGCGCAGCAGCGTGTGCGTCACGTTGACGATTTCCGGCGACAGCATCGGCTGCGGCTGCGCGGCCGCGCGCACGAAGCGCGTCTCGTACGGCGTGCCCTTCGCGAAGTCGAGCCGCGTGATCGTTTCGGTCGGCGCCTTCTGGCCGCCGTTCGCGATCAGCCCGATCAGTTTCGCGAGCGCGTCGGGCTGGTCGCCCGATGCGCCGATCGCGGCCGCGTAGGACGGCGTGACTTCCGCGAACGGGTAGCCGAGCGCGCGCCACGCTTTTGTGATCTCCGCGTACGCGCGCAACTCGACCATGCGACGGATGCGCCGGTCCTGGGTCGCGTGGTAGCGCGTCTTGTACAGCCACGAGTACGTGTAGAAACGCGCATCGTGGCTGTCGCGCTGGACGTCGCGGAGCGACGCGCCCGGGTGCGCGCGCAGGTAGTTGAGCGTCCACAGCGCGAGCGGGTGCACGCTCGCGATATAGCCGCGATCGTTGAGGTTGAAGCGGCCGATCGCGTACTTCGCGTAGAGCGCGGCGAGGTCGTCGTCGGATAGCGTCGCGGCCGGCGTGCCTTTCAGTTGCGCGCGCATCTGCGCATCGAACCACGCGAGCGATTCGTTCGGCGCGACGCTGCGCAGCACCGTCGCGATCTTCGGCGGCGACTTGCGCACGTCGTGCAGCATCAGCGCGAGCGCATCGTCGGGCGCCTTGCCCGCGTAGCGCGTGTAGTAGCGCTTCACGTAGACCTGGCTTTCGCCGTCGACGAACTGTTGCAGGTAATGCTGGCGCTGCTCGGGATCGTTGAGCCACGACGACGACGGGCCGGCCGCCTGCAGCGTCTCGTAGTGGACGATGTCGCGCATCAGCCGCACGAACACCAGGTTGACCGAATGCTCGAACGCCGCGTGCAGCGTCAGGATGCGGCCGTTGTCCGACTTGTCGAAGTTCGAGAACACCTGTGCGCCGCCGCCCGTGTAGAACACGTCGGGGCTCGCCGAATACTTGCGTTCGACGGCCGCGTCGAGCATCGCCTGCAGCGACCGATCGCGCGTATGCGACAGATAGTCGAGCGCCCAGTGCGACAGCCCGTCGATCGGGTCGGGCTTCACCCGGGCAAGCTCCGCGTTCGACAGGTTCGCATAGCGCGCATGCAGGTCGGAGACGATCTGCAGGTACGTGATCAGCGTACGCAGTTTCGCGGTCGAGCCGAGGTTGATACGGCCGCCGCGATTCACGTCGAACGGTTCGTTCACGCTGTCGGTCTGCACGCGCAGCATGTTCGCGCCGTTGCGGTGTTCGTACAGCGTGAAGCTGTACGTGAGGTGCGACGGGTCGTCCTTCGGCGCGAGCATCTCGAAACCGTACAGGCCGGCGGCCTGCGCGCCGTCGCGGGTCGACGCCCGCGCGAGCCGCTCGGCGACGGCCTGCTGCACGCCGTTGTCGAGCGTGCTCGTTGCCTGCAGGTCGAGCTGGTCGAGCTGGTACAGGTCGCCGATGCCGAGCGCCGACAACAGCGACGCGCGCGCGGACGTCACGGCCTTGCGCGACACGAACGACTGCACATGCGCGGCGGCCGGCGGCGCGCTGCGTTCGATCTGCGCGGAGAGCGCGGCGTCGCGCAGGGCGGGCGAGATCACGCCGCCGCCCGACAGCAGCCGCAGGTAGCTGTCGGTCAGCCGCTGCAGCACCGGATAGCCGCGGTTGAGGAAGTACGACGGCGCACGCTGCGCGATGATCAGCGACAGCACTTCGCGGAACGCCTTGCCCTGTTCGTCGACGTTGTCGCCGGTGGTCGGCGCCGACAGGATGCGGTTCACGTCGTTGAAGTCGCGGCCGTACCATGCGGCGAGACCGTCGCCGATGCCCGTGATCTCGCCGACATGCGGCCGAGCGGCGAGCGGCACCGAGTTCAGGTAGCGCACCACGATCGTGCGGCGCGCGAGCATCGTCTGCGGACCGTTCAGGTAGGCACGGACCGACGCGGACGCGATCTGCCGCAGCTTCTCGGGCGGCGTCGCGGTGCGGCCCTCGGGCGAATGGCGGAACTTCTCGATCTGCGTCGCGAGCGTGCTGCCGCCCGGGCGCGCCTGGTGACGGTTGACGACGTGCAGCGCCTGGTCGGCGAGCGCGCGGCTGAAGCGGCCCCAGTCGATCGCCGGGTTGCGGTTCGGTTCGTTCGCATCGAGCAGGTAGCGATCCTCGATGAACAGCAGGGAATCGGCGACCACGCGCGGCACCGTGTCGAAGTCGGCATAGACGCGCTGCGGGAACACGGTCGCGAACAGCGGCGAGCCGGTCGAGTCGAACAGCATCAGGCCCGCCTGGTCCTTCTCTTCGTAAGGGAGGAACAACCCGCGATCGCCGAGCGACTGCATCCGTTGCGAATCGCGTGCCTGCTTGCTGACGACGAAGCCGCGCGCGAGCAGCCGCTCCTGGAACGATGGAATCATCGCGTAGCCGAGGCGCTGGTCGTAAGGGCCGTTGGCGGGGAAGCGGATATGGTCGCTCGGGCCCGTTTCGACCGTGTAGCCGACGTCGCGGGTGAGCTCGGACAAGTAATGCGCCTGCAGCCGGGACGTTTCGATCTCGGTCTGGACGAGTCGCGCAACGATCGCCACCGCGATCAGCAGCGCGGCCAGCAAAGACCACTTGACCCACGTCCAGACCGATGCAAGACCGGTCATGCGCGGCAGGATACGATTCAGCGGCCGATTCATAGCGGCGTCTCCCTGAGGGGCGCGGGCTCCGGCCGCACCCCATTAAGGATTAGTGTAGTCCCCTGCCGCGCGCTGCCAAGGCGGGTTCACTACCGAGATGCGCGGATGCAACGAACGCGGCGGCGGTGTGCACCGCCGCGGTGCGTGCGGCGCAGGTTCCATACCTGAAGCCCGCCCGGCCGTGCGCCGCAGTGCAGGCCGATCCGGCGGGCGCGCGGGCAAATCGTGCCGGATCGCTGCGCCGCTACGCGGCGAAATGCTCGAGCACGTGATCGACGAACAGGCGCGCCTTGCGCGGAAAGTGGCGGCGGCTCGGATAGGCGATATTCATCTCGAGATCCTGGATCCGGTAGCCGTCGAGCAGCGGCAGCAGGCGGCCGTCGCGGATATCCTGCTCGACGAGAAAGCTCGGCAGGATCGCGACGCCCATGCCGTCCAGTACGAATTGCCGGATCAGGCCCATGTTGTTCGACGATGCCGATTTGTTCGGTCGAATACTGAGGTGCGCGTCGTCGCACTCGAACAGCAGGTATTCGCCTGCGTAATCGGAATGGAACAGCAGGCACGCGTGACATTCGAGGTCGCGCGGGTGCGTCGGCCGTCCGTGCTGCTCGACGTATTGCCGTGACGCGCAGACGACGAGCGCGAGCCGCGTCAGCACGCGCCGCACGGTATTGACGCCGCTGATGCGCTGCGTGAGCAGCAGGCCGACGTCGAAGCCTTCGGAGGCAAGATCGACGTGACGGTCGACGATCGTGACCTCGGGGACGACGTTCGGGTGGCGCCGCTTGAACGAGCCGAGCGCCGGCGCGAGCACCTGCATGCCGAACATCACGGGCGCGACGATTCTCAGCGAGCCGATCGGTTCATGGTTCAGCGACGCGATCGTTTCCTCGACATGGTCGATCTCGTCGATCACGCGGCGAATCTGATTCAGGTAGATGCGTCCCGCGTCGGTCAGCGACAGGCTGCGGGTCGTGCGATTCAGCAGACGAGTGGCGAGGCGGTCTTCGAGACTCATGATCAGCCGCGTCGCGGACGAGTTGGAAATGTTCAGGTCGGCGGCGGCCCTGGCGAAGCTCTGCCAATCGGCAACCTTGACGAATAAACGCATCGATAGAAGTTCGTCCATTTTTTCTTTGGTAAATGAATTTTCTTTTATTGAATTGTATTCCTCTGTTTTTTAATTGTTGAAATAATTGCCTGAAATAATGTTTTATCGAATCAGGTGGAAATGGCGGCGCGTTCCGGGTGGATTCTGAAAGGTTTGGTGTCGCTTCTACCCGGCCGGAAGGCCTTGTGCGGGCGGATTCAGACCGTTGAGACGCGGCGTAAATGGCCGGCGGGATTTATTGATATAAACGGCGTTCAATATTAATTTGATGAAAAAATTATAGTACTTGTACTAAATTAATTCAGACGGACATTCATTGCGCCGCTACCGCCACAGCAGCTTCGCGCGATCGTGCCGGCGCACGGCCTCGACGAAGCAATGGATCAGGTAGTCGCAGGCGATCGTGTTCAGCGCATCGCGGCGCGTGAGCACGCCGACCGACACGGCCGGAATCGTTTCCTCCACGTCGATCGCGACCATCCGCTCGCGAATCCAGTCGACCTCCATGAAGCTCTTCGGCACGCACGACACGGTATCGGTGTGCACCGACAGCGAAAACGCCGCGCTGAACGATGTGCATTCGACGATCGGCTGCGGCGCCGGATAACCGTGCGCGACGAACACGTCCTGCAGCAGCCGGCCGATGCTTTCCGGCGACGTGTTGAGGATCCATTGCGCATCCTGCAGCTGCGCGAGCGACGTGCTGTGACGCAGCGGATTGCTCGCGCGCGTCATCAGGATCAGCTCCGATTCGAGCAGCGGCCGGAACATGAATTCCGGCGACAGCCGGGTCGCATCGACGATCGCGATCACGAAGTCGAGCGAGCCGTCGCGCAGGCGCGGCAGCGCCGTATCCAGGAAGCCTTCGCGCACGTCGAGGCGGATCGTCGGCATCCGCTGGCGGAACGCGTCGAGTGCGGCCGGCAGGAAGCCGAGCGACATCAGCGGCGTCAGCGCGCACGCGAGCGCGCCTTCCTTGCCGCCCGACAACTGGATCACGTCGTCGCGCGCGTGCTGCATCTCCGAGAGGATCAGCCGTGCGCGCGCATAGACGGCCTGCCCGAAGCGCGTGAGCTGCGCGCCGCGCGCATTGCGCGTGACGAGCGGCACGCCGAGATCGAGTTCGAGTTCGCGAATCGCCTTCGTCAGCGCGGGCTGCGACAGGTGGATCGCGCGCGCGGCCGCGCGCAGGCTGCCGTGTTCGGCGATGGCGGCAAGCGCCCGGAGCTGGTGGTGTTTCACGGCGTGGGCGGGGCGCGGCGGCAGTAGGAACGTCCCTATCCTACACCGGGCCGCCGCAGCGAAAGCACGTGATAACCGTGCGTTATCACGATCGGAAAATGTCGCTCCGGGCTGCCTATTTTGGATGCCTAGACTGCATGCGCAGGCCGGCGAAACGGGCTGCGCATCCGCCAACGCATACCAAGTACGGAGACACACCTTCATGAAGGCGCCCCGAGCGGACAGCATGTTCGGCGGGCATGTCGGCGACGCTGCCGCATCCCCGTCCAATCGCCAGCTGATCGTCGCAATCACGATCGGCAACGGCCTCGAATTCTTCGATCTCACCGTGTTCAGCTTCTTTGCGGTGCTGCTCGGCAAACTGTTCTTTCCGGCCGTGTCCGCGCAGCAGCAATTGCTGATGTCGGTCGCGACGTTCGGCGTCGGCTTCATCGCTCGGCCGGTCGGCGGCGTCGTGATCGGACTCGTCGCCGACCGCTTCGGCCGCGTGCCGGCGATGAACCTCACGCTCGTCACGATGGCGATCGGCACCGGGATGATCGGCGTACTGCCGACCTACGCGCAGATCGGTGTCGCGGCGCCCGTGCTGGTCGTGCTCGCGCGGCTGCTGCAGGGCTTTTCGGCCGGCGGCGAGGTCGGCGTGTCGACGTCGCTGCTCGCCGAGCGCGCACCGGCGGGCGAGCGCGGTTACTACACGAGCTGGCAGTTCGCGAGTCAGGGCGCCGCGGCGCTGGCTGGCTCGTTCGTCGGCTTCCTGCTGTCGTATTTCCTCGACACGGCGTCGCTCGAATCGTGGGGCTGGCGCGTGCCGTTCCTCGCGGGCGTGCTGATCGCGCCGGTCGGCCTTTACCTGCGCGCGCGCTTCAACGCGATCGAGCAGCACGCGCCGGCCGCGGCCGCGCGGCGCTCGTCGACGGTGCTCGGCACCGTGCTGCGGCGCGACGGCGGCGCCGTGCTGACGGCGCTCGGCCTCGTGATCGGCGGCACCGCCGCGCATTTCATCGTGCTGTATTACATGTCGACGTACGCGATCAAGGTGCTGCACCTGCCGATGGATACCGCGCTGTGGTGCGGGATCCTGTCCGGCGCCGTGATGTTCGTCGCCGCGCCGATCGGCGGCCGGCTGGCGGACCGCACTGGCAGCAAGCGTGTCGCGCTGTGGTCACGCGTGGCGCTGACCGTCTTGATCCTGCCGGGCTTCTGGCTGATGCGCGTGGTGCCGTCGATCGCGACGATGTATGCGGTCGTGATGCTGCTCGCCGCGCTGCACTCGATCAACGCCGGCGCGAACGGCGTGATCCTCGCCGAGCTGTTCCCGAGGAGCACGCGCGCCACCGCGCTGTCGATCGCGTATGCGGGCGGCGTGTCGATCTTCGGCGGCTTCGCGCAGTTCATCGTCACGTGGATGATCGGCGCGACCGGCAATCCGGCCGCGCCTGCGTGGTACGTGATCGTCTGCGGCGTGCTGTCGCTCGTCGCGCTCGCGTTCGCGTCGAATCGCAGCGATCACGATGCGTGACCGGCTGCGCCCGCTGCCGTCGCTTCCTTCTATCCTCTTCGCTCCGAACCGTATGACCGCCACCGTTTCGTTTTCGTCCACGCCCGCCGACGTCGAGGCCGGCGACCTGTGCGACCTGCCCGCGCGCACGATGCTCGACCTGTTGAAGACGCGGCAGATCAGCACCTGCGACTTGCTCG
Source organism: Burkholderia pyrrocinia (assembly GCF_003330765.1). Taxonomy (NCBI): domain Bacteria; kingdom Pseudomonadati; phylum Pseudomonadota; class Betaproteobacteria; order Burkholderiales; family Burkholderiaceae; genus Burkholderia; species Burkholderia pyrrocinia. The sequence goes on along the minus strand of NZ_CP024902.1, from coordinate 3,048,104 downwards.
ACGCGCATCTCGCGCGGATCGCGACGGTCAACCCGCGCGTGAACGCGCTCGTGACCGTCGTCGATCCCGACGCGCTGCGTGCCCGGGCGCGTGACATCGACGCCCGCTGGATGCGCGGCGAATGGCAGGGGCCGCTGCACGGGCTGCCCGTGTCGCAGAAGGATCTGACCGCGACGCGCGGCGTGCGCACGACGTACGGCTCGCGCCTGTTCGGCGATCACGTGCCGCAGCACGATGCGCTGATCGTGCGCCGCTGCGCGAGCGCCGGCGCGCTGATGATCGGCAAGTCGAACACGCCCGAATTCGGCGCCGGGTCGCATACGTTCAACGAGGTGTTCGGCACGACGCGCAACCCGTGGGATCTGAGCCGATCGGTGGGCGGCAGCAGCGGCGGCGCGGCCGCATCGCTCGCGTGCGGGATGAACCCGCTCGCATGCGGCAGCGACATGGGCGGCTCGCTGCGCAATCCGGCCGCATGGAACAACGTCGTCGGATTGCGGCCGTCGCCGGGCCGCGTGCCGCGCGCGCCGGACCTGAACGGCTGGGCGACGCTCGGCGTCGACGGGCCGATGGCGCGCGATGTCGCCGACACTGCGTTGCTGCTCTCCGCGATCGCAGGGCCGAGCGGGGAAACCGCGACCGAGCTCGCGGAACCCGGCGCGCGCTTCGCGCTGCCGCTCGAGCGCGACTTTCGCGGCACGCGCATCGCGATGTCGCGCGGGTTGCCCGGCGTGCCGGTCGATCCGGAAATCCAGCGCGCGGTGGACGCGCAGGCGCAGGTGTTTGCCGCGCTCGGCTGCGAGGTCGAGTTCGCCGACCCCGATCTCGCCGATGCCGAGGACGTGTTCCGCGTGGAGCGCGCGTGGATGATCGGCACGCTGGTCGACGGGCTCGACGACGCGCAGCGTGCGGCGCTGAAACCCGAGATTCACGACGAATACCGGCTGCATTGCGCGCTGACGGCCGCCGATCTCGGCCGCATGTTCGTGCGCAAGACGCGCCTGTTCGAGCGGATGCGCGCGTTCATGCAGCGTCATGCGTTCTATGTGCTGCCGACCACGCAGGTGATGCCGTTCGACGCCGGCCTGCGCTTGCCCGCAGGCGTGATGGGCGTCGCGAACCACACCTACATCGACTGGATGCGCGTGTGCTGGTACCTGTCGTCGACCGAGGTGCCGATCCTGTCGGTGCCGTGCGGATTCGGCGCGGACGGCTTGCCGATCGGCATGCAGATCGTCGGCGGGCACCGCGACGACTGGGGCGTGCTGCAGTTCGGCCATGCGTACGAAGTCGCGGCCGGCCGCCGCTGGACACCGCCGCCCGTCGTCGCCGACGCGATGCGCTGAGCGTCTTTCCCGACTCACACCTGACCGTTCCGGTTAGCACCGGAGCAGGCCGCGCGCCTGCGGGGGACGCGCACGCCTGCGTTTTGCCCAACCAACCCGCGCACTGGAGATCTCTTGATGAACAAACGGCTGGTGGCAGGCGCGGGCATCGCGCTGATCGCGGGTGCGGCGCATGCACAGAGCAGCGTCACGCTGTACGGCATTATCGACGAAGGGCTGACCTATACGAGCAACATCGCGGTCGCGGGCCCGAACGGCACGGTGAGCGGCAAGCCCGCGCTGCGCCTGCTGGGCGGCGTGCAGCAGGCGAGCCGCTGGGGGCTGCGCGGCGTCGAGGATCTCGGTGGCGGGCTGGCCGCGATCTTCACGCTCGAGAACGGTTTCGACCCGAGCACGGGCAAGCTCGGACAGGGCGGGCTGATCTTCGGCAAGAAGGCGTTCGTCGGGCTGTCGGGGCCGTTCGGCACCGTCACGCTCGGGCGGCAGTACGACACCAACGTCGACTTCCTCGGGCCGCTGGAGGCCGCCGCGCTGTTCGGCGGCTACATGGTCGCGCACCCCGGCGATCTCGACAACGTGAACAACGCGAACTCGACCAACAACGCGATCAAGTTCACGAGCAACGATTACGGCGGGTTCCGCGTCGCGGCGATGTACGGGGTCGGCGGCATCGCGGGTGCGGCGACGCGCGACCAGGTGTGGTCGGTGACGGCCGGCTACGCGCGTGGGCCGCTCGCGGTCGCGGCCGGCTACCTGAACGCGCGCAACCCGAACGTGTCGTTCTTCGGCACGACCGGCAGCCCCGCGCCGGCCGTGGGCGGCGTGCCGGGCAACAACATGCTGTCGCCCGTGTACGCCGGCTACGCGTCGGCACGCACGCTTCAGGTCGCGGCGGCGGGCGGCACCTACGCGATCGGCGCGGTGACGCTCGGCGCGATGTATACGAACACGTCGTTCCGCCGGCTCGGCGACCTGTCTTCCGGTCCGAACCCCGGCGGCGTGTCCGGCAACGCGGTGTTCAACAATGTCGAGGCGAGCGTGCGCTACCAGTTCACGCCCTACCTGTTCGGCGGCGTTGCGTACGACTACACGCGCGGCGGCGGCGTGGACGGCCGCGACGGCGCGACGTATCACCAGGTCGCGGCGGGGCTCGATGACTTCCTGTCGAAGCGCACCGACGTATATCTGACCGTGGTCTATCAGCGCGCGTCGGGCACCGACTCGACGGGGCGGTCGGCAGTCGCCGCGATCAACGGCCCCGGCGCGTCCGCGAACGACCGCCAGTTCGAAGCGCGGGTCGGCATACGGCACAAGTTCTGAGCGGCGCGGCCGCGGCGAGCGGTGATATGCTCGCGGGACGCCCGCGACCGACGGGTGGATACCGACAGCCCGTGCGCGGCCGCGCTGCCGCGTTGCGCGGCGTTTCCGAGGGAAGAACCGACATCATGAGCCGCAAATTCATTCTGAAGGGCGACACGACCGACCATGGCGGCGTCGTGCTCGAAGGGATCGCCAATTCGTCGTTCGACGGACGCGAGCTCGCCTATCTCGGCGCGCCCGTGTTCTGCGCCGCGTGCAAGTCGCCGGGCGTGATCGTGTCGGACGGCGGCGAGCGGACGATGACCGTGATGGGCAAGGTCGTCGCGCTCGAACACGACCTGTGCCAGTGCCTGTGCACGCCGCAGCCGAAACTGATCGCGTCGCAGGCAACGGGAACGATCACGGGGTGAATCCCGCCGCGCGGAGGCGGTTTCCGTCCGCGCGGCATCGGCGCACGGCCGCCCGCCGTCAGGCGCTGCCCTCGGTCTCGATCACGAGGATGCGCGCTTCGCCGAGCGGATGCGCGACGTGCTCGGTGCCGACCGTCGCGTGGAAGACGTCGCCCGCTTCGAGCACGGCCGCGTGCTCGAAGCCTGCTTCGCGATAGCGCATCTCGACGCGGCCGTCGAGCACCGCGAACACTTCCTCGCCGTCGTTCACATGCCATCGATAGGGCTGGTCGGTCCAGTGCAGGCGGACCGTGATGCCGTTCAGGTTCGCGATGTCGAGCGCGCCCCACGGGCGGTCCGCGGTGAATGCAGTACTGCGGATGATGTTCATCGATGTGTTCTCCGGCGCGAATGCGCGTCGCCTTCCAGTCAATTCCCCGGCATCCGCATTCAGCGCGACATCGCGCGCAGCGCCTGCTCGATCATCTGCCTGCGCTTCGCCAGGCCGGCCGCCGAACGCTCGGTGACGCGCTTCACGACCGATGCTGGCGCGGTGTCGGGCGAGCCGGCGTCGAACGGCGGCGCGGGCGCGTATTCGAGCTGCAACTGGATCGCCTGCGCCTCTTCATCGCCGGCCAGTTCCGCGGCGATCGTCAGCGCGAAGTCGATGCCGGCCGTTACGCCGCCGCCCGTGATCAGGTTGCCGTCGCGCACGACGCGCTCGCGCACGGGCACCGCGCCCAGCGGTTCGAGCAGCGCGTGGGACGCCCAGTGCGTGGTCGCCCGCCGCCCGCGCAGCAGGCCGGCCACGCCGAGCAGCAGCGCGCCCGTGCAGACCGACGTCACGTAGCGCGCGGTGGCCGCGCGCTGCTGCACGAACGCGATCGTTTCGGCATCGAGCAGCAGGTCGTTGATCCCGATGCCGCCCGGAATGCAGATCACGTCGAGCGGCGGGCAGTCGTCGAACGTGCAGGTCGGCGCGAGCGCGAGGCCGCTGCTCGACGCGACCGCGTCGCGCGATTTCCAGACCAGATGGACGGCTGCGTCGGGCAGCGACGCGAGCACGTCGTGCGGGCCGGTGAGATCGAGTTGCTGGACGCCCGGAAACACGAGAAGGCCGATATGCAGGGTCATGCGAAGACTCCGAGTGGAAGACGAACGCGCCGTTGCCGGCACCCGATGGACAGATCGATTCTAGGCGCGTAGTGTTTGGCGAAATTGCCATATCGCCCACGTTTTCAGCCAATCGCCATGCCTGCCGCCCCGCGCTCGATCCTGGTCCTCGCGTTTCCTCGCGCACAACTGCTCGACGTGTCGGGGCCGCTGCAGGTGTTCGCGTCCGTCAACGAACTCGCGCTGGAGCGCGGGCAGCCGGCGCCGTACGCGCCACGGGTCGTCGCGGCCGACGCCGGGCCCGTCGAGACATCGTCGGGCCTCGTCGTGATGGCCGAGTCGCTGCGTTCGGCTGCGCGCCATCCCGATACGCTGATTGTTGCCGGCGGCAAGGGCGTGCACGCGGCATCGCAGGATGTGCGGCTGGTGCGCTGGGTGCGGCAGCAGGCGGAGCGCGCGCGACGCGTCGCGTCGGTCTGCACCGGCGCGTTCCTGCTCGCCGAGGCCGGCCTGCTCGACGGGCGGCGCGCGGTCACGCACTGGGCGCGCTGCGACGAATTCGCGGCGCGCTATCCGAACGTACGCGTCGAATCCGACCCGATCTTCATCCGCGAAGGCGCGCTGTGGACGTCGGCCGGCGTGACGGCCGGCATCGATCTCGCGCTCGCGCTGGTCGAGGAGGATCTCGGGCGGGCGATCGCGCTCGACGTCGCGCGCGAACTCGTCGTGTTCCTGAAGCGTCCGGGCGGACAGGCGCAGTTCAGCACGATGCTGTCGATGCAGCGCACCGACGACCGGTTCGGCGAGCTGCATGCGTGGATGGCCGAGCACCTGGCGGCCGACCTGTCGGTGCCCGCGCTGGCCGAGCGCGTGCGCATGAGCGAGCGCAGCTTCGTGCGCCACTATCGCGCGGAAACCGGCCGCACGCCCGCGCGCGCGGTCGAGCAGATCCGCGTCGAAGCCGCGCAGCGCCTGCTCGGCGAAACGGCATGGCCCGTCAAACGGATCGCCGCGCGTTGCGGATTCGGTTCGGAGGAGACGCTGCGGCGCAGTTTCGTGCGCGTGCTGGGCGTGTCGCCGCAGGGGTATCGCGAGCGGTTCGTGCGGTGACGCGCGGGGCGCGATCGGGGCCCGAGCGGTTATCGCGTGGAACTGAACGGAAATTGATCGTTTTCCAGTGCGAACTACCGAAACTATTCGGGATAGGGGAACAATAGGTGGGGGCTTGTGCCGCGCCCGCCGCGCGCTCTATTCTGTTCCGTTGGCGATTCGAAGGGGGCAGCATGGACCGAATCCAGGCAATGGAAGTTTTTACCCGTGTGGTCGACGCGAACAGCTTCACGCGCGCGGCCGACACGCTCGCGATGCCGCGCGCGTCGGTGACGACCATCATCCAGAATCTCGAGGCACTGCTCGGCGTGCGCCTGATGCACCGGACGACGCGCCGGCTGTCGCTGACGCCGGAAGGCGCCGCGTATTACGAGCATTGCACGAAGATCATCTCGGAGATCGCGGAAGCCGACGCGAGTTTCCAGGCGGGCAATCGCAAGCCGAGCGGCGTGCTGCGCGTCCACATGCCGAGTTCGCTCGGGCGGCGCATCGTGTTGCCGTCGCTGTCGATTTTCCGGCAGCGCTATCCGGACATCACGATCGAGCTGGGGCTCTCCGACCGCTATGTGGATCCGGTCGAGGAGGGCATCGACTGCATGATCCGGGTCGGGCCGCTCGAGGATTCGTCGATGGTCGCGCGGCGTATCGGGATGCTGAAGCGCGTGACCTGCGCGTCGCCCGATTACCTCGCGCGTCACGGCGAGCCGCAAGAGATTGCCGATCTTGCCGAACATCATGCGGTGAATTTTCGTTCGAGCCACGGCGCGCGTGCGATTCCGTGGGTGTTCATGATCGAAGGCAAGCCGGTCGAAGTGCGAATGAACGGGAGCGTCACGGTCAACGATTCGGATGGCTACGTGACGTGCGGGCTCGAAGGGTTCGGGATGATCCAGCCGACGCTGTTCATGGTGCTGCCGAACCTGCTCGACGGATCGCTGGTCGAGGTGCTGCCGGACTGCAATCCGAAGCCGAAGCCGATCTCGATCGTTTATCCGCACAACCGCCATTTGTCGCAGAAGGTGCGCGTGTTCGCCGACTGGATCGCGGAGGTGTTCGAGTCGACGCCGGCGCTGGAGGGCGGGGAGAACTGGCGGGGGCGGGTGGTGGCGCGTGCGGAGGAGGAGCGGCGCGGGTCGGTGGCGGCGTAGGCCGGTGCGCGGGATCGGCCGCGCGTGTCGCGGCCGATCAGAACGGCAGGTTGCCCCGATGCGCGACGTCTTGCCGGGAGTGGTGGGGATCATCGGGCGACGTCGGCTGGTGCGCTGGACGACGTTGATGCCGGCGGAAGTGGAGCGGCGAGCGGAATGCTCGAAACGCGAAAGCGAAACCGACGCATCGCAGGATGCAATGAAAAAAGCCGCTAACCCTTTCGGATCAGCGGCTTTCTTTACAACTGGTGGCGAATCAGGGACTCGAACCCCGGACCTGCGGATTATGATTCCGTCGCTCTAACCAACTGAGCTAATTCGCCGAAGAAATGAATTATGGAGATCGGCTATCGGGCTGTCAACACCTTTTTTCATCTTCCGTGAAAAAAGGTGCCGAAGGCCCGCGCGTCGACCTCAATCCTGCGCGTAGATGTCCGAGCCCTTCGTCTCCTTGACGAACAGCAGCCCGATCACGAACGTGGCCAGCGCGATCACGATCGGATACCACAGCCCCGAGTAGATGTTGCCCTTCGCCGCGACGATCGCGAACGCGGTCGCCGGCAGGAAGCCGCCGAACCAGCCGTTGCCGATGTGATAGGGCAGCGACATCGACGTGTAGCGGATCCGCGTCGGGAACATCTCGACCAGCATCGCGGCGATCGGGCCGTAGACCATCGTCACGTAGATCACGAGGATCGTCAGGATCACGATCGTCATCGGCCAGTTGAGCTGCGCCGGGTCCGCCTTCGCCGGGTAGCCGGCCGTCTTCAGCGTCGACGCGAGCGTCTTGTCGAACGCCGTGCCCTGCGCCTTCGCGTCGGCCCCCTTGGCGTCATATGCCGGGATCACCGTGTCGCCAACCTTGATCTGCGCGGTCGTGCCGGCCGGTGCCGCGACGTTCTCGTAGTTCAGGCCGGCCTTCGCGAGCGCGCCCTTCGCGATGTCGCACGAGTCGGTGAACTTTGACGTGCCCACCGGATTGAACTGGAACGAACAGGTGGCCGGATCGGCGATGACCGAGATCGGTGCCTTTTGCGTCGCGATCTCGAGCTGCGGGTTCGCGTAGTGCGTGAGCGCCTTGAACAGCGGGAAGTAGGTCAGCGCGGCGATCAGGCAGCCCGCCAGGATAATCGGCTTGCGGCCGATCTTGTCCGACAGCGAACCGAAGAACAGGAAGAACGGCGTGCCGATCAGGAGCGCGATCGCGATCAGGATGTTCGCGCTTGCGCCATCGACCTTCAGCGTCTGCGTGAGGAAGAACAGCGCGTAGAACTGGCCCGTGTACCACACGACGGCCTGGCCGGCCGTCAGGCCGACGAGCGCGAGGATCACGATCTTCAGGTTCTTCCACTGGCCGAACGCTTCGGTCAGCGGCGCCTTCGACGTCTTGCCTTCCGCCTTGATACGCAGGAACACCGGCGATTCGTTCAGCTGCAGCCGGATCCACACCGACACCGCGAGCAGCAGGATCGACGCGACGAACGGCACGCGCCAGCCCCAGCTGCCGAACGCTTCCTCGCCGATGAACGTGCGCACGCCGAGGATCACGAGCAACGACAGGAACAGGCCGAGCGTCGCCGTCGTCTGGATCCACGCGGTGTAGAAGCCGCGACGGTTCGCCGGCGCATGCTCGGCGACGTAGGTGGCCGCACCGCCGTACTCGCCGCCGAGCGCGAGGCCCTGCAGCAGCCGCATCGCGATGAAGATCACCGGCGCGGCGATGCCGATCGACGCGTAGCCGGGCAGGAAGCCGACCACGAACGTCGAGATGCCCATGATCACGATCGTCACGAGGAACGTGTGCTTGCGCCCGACCATGTCGCCGAGCCGGCCGAACACGATCGCGCCGAACGGCCGCACCGCGAAGCCGGCCGCGAAACCGAGCAGCGTGAAGATGAACGCGGCGGTCGGATTGACGCCGGAGAAGAAGCTCTTGCTGATGTAGGCCGCGAGTGAACCGGCCAGGTAAAAGTCGTACCACTCGAACACGGTGCCGAGCGACGACGCGAAGATCACCTTCTTCTCTTCGCCCGTCATCGGCGAGTGCGAAATTTGCCCGCCTAACGTTGCCATGAATCGTCTCCAAGTCCCTTGATATAGATGTGCGGCCGCCTTGGGTGGGCGGGCCTGTCGACGATTATTGGCACGGAAACTTACGGCGGACTGACTCGCGCGTACAAAACGACTGCGCGTTAACCCGCGCCGAATCGGCCGCTTCGCGTGCCGATTGTGGCGCGAACGTCCGGTAAATCGCCGGTTTCGGTGCGATCGCGGCGCGCTGCGGCGGTGCGCGTCAGGGTTAATCCGGGGCGGTTTCGGTCAGCGGCAGGCTGATGCGCACGAGTGTGCCGGCGAGGCGCGGTGCGTGCTGGTAGACGTGATCGTCGAGCGTCAGCGTGCCGCCATGCTGCGTGGCGATCTCGCGCACGATCGCGAGCCCGAGGCCGCTGCCGTCGCCTTCGCGGCCGAGGATCCGGTAGAAGCGCTCGACGACGCGCTCGCGTTCGGCGGTCGGGATGCCCGGCCCGGTGTCCTCGACTTCGAGATGCACGACCCGCGCCGCGCGCTCGGCGCGCACGCGCACCGTGATGCGGCCGCCTTCCGGCGTGTAGCGGATCGCGTTGTCGATCAGGTTGCCGAGCATCTCGCGCAACATCACCGGATTGCCGTCGACGTCGAGCGGCGCGTCGTCCGGCGGGCCTTCGTAACCGAGATCCATCCGCTTCGCGAGCGCGGCCTGCACCCAGTCGCGCACGGCGCGCCGCGCGAGCGTGGCGATCTCGACCGGCTCGAACGTGAGCCCGCTCGCGCGGTTCTCGGCACGCGCGAGCGCAAGCAGTTGGGTGACGAGCCGCGCGGCCTGCTCGGAGCCCGTCGCGATCTGCTCGAGCGAGCGCTGCACGTCGGGCGGGACGGGGTGGCGCAACGCGAACTCGGCCTGCGTGCGCAGGCCCGCGAGCGGCGTCTTCATCTGGTGCGCGGCGTCGGCGATGAAGCGCTTTTGCAGCGCCATGTTCTGTTCGAGACGCGCGAGCAGGTCGTTGAACGACGTGACGAGCGGCTCGATCTCGGGCGGTGCGCGCTGCGCCTCGACGGGTGACAGGTCGTCGGGCCGCCGCGCGCGGATATGCGCCTGCAGCGCGTTGAGCGGCGCGAGCCCGCGTGACAGCCCGAACCAGACTAGCAGGATCGCGAGCGGCAGGATCACGAACTGCGGCAGGATCACGCCCTTGATGATGTCGTTCGCGAGCGCGTTGCGCTTGTCGAGCGTCTCGCCGACCTGCACGAGCACGGGTTGCGTGCCGCTCGATTGCGGCAGCGCGACTGTTGTATACGCGACGCGCACGTCGTTGCCGCGCAGCAGGTCGTCGCGAAACACGACGACGCCCGGCGGCGGGCGGTCCTCGTCGCGCGGCAGCGGCATGTCGGCCTCGCCCGCGACCAGCTCGCCGCGCGTGCCGAGCACCTGGAAGTAAACGCTGTCGACGTTGTCCGCGCGCAGGAAGTCGCGCGTCTGCTCCGGCAGCGTCAGCTCGGCGACCCCGTTCACCGGGTGGATCTGCCGCGCGAGCACGTAGGCGTTGGTCTCGAGCGCGCGGTCGAACGGGCTGTTCGCGATCGTCTTCGCGACGAGATAGGTGACGGCGATGCTCATCGGCCACAGCAGCAGCAGCGGCGCGAGCATCCAGTCGAGGATTTCGCCGAACAGCGAGCGCGGGCGCGGGGCCTCGGGCGCATCGGTTTCGTCGGGCGGCGCGAACGGATTCTCGTAGCGGGCGTCGCGCGCGTCGTCGGCGGCCGACGACGGCGCAGCGGTCGGGTGGCGGGAATGGGCCGGCGTGGCCATCGCGGCGACGCCCGGCTTCAGCGCAGCGGCGTGCCGGCCACCGCGGGCTGGGGCGCTGTCGTGTCGGCCGGCGCGACCTTCTCGAGGCAATAGCCGAGGCCGCGCACGGTCGAAATCCGTACGCCGCTCGGTTCGATCTTCTTGCGCAGCCGGTGCACGTAGACTTCGATCGCGTTGTTGCTGACTTCCTCGCCCCATTCGCACAGATGGTCGACGAGCTGCTCCTTCGACACGAGCCGGCCGATCCGCTGCAGCAGCACCTCGAGCAGGCCGAGCTCGCGCGCGGACAGGTCGAGCACGTGATCGTTCGCATACGCGATGCGGCCGACCTGGTCGAACGCGAGCGAGCCGTGGCGCACGACGGTCGGGCCGCCGCCCGCGCCGCGCCGGGTCAGCGCGCGCACACGCGCCTCGAGCTCGTTGAGCGCGAACGGCTTGGCCATGTAGTCGTCGGCGCCGAGGTCGAGCCCCTTCACGCGTTCGTCGACGCTGTCGGCGGCGGTCAGGATCAGCACGGGGAGGTTGGAATTGCGGGCGCGCAGGCGCTTGAGCACATCGAGTCCGGACATTTTCGGCAGGCCGAGATCGAGGATCAGCAGGTCGAATGTCTGCATCGACAGCGCCGTATCGGCGTCGACGCCGCTCTTCACGTGGTCGACCGCATAGCCCGATTGGCGGAGTGACCGGGTGAGGCCGTCCGCGAGTATGCTGTCGTCTTCGGCGATGAGAATTCGCATGTGGCTGACCGATGGCCGGCAGGGCGTTCGCGCCGGCGCGGCTGTCTCCGAAATTATTCGTGTGCGACGCAGCCTGCATTGCGGGCTTGCATAAAACACTGTTTTTTTATACAGTGTCTGCATTCGTGGGCGGCGCTTGAAAGCGGGCGCGCCTTTAACAGACGCTGCTCATCATAGCAAAGGACGATTCATGGAAGAAAGCAAGAAGGGCTCCGGGATGACCGCCGAGAAGAGCAAGGCGCTGGCCGCCGCGCTTGCCCAGATCGAAAAGCAGTTCGGCAAAGGGTCGATCATGCGCATGGGCGACGGCGAGGTGGAGGATATCCAGGTCGTCTCCACGGGTTCGCTCGGTCTCGACATCGCGCTTGGCGTCGGCGGTTTGCCGCGCGGCCGGGTGGTCGAGATCTACGGTCCGGAATCGTCCGGTAAAACCACGCTCACGCTGCAGGTCATCGCCGAACTGCAGAAGATCGGCGGCACGGCCGCGTTTATCGACGCCGAGCACGCGCTCGACGTCCAGTACGCGTCCAAGCTTGGCGTCAACGTGCCGGAACTGCTGATCTCGCAGCCGGATACCGGCGAGCAGGCGCTGGAAATCACCGACGCGCTGGTGCGCTCGGGCTCGATCGACATGATCGTCATCGACTCGGTCGCGGCGCTCGTGCCGAAGGCCGAAATCGAAGGCGAGATGGGCGATTCGCTGCCGGGCCTGCAGGCGCGCCTGATGTCGCAGGCGCTGCGCAAGCTGACCGGCACGATCAAGCGCACGAACTGCCTCGTGATCTTCATCAACCAGATCCGGATGAAGATCGGCGTGATGTTCGGCAACCCGGAAACCACGACGGGCGGCAATGCGCTCAAGTTCTATTCGTCGGTGCGTCTCGACATCCGCCGGATCGGCTCGATCAAGAAGAACGACGAGGTGATCGGCAACGAGACCCGCGTGAAGGTCGTCAAGAACAAGGTGGCGCCGCCGTTCCGCGAAGCGATCTTCGACATCCTGTATGGCGAGGGCATTTCGCGTCAGGGCGAGATCATCGATCTCGGCGTGCAGGCGAAGATCGTCGACAAGGCGGGCGCCTGGTACAGCTACAACGGCGAGAAGATCGGCCAGGGCAAGGACAACGCGCGTGAATTCCTGCGCGAGAATTCGGAAATCGCGCGCGAGATCGAGAACCGCATTCGCGAATCGCTCGGCGTCGTCGCAATGCCTGATGGCGCAGGCAACGAAGCCGAGGCGATGGACGAAGAAGAGTGATGGTCGGGCGCCGGGGTCAGGCTGGCGAGCCGGAAGAGAGCGACGCGCCCGAAACGGCGGGTCGCTCCGGCCGGCGAGCCGGATCCTCGGGTGCCGACCGGCGGGTCGCAGGCAGCAATGCGAACCGCACCGCGACGAGGGCATCCGACGATGCCCTCGTTTCGTTTGAGATTGCCGCGCCGGACGATCCGTTCGACGACGATGAATCGTTCGACGCGCACGACCGGCCCCGCCGTCGCGTGTCCGGTGTCAGTTTCCCGGGCGATCGTGCATCCGATGCGTCGGCGCCGGCCAGGGAAGATGTCTATACGCGCAGCAGCCAGCATCCGCGCCGCACACGTCGTGCGTCCGGCGCTTCTTCCGGTGACGATCCGGGCGCCGGCGAGCGCAAGTCGTCGAAGCCGCCGCGGTCATTGAAGGGCCGCGCGCTCGGCTATCTGTCCAGGCGCGAATACAGCCGCACGGAACTCGCACGCAAGCTCGCGCCCTACGTCGGCGAAGACGAATCCGTCGAACCGGTGCTCGATGCGCTGGAAAAGGAAGGCTGGCTGTCCGACGCGCGCTTTGCCGAGAGTCTCGTGCATCGCCGCGCATCGCGTGTCGGCGCCGCGCGGATCGTCAGCGAGCTGAAGCGCCATGCGGTTGGCGACACGCTGGTCGAAGAGGTGAACGCGCAGTTGCGCGAGACCGAATGGGCGCGTGCGCAGGCCGTCTGGCGCAAGAAATTCGGTGCACTGCCGCAAACGCCGGCCGAGCGTGCGAAGCAGGCGCGCTTTCTCGCTGCGCGCGGCTTCTCGAGCGCGACCATCGTGAAGTTGCTGAAGGTTGGCGACGATTTCCCGATCGACGACTGACCGGGCCGGTCGCACGCGTGGCGCGCGATTTTGCTGCAATGCAACTGCTTCCGGCAGGCGGGAATACCCGCCGTCGCGTCAAACTGTCTCAAATACCCAATATGCTAAAATCCGTGGGTTTTCCTCTTCGGCCTCAACCTCCAGCATGCCGCTATCCGAGCCCGTGCCCCGTCAGTTGCGACATCGACGCGCAATCCGAGCGGAAGCTTATGAGCGCGGCGACGGCTTGTGGGACATCGAAGCCTGCCTGACCGATCACAAGCCGCGCGATGTCGCGCTTGCGTCGGGCATCCGGCCCCAAGGCCTGCCGATCCACGAACTCTGGCTGCGCGTGACTATCGATCGTGACCTCAATGTCGTCGACGCCGAAGCGTCTTCGGAATGGGTGCCCTATCCCGGTCAGTGTCAATCCGCCCCTCCCGCCTATCGGGCCCTCATCGGGCTCAATCTCTTCCGCCACTTCCGCCGCGATGCGAACCGACTGCTGTCCGGAGTCGCAGGCTGCTCCCACCTCACCGAACTGTGCGCCGTGCTGCCGACGGCAGCGATCCAGGCGTTCGCCGGTGACGTGTGGAACGTGCGCGAGGAGGGTGGCGAAGGGCCGGATCACGACGGCGCGCGCGACGAACCGCCTTTCCAGCTCGGCCGCTGCCGTGCGCTGCGGTTCGACGGCGAGGTCGTGCGGCAGTACTACCCGCGCTGGTATGGCGCGAGTCGGCCGGACGTCCCCGTCCGGGACATGCCCGTTCGGGACATGCCCGTCGGGGACGGCACGAAGGAATGAACGGAAATCATTCGAAGAAGCGTCTTAAGCGACTTTTCATCCAACTCTCAGACTGAAGGGAATCACGCATGAAGATTCACGAGTACCAGGGTAAGGAAATCCTGCGGAAATTCGGCGTCGCGGTACCGCGCGGCAAGCCGGCGTTCTCGGTTGACGAGGCCGTCAAGGTGGCGGAAGAGCTCGGTGGCCCGGTATGGGTCGTCAAGGCACAGATCCACGCGGGTGGCCGCGGCAAGGGTGGCGGCGTGAAGGTCGCGAAGTCGCTCGAGCAGGTGCGCGAATACGCGAACCAGATCCTCGGCATGCAGCTCGTTACGCACCAGACCGGTCCGGAAGGCCAGAAGGTCAACCGTCTGATGGTCGAAGAAGGCGCCGACATCAAGCAGGAACTGTATGTCAGCCTCGTCGTGGATCGCGTGTCGCAAAAGATCGTTCTGATGGGTTCGAGCGAAGGCGGCATGGACATCGAAGAAGTTGCCGAAAAGCACCCGGAACTGATCCACAAGGTCATCGTCGAGCCGTCGACCGGCCTGCTCGACGCCCAGGCCGACGACCTTGCCGCGAAGATCGGCGTGCCGGCTGCTTCGATTCCGCAAGCGCGCGCCATCCTGCAAGGCCTGTACAAGGCATTCTGGGAAACCGACGCGTCGCTGGCCGAAATCAACCCGCTGAACGTTTCCGGCGACGGCAAGGTCATCGCACTCGACGCGAAGTTCAACTTCGACTCGAACGCGCTGTTCCGCCACCCGGAAATCGTTGCTTACCGCGATCTGGACGAAGAAGATCCGGCTGAAATCGAAGCGTCGAAGTTCGACCTCGCGTACATCTCGCTCGACGGCAACATCGGCTGTCTCGTGAACGGCGCGGGCCTCGCGATGGCGACGATGGACACCATCAAGCTGTTCGGCGGCGAGCCGGCGAACTTCCTGGACGTCGGCGGTGGCGCCACGACCGAGAAGGTCACGGAAGCGTTCAAGCTGATGCTGAAGAACCCGGATCTGAAGGCGATCCTCGTGAACATCTTCGGCGGCATCATGCGCTGCGACGTGATCGCGGAAGGCGTGATCGCCGGTTCGAAGGCCGTGAACCTGAAGGTGCCGCTCGTCGTGCGCATGAAGGGCACGAACGAGGACCTCGGCAAGAAGATGCTGGCCGATTCGGGCCTGCCGATCATCTCGGCGGACAGCATGGAAGAAGCTGCGCAGAAGGTCGTCACGGCTGCCGAAGGCAAGTAAGAAGCGCCCCCAGACCTGGCGCCGTGCGCCAGGCCCCCCGAGGGGGTCAAGAAAACTTGGGGCGGCCCGGCGTTTTCTTGGCGCGCTAATTGAATACGCATGGCGGCGCGGCTTGCACGCGACGCCCATCGAACAGAGGTCAAAATACATGTCGATTCTGATCAACAAGGACACGAAGGTCATCACGCAGGGCATCACCGGCAAAACCGGTCAGTTCCATACGCGCGCCTGCCGTGAATACGCAAACGGCCGCGAAGCATTCGTCGCGGGCGTGAACCCGAAGAAGGCCGGCGAAGATTTCGAAGGCATTCCGATCTACGCAAGCGTCAAGGAAGCGAAGGAAGAAACCGGCGCGACCGTGTCGGTCATCTACGTTCCGCCGGCAGGCGCAGCGGCTGCGATCTGGGAAGCGGTCGAAGCCGATCTGGATCTCGCGATCTGCATCACGGAAGGCATCCCCGTGCGCGACATGATCGAAGTGAAGGACCGCATGCGCCGCGAAGGCCGCAAGACGCTGCTGCTCGGGCCGAACTGCCCGGGCACGATCACGCCGGACGAACTGAAGATCGGCATCATGCCGGGTCACATCCACCGCAAGGGCCGCATCGGCGTCGTGTCGCGTTCGGGCACGCTGACGTATGAAGCCGTTGCCCAGCTGACGGCACTCGGCCTCGGCCAGTCGTCGGCAGTCGGTATCGGCGGCGACCCGATCAACGGTCTGAAGCACATCGACGTGATGAAGATGTTCAACGACGATCCGGATACGGACGCGGTCGTGATGATCGGCGAAATCGGCGGTCCGGACGAAGCCAATGCCGCCGAGTGGATCAAGGCCAACATGAAGAAGCCGGTCGTCGGCTTCATCGCTGGCGTCACGGCGCCTCCGGGCAAGCGCATGGGCCACGCCGGCGCGCTGATCTCGGGCGGTGCGGATACGGCCGAAGCGAAGCTGGAAATCATGGAAGCGTGCGGCATCACCGTCACGCGCAACCCGTCGGAAATGGGCCGCCTGCTGAAGGCAGCGCTGTAATATTTCCGCCTGGGTTTGTCCTGCAGAAAACGCCGGCTTTGCCGGCGTTTTTTGTTATGCTCGCGCAATGAATTCGTAAGCACCGGGCATGCGTCGCGCATGTGCCGTCGATGAACCGGGCCGCCCGCCGGGCGGCCGCTGTCCTGCCCGTCACCGCCATGCTCGAATTCCTGACGTCGCTGCACTGGGGCGCCGTTCTCCAGATCGTTATCATCGACATCCTGCTCGGTGGCGACAACGCGGTCGTGATCGCGCTCGCGTGCCGCAACCTGCCGGCGAACCAGCGGCTGCGCGGCGTCGTCTGGGGCACCGCGGGCGCGATCCTGCTGCGCGTCGCGCTGATCACGTTCGCGGTCGCGCTGCTCGACGTGCCGTTCCTGAAGATCGGCGGCGGGCTGCTGCTGCTGTGGATCGGCATCAAGCTGATGGCGCCGGCCGCCGACGCGCACGACCACGTAAAGCCGGCCGACCGGCTGTGGGACGCCGTGAAGACGATCGTGATCGCCGATGCGGTGATGAGCCTCGACAACGTGATCGCGATCGCCGGCGCGGCCGAGCAGGCCGACCCGTCGCACCGGATCGCGCTCGTGATCTTCGGTCTCGTCGTCAGCGTGCCGATCATCGTGTGGGGCAGCACGCTGGTGCTGAAACTGCTCGACCGCTTTCCCATCGTCGTGACGCTCGGCGCCGCGCTGCTCGGCTGGATCGCGGGCGGGCTGATCGTGCAAGACCCGGTCGGCGACCGCTGGCCGGTGCTCGATACGCCGTCCGCGATCTACGGCGCGAGCATGGCGGGCGCATTGTTCGTCGTGGCAGCCGGCTACGCGCTCAGGAGGCGCCGCAGCGCACCGGGCGCGCACTGACGTTGACGTTGGCCGTCCGGCCGACTGCCGGATTCGCGGCCCGCTGGCTACGATCGAGACGCCTGCCTTCATCGGCAGGCGTTTTTCGTTTCCGGAGCCTGCCATGTTCGAAGCCTTTTCCGTTTCCCTGTTCCGTCGCGTTGCCGCCGATCTGCGGCGCGCGAACCGGCCTTCGCCGCGCTGGCGGCCGGCCGGCTTCACGTTGATCGAGCTGATGATCGTGCTGGCGATCGTCGGCGTCGTCGCGGCCTATGCGATTCCCGCGTACCAGGATTACCTCGCGCGTTCACGCGTCGGCGAGGGGCTCGCGCTCGCGTCGTCCGCGCGGCTCGCGGTCGCCGACAACGCGGCAAGTGGCACGAGCCTCGACGGCGGCTACAGTCCGCCGGCTGCGACCCGCAATGTCGAATCCGTGACCATCGACGGCGAGACCGGCCAGATCACGGTCGCGTTCTCCACCCGCGTCGCCGCGGCTGGCTCGAATACGCTGGTGCTCGTGCCGTCCGCGCCCGACAAGGCCGATACGCCCACCGCGCGTGTGCCGCTCAAAAAGGGCGCGATGCAAGCCGGCGCGATCGCGTGGGAGTGCTTTGCCGCCGGCAAGGGTGCGTCGTCGCTGCCGGCGCCAGGGGCCGGGCCGGTGCCGGGCGCCGCCGCGACGCTGCCTGCGAAATATGCGCCGGCCGAGTGCCGCGCGTAGCGCCGGCGGAGGAGGCGGGCGGCGCGCACGGCGTGCCGGCCGTCGCTTCGGCCGGCCGGAGCGGTCGCACCGCATCGGGTCGTGGCGCGACCGCCCCGCACAGAGGGGGGAAAGTTTTGTATAGTGCGCCGGTTGCTGACATCCGGTTTGCTCATGCCTTCTACTTTTTCCCGTTCGTTGTCGCTCGTTGCGCTGGCTGTCGCCCTGATCGTGCCGTACGCGATCACGAATCACACGTATCCGATCCCGACCTTTTATTCCGAGTTTTCCGCGCTGGTGCTGTATCTGCTCGTGGGGCTGTCGGTCGTGCTGCTCGCGCGGACGGGCCGCACGGCCGAGCCGTTTGCCGCACCGGCCGCGTTCGTCGTGCCGCTCGGGTTCGCCGTGGTGCTCATCGCGCAGGTCGCGCTGATCCCGCTCAAGGTGCCGTCGATGAACTGGCTGGCGGTCGGCTATCTCGCCGCCGCGCTGGTCGCGATGCAGGCCGGTTATGCGCTCGCGCGCGGCGGGTTTGCCGAAGCCGTGTCGCAGATGATGGCGGGTGCGCTGCTCGTCGGTGGCGTGTTCGCGGTCGGAACCCAGATCGTGCAGTTGTTCCACCTCGAGTCGGCCGTGTCGCCGTTCGTCGTGATGTACAACGTCGCGGTCGATCGACGCCCGTACGGCAACATGGCGCAGGCGAACCACCTGGCGACCTACATCGCATTCGCGCTCGCGGGCGCGCTGTATCTCGTGCAGACGCGCCGGCTCGCGGTATGGGCATGGCTCGTGCTGTCGATCGTGCTGTCGGTCGGCCTCGCGCTGACGGTGTCGCGCGGGCCGTGGCTGCAGGTCGCGGTGATGGTCGTCGCGGGCTTCTGGATGGCGCGGCTCGAATCGCGCCGCACGCCGGGCAATGTGCGCGCGTGGCTGATGCCGGTCGTGCTCGCGGCCGCGTTCATTGCGGTGAACGTCGCGGTGCGCTGGGCCAACGTGCACTATCACCTGGGTCTGGCGGAATCGGCGGCCGACCGGATGCGCGACGCGGGGCAGATCGCGCCGCGTCTCGCGCTGTGGAAGTACGGGCTCGCGATGTTCCGCGAGTATCCGCTGCTCGGCGTCGGCTGGGGCGAATTCCCGTCGCACCAGTTTGCGCTCGTGCGCACGCTCGGCGGTGTCGAGATCGCGAACAACTCGCACGACATCTTCATCGACCTGCTCGCGAAGTCCGGTCTCGTCGGCCTCGGCCTGCTCGCCGTCACGCTCGTGATGTGGTTCGTGCGTGCGCTGCGCGCGCCGCAGTCGAGCATGCGCGTGTTCGGCTTCGCGCTGATCGGCATCCTGCTGATGCATGCGCTGGTCGAGTATCCGCAGCAGTACATGTTCTTCCTGCTGCCGGCGATGTTCGTGATCGGGCTGCTCGACGTGAAGCCGCTGCGCATCCTGCCGGGACGTGCGGCATTCGGGTTGTTCGCGGTGCTGTCGTTCGGCGGCGTGCTGGCGGCGGTGCCCGTGCTGCGCGACTACCAGCGCGCGGAGGTGCTGTATTACGGCAACGACCCGGCCGCGCAGTACCGCGATGCGCCGTCGCTGCTGTTCGGCGCATGGGGCGATTACGGCGTGGCCACGCTGCTCACGATTTCGCCGGAAGACTTGCCGACCAAGCTCGCCGCGCATGAACGCGCGATCGCGCTGCTGCCCGGCGAGACGGTGCTGCGCCGCTATGCGGCGCTGCAGGCGCTGGCGGGCCGCGAAGCCGACGCGCTCGATACCGTCGCGCGCCTGCATGTGTTTGCGAAGGAGTTGAAGGACTGGCCGCAACAGCTGGCCTTGCTGTACAAGCTGTGCGACCAGCAGCCGGCGCTGAAGGCGTTCAAGGCGGCCGTCGTCGCGAAGTACGGCGAAGTGCCGGCCGATGCGGCCGACGATTCGGACGACGACGATTCGGATTGACGCGCGCAGTGCCGGGACGGGGAATCCCGGTGTTTGCCGCGTCGCGATGAAGCAAGGGCAGGTGTCGGGCGGAACGGCCCGGCGCGAACCGCGCGAATCCGGCCAGGTATCGATTACCTCGTGGATTGCGTGGATTCCGGCCGATTGCGCGGCGATTCGCGTCAACCATTGTCAAATCGCCGCCGCTGACCGGGTGGCGCGTGCACAATGCGCGAAAGCGCTTGCGTGCCGACCCGCGTGGGGCGCGGGGCTGGCGTGAACACAGGCAACACCCCGGCTATCCGGGAAACCCGCCCAGCAGGATCGCGGCCGAGCATCGATCGGCCGTGCGGCCGTAACGGGGCGCCGGTCCGATGGCCGCGGCGCGGTGCGCCGCTCGCGATGCAGCCGGGCGAAGTCTCCCGGTGTGCGGCGCGTTCGTCCAGAACAGTGCTGAAGAACGATATTCGACCATGGCTATTCGCTCGACCTACCTGATCCTGCCCGCCGTCGCGATGCTGTTTTCCGGCTGCGCGATGCTGTCGTCGTCGCAGGAAAGCAAGCTGACCTGCCACATTCCGCGCGCCGTCTATCCGGACACCGCGAAGCCGCTTACGCGCCCGGCGACCGTGCTCGTGCGCGCGCTGATGACGACGTCCGGCGAAGCGCAGAACGTTACCGTGACGACGAGCAGCCGCAATGCGGCGGCGGATCGCGCGGCCGTCGAAGCGATGACGCACGCGACCTGCGTGCAGACGGGCGCGACCGCGAATCCGTTCTTGCTGACGCAGCCGTTCGTGTTCGAGCCGCGACGCGGCGAGTGATGCGCGGCGGCGCGCCTTGCGTGCGGCTTGCCGCACCGTTGCGCGTCGCGGTCGAAAGTCGATACGCGCGGCCGTTGCGGCGCGCGCGCTCGATGTTCAGTGCTGCGGCATCAGGTTCGCGCCGCGGCAGGCAGGCTCGGCTGCATTGCGCAGCCCGAGCATCGTGAACCCGTTGCGCTCCTGGCGAATCAGCACATAGTGCCGCGCGACGGTTTCCCCGCTCTTGCCCGTCAAATCCAGTTCGACCTGAAAGCGATCCTTGCTGTCCGCGCATCCGCGCACGGGGCCGTACGCGAACCCGGTATCGGGCGCCTTGCTTGCCGCGTTGAACGCCTGGCGGGCTTTCAGCGCGGCTGCTGCGGCGGCGGGCTCGCTCCATTCGCGCGCAGGCGCATCGTCCGCCTTCAGCCACTCGTCGACGAAATCGCGGCCGTTGAGCGCCACGGGCTGTACGCGTTGCACGGTGTCGCCGTCGACGCGGTAGCGGAAGATGCCCGGCCGCGTCATCACGTCGCTGTCGAGCGAGCCGACCGTCGTGCGCAGCTCGAAGCCGTCGGGGCGGACCTTGAACCGGATCGCGTCGTCATCGATCACGTAGCCGTGTTCCGTATGAAACAGCGTGCGTTGCGCGGCCGAGCCATTTGCCGGCGCGACCACATCCGCGGCGAACCGGCTCCAGCGCGACGAGCACCACGGCGTGCCGTGGACGACCGCGACCTGCCCGCCGGGCAGCGCCGAGAACCAGAAGCCGCCGCCGTAGGCGCCGCCGATGTCCTTGTAGTCGTCGGCCTGCCAGCGCAGCACGCGCCGCCAGCTACCGTTCTCCCATGCGTAGGCGGTGAGCAGGTTGTCGTCGCCGCACGCGATGTCGAAGCCGGCGCGCACGAAGAGGAGCGGGCGGGACGTGCCGCTGCGTTCGACATCGACGTCCGGATTGCGGCCGAACGCCGATTCGCCGTTTTTCGGTTGCACCGACTGTGCCGGCACGCCGAGAGCGGCCGCGAGCGTGCGTTTCAGCGTGGCCGGGTCGACATGTTCGTCGCTGCACGCGAGCCGCGCGTCGATCGCGCCGACGAGCGCCTGCTTGTACGCACGAAGCGCGTCGCGCAGCGGCGGCGAGATATCGACGCTGCCGGCGCCGTCGCCTTGTGGATTGCGGACCTGCTGTATGTGGTGCTGTGCGTCGAGCGCGATGCGCGCCGCGGTGTCGGCGGCGGGGCAGGTGTTTGCGGCGAAGGCGGCGGTGGGCGTGGCGGATATAACAAGGAGCGCCAGTGCTGCGCGTTTCAGCGTTTTCATCATCGGGCTCTGCTTTGTTCGGGGCGTGAGGCCTGCGCATTCTAGCCGGACGGGGTGAACCGGGAGGTTCGGTTTCGCGTGCAGGCAGGTCGGTGCGTGGTCAGAACGTCCGCTTCATCAATGTGAATGCGTGCAGCCAGTACAACGTGTTGGTCTGCGCGTCGAAGTAGCCGCCTTGTGCGGTCTTGTCGGTCGTTTGATCCCACGACTTGCCGGAGTCGGTGCTGCTGAACGTCAGGTCGATCGGTGCGCCGCCGCCGCGGCCGTCGCTCCCCGTGTTCGGGTCGGTTGCATAGACGAGCAGGAGACCGTCGCGACCGACGCTCAGGCTGTCGAGTCTGAGCTTTTCGTCGAACGTGCGCAGTTGCTGCACCGACTCGGGATGATCGCTCGTCCACGTGGAAATGGCGCCCGTGCGGCGGCCATTGTCGCGAACCTCGCCGTTCTGCGGCTTGTCGAGGCGCGACAGCGTGTATAGCGAATAGCGTGATGCCGGTCCCGGCGTGGTGTCGAGCGCGGTGACGACCTGGCCCGGCAGCGCAGTATCCGTCACGAATGCGTGCTGCTCCCAGGCGAGCCGGTCGACGACGCTGCGGGCTGGCGCACCGGCGGTCTGCTCGACATAGTAGGCAACGCGCAGGACACCTTCCGGACCAAGATTGACTGCCTTGAAGTTCTTGTATGGCTTGTCGGCGTCCCGTGCAGAGACGGGGATCTCGATTGCTTGCCACGTATTTCCGCCATCCGAGGTCCGCCATACGTGCGGCCCCCCGCCGACTGCGTAGCCACGCTGCGGATCGAGAAACAGCAGGCGGTCGATGTTCCGGTTCTCGGGCCACGTGAGTTGCCCCCACGTTTGCCCGCCGTTGCTCGACTTCCACAACTTGGTGACGCGCGGCGCGAAACCGTCCGGCGTGTCCGGGGACTTGTAGTCGATCCACAAAGTACTGATGAATTGCGTGCCCCAGTCTTTCGAGTACCACCATGCCGAATTCTGGCCGGGTTGCTGGAAGTGGTGCTGCATGCCGCCGTCCAGGGTTCCCCGGTAGAAATTGATCGTCATGCGATTCAGCAACTCGCTCGTGTCGTTCATCCATGTTTCCGCCGGCTCGGCCCGCTGCGGATCCTTCGATTCGGATGCAGGCTTGAACGTCACTTCGGGCATGGCAAGCGTCACGCTCATCGCCTCATTGCCCTTGATGCGGAAGTTGCCGCCGCCCGGCATGAAGCTTGTCGAAACCGTTTCCCATCCCGTCGTCAGATTGACGTACCCGCAGGTTGCAAGGGCCAGGGCAACGAGGCCTCCGGCAATCCATTTTTGGTGCGCGTGTTTTTGCATGTCACTTGGCGGGCGGTCGATCCGGTACGTGTTCGATCCGGGACGAGCAGGTCTTTGCCGTCGCGGCGGGGTGTTTTCGATGCGCGGCGCGAAGCGATGCGGGATCGGATCCGCCGTGCGAAGCGTGTCCGGAGCGACGGTTTCTTCGAGGCGGCTGCGGGTTGCCCGCATGATCGGGCGGGTTTGCGAGATCGGTCGAATGCCGCGGGGCCGGGGTGAAAACAGCGGTGCGGGCCTCCGCGGCAATCGCATCGGGAGATGATCAGAACTGCCGCTTCTTGAGCGTATAGGCGACGAGCGAATACAGCGTATTCGTTTTCGCGTCGAAATATCCACCCTGGGTCGCCTTGTCCCTGGACTGGTTCCAGGTTTTTCCTGCGTCGCTGCTGATGAACGTGAGATCGATCGGTGCGCCGTTGGGGTTGGGATTGGTCGCATACACGAGCAGCAGCCCGCCCCGGCCGACACTCATCCCGTCGAGCATCAGTTGGTCGCCGAACGTATGCAGTTGCTCGACGTGCTCGGCGCCGTTGCTCGTCCAGGTTGAAATCGCGCCGATGCGATGTCCGTTGTCTGCGGCGTTGTCGAGATTGCGCGGTTCGCCGAGACGCGAGAGCGCGTAAAGCGCATAGCGATTCGACGGTCCAGGCGTGGACGACAGGCCGACGACGACCTGCCCGGGCAGAACGACATCGGCGATGAACTCGTGCTGTTCCCAGCCGAGCCGGTAGACCACGCTTCCCGCCGGTATGTGTTCGGTCTGTGCGACGTGGTACGCCACGCGCAGCACGCCGTCGGGACCGAGGTCGACGCCGTCGAACTGGCGTCGCGGCTTACCGGTATCGCGAGCGTCAGGCGGCAGCACGACCTCCTGCCACGATTGACCGCCATCGGACGTGCGCCATACGTGCGGGCCCCAGCCGATCGCATAGCCGCGCTGAGGATCGAGGAACAGCAGGCGACCGATGTTCCGGTCCTCGGGCCACGCGAGTTGGACCCAGTCCCGTCCGCCGTTGGACGACTTCCAGAGCTTGGTCACTTGCGGCGTCAACCCGTCGGCGGGCTGCGGCGACTTGTAGTCCATCCAGCCGGTGCTGACGAATTCGACGGCCCAGTCCTTGGCGTGCCACCACGCGGCATTCTGGCCCTGCTGCTTGAAATGGCGCGTCATGTCGCCGTTGACGGGGCCGCGCCAGAATTCGACCGACGTCCTGTTCAGCGTTTCGCGGCTGTCATTCATCCAGGCTTCGGCCGGCTCGGCCTTTTCCTTGTCCTTCCATTCCGCGTACGGCTTGAAGGTGATCTCGGGATCGCTGATCTTCAGCGTGATTGCTTCATTTCCCGTTATCACGAAGTCACCGCCGCCGTAGGGCTTGCTGTTCTTCATGAAGTTATTGGAAACGACTTGCCAGTCATTCGACATATAGGTGTATCCGACGATCAGAACAATGAGCAACGCTGTCGCACCGAGCGACAGCTTCAGGAGTTTTCTGGTCATTTCATTTCGACATCAATTTTTCGAGTGCCTGCGCAACCGGGTCAACGACGTGTTCGTTGACGGCGTTGCTTGCTGCGTTGCCTGCGGCCTTCGCGTAATCCACCGTATTGTCGAAATATTGCTTGCCGACACCGACGCCGCTGTCGTACGCCTGATACAGCGTTCTGACATCACCCCATTCCTGGGTATTGGGCTCGCCCAGGATCTTGACCATATCGAGCGGCCCGAGTCCGGCGAGGCCGCCGTCGAGGTACGCGAGCGGGTGGGTCTTGAACGCGAACGTCTTGAACGTGTAGTCGTCCAGTTCCAGTGAGTACTGCGGAATTGTCATCGCGCAGGTGCCGCTGTTCGGCTTCTTGCCTCGGATGGAAATGGCGTCGCCGCGCATGTTTTGCTGCAACCCCTGTTCCATGTAGTGCTGGAGAAACCAGCGCGCGCTTGCCAGCCAGGCCTTGCCCGTGTCGGTCAGCCGCGGCGCGAGTTTTGCGCCGTAGTTCGAGCAGTAGTAATAGCCGTAGCTGACGTAGTATCCCGGCGGCTTATGCCCGCACCCGATATGACGCATCATGAAATTGCCGTGACGGGACCAGTCGGAATCACTGCTGTCCGGTTTGATCAGATCCTCCCGCCGATGCAGTAGTCGCTGGGCGACTTTCTGGTCTTTCCATGGATCCCACGACGTCGCAAACGCCTTGACCGTCTCCCAGATACTCGCTTTGCTGACCTTTTCGACCGTCTCCATATACTCGCCGTGCAGCGGCTGGTAATAGTAGGTGCAGTGGCCGATGACGGAATCCGCCGCCGGCGTCACATGCTTGTCGCAGATGTTGATCTCAACCTTCGGCCGATCCTTGTACCCCGTCGGCGTCAGCATCCCCGAGCCGCTGCCGAGCACGTTGTTGTCCTGTTGTCCGTCAGCCATTCGATTTCCCTAGAAACTTGACGACGACGTCATGCGGTACGTGGCTCTGCGTGAGCCCCGTCTCACCTGCCGCATTGGTGACGCCTTCCGAGAGCAGCTTGCCGTTCGAGAACATCTGGTACCGCGTGTTCGCGACCGGAATGTCGGTGCCGGCCCAGTGCGCGATGAACGCCTGATCGTAGTTGCCGCTCGAGTTCGGCAGCGTCGGCATCGTTTGCGACAGGTGCGTGGGCCCGCTGAACGCGTGCTGCGCACCCTTGATGTCGATCTTGCCGGGCGCGTGCACCTCAATGTTGCCGTCCGCGATGCGGATGTACGCGCCGCCGGACGTCAGCAGGATTTCCTTCGCCGCGGCGCCTTCGATCGACTCGGTGACCGCCATCAGCTTCAGCGCCTTCTGCGCGGTCAACTCGATGTTGTCCGCGTGTGCCTGGATTTCCACCTTGCCCTTGCCGGCGAACAGCTTCATGCCCGCGTTCTGCGCGAACAGGCTGATCCGGTCGATGACGCTCGCGATCAGCGATTTCCCGGCGGCGACATGGGTGCTCTGTCCGCTGACGAGGTTGACGTGCTGGTCCGCGGCGAACTGCACGGATTGCTGCGTCGACAACCCGATGCCGGCCGGGCTGCCGAACAGCATCACGGGTTCCTTGAACGCATTGGCGCTGCCGGTTCCGCCGCCGCCGGTTCGCCCGCCCGACGCGCTGCCGGTCACGCTGTTCTGCGTCGCATCGCTGAACTGCTTCAATGCCGCATGACCGGGATCGAGCGACTCGCCCTGATGCTGGGTGCTGACATCCGACATCGCTTCCATCAGGCCTTCCGCCCTGACGAGCTGCTGTTGCGTCTCCTGGACGTCGAGCGGCTGGCTGGCCGGCTGTTTCGGATGCGTGGTGACGTAGAGCCCGCGGTTCGCGCGAACCGCGCCGAAGGCGTCGGATCGCAGGTCGAAACCGCTGCCGAGATAGCTGCCGCGGTTGTTGCCCGTGTGGTCGATCAGGTAGCCGAGGTGCAGATGCGCGTTGGCCTGGCTGCTGTACAGGTGCACGCGGTTCTGCGCTGTCGCGTCGTCGAGCACCAGCTGGTTGTAGCCGGCGCCCGCGTATTCCTTCGACCGGTATCCGGACAGGATGCCGTTGCTGTGCCATTGCGGGCTCGTCGCGCCGTTGTACAGCTTCCCGACGACGAGCGGGCGATCGCAGTCGCCGCCGAGAAAATCGACCAGCACTTCCTCGCCGCTGCGGTGGGGGTGAACGGCGCCATAGCCGTTGCCCGAATCCGATGCGGCGGCACGCAGCCAGCACGACGCCTTCTCGTCGCCGTCGTTGAGGCGATCCCAGTGGAAGCGGACCTTGATCCGGTTGAGTTCGTCGGTATGGACTTCCTCGCCCTGCGGCGCGACGACGATCGCCGATTGCAGGTGCATCGGCGGCTTGGCGTGCTCGAGCGGGCTGCGGAACGGCACCGTCGTGCGTTGTGCTTCGATGCTGATCTGGAAGAATCCCTCGCTGCCGTCCGGATGGGAAACACGCGACAGGTCCGCGCCGCTCGACTGCGCGAGGTCGCCGATTTCAGCCTGCAGGCTGTGCGGGAACCCGGCCTGCGGATCGGCGACGGGCAGATTGTTCGCGATGATCCACGCCGTCTCGATCACGGCGAATTCGCGCTGGCCGGCATCGTCCTTGTCGTGCGCGGGGTGTTCGGCCAGTTCGAAGGTGCGTCCCGCGTCCATGCGGCGCACGCCGCCGATGCCATGAAAGCGCTTCGCGTGCGACTCCTGCTCCTCCATCCAGATCTTCGACAGATGGTCGCCGCGAGACTGTTCGGGGTAGGTATAGGCGCCCGTGTATTCGTAGACTTCGAGTTGCTGCGGCAGGTCGCCCTGGTTCGCGATCGTCGGCGTATGGATTGCCTTCGGATTCGACGCGGTGGGCGGCTGCTTGTAGTCGAACGTGCGTGTCGTGCGTGCGACGCTTCGCAGCGTGCGCGTGCCGGAGAACTGGACGAGCGAATCGGCTTCGTCGTTTGCGCCGGCGTGATGAAAGCGGACGGTTTGTGGCGACAGCGCGGGTAGCGCGTCGATCCGGTCGACGACGACGAGTTTGTGCGACTTGCCGTCGTCCGCCTGCTCCCAGAAGCCGTACAGGCCTTCCGATTCCATCAGGCGGTGCACGAAATTCCAGTCGTCCTCGTACTGCATGCAGAACGAACGAGCGGGCAGCGGCTGATAGAGCCGGAAGACGAAGTTGCCCTTGGCCTGCGGGTGCTGGTTCAGTACGTCGGCGATGATGTCGTCGGCAGATTTGTCCTGCCAGATGCGCTGGTCGCGGCGGAACTTCAGGAAGTGCAGGAACGACGCGAAGGCGATCTGGTAGTGCGTGACGCCGCTGTCCGACCCGAGTCGGCGTGCCGAGTGCACATACCCGTGGTGGGGCGCGTACGATTTGTCGGCCTGCTGGATCCGCAGCGTGACCGGTTGCGCGATCAGCTTCTTGAGTTCGATGTCGTCGGACACCGAAACGGCGTCAACGGTGAACTCGAAATGATGCCCGAGCCGGGATCGCCCCTTGATGCGATGGGGCAGCAGGACATCGGAACCGAGCGGCGTATCCAGTTTGACAAGTCGCTCGTCCTGAATCGGCCCGGCCAGCAGTGCGCTTCTTAACTCTTGCGAATTCATCACCAGTGCTCGCTCTTTTTGTGCTGGTTCGCACGCTCTCCCGTGCGGAATCCGGTAATTGTATGAGATAACTGGCTTTATCCCGAATTTACCTGCTGGCGGCGTCCCGGCCGCTCAGCCGGCTGTCTCCTCCGCCTTCCAGTCTCCCGACTTCCCGCCGCGCTTCTCCCGCACGCTCACATCGGTAATCACCATCCCGCGATCGACCGCCTTGCACATGTCGTAGACGGTCAGCAGCCCGACCTGCACGGCGGTCAGCGCTTCCATCTCGACGCCGGTTCGCCCGAACGTCTCGACCTGCACGACGCAGTGGACGCCCGGCAGCGCGTCGTCGAGTTCGAAGTCGACGGCCACACGTGTCAGCGCGAGCGGATGACACAGCGGAATGAGGTCGGCCGTACGCTTTGCGCCCTGGATTGCCGCGATGCGCGCGACGCCGAGCACGTCGCCTTTCTTTGCCTTGCCGTCGCGGATCAGCGCGAACGTTGCCGGCAGCATCCGGATCGTGCCGCGCGCGATCGCGATGCGTTGTGTTTCCTGCTTGCCGCCGACGTCGACCATATGCGCATGGCCGGCGGCATCGAAATGGGTGAGTCCTGACATGTCATGCTCCGTCTCAACGGGCGCCTATCATAGCAGCGGCGTTCGCGTCGCCGGGGGCGCAGATGCGGCATGCGCGGCACGAGACAGTCGCGGCGGCGCCGGTACAATGACCGGAATATTCAGACCAAACGCCGCGATGCGCGCCCGGCGCGCGGGGCGGTGTCGTTTTCATCCTGCCATGCGTGTCAAACAGTTGCTTGCGGTGTCGCTGTCGGCGGCGCTCGCGTTGCCGCCGAGCGGCCATGCGCAGAGCGTGTCCGCGCCGCCGCTCGAGCCGGCGACCGGCGGCTCCCCGTCGATTTCCACCGTGCCATCCGGCATCGCGACCGGCGTTTTCGGCACGTACGGCGGCGCGGAGAGCCGGTTTTCGGGCGCGGATGGCGCGTCGGCGCCGGCCGCGAGCCTGCGCGCGCCGCTCCGCGCCCTCGAGCTGCCCGACCTCGGCGACGGCTCCGGCGGTTCACTGACGCCGCGGGCCGAGCGCCGGCTCGGCGAGCGCGTGATGCGCGAAGTGCGGCGCGACCCCGACTATCTCGACGACTGGCTCGTGCGCGACTACCTGAACGCGATGGCGGCGCGGCTCGCGGCCGCGGCCGCCGCGCGCTACATCGGCGGCTACACACCGGACTTCGACCTGTTCCCGGTGCGCGATCCGCAGATCAACGCGTTCTCGATGCCGGGCGGCTTCATCGGGATCAACAGCGGGCTCGTCGTCACGACGCAGACGGAGTCGGAGCTCGCATCGGTGGTCGGCCACGAGATGGGGCACGTCCTGCAGCGGCATATCGCGCGGATGATCGGCGCGAGCGAGAAGACCGGCTACACGGCGCTCGCGACGATGCTGCTCGGCGTGCTGGCCGGCGTGCTGGCGAGAAGCGGCGATCTCGGCAGCGCGATCGCGGTGGGCGGGCAGGCCTACGCGGTCGACAACCAGCTGCGCTTCTCGCGTTCGGCCGAGCGCGAGGCCGATCGCGTCGGCTTCCAGCTGCTCGCGGGCGCGGGCTACGATCCGTACGGGATGCCGGGCTTCTTCGAACGGCTCGATCGCGCATCGATGGGCGATGCGGGCGTGCCGGCCTATGCGCGCACGCACCCGCTGACCGGCGAGCGGATCGCGGATATGGAAGATCGCGCGCGCCGCGCGCCGTACCGGCAGCCGCGCCAGTCGGCCGAATACGGGTTCGTGCGCGCGCGGCTGCGTATCCTGCAGAACCGTGCGCCGACCGATATCGCGGCCGAAGCGCGCCGGATGCAGCTCGAGATCGACGATCGCACGGCGCCGAACGTCGCGGCGAACGGGTACGGCATCGCGCTCGCGAACCTGCTGCTCGGCGAATACGACGCGGCCGGCAAGGCGCTCGCGTCGGCACGCGCCGCGTTCGATGCGCGCGAGCGGCGCGAGGACGATCCGGTGACGAGTTCGCCGAGCCTCGACGTGCTGGCCGCCGACATCGCGCGCCGCGCGGGCCGGACCGACGACGCGGTGCGGCTCGCGGCGCTCGCTCAGCGGCGCTGGCCGGCGTCGCACGCGGCGATCGTCGCGCACCTGCAGGCGCTGATCGCCGCGCGCCGCTTCGCCGAGGCGCAGGCGCTCGCACGCGCGCAGGCGAAGGCCGATCCCGAGCAGCCGGACTGGTGGGACTACCTCGCGAAGGCGAGCGACGGCAAGGGCGACGTGCTCGCGCGGCGCCGCGCGCTCGCGGAGAAACTCGCGCTCGACGGCGCTTGGCCGTCGGCGATCCGCCAGCTGAAGGAAGCGCGCGACGCGAAGGAAGTGTCGTTCTATGAGCAATCGATCATCGGCGCGCGGCTGCTGGAATTCGAGGCGCGCTACAAGGAAGAGCGCGAGGACGAGAAGAACGGCCGCGGGTAGCGGCCGTCGCGCGGCGAACGCGGGTGGGGCGACTGCGGGTCAGTTGCCGCCGTCGGCCGCGTCGCGTGCGTGTCGCGCCGGGCTCGCGACATAGCCGAACCGCGCGGGCACGTCGGCGCAGACGATGTTGCCGAGCGGCAGCGTGCGGCCGTCGCGCCAGCGCAGCACGGGCGGCGCGGCGTCGAAATCCGCGTGATCGGCGAACAGCCCGAGGTCGTGATCGTGCAGCGCCGCGACGCGCGGCGGCGTGCCGGTATCGCGAAACAGCACGCCGCCCCCATCGTCGAGCCATGCTTCACCCGGTTCGAACGGTGCGCCCGTCTGGTCGGTGAGCGTGAGCTGTCCGTCGTGCTCGGCGAGCCGGACGACCCACGGCGTATAGGCGAGCTCGACGTACACGCGCTGCGGCCCGTTCTGGAAGAACCACTGGCCCTGCGCGTCGCATTCGTAGTTGCGGCCGATGAACGCGTTCAGCGCCGCATGCCGGACCGGCGAGCCGAGCTCGCCGGCCGCTTGCGCCGCGTCGTCGCGCAGCCGCCATTCGCCGCGCCGGTCGAGCAGCAGCCAGCCCGTGCAGTGCGGCACGTCCGGCCATTTGGCGAGCGCTTGTCTGACGATGTCATCCATGGTCGACGAATTTCGAGCAATAGCCGAACACCCGCGCCGACAGCCAGTCGAGGCGGCCGGGGAACGGCCCGGTCATGAAGCCCGCATGGCCGCCGTCCGCGGGCTGGTCGAGCTCGACGGCCGGCGATACGTCGGCCGGGCCCGGCAGCGCCGATTCGGGCAGGAACGGGTCGTTGCGGGCGTTGAGGATCAGCGTCGGCACGTCGATCGCGGGCAGCAGCGGCCGCGTCGTCGCCTTCGTCCAGTAGTCGTCCGCGTCCGCGAAACCGTGCAGCGGCGCGGTCACGACCTCGTCGAAATCGCGCATCGTCACGGCCTGCAGCATCGCGTCGCGGTCGAACAGCCCCGGGTACTGGTCGAGCTTCGCGAGCGCCTTGCGCTTGAGCGTCTTCAGGAAGCTGCGCGTGTAGATCATCGCGAACCCCTGCGACAGCGCGAGGCCGCCCGCGTGCACGTCGATCGGCGTCGAGATCGCGGCGGCCGCCCGCAGGATCGACGTGTCGCTGCGATGCTCGCCGAGCCAGCGCAGCAGCACATTGCCGCCGAGCGACACGCCGGCCGCGACCAGCGGCCCTCGGTGCTGCGCGGCGAGCCGGCGCAGGATCCAGTCGACCTCGGCGCTGTCGGCGAGATGGTAGAAGCGCGGCCGGCGGTTGATCTCGCCGCTGCAACTGCGGAAGTGCGGCACGACGGCGTGCCAGCCCTTCGCGCGCGCGGCGGCCATCATCGCGAGCGCATAGTGCGAGCCGGAGCTGCCTTCGAGGCCGTGGAACAGCACGAACAGCGGCGCGTCGGGCCGCGGCGCGGCACTGTCGAGGTGGGCGACCCAGTCGAGGTCGATGAAATCGTGGTCGGGGGTTTCCCATCGCTCTCGTCGGTACGCGACGACCGGACGCCGCGCGAACAGCGCGGGCACGATGGTTTGCGCATGGCTGTTCGGCAGCCAGCGTGGTGCGCGATAGCGCAATGCGTCGTCGTCAGGGGCGTGGGCCCCGGCCAGCGGCGAGGTGGGCGGAGAAGCCGTACTCATGATCGCCCCACTTCATTTCTTCGTCGATTCGTCAGTGCAGCGGGCCCTGCCCATGGCGGATCTTGGCGGCGAACTGCCCGGCCGCCTGTTCGGGAATCGGGCTCGCGTGGATGTGCGCGATGCGCCATTCGCCGCGTTCGTGGATCATCACGTACGTCGCGAAAACCATGTCGGGTTCGGCCGTCAGGTCGGCCTGCTGATGCGCTTCGGCGATCGTGTAGACGACCGTGCCGAGGCTGTCGTAAACGCGGATATCGAGCGGTTCGATCGTCACGGGGCGCGTCGCGAGGCGATTGGCGAGCCCGCTGCGGATCTGGTCGAGGCCGTGCAGATGCTCGCCGTCCGCCCACACGCAGCTGGCGAAATCCTCGTCGATCCACAACGCCAGCAGCGCGTCGAGATTGGCATCGGCGACGGCCTGGTAGTAAGCGTTGAGCGTATCGGCTGCGGCTTCGAAGAGGCGGGCAAAACGTGGCATCGGGTTTATCTCTCGCGCGCGTCGCGCGCCGTATTCAGCGCGGCGGCCCGGATGGAGCCGCCGCACACCGGTGAATCGGATTGCCCGGCGCGCCGGGCGACGCTGCCGGCCAGGGTCAGCGCTGCCCGACGAGCATGCCGCGCAAATCGCCGAATACCTGCTCGGGACCGAGTTCGCGCAGGCATTTCAGGTGGCCGAGCGGGCACTCGCGTTCGAAGCAGGGACTGCATTCGAGATGCAGCCATTGTACCTTTGCCAGGTCCGACAGCGGAGGGGTGTGGCGCGGATCCGTCGAGCCGTACAGCGCGACGAGCGGCCGGCGCAGTGCGGCGGCGACGTGCATCAGCCCCGAATCGTTGGTGACGACCGCGTTCGCGCGCGCGATCAGCGCGCACGCCTCGGAGAGCGACGTCTGCCCGCACAGGTTGCGCACGTTCGGCGCGTGGTCGGCGATCGCCTGCGCGGCCGCGGCGTCCTTCTGCGAGCCGAGCGCGACGATCTGCGTATACGGGAACGACTGGTGCACGATCGTCGCGAGCGACGCGAAGTGCTCGGGCGGCCAGCGCTTGGCCGGGCCGTATTCTGCGCCGGGGCAGAACACGACGAGCGGCTTGCGCGTATCGAGATTGAAACGCGCGGACACGCGCGCCGTCTCGTTCAGGTCGGCGTCGAGGCGCGGTGCGGGCAGCGTCTTCATCGACTCGGGCAGCTTCGCGCCCGGCGCATATGCGAGCGCCGCGTAGTGGGTTGTCATCGGCGGGCGCTCGCCCGACTTGTCGGGGTTCGCGTGCCGCACGTTCAGCAGCCCGTAGCGGTGCTCGCCCGTGTAGCCGATCCGCAGCGGGATGTTCGCGAGCCACGGGATCACCGCGGACTTCAGCGAATTCGGCAGCACGTACGCCGCGTCGTAGCCGACGTCGCGCAGGTCGCTCGCGAGCTGCCAGCGGCGCAGCGGCTGCAGCTTGCCATGCGCGAGATCGGTCGCGTAGACATCGTGGATCTCGGGCATCCGCTCGAGCACGGGCGCGACCCACGAGGGCGCGACGGCATCGATCGCGATGCGGGGATGGAGTTTCTTCAGCAGCGCAAAAAGCGGCTGCGCCATCAATGCGTCACCGATCCAATTCGGTGCGATAACCAGCGCTCGACGCATCAGGTCGACTTCCGATGTCGTAATGAAGCACGGCGCGCGGGCGCCGCGTTCGGGTTGCCAGAATGGAGAAGGGCGGCGCGCCGGGCATCCGGCTGCGCCGCCTCGCGAGTCGGCGGGCCCGCGGGCCCGGCCGCCCGGGTTCAGTGGCCCTTGACGACCTCGCCGTCGCGCAGCTTGTAGCGCGTGCCGCAGTACGGGCAGCGCGCTTCGCCGTGCGAGACGTCGATGAAGACGCGCGGGTGAGCGCTCCAGCGCGCCATGGCCGGGTTCGGGCAGTAGGCGGGAAGATCCTTGGCCGTCAGCTCGACCAGCGGCATTTCCTTGATTTCACTCATGAGACTTTCTCTTATCACTCTTTTGTGGGGCGGTCGGTGGCGCGGCGCGCTCAGACCTTCGTCAGCCAGTGCGCGTACTTCGGGTTCTTGCCCGACACGATATCGAAAAACGCCGACTGCAGCTTTTCCGTGACGGGGCCGCGCGCGCCGCTGCCGATCGTGCGGTTGTCGAGCTCGCGGATCGGCGTGACTTCGGCGGCCGTGCCGGTGAAGAACGCTTCGTCGGCCGTGTAGACCTCGTCGCGCGTGATGCGCTTCTCGATCACCTCGATGCCGGCATCCTTGGCGAGCGTGATGATCGTGTCGCGCGTGATGCCGTCGAGGCACGACGCCAGGTCGGGCGTGTACAGCTTGCCGTTGTTCACGAGGAAGAAGTTCTCGCCGGAGCCTTCCGACACGTAGCCGTCGACGTCGAGCAGTAGCGCTTCGTCGTAGCCGTCGGCCGTCGCTTCCTGGTTCGCCAGGATCGAGTTCACGTACCAGCCCGACGCCTTCGCGCGCACCATCGACACGTTCACGTGGTGGCGCGTGAACGATGACGTCTTCACGCGGATGCCCTTCGCGAGGCCGTCCTCGCCGAGGTACGCGCCCCACGGCCACGCGGCGATCGCGACGTGGATCGTGTTGCCCTTCGCCGACACGCCGAGCTTTTCCGAGCCGACCCAGATGATCGGGCGCAGGTAGCCCGACTCGAGCTTGTTCTCGCGCACGACTTCGAGTTGCGCGGCTTCGAGCGTTTCCTGGTCGAACGGCACGTCCATCTGGAAGATCTTTGCCGAATTCAGCAGACGTTTCGTGTGCTCGCGCAGGCGGAAGATCGCGGTGCTGCCGTCAGCCGCCTTGTACGCGCGCACGCCCTCGAAGACGCCCATGCCGTAGTGCAGCGTGTGGGTCAGGACGTGGATCTTGGCGTCGCGCCAGTCGATCAGCTTGCCGTCCATCCAGATCTTGCCGTCGCGGTCGGCCATTGACATAGGATTCTCCTGGGATGCGGTTGTGTGCAGCGTTGAGCCTGAAAGACGCTCATTTTAGCGTCATTTGGCGACGATCCGGTCGGTCGGCGCGGGGCCGGCGCTATAATCGTCCGGCACCGATTCCAATAATGACGGGTCGTGCCGGCAGGAGGCGCCGGCGTCCCGACGAACCGCCCGCTGCGGCCCGCTTTCCCATGCTCGCTCGATTGTCCGCCACCGACCGCTTCGCGCTGATCCAGGGCGCGCGCGACTATTCCCCGACACTGATGGCGATTCTGTCCTGGGGGCTCGTCACCGGCATTGCGATGAGCAAGTCGGTCATGACGCTCGGGCAGGCGAGCGCGATGTCGCTGCTCGTCTACGCGGGCTCGTCGCAACTCGCAGTGCTGCCGCTCCTCGCCGCGAAGCTGCCGATCTGGACCGTGCTGCTCACGGCCGCGATGGTCAACATGCGCTTCGTGATCTTCAGCGCCGGGCTTGCTCCCCATTTTTCCTACCTGCCGCTGTGGCGGCGTCTCGCGATCGGCTATTTCAACGGCGACGTAATCTACCTGCTGTTCCAGAAACAGGGCTTCGCGAACGGCCAGGTGCCGGGCAAGGAGGCGTATTTCTGGGGGATGGCGCTCGCGAGCTGGGTGTCGTGGCAGGTGTCGTCGCTCGCCGGCATCCTGCTCGCGAGCTTCTTTCCCGCGAGCTGGGGCCTCGAGCTGGCCGGCACGCTCGCGCTGATCCCGATCATGGTGTCGGCGGTCGCGAACCGCTCGACGCTCGCGGCGGTCGCGGTCGCGGGCATCGTGTCGCTCGTCGCGTTCGACCTGCCGTACCGGCTCGCGCTGCCGATCGCGGTGCTCGCTGCGCTCGCGGCCGGCAGCATGGCCGATTTCTTCGTCGAACGGGCCGACTGGCGGCGCATTCGCACCGAAACCGTGCAGGAAAAGGAGATCGAATGAGCGCGACGGAGATCTGGATCGTCATCATCGGGATGACGATCGTCACGGCCGTCACGCGCGCGCTGTTCCTGATCGGCGGCGAGCGTACCGTGCTGCCCGAACGCGCGCAGCGCGCGCTGCGCTACGCGCCGGCGGCCGCGCTTGTCGCCGTCGTGCTGCCCGACGTGCTCGAAACGCCGGCCGGTCTGTCGTTCGCGCTGTCCAACCATCCGTTCTACGCGGCGCTCGCCGGCCTCGGCTGGTTTTTGTGGCGGCGCAGCATGCTCGGCACGATCGTCGTCGGGATGCTCGTGTTCACCGCGCTGCGTCTGATCTTCTGATGGGCCGCCGTTCCGGCCCGCCGAGCGCCTGCCGCTTGCGTGGGTGAATTGCTGCGCTGCAGAAATGTGACCGTTTCCGCGCGCGATCCCAAATAGGCGGAATTCGCCGCCGCACGGGTCAGTCTGCCGGGTGGATCGGCTAGAATGCCCGTTCGAGATTTTTTACCCGTGCGCGTCATGCGAACCGCCAGCCACGGCCGCATCCGGCGCCCTTTCGCGGCAGCCCGCGCACATCCAGCGTGAATCCCCTTTCCCCATCCACTACTTCAATCTGTTCAACATGAGCCAAGTCAAGCGTCTTACCGACCTGATCGCCGCCGGCCAGCTCGCCGGCAAGCGGGTGTTCATCCGCGCCGACCTGAACGTCCCGCAGGACGATCGGGGCAACATCACCGAGGACACGCGCGTGCGCGCGTCCGTGCCGGCCATCCAGGCCGCGCTCGACGCCGGCGCGGCCGTGATGGTCACGTCGCACCTCGGCCGCCCGACCGAAGGCGAATTCAAGCCGGAAGACTCGCTCGCGCCGGTCGCGAAGCGCCTCGCCGAGTTGCTCGGCCGCGACGTGCCGCTCGTCTCGAACTGGGTCGAGAACGGCGTGATCGTCGCGCCGGGCCAGGTCGTGCTGCTCGAGAACTGCCGCGTGAACAAGGGCGAGAAGAAGAATTCGGACGAGCTCGCGCAAAAGATGGCGAAGCTCTGCGACGTGTACGTGAACGACGCGTTCGGCACCGCGCACCGCGCGGAAGCGACCACGCACGGGATCGCGAAGTACGCGCCGGTCGCGTGCGCGGGCCCGCTGCTCGCCGCCGAACTCGACGCGCTCGGCAAGGCGCTCGGCAACCCGGCACGCCCGCTGGTGGCAATCGTCGCGGGCTCGAAGGTGTCGACCAAGCTGACGATCCTGAAGTCGCTGGCCGAGAAGGTCGACCAGCTGATCGTCGGTGGCGGCATCGCGAACACGTTCATGCTCGCGGCCGGCCTGCCGATCGGCAAGTCGCTCGCGGAAACCGACCTCGTCGGCGACGCGAAGGCGATCATCGACGACGCACGCAAGCGCGGCGCGTCGGTGCCGATCCCGACCGATGTCGTGACGGCCAAGGAATTCTCGCCGACGGCCGCGGCCACGG
This sequence comes from Burkholderia pyrrocinia, assembly GCF_003330765.1. Classification (NCBI taxonomy): domain Bacteria; kingdom Pseudomonadati; phylum Pseudomonadota; class Betaproteobacteria; order Burkholderiales; family Burkholderiaceae; genus Burkholderia; species Burkholderia pyrrocinia. Next base: position 3,010,427 of record NZ_CP024902.1, on the reverse strand, counting down.
TGAAGCAGGTCGCTGACATCGAAGCGGACGACATGATCCTCGACATCGGCCCGGACACGGCCAAGGCGCTCGCGAGCCAGCTCGAGAAGGCCGGCACGATCGTGTGGAACGGCCCGGTCGGCGTGTTCGAGTTCGACCAGTTCGGCAATGGCACCAAGACGCTCGCCGAAGCGATCGCCAAATCGTCCGCGTTCTCGATCGCGGGCGGCGGCGACACGCTTGCGGCCATCGCGAAGTACGGCATTCACGACCAGGTCAGCTACATCTCGACGGGCGGCGGCGCCTTCCTCGAGTTCCTCGAGGGGAAGAAGCTGCCGGCGGTGGAAGTGCTCGAAACGCGGGCGGCCTGAGCGTGGCGGCGCGCGCAGGGGTGACGAAGGCCGCGCGCTCCGCGAAAGCGGAGCAGCCGGCCGGCGCGGGCAAGCGCAAACGCGCGCCCGCGCGGGCGAACACCGCCCCGCGCGCACCGGCGGCCGCCGGCGACGCGGCCGTGCAGCACCACGAGATTCAGAACAAAGCGATGCCGGGCGCAAGCACCGGCACGCCCTCCGGAGCGGCGGCCGCTGGGCCTGCCGCTTCCGGCTCTCGCAGCGTTTCACCCAGCGCATCCACCTTGATCCAGATGAGGAGTTTCATGCAGCGCGCCACCAAGATAGTCGCCACGATCGGCCCGGCCTCCAGTTCGCCGGAGATTCTGCTGCAGATGATGCAGGCGGGCCTCGACGTCGTGCGGCTCAATTTTTCGCACGGCACGGCCGACGATCACCGCCAGCGCGCCGAGATGGTGCGCGAGGCCGCCCGCAAGGTTGGCCGCGAGATCGCGATCATGGCCGACCTCCAGGGCCCGAAGATCCGCGTCGGCAAGTTCGAGAACGGCAAGACGACGCTCGAGCCGGGCCAGGCCTTCATCCTCGATGCGGGCT